>JAJDCP010000139.1 GCA_029260765.1 Planctomycetota bacterium
CCCGCCCGAGCGAACGGGCGGGGATAAACCCCGCACCCTACAAGGGCCCAAAAAGCCCTTCTTCGAATTACGCCGCAGGCTGCTATGACCGACGAATACAACTTTGGAGAGCGGCAAAAACCCACCGGGTTGCGGCTTCCCGCTACTCCGGCGGTTCTTCGCTGGCCGGAGGTTCTTCAGCCAGCAGCAGCTCGACGGCGCGGTCGAGATCCCCGTTGGCCAGGTCGGCCACGCGCAGGTTCCCGGCGCGGTCGATCAGGTAGTAGTCCGGGAAGGAGTCGACCGCGAAGGCCGTCTTGGTGCGTTCCTCGACGTCGATGGCGATCGGGTAGTCGATGCCCTGCTCTTCGGCGAAGGCGGCCATGTTCTCGCCGGCATTGGTCGTGTGGACTCCGATGAGGACCAGTCCCTGGTCCTTGTGCCGGGCGTACAGCTCCCTAAGGTGCGGTACCGCCCCGCGGCAGGGGCCTCACCAGGTTCCCCAGAAGTCCAGAACGACGACTTTGCCGCGCAGCTCTTCGAGGCTCAGGGCTGCCTCGGTGTTCATCCACCCCTCGACCACAAGGGCCGGCGGTGGTTGTCCCTCGAGGGGGTCTTTCTTGGCGCGTTGCTCGGGCTTGCCCTCGCGCTGGAAATCGTCTTGTCCAGCGACCAGGCCCGCCAACAGCAGCAACAGCACACTCGCCTTGGCGATGGTGCGCATGCTCTCTCCTTGGTGTGCAGCACGGACTTTCCGCGCCTCACTCAAGGTAGCGCAGACAGCCGCTTGACGCCAAGGCCTCAAGCCACTTCGACGCCGTCGATCGGCCAGGGGTCTTTGCCCTCCAGACGTGCGCCGGACAGCTGGCGGTGCATCGGCTGCACGCCAGTCACACGCTCGAGCCCCCACTCGAGCAGCTCGAAAAAGCGCACTCCGCGCAAGAGCGGGTTCATCCAACCTGTGGTGATGCAGTAGTTCCGATTGTGCGGAAACTCATGGTGCACGTCGTGGTGTTCGCGCGACAGGATCAGCCGCGTCCGCTGCAGCCAGCGCACAGGCCATGCCAGCTTCGGACTGTGCGCCCAGGCATGGAACTGGTTGGTCCCGAGCACCCACCAGGCAAGGCAGATCCAGAAGACTCCCTGAAACAGCCGCCAACCCGGCGTCAGCTCGAAGGCAAAGGCCATCCAGAAGGTCGGCAGGCTGACCAGGCAGTTGTTGCCGTTGAGCTCGACAAAGTCATGCCGGGTGATGTCTTCGGCATCGGTATGATGCTCACGGAACGGACGGATGAAGGCACTGCCCAGCACGGGCCAGGTCGGCGCGCCCCAGTTGTCAGCAGCCCAGTGCACGAATCCGCTGGCGAAATCGGCAAACAGCAGCGCCGCCAGGAAGCCTCCGGCGATGATCCACCCCAGGCCGGCAGGCGGCGCCTCAGCGGTCTGCCGCACCAACAGGGTGACGCTGATCAGGGTCAGGCTCATGAAGCTGGCGATGCTCGTCAGCTCGAGGTAGCGCAGCCAGACCGAGTAGGTGTACCCTTTGACTGTATGCGTGGGCTGGTTGGATGCCATGGCTCGCCTCCCGCTGCGACAGCGGCCGCCTCAGCAACCTTGCATGGTACGCCCTGAGCCCGCCGGCCTCAAGCCTGCACCCGACGCCCTCGCCACAGCTGTCTGGCGGAGCACGGGTTGGATCGCAGGAATCATTCAGGATCCCGCGGCTCGGTGCCGACAATCTCGAGCTTTCCGTCTCGCAAGCCCACCGTGACGCGCGTGCCATCCTTGATGTCACCCGCGATGATCGCCCGGCCCAACCGTGTCTCGAGCTCGCGCTGCAGGTAGCGTTTCAGCGGGCGGGCCCCGTAGGCCACATCGTAGGCCGCGTCGGCCACGTGCCGCACCGCCTCGTCACTCAGATCCAGGCTGATGTCCCGGGACGCCAAGCGTGTGCCGAGGTCGACCAGCTGCAGCCTGACGATCTGCTCGATCTCAGTCTTGCGCAGCGGCTTGAACAGGATGATCTCGTCGACCCGGTTGAGGAACTCCGGACGGAAGCCCCGCTTCAGCTCGGCCTCCACAGCCTTCCGGGCCGACGTCTCGATGCTGCCATCCCCGCGAAGACCTTCGATCAGGAAGTGCGAACCGATGTTCGAGGTCATGATGATCACGGTGTTCTTGAAGTCGACCGTGCGTCCCTGCGAGTCGGTCACGCGCCCGTCGTCGAGGATCTGGAGCAGCACGTTGAAGACATCCCGGTGCGCCTTCTCGATCTCGTCGAACAGGATCACCGCGTACGGCTTGCGCCGCACCGCCTCGGTCAGCTGCCCACCCTCTTCAAAGCCCACATAGCCTGGAGGAGCACCGATCAGCCGCGAGACCGAGTGCTTCTCCATGTACTCGCTCATGTCGATGCGGACGATGTTGTCCTCGCTGTCGAACAGCGCTTCGGCAAGGGTGCGCGCCAGCTCGGTCTTGCCGACACCGGTCGGGCCGAGAAAGATGAACGAGCCGATCGGTCGCCGGGGGTCCTTGATGCCTGAGCGCGCACGCAACACCGCATCGGACACCAGGGTCACGGCCTCATCCTGGCCCACCACCCTGCGGTGCAGGACCTGATCGAGCTTGAGCAGCTTCTCACGCTCGCCTTCGACCAGGCGCGTGACGGGAATCCCGGTCCATTTCGAGACGATCTCGGAGACTTCCTCTTCGGTCACCTCTTCGCGAAGCAGCCGGCCGGTCTGCTGCTTGTCTGCCATGCGCGCTTCTTCTCTGCGCAGCTGCTCCTCGAGCCCCGGGAGACGGCCGTGCATCAGCTCGGCGGCCCGGTTCAGGTCGTACTCACGCTGAGCGCGCTCGATGTCGACGCGGGTGTGCTCGATGGCCTCGCGCATCGTCTGGATGTTGCTGATGGCGGACTTCTCGGCTTCCCACTGCGCGCGCATGGAGGCGGACTGCTCCTGCAACTCGGCCAGCTCCTTCTGCAATGCCTTCATGCGCTCCTGGCTCTGCTTGTCTTTCTCTTTCTTGAGCGCGGCCTCTTCGATCTCCAGCTGCATCATGCGGCGCGTGACCTCGTCGAGCTCTGCAGGCATCGAGTCGATCTCGGTGCGGATCATCGCGCAGGCCTCGTCGACCAGGTCGATCGCCTTGTCAGGCAGGAAGCGGTCGGAGATGTAACGGTTCGACAACACGGCCGCCGACACCAGCGCGGCGTCGTGGATGCCGACACCATGGTGCAGCTCGTATCGCTCTTTCAGACCCCGCAGGATCGAGATGGTGTCTTCGACCGTCGGCTGATCGACCACCACAGGCTGGAAACGCCGCTCGAGGGCCGCGTCTTTCTCGACATGTTTCCGGTACTCGTCCAGAGTGGTCGCCCCGATGCAGTGCAGCTCACCGCGGGCCAGCATGGGCTTCAGCATGTTGCCCGCGTCCATCGAGCCTTCGGCCTTGCCTGCACCGACGATGGTGTGCATCTCATCGATGAACAGCAGCACACGGCCATCGGACTTCTTGATCTCGGCCAACACCGCCTTGAGCCGCTCTTCAAATTCGCCCCGGTACTTGGTTCCCGCGATCAGCGAGCCCATGTCCAGCGCGACGATGGTCCTGTCTTTCAGCCCCTCGGGGACATCACCGCGCACGATCCGCTGCGCCAGCCCCTCGACGATGGCGGTCTTGCCGACCCCCGGCTCGCCGATCAGCACCGGATTGTTCTTGGTCTTGCGCGACAGGATGCGGATGACCCGACGGATCTCTGCGTCCCGCCCGATCACCGGGTCGAGCCGGCCACTTTTCGCGGCGTCGACCAGGTTGCGCCCATAGCGCTCGAGGGCCTCGTAGGTGCTCTCGGGATTGGGGGTCTCGACGCGTTGCCCCCCGCGCAGCTGCTCAAGGACTTCGAGCACGCGTTGCTTGTCGAGGTGGAAGTCGCGGAAAGCACGCCCCAGCGCCGTATTCTGGGTCTCGGTCTCAAGCATCGCCAACAACAGATGCTCGACGGAGACATACTTGTCCTTGAGCTTCTGGGCCTCATCTTCGGCGCGCAGCAAGACCTGGTTGAGGCGCTGAGTCAGGAAGATTTTGCCTGCCTCGGTGTGGCCTCCGGTCACCCGTGCGCGGTTGTCGAGCTCACGCATGAGCTCGACCTTCAAGGCTCGGGTGTTGAAGTCCATCTTGCTCAGCAGCCGAGGAATCAAGCCCTCGGATTGTTCGAGCAGAGCGACCAGAAGATGCTCGGCATCCACTTCAGTGTGTTGGCAGCGCGTGGCCAGCGTCTGGGCGCCGTGCAGGGCCTCTCGGCTCTTTTCTGTCATCTTGTTGGGATCCATGATAGTCCCTCCTCGCCGGGCCTGGGCCCGGCAGTGTTTCCTGTCGGCATCTGTTTGTCGCTCAGCCGCGAGGCTTGAATTGCGACACCTGGCTGAGCTTCTCGAACAACTCACGCTCCTCGTCGCTCAGGGTCTGCGGCACGACCACCATGATCTCGACGAACATGTCGCCCTGGGGACCTTTGGCGTTGGGGAAGCCACGTCCTTTGAGGCGCAGCTTCTGGCCGCTCTGGGAACCCGACGGGAGCCGTAGCTCGACCTCGCCGTCAGGGGTGGGTACGGCAACCTCCGCGCCCAGGGCAGCCTCCCAGGGAGCGACCTTCAAGGTCGTGGTCACGTCGCGCCCGTCGAGCCTGTAGCGCGGATCGGGAGCGAGCTGGATCTTGACCAGCAGGTCGCCATCACGCCCGCCCTGCGAGCCTTTCTCGCCTTGACCGGATAGGCGCATCGTCGCACCCGGTGTCGTACCGGGGGGGATCTTCAGATCGTACTCACGGGTGCTCGGTCCCTCCTGGCCCGAGACCTGAAGCCCGAAATTCTTGCGCGTCCCGTGGAAGGCCTCCTCGAAGGAAATCTGGAGCTCGACCTCGTGGGAACGTCCCTGCCGAGGCCGCGGCGCGCGCCCGCCTCCTCCGCCAAAGCCCCGCATGCCGGGGCCGCCTCCGCCAAACAACGAGCTGAAGAAGTCGCTGAAACCGCCGCCCCCGCCGCCGCCGCCGGAAAAGTTGAACTGGACGCCCTCGAAACCGGGCGGCGGAGTGAACTCCTGGCCCATCTTCCAGTTGCGGCCGAGCCGATCGTACTTCTTGCGGTTCTCGGGGTCGCCGAGCACCTCATAGGCCTCGGCCGCCTGTTTGAACTTCTCCTCGGACCCGGCCGCCTGATTCATATCGGGGTGGTACTTGCGCGCCAGCTTCCGATAGGACTTCTTGATGGCGTCCTGCGGGGCGTCCCTCGGGACCCCCAGAATCTCGTAGTAGTCTTGAAAGCGTACAGCCATCGGTATTCCTGTGCCTGATTGGGGCTCAGTCCTGACGATGCACACTCAGCAAGCGGAATGCCAGTCCTGCCGGACCTTTGCGGGCGGTTTCTGGCTGGCGGACGGGCTGCCAGACTGACAGGTGCGCGGACGCGGGGTGCCGGATGGGCCGAAGGACTCCTCCCTGGAGTGTGCTCGATGCCCCGGGTCTGCGTCAGAATCCCAATATGTTGTGGTACACAGCTTCGGTCTGGGCTGCGATCGCCTGCGGAGAGCGCAGCAGCACCGCTCGCCGTCCACCCTCTACCAGACGCGCGGACAGCCCGGGCTCGTCCAACACGCGCAGCACGGCGTCTGCCAGGCTGGCCATCCGACGCGGCACCAGCAGACCATCCACGCCATCGACGATCTGGGACCGCAGCCCGGGCACGGGGGGAGCCACCACCGGCACGCCGGCGCTCCAACACTCGAGCAAAACCAGCGGAAACCCCTCGCAATGCGAGCAGAACAGCTGGACGTCGAACGCCGACAACAGGCGCGCGCCATCGGCTCTGTGCCCCGCCCAACGCACGCCCGCGGCGCGCAAGCCCGAAGCAAACTCCTGCGCCCGCGGTCCTGCACCGATCCAGACAGCCTGCAACCCGGGCAGCCGCCTGCGCAGCATGCCAGCCGTGGCTGCAAACAGTTGCGGATCTTTCTGGCTGTCGAGCCGGCCCAGGCAACCGACCACCGGCCCGTCCTCAAGCCCCAGGCGCGCCCGTGCAGCCGCGGGATCGTACGCGTGGACCGGTCCGCGCGCGTTCTCGACAAGCTGGCAGTTGCCGCCCAACTCGGACTGCACGAAGTGTACGACGTCCTCAGAGACTCCGAGACGCGCGTGCAGCCAGCGCTGGCTGTGCCGATCCAGACGCGCCCGGAACGGCGACAAGGCCGCCAGCTGGCAGGTGGCAAGCACCGGACGGCCGGTCACCCGTCCCACCAGGCGGCAGAGCATATCTGCGTGCCACATATGGGCGTGCAGCAGGGTCTCCGGTTCGCGGCACAGGCGGGCCAGCCTGGCCACCGCACGCGGCAGCCGGGTCAGGCTGACCAGCCTGCCTGGCAAGTCCGCAGGGCGGTCGATCCCCAGCGGACAGATCGGCAGGCCCAGCTCCTTGAACTCAGCCAGAAGCGCTCCCGAGGCCGAAAAGGGCGCCAGCACCGGCTGCAAGCGCTCACGTTGCACCCGCAGCAGCTCGAGCAGCGCGCGCTCGGCCCCGCCGCTGTCGAAGTCGGGCAGCACGTGGATCGGCCGGATCACGGTGCCTGGCTGAGCCGCAGGACCAGGCGTTCGACCGCCAACACCGGATCACGGCTGGACTTGAGCTGAGCATCGGTCTGCAGCAGCGCCTCCATGTCGCGCTCCAGACGCCTCAACGGACGTTTGCGCGCGCGGCCCATCGCCTTCCGGAAGGGGAAGTCTTTGACGCCGAGCGCCTCCGGCGAAGGGCGCTCTCCCGCGTCGAGTTGCTGACGGATGCTCAGCTGCAGCCGGACATCACGCGCAAGCATGCTGAAGAAGGGCATCAGAATCGCCATCGGATCGGACTTGCCACTGTTGCCGCGGCTGCCTTTGAAACCGCGCGCCACCAGCTGACTGAACAGCTCCAGTGCCCGCTTCGGAGGACCATCGACCGCGGCATCCAGGGCCCCAAAGAGGCTGACCCCTTGTACAGCTAGCACACTGCGCTCGACCATCCCGGCATCGATGCTCTTACGCTCTCCCGCCAGCGAGGCCAATTTTGCCAGCTCTGCGTCCTGGCGGGAAAGCTCGCAACCGACCAGCTCTGTCAGCAGGTGCGCTGCCCGCGGCTGCAGCTTGACCCCCCAGACCTCGCGCGCACGGGCCATCAACCAGCGCGGCAGAGCGTTCTCTGAAGGGGGATCACACGCGACGAAACAGACCGCCTTGCGCAACTTCTTGGTCGCGGTCAGCCGTCCGTCCAGCTTGGCATACAGCGCGAGCGTCGAAAAATCGGGCGCATGCGCCGCAAAAGCGAGCAGGGCTTGATAATGTTGCGCGATGAAGTCGTCTGCTGCTCGGAAGATGACCAGCCGGCGTGGGGCCAGAAAGGGGAAGGTCTTGAGTTGCTCGAGCACCTGCGCCAGCTCGACGGCTCCCTCAAGCTCGGCCAGCGAAGGACTCTGCTCCTCACCTCCCAGGCAGGCGTGTTTCAGCTGCCGTACGCTCTCGGTGAGGTAGAACCCCTCAGTCCCGTTGAACACGTAGACCGAAGCGGGCCCTGAGGACTTGAGCCGGCTCTGGAATTGCTCAAAGTTGAGTTTCACAGCCCCTCCGGATGTTTCCGCCTTGGGACATACCCACCGATTCCCGTACTGACATCTTGAAGTGGCAGCGCCCGATGTCTACTGTTAATCGCGTTCCCCGGCCGTAACCGGCCAGGAGGTCCGATGCTTAAACGCATCCTGCTCATCCTCTTTGCGATCGGTGCGCCCGCTGGAGCCTGGTATTGGTTTTTCGGGCGCGACAACACCGTCGAGCTGAAGCTCGCCACAGGCGGTGTCTCGGGCACCTACCATCGCCTGGGGCAGGCGATCAAGGAGTGCGTCGAAAGCGAGTTCCCCGACATCCACATAGAGCTGCAGACCAGCCGGGGTGCCATCGAGAACCTCAGGTTGTTACGGAACGGCCAGGTCGATCTGGCTTTCGTGCAGAACGACACGCCCGGCGAGCCTGAGGTGACGAGCCTGCTCCCCGCGCACAAAGAGGTGCTGCACCTGATCGTCAACAGCGACTCCATCCATGCGGTCAACGAGCTTGCCGGACGGCGCGTGGCCGTGGGACCTGAAGAGAGCGGCACCGAGCGCTTGGTGCGCCGGCTACTGCAACACTACAACCTCGCCTACAGCGACTTCCTGCCCGTCTTTGTCTCCACCAGCCAGGCCCAGCTGCTCTTCGAAGCCGGCCAGCTCGACGCCGTCTTCGCGGTCTCGGGCCTGAACTCCGCTGGCTGCCAGCGCCTGCTCGACGTGCCCGGCAGCGAGTTGCTCGGCCTCGAGGAGCTCGGTTCACCAGGGGGCCCGGTCGAAGGCTTCAGCCTGGTCTATCCCTACGTGCAACCCTACGTGGTGCCGCGCCTGGTCTATGGGGAGAAACCCCATACAGCGATCTCGACCATCGCGGTGCGCGCAGTGTTGGTCGCCCATCGCGACCTCGACACCACGCTGGCCTACAACATCACAAGCACCCTGTTTCGGCACCGTGCTGCCTTGGTGGCCAGCGACCTGAATGCGATGCAGATCAGCGAGCAATTCGACGCGACCCACTTGCAGTTCCCTCTGCACGACGGTGCCAAGGCATACTATGAGCGCAATGAGCCGGGATTTCTGGTGCGCTACGCCGAATTGATGGGTTTCATCCTCTCGGTCATGGTGACGATCTTTGCTTGCGCCACCGCCGTCCACGAATCGGTCAAGCGCAAGAAGAAGAACCGCATCGACCTGTACTACATGCGCATCAACGAGATCCTCAACCTGCTCTCCAAGCAGGATCTCAGCAATCAAGAGCTGTGTAGCTTCCAGATCGAGCTGCGTGAGATGCGCAGCCGCGCCTTCGATGAGCTGGTGCGCGAGAAGCTACTCGCCGACGAGTCGTTTGCCATCTTCCAGACGGTGCTGGGCCAGTGCCTGACCGAGCTCGACCTGCAGCTCCAGAGAGTTCCTGCGGAAGAGCTGGTCAGCCTGCGGAAAAAAGAGCTGCCCGAAGCGCGTCTGCGGGTGACGCGGCGTTTCGCCTCGTCAGCGACGATCAAGGCGATGGATGACCAGATTTGAGCGGCCACAACAATATGGTCGTATCCTCACTGCCGCTGGCAAGCTGACTGCCGTCGGGGCTGATACGTAGCACGCGCACGGCGCCACAGTGGCCGCGCAGATCACAGCTCTTCTCGCCGTTCATGCTGTTGAGCATCCAGATGCTGCCGTCGTCCCGCCCGACCGCCAGCTGGGACCCGCCCGGCGTGAGCGCCAGACTGCGTGCGTGCGCATCCGGGCGCGCGTAGAGCTCGACCCCATCGATCAGATCGAAGCCATGCAACCCGCCCTCAGCGTCGATGAACGCGCACAACTGGCGGGTCTCGGACAGCGCCAGCGCCCGGAAACCGCTTCCCTTCACGGACACCGTCGTGGTGCTGACCGGCTCGAGATCAAGCAGCTTCAGCCCCCCTTCTTCCAACGCCATGAGCACCCTGCCTCCTTCAAAGGAAAGGCAGAAGTCGACGACGCCAGGAATCCCCAGCAGCTCGCGCTCTCCCTCGGGGGCCCAGACGCTCAGGTTTCCCTGCTGGGAGAGGGCGATCAGCCGCCCCCCATGAGCGAACTCGAGGCGACGAGCAGCTTCACGGTAGGCAGGGTGGACGCTCCAGCCCGCCTGCGCTGGCTGCCAGATGCGCAACGCGCCGCCGGCCACCAGCAGGCTCCCTCCGTCTGGACTGAAAGCTCCGAACGGAGACAGCACAGTGTCCCAGGGCAGACTCATGACCTGCTGGCCGTTCTGCAGGTCCCAGACGCGCACACTGTGATCTTCTCCACAGCTGGCCAACCAACGTCCGTTGGGCTCAAAGCTCAGCGAGCACACGGCAGCCGCGTGACCGGGAAGCAGCTGGGATTCTTTTGCATGCGCGACATCCCAGATGCGGGGAGCCGTTCCGCGAAGGCCCGTGTCCCCGCTGGTCACTAGAAACTTGCCGTCGGGCGAGAAGCTCATCGAACGCGGATCTTTCAGCGCGCCCTCGAACAACGGGCCACACGCACCGCTCTGCACATCCCAGAGCCTCAGGCTGTTCGGCAGGAACCCGCTGCGCTCGTCGTAGGCTCCCCAATGAAAAACGGCCAGATGCGTTCCCGCAGGGTTGAAGCACAGGCAGCCGAAATGTTCGAGGATGCGGTCGTTGGGAGACTTCATGGTACCAAGCTTGCGGCCGCTCTCGACATCCCACAGGCTCGGCGGATGCTGTGCGTGGCCGAGGGCCAGAGTGCGCCCATCCGAAGAGATCGCCAGGTTCTCAAAGCCATATTCGGCTTCGATACTGTGTTCGACCTCGCTCTTTGTCAGGTCCCAGATCAAGCAGCGACCCCGGCCGACCAGCGTCACCAGGCGCTCGCCCAGCAAGGAGAAGACACAGCGGTGGGCAATTCCCTGACAGTCGAGCTCGGCCAGCACACGGCCCGAGCGTGCCCCCCAGATCTTCGCCACTCCGCCGCTGCCGACACTCGCCAAGGACGTCCCGTCGGGCGAGACGGCGACATCGAGCACTCCCTCGGGACCTGTGTGCGCAGAGCGCTTCTTCAGCTGTTTACCGGTGGCCGGATCCCAGATCCGTATGATCCCATCGAGCCCTCCCGAGACGAGCATGCCTCCGTCGGGCGCAAAGCTGATCGCCTGTACGAGAGAGCTGGTTCCCCGCATGGTCGTGACCGCGTCGTGCCCGACGAGTTGGTGCAGCAGCTCGCCGCTCGTCACCTGCCAAAGCCAGATCTCCCCCGCGGCGTTGGCCGTGGCCAGTTGTGTGCCGCCCGGCGAAAACGCAACCGCAGAGACACCCTGCAGATTGCGGAATGCCAGGGTACCCAAACGCCGGTTGGCCCCTCCGGGCAGGCTCGGTGCGCAGACTTTCCAGCTTCCGCCGGCACGCACACGCACGCCCAGGCTGGCGGCGACCATCACATCGACGAAGCCTCCAGCAGCGCGACGCGCCGCGCCGCAAATAGCACGGGTCACCTGCGAGGCGGTAGCGCGCGGTACGCTGCCAGAAAAATCGTAACGCAGCCAGGAGCCATCCTGCTCGGCGGGGACCGGCCCGCCCGCGTGCCGATAGGACTCGAGGCCGCGTAGACACATCGCGCGGTTCGCAAAAAACAGACGGCCCTGGACCACCAGGGTCTCTGACTCGGGAATCAACCCACACTCCTCTACTGGCTGCGACGGCTCTGAAAAAAAACCGTTGATCGCTTCGGCCCAGACTGACTGGAACGATCAAGCCGAACCTGCACAACCGACCAATTCCTCAGGGTAGTTCTGAGTGGAAACCTTCGCAAGGCGTGGGCCCATCGAGCGGCGTCGCCTCTCGCTGCCAACGCTGTCGGTACCATTCTTGCAGCTGGGATGCGAAGGGGCCGGGCCCCACATTTCTCCATCGACAGGGAACGATCCCCCGGACGGCGTTGCTGGCGAAGATCTCATCCGCTGTCTCAAGATCCGCGACATGCAACGCCGCCACTGCGACGCGTGGATGTTCCAGCAGGAGCTCACGCGTAGTGCCAGCAAGGATTCCCAGAGAGGTCGGAGGGGTCTGAGCCCTGGCTCCGCGGACCACAAACAGGTTGCTGCGGCAACCTTCGGCCAGGGCTCCGTCTGCAGTCAGCAAGATGGCCTCATCCGCGCCTGCCTGGCGCGCCTTGCGGGCCAACAACCAGTGGTCGAGCCAGGCGAAAGACTTGAGGCCAGCGCTGGGCCGCTGCGGCCAGTGCCCGCCGGGCACCAGGTGCAAGCTCCAGACCGGGGAGCCGCTCAGTTCCTGCTGCTCGAAGCTCAGCCAGAAATGCGTCTGCCCCTCCTCCCCCGCGGCGAGGTTCGCACGCAAGATCCCCTCGAGCCCACGATGGTCGAGCCCGCGCAAGCCCTCGCGCAGCACAGAACGCTCCGGAGGCTGCAAGCCGAGACGTGCAGCACCGTCCCGCAGCCGCTGGTAGTGCTGCTCCAAACGCAATCCTCGGCCACCCGCGACCCGGAGGCTGGTGAAGATCCCCCGAGCATGGCGCAGCCCCGGAGACTGGCAACCGGGCACACTGTCGCCTGCTACCCAGAGCGCCCGATGACTCACGCCAGACACGCGACGAAGCGACAAGGTTGCCGCAACGCCCTGGCCAAACGGCGCTCGTAGAGATGCGCGGAGATATGCCGTGGCTTGAACTGCTTGAGGTGCGGATTGACGAACTGGATGTCGCAGAACTGGTAGCCGCGTCGTCGCAAGTGAGCGATCAACTCGACCAGGCAGACTTTGGAAGCATTGCTGACTCGGGAAAACATCGACTCTCCCATAAAAGCTGCCCCCAGGCTGACTCCGTAGATCCCTCCGACCAGGCTCCCCTCTCGCCAGGCTTCGAGGCTGTGAGCAAAGCCCTGGGATTGCAGGCGGCAATAGGCCTGGACGAGGCGCGCAGAGATCCAGCTACCTTCAGGGCGCACCGCGCACGCTTCCATCACCTCGCGGAAGGCAGCATCGATGCGGAGCTCAAACGGCCGTTGGCGAACCAGCCGCGCCAGGCGCCGCGGCACGTGGAATCTCTCGAGCTCGAAGATGGCCCGCGGATCGGGGCGGAACCACTCGAGCCGGCCGTCAACCTCCATCGGAAAGATCCCTGAACGATACGCCCGCAAGAGATCCCGGGTCTCGAGGCTGAGCTTCACGGCTGCCTGGCCAGCGCTGCCTCGACCAGAGCCGAGAGCTCGGGGTAGAGCGGTCGACGGTCGAGACGCCGGCCCCCGATGATCGTCGTCGGCGTGACTTGAACGCCGAGCCTGCGCGCGTGGGCCTGACGAGACTGCAAGCGCTCGACGCTCTCGGGGCTGTTCATGTACGCATCGAAGGCCTCCAGCTGCAATCCCGCCTCACGGGCGTAGCCCCGCAGGTTTTCCAGCGTATACTCCGGCTCATCCTCGGCGAACAGCAGGTCATGGTACTGCCAGAAACGTCCCTGTTGGTAGGCCGCTTCCGCGGCGCGGGCCGCGTCTGCGGCGCGGGGGTGCTGAGGAAGCACGAAGTGGTGGAACTCGATCCGGACCTGGTCAGGGAAGTCATCGAGCAGCCGTGTGTACCAACCCGCGTACTCGGCGCAGAAGCCACACTCGAAATCCGAATAGATCTGCACTGTCAAGGGGGCGTCGGGCGGCCCGAGAAAGGGAACCCCATCCGGATCGAGGCCCGGCTCGGGCTCGACCTCGGTGCCTGACTGCAAACCCACCCGCAAGCTCTCTTCCCGCAGTGAGGCGAGCTGCAGTCCCACGAGCACGCTGCATGCAAACACACTGGCGAACAACAGGCTATCTCCGCTCAGCCCGATCCTGGCCAGTGAGAGCTTCTGCTCTCCGCGCCAGAGCCCGGCTCCCAGCGCGCCCACAGACACACACAGGTACAACGCCAGACAACCCGGGCAGAGGGCATTGAGCTGCAGAACACTGACAGCCATAAGGAGCGCGCAGTAGAGAATCGCCAAGCCGTAACAGGACAAGATCCACAGACGGCCCGCCAGAGTGTCCTCACCCGAACGCCAGAACGAGCGCAGCACGACCGCCGCGACCGCTAGAAAAAATGCGGCACCGAGCAGCGCGATGGGGACACCCGCCAGCTCAGACCAGCCGGAGAGTACGATCTTGCTGCAATCAAATCCTCGCCCCGGCGCGCAGTAGCCGCCCTCGAAGGAACCCGCGACGCGCACATGCAGGTGGATGTCCAGGAGATCTACGGCGCTGGGACAGCCAACCAACGCCGAGAGCAGAACCAGGAGACGACCGAGCTTTTGCGAGCGACGCATAGATTCCTCGGGGAGCCGAACACCCCAGAGCGGGCTAGTGCCAGTATTCCATCAGTCCCGCCCCCACGCAAACCGGCCTCCAATCGAACCTGCACCGCGTTGCGTTAAATAAATTTCATGTTTCTACTTGCGAGCGGGTGGTGCTCGCGCAAGACTATCTAATGGAGATGCTCGACATAGAACGAAGGAGCGCCCGTGGCGGGTAGACAGCAGCAAGCAACCTTTCGAAAGGGATTCACGCTTGTCGAAGTGATCGTCAGCATGGCGATCCTGATGGTTTTGGTGCTCGCTTTAGGAACAGCGATCCTCGAAACGATCCGCTTGGAGATGCTGTCGCGCGAAACCGCAGCCGCACAACAGGGGCTGGCAGCGAAGATTGCCGAGTACTATGGTTCAGACCGAGCGACGCTGGTCGCCCTGTCTGTCAACGGGGAGGAATTCGATCTCACCGGCACGAACAACGAGAACCTGCGACCTCTCGAGGGCTCGGTGCAGATTGGCTCGCTGACTGCACGCGAAGTGGATCCAGTGACCCTCACGCCCCTTGGAGGCGCGGGCTCGTCCGACTACTTCGAGCTCACGGCCCGCGCCGACTGGCAGGGGATGAACGGCGAGAATCACACAGAACTGGTGGCCTATGTGCTTGCGGAAGAATAGTAGACGGGGTTACACACTCGTTGAGATCATGGTCGCAGTAGCCATCGGGGTACCGATCCTGCTGGCGATCTATCTGATCCTCTCCGAATCGCTCTTCGTCACCTCCGACCTGGGAGACAGCTACCAGCGCCGCAGCCAAGGGTATCTGGCCCTCGAACAGATCGCCTCTCGCTTGGAGCTCTCTTCAACCCAGAGTCCTGGCTTCAGCACCTTGGACGGCGTCACTTTCAGCCTCCCCGCGACTGTGGGGGGCGACGCCACCTGGGATCCGCCCATCTCCTATTTCGTGCAGGGTTCCCAGCTGATCCGCGCGCAAAGCGGCGACACACTCATCGTGATGAGCGGGTTGGCCCCCAACGGGCTACAGGTCACGCCCAATGGACCCATCATGGTGATGTCCTTGAACTGCGGCACGCTGAAGTACGCCGAGACCGATGTCACCGTCTCGCGCACCGTGGTGATGCCCGAGTGACCTAGACGTCCCCGGGAAGCAGACGGGCGCTGCCCTTCTCACGATACCCTCCTCAGAGAATTCTCGGGCAACTGCAGCTCGATGCTGCGGCGCTGCGCATCGAGCTGGCCGGCGTCGGCCACCTGCACTGCAACGACCCAGAGATGCGAGCCGGTCAATAACAGCTCGACTTCGACGGAAACATTGGCTTTGAGCTGTCCCTGCCGGGCGAAACAGAGATCTTCGAGGTCATCCAGCTGGGCGCAGGTGGCACGAAAGCCCGGGAAGTTGCGAGGAATTCCCGGGTAAAGCCTGGAAAAACAGACGCCTATGCCCCAAAGATGTCTGTGGAGATCTTTGCCGCGGCCCCATCTCTCGCCAGCCGCGGCCCCCGATTGCGTTGAAGGAGCCAGCATGCCCGCGAGAACCGTGGCGGCCCGACCGAGGGCCCTGATCCTGGCCCTGCTGCTCTGCCTGCCCACAGGCCTGTGGGCGCAGCAGAAGTTGCAGGTACGGCGGCAAGACCCCGGCGCCGCCGACCGCAAATTCCTGCACACTATGGGGGTGGCCAACGAAGCGGCCGCGCTGCGCGCCTATCTGCTTCCCGGCGACGGCGGCGAGAGCTGGCATCGCCGGATCGTCCGCCAGCTCTACCGTTTGGACTCGGCCAGTGGGAGCGAACGCGATGATGCGTACCGCGGCTTGCTGGCAGAGGGCGCGGCCGTGCGCGATGTGATGGACGAGCTGGCTTTGTCGCCACGCTCCGCTGAGTTGCGGCTACGCTGGCGCTCGCTGCGCACCGATCTGGAGAGCATCCAGAGCGTCCGGCCCGCCGCCATCAGACAGCTTGCCCAGGTCGAGGGGGCCGCGGCCCGCGGCACTTTGATGCAACTTCTGGAGATCGGCGGCTCGCGTGCTGAGCTCCAGGCCCTGTTCGCAGCGCTCCAGGGCATTGGCCTGCCCGAAGAGGCAGACTGCCTGGCACTGCTGCCCAAACTGCGTCCCTTCGCGCTGGCAGGCCTGATCGACCTCTGTCGTAAGGCCGGACGGCCTCTCCACGCCGAGCTCGAGGGCCTGCTGCATGCGCCCCATGCGGGGGTTCGGCTGGCGGCCGCCAAGCTCTTCGTCGAGAACGGCTCAGCTCTGGGGCTGCTGGCTCTGGTCGAGATCCTACGCATGGGAGACACCGCGCAGCGACTGGTGGCCGAAGACTGGCTCTGTCGCTACACCGGGGCCACGTTGCCCTGCCTGCCCTACGGTACCGCCGAAGAGCGGGCCGTGGCTGCCGACGCCTGGCAGGCCTGGCTCGAAGACGACGGAGGGCTGAACGACGAGGACCGCGAAGCGCATCCGCGCATCAGCGGCGACCGCTCCGTGATCTGCGACTTCATGAATGCCCGCGTGTTGGTGCTCGACAAGGATGACAAGGTCATCCACACGATCGAGAACGTTGCGGGCGCCTGCCATGTGCGCGTGCTGGCGAGCGGCTCCCTGTTGGTCGCCGCGGCGCATGCCCGGCAGGTGATCGAGTACGACAGCGACTACAAGCAGGTCTGGGTGTTCAGCCCCGAGTTGGGCAACGGCCAGGAATTCGTCGGCTGTGCCGAGCGCATGCCAAACGGCAACACGATGGTCCTGCTGATCGGCTGGACCTCAGAGCGCTCAACGATCCTCGAGGTGAATCCCGAGGGTGAGGTCGTACGGACGCTCACCGGCCTGACCAAGGTCGACGACGCCGACCTCTTGCCGGATGGTCGGCTGCTGCTGTGTGAGACCGGCACCGACGAGGTACGTATCGTCGACTGGGAAGGCCGCGAGTCGTGGGCGATCTCTTGCAGCGATCCGCGCGAGGCCGACCTGCTCCCCAACGGCAACGTGCTGGTGGCTGACGGCGAGGCCGGGCGGGTGTTCGAGGCCGATCCCGAGGGCCAGATCGTCTGGGAATTCAACAACATCGTCGAGCCTCATGAGGCCGACCGGCTGCCCAACGGCAATACCACCATCTGCGATGCAGAAGGAAACCTGATCCTCGAGGTCGACTCCAGTAAGAAGGTGGTCTGGAAGTACAACAACGTCAGCCACCCCGATGATCACGACCGGTACGTCGATGTCGACTGAGACCCGACCGGAGACACCGGTGGCCCAGGACGAAGCAACCGTTCAGGCCGACTGGCAACGTTGCCTGCAGGCGCTGAGCCAGGCCAGCGAGCTCACACGCATAGAGCCTCGTGAGGCTCGTGCCGGTGTGCGGCCCCTCGACAACCTGTTCGCCGTCTCGCAGTTGCGCTGCAGGATCGGCCCGGCGCTGCAGGCGGGCTGGCTCGAACGCGATAGCGTGCATGTCGCCGTGCTCGGGGGCACCAACACCGGCAAGAGTACGGTGCTCAACCTGCTGCTCGACCAGCCGCTGGCCGCGATGCGGGTAACCTCGCGCTACAGCCAGTTCCTTGAGGCCTTCCATCACCCGGCTGCCCATGATGTGCTCGAAGGCTACCCGGTACGCTTTGACGACTACGCCCGCTACCGCGGCGACAGGCCGGAACGGCAGAGCGATGCCGAGCTGCGCGAGCAGGGCTACCGGCCGGTGGTCTGCGCCTGGCCTATCGAGAGCGGCCTCGCCGACCCCGAGGCGGTCTTCTGGGATGTGCCGGATTTCAGTACCGAAGAAGCGCAGATCTACATGCGGGCGGTGATGGATGCGGCGGGGCTGGCCGACCTGATCCTGTTCTGCGTCACCGACGAGAGCTACGCCGATGACCGCGGCCTGCATATCTTCAGGTTGTTGTGCAGGGCGGGTATTCCGGTGCTACTGGTGGGAAACAAGCTCGAGCGCGACGATCACCTGCGCAAGGACATCGAGCAGAAGTGGCGCGAGGCGGCCGGCACTACGGTCGACTTCCTGTGGCTGCCGCGGGTCGAGGCCGAAACCGCAGAGCAACGTTTCCTGCAGCTGCGAGAACGCCCGGAGTCGCAACGCCTGCGTGAGCTGGTGGCCGGCACCACCGGCCAACGCTCGGCGTTGAAGCGCCGCGTGCTCAGCTCGGTCTTGCTGAACCTCAACGGCCGCCTGCCGCAGCTGCTCTCGCCGTTGGCTCGCGAGGCCGACGCGGCCCGTGCCTGGCAGCTCGAGCTCGACAAGCGGGCCGCCAAAGACCTGTTCGGCCGCTACCGCAATGAGTACCTCGGGGGCGTCAAGTACAGCGAATACAACCAGACGCTGGTGCGTTTGCTCGAGCTGATGGACTTCCCGGGCATCGGCCCGGTGTTACGAGGCACACGCAAGCTGATCGCGTTGCCCTGGCAGCTGGTGCGGACGGCCGTCTCGAAGCTCTGGGGCAGCGAGGACAAGCCGCGCCCGCCCGAGCATGTGATCCTCGAAGACCTGATCGAGAGCTGGCTGGGTGAGATGCGGGGCTTCGCCCAGAAGCAGGCGATGACCACCCGCAAGGCCTCCTGGCAGAGCTTGTGCGAGCGCCTCAGCGACGCGGACTTCATCGAGCAGCTCTACGAGCCCTTGATGGATGCGTATGCCCGCTACCGCAAGGAGCTCGATGTCGAGATCCAGCAGCGGGCCGAGGCCATCCTCGGGCAGCTCGAGAAGAACCCGACCTTGCTGGCGGCCATGCGCACCGGCAACGTCGCCTTGAACCTGACTGTGGTGGCATTGGCCGTCAAATCGGGTGGCCTGGATTGGTCCGATGCGGTCATCGGCCCGCTCGTCAGTGGCTTCATGCAGCTGGCCGTCGAGTACAGCTTCGAAGCCTATCTCTCCGCGCAGAAATCCGCGCTCAAGCAGTTCCAGGAACAGAAAATCCGGCAGCTGCTGCAGACCCATCTGCTCGATCCCCTCTCGGCGAGTATTCCCACAGCCTGCACCGACGCCGAGCTCGACGCGGTCCACTCGGCCTGGAATCGGGTCCACAAAGCACTCAGCGAGGGAGGCCGGTGATGAAAGAGCCACGACGACGCCAGCTGGCCGACCAGCTCGAGACGCTGCGCGATCGGGTCGACAACCTCGAGCTGCTGCAGCCGTCTCCCGCCGAACGACGAGCCCTGAATGAGGCCCTCGAGCGCGCACGGGTGCAGCTGGTCGAGACCAGCGATGCGCTCTTGACCGTGCTGCTGGTCGGAGGCACCGGCGCTGGCAAAAGCAGCCTGATCAACGCCCTGGCGGGGAGTCGCATCGCCGGCGTCTCTTCGCGCCGCCCGTGTACCAACCGGGCGACCCTCTATCTTCATGAGGCCGCCGACGGCGCGCTGATCGAAGCGCGCCTGCGCAGCGATGCCGTGCTCGTGACCCACAACCGGCCGGCGCTGCAGACCAAAGTCTTGATCGACACGCCGGACCTCGACAGCTACGAGGTCGAGAACCGCGAGTACACCGTCGAGCTGTTGAAGCGGGCGGACCTGGTCTTGTACGTCTTCAATCCCGAGAACTACCGCGACGAGCGCATCTGGTCGGTGCTGCTGCGGGAGAAGCGCTTCAGCTCGTGCGCCGTGGTGCTGAACAAGGTCGATGAGATCTCCAGCAGCAGTGATCTGGCCGAGATCCGGGCCGACCTGGGCGGTCTGTTCGCGCGTGAAGGTCTGCCCGACGTGCGCATCTTCGCGACCTCGGCTGGGCTGGCCCCCGAGGCCCGCCCCCCCACCGACGAGCTGCGCAAGCTGGCCGACTACCTGCAGCTCGAGCTCGATGCCAGCGCCGAAGCCCGCATCAAGAGCCGCCAACAAGCCGCCGTGTTGCAGGCTCTGCAGGAGCGGGTCGAGAGCGTCGCTCCTGCCCACCTGCAGGCGGCTCTGGACGGCATCGAGCGCGAGGCCCCCGAGCTGCTGGCACCACACGCTGACGGCCTGATCGAGAAACTCGATGGAGAGATCGAGCTGCTGGCCAAGGAAGCCGAGCCGCAGCTGGCCCTGAAGAGCCACGCGCTCTTCCGTGGCCCCTTGCGGGCCTGGCTGGGTTTTAGCGCGATGCTGCGTTATGGCCTGGCCCGGAGGATCTTCTCTGGAGCCGGGCTGGCCGACCCGGAGCAGGCTGTCGACCGCGTGCTGGCGAGGGCTGACCGCCCGGAGATCCACGCCTCGCTGCGGGCGAGCGAGCTGGCCCTCCAGGACCGCCTGTTCCGGGCGGGATTGCCGCTGGCGGCCTGGGAGGCGGACGCTCGCAGCCACGCGGCATTCTTGCAGCGCTGCAGCCAGCGGGTGCGGCGGGATGTGCTCGGCCAACAACTGCGGATCGCGCCCTGGCAGCGCGCGTTGGCGCGTGGCATGGATCTGTTCTGCAGTCTGGCGCTTTTCGCCGGGGCCGTCTGGGGCTTGTGGGCGCTGGGGAGCGAGCTGCTGACGGGCGGCCTCAAGGGGCTGGTCGTGCTCGCCCACATCGCCGCGGTAGCGCTGCTGCTGTGCGTGGTGTTGCATGGCCTGAGCCGGCTGTTGATTCCCAGCCTGGATGCACGCCGCACGGCCCGGGCCGTGGCACTCGCGATCAGGGGCGCGCTGTCGGACTCGTTGCGCGGCCGGCTGGAAGACTACGCCGAGGGCATCCGCGCCGAGCTGCAATCCCTGCGTCAACCGCTGGCCAGCATCGTGCAAGAGCTGCCGTCCGCCAAGCACAGCCTCCCCACGGCGGCATTGCTGGTCGAGCCGGTCCAAAAGGCGCTGCCCAGCGAGCAGAAGTCGAGGCGCCGAGCGGCCACGCCAGCGCTCCACCGCACGATCAAGGAGGCCGGGGGAGCCGCGACCGCGCTCAAAAAAACCGCACTGGCTGCCAAGCCTGCGCCAGTCCCGAAGTATCTCGCCGCAGCGGCGCCTGCCCCAGCGGCCGCGGCGACGGCTGCCAAGACACAACCCCCCGCGCGGGAAGAGCCATTGTTCCAGGCTGCGCCTGCACCTGCGCGCAAAGCCGCCGCCCCGGCGCAGACTGTAGCGCCCCCCAAAGAGACGCCACACGCAGAGCCCAGCGCCCCGCCGGCGCCGGCGGGGCGCACCGAGGCGCCGCCTCCGGCTGCACCGCAACCCGAGCCCCCGAAACCCGCCAGGCCTTTGCCACGGCTGCGTCTCGGGGCTCGCTTGGAGAAGCCCTGATATGACCGGCCTCGTCCTGGCAGACATCGCCGAAGTGATGATCTGGTTCACCGCGAGTGTCATGCTGTGCTCGGTGCTCGTTCCTCTGATGCTCAGCGTACGCAAGATACGGGGGACCGAACACCTGCGTGAAGGCATGAGCCGCGCCGACCTGCGCCTGCAGCTGCTCAGCGCACCCCTTGAGGACAAAGAGCTGAGCGTGTTTCTCGCCAGTCTTGAGACCTTGCAAGCCTGGGGCGCGCAGCATGCGGACGCCCTGCACGACCTGCTCGAGGGCGAGCAGGTCCACTGGCATGCCGCGGAAAGTTACGAGGTCTGGGAGAAGATCGACCTCGACGCTCCCGAGCTGGTAACGCTCTGGCACAAGCTCTGCCTGGCCCGTGATCTCTCCGAGCAGGGTGGCCTCGACGCGGCCCTCGACAAGGCCCGCGCCCACCCACCCCGGAACGCCGAAGAGCGCGCTTGGCTGCAAGCCCTGCCCCGCTATCCTCAGGCCAACCTGCGCTGTTTCGAGAGCCAACGAGTTGCGTTGTTGGCTGGACTCGTCAGCTTGCAACCTGCCCACGGTTCATGAGCAACGACTTCCGTGCATTGCGTGCCCGGCTGGTGGCCTGTCGGGCCTGCCCAAGGCTGGTGGCTTGGCGTGAGGAGGTCGCGCGTGTCAAACGGCGTGCCTACCGCGAGCAGAGCTACTGGGGAAAACCCGTGCCGGGCTTCGGCGACCCTCAGGCGCGCTTGTTGATCGTCGGCCTCGCGCCCGGGGCGCACGGCGCCAACCGCACCGGCCGCATGTTCACCGGCGACCGCTCGGGAGACTTCCTCTACGCTGCCCTGCATCGGCGGGGACTGGCCTCACAGCCAGAGTCGCTGGGCCTCGATGATGGCCTGATCCTGCGAGGTTGTTTCATCACCAGCCCCGTCCATTGCGTCCCCCCCAAGAACCGCCCCAACGCCGAAGAGCAGCGCAACTGCGCACCCTATCTGAGCGAAGAAGTAGCCCTCTTGCCCGAGCTCCGGGCAGTGCTCGCCCTGGGGCGGATCGGTTTCGAATCGATGCTGAAGCACTTTGAGCGCGCCCAGGACATCGTGCGCAGAGCCAAAGACCGCCCGCGTTTCTGCCATGGAGGGGTCGCCCTCGAGGGGCTCCCGCTACCGGTGGTGGCCAGTTTCCATGTCAGCCAGCAGAACACCCAGACCGGCCGCCTCACCAGCGCGATGTTCGATGCCGTGCTGGAGCAGGCCTGTGGACTGGCGGGTTTGTAGGGGAACCTACGCAGTCTGCCTACGCCACGCCTTCCAGCAACTGCTGCAGGGCGCTGCCTGCCGGGGCGGCCATCTCGCCGAGCTTCTGGCCGAACAAAAAGGCCAGCAGCAACGACACGCCGAGGATCGCCAGGGCGACGAGCAGCGTGTCCCGACGCAGCCGCAACGTCTGGCTGCCCCACATCGCCAGCTCGCCCACCCAGGTCGACGGATGCTCCCCGGTGGCGTTGGGCGGGATCGGCGCGGCTAGCGCCGCCTTCGGCGTGGCTGCTGCGGGTTTGGGCTTGGGGAGCGGAGTTGGCCTGGCCGCTGCGGCCGCCCGGGCGCGCAACCGCTGGCTCGAGGGTGTATCCAACGAGACAAAGCGGCGCTTGCGCGGCGCCTCGGGATCAGCGGCCTGCTCTGGAACAGGTTCTTGCTGCACGACACGAACCGGCGCGGCAACTTCGTACGCCTCTACAACCGACTCCTCAAAACCCGCTTCCTTCTGGCCGACAGCCGGCAGGTTCTGGGTCTCTTCGTCAGCCAGCGAGCGCGGGGCGATAAGCTCGTCGAAGGCGCTCGCGGCTTCCCCGGCCTCCTGGGCAGGGTCCTCGTCGGAGCTGAGCACCACGATGGGGGCTCCTCCCCAGTTTTCGACAGCGCCGGCACGCTTGCGTGCCTGTGGAGCGGAGCTGATCGCGCCTTCATGGGGGGCATGCGAGCCCATCACTTCGAACAGCTCTTTGGGTCGACGTCTGAGCATCGCTTCCTCCGCTGTGCCCGATCAGAAGCGGGCTTGTTTCCCCCTCATCTATCGGACGCGCGGGGTCTAGTGCCGCAGCGCGATAATTTTGGTACAGGGCGCAGCGCCGGTGCGGTAGGGGCAAAGATCGACGACGAGCCCCTACGCGTAGCGGGGAGGAGGAGGATGAAGCCCATGCCGTGCCGCCGCAAGAACTGGACCGGAATTTGTGCGCGGAGGCACTAGGCTTGACGTTCATCAGGCCTTGCAGATGCTGCGGGCCAGTTCTTCGGGAGACAGCGCGAGCAGGTCGCGGACCGGCAGATCTTCCAACAGCGACTCGTCCCACTCTGTGTCCCACTCCGTCACCGCGCAGCGCAGCTCTTCGTAGCGCGCCCCGAGGTTCTTGAGTGCGTCCACTTTCTCGCCGAGGCTGGCATCGGCGACAAAGCGAACATGCAACAACAGCAACCCGTCGATCGTGCCGTCTGCGACCAGCGGCAGGATGACCAGGTCGCGCCCATCCCGCTTCCCCACTCCCAACCACAACTGCCGCCGCGTGACCACGCGCCGTTTGGTGCCCTTCAGAGGGCCGGGAACGCTCGAACGCGATGGGATCTGTTCGGCGATGCCGGTCTGGGCCTCGGTGAAGATGGTGGCCGCCGGCCCGGGCATGCCCAGATTGTCCAGTCCAAACACCTTGTAGCGCGTCGCCCCATCCACCGATGCCACCAGGGGCCCGAGCACCCGTAAGGCAAGGCGGTCGCGGTACAGCAGACGCTGCGGCAACCCGCCCGCGGCGCGGAGCGAGTCCGCAAAACTGCCCCGGGGGGCATCTTCGGTGCGGGAGATCCCGACCGTCACCGTCTTGGCCTGATGCTTGATCACGTCGATGGGCCGCTGCAGCTGATCGATCGCAGCCGACAGCTCGAGCAACAGCAGGTCGAGCAGCACTTCGGGCCCGCGCAGCTCGGGCAACCAACGGGCCATGTCATCGATGGCGATAACGCCGACAGCACACTCCAACAACAGACTCAGGCGGGCCACAGTGCGCACTTCGAGCCCGGTATCATACGCGTGCCCCAACAGGCCCGCCCGGAATTGGTCGGCCAGAGGAACCAGGCGCTGGCGCAAGCCCGCCAGGCTGTCCTCGATGCGGGCGCTCGGATCCTCCAACAAGCCCCGCAGGGTGCGCTCAACCTCCGCCCGCATGCGCCGTAGCGGTTGGGCGGTCTCATCGATCGCCAGCGCACTGTAGTAGCCGAACAGGTGCCCGGCCACGGTGTTCAAGAGCAACGAGGGCGCCTCCGAAGCCAGCGGCACGGGAATCACCGCCGCCGCATACGGCGCGAAGCGCTCTTCCCCCTGCTCGCAGATGACGATCGGACAGGCCTTGTGGGCCTTGAAGATGGCGATCTCCTTGACCACATCCGCCAGGGCGTGGCCGGACAGCCCCGCCGCACACACCAGGATCAGGGGCTCTGAGCTGAGGTCGATGTGCTTCTTGTCCTCGATCGTGTCGACCCCGATCGACTTGTAACACAGCTCCGAGAGCTTGATGCGGATCTCGTCGGCGGCGGGCTTGGTCGGTCCGCTGCCCACACACGCCCAATAGCGCTTGCGCACCGCATGCTCGCGAGCGATGGCCTTGATGTGCTGGCTCTCGAGCAGCACCCGCTCGAGCAGCTCGGGCAGGCGGTCGAGCTCGGACAAGCGCGCCGCGATCTCGTCCTCAGAGATCGTGCCCAGCTTGTGGGCAAAGAACAGCCCGAGCAGGTAGCCCGCCACGACCTGGGAATAGAACGCCTTGGTCGACGCCACCGACATCTCGACATCGCGCCCCGAGCTGGTGTAGATCACACCATCGGCACGGGCCGAGAGATCCGAGCCGCGCCGGTTGACAATCGCCAACACGCGACCGCCCCGCTCGCGCACCATCTCGACCGTGCGGTTGGTGTCGGTGGTGGTCCCCGACTGAGACACGGCCACCACCAACGTCTCGGGACCCAGGTCGTCGAGCTCGAAGCCGGACAGCTCGGTCGACTTCATGCCCAGCACCTCGAGCTTGCTGCCCTTGAGCAGGCGCTTGGCCAGATACGCCGTAGCCATCGCCGCGATCGAGGCCGTCCCCTGGCCTATGGTGATGATGCGCCGCAGCTCTCCGGAGACCAGGGCGCGCACCACGTCGTCGGGAATCGCTTCATTGCCGAAGCGGAACTCGAAACGGGCGTGGCCTTCGGCGCTGTGGCTGACCAGAAAACGGCCCCGCAGGGTGCGGCGCACGCTGTCTGGAGACTCAGAGATCTCTTTGAGGAAGAAATGCGGAAAGTGCGCCCGGTCGACGTCGCGTGTCGTGATCTCAGCGATATGGGGCTCTCCGAGCGGAACCTCACTACCATCGAACGCCAGGGAACGCAGCCCAGAGCTCTCAGCATCGAGGGCCAGGATATGGCCCCGACTCTGCGGTCTAGCGGGGTCGTGCGGACGCTCCCCCTCGAGCCGGTGGAAGCGCTCGGTCAGCTCGACCAGGCCGTAGAGCTCTGAGGCGAACATGTAGCCTTCGGGCAGCTCTCCGACATACAAGCCCTGACCGGAGCCCTTGAGCGCCAACAGGGTCAGCCCCGGCGCCTGGCTGGTGTGGGCACAGATGGCCAACGAACCTTCGAGCAGCCCGACGGTGCGCCGGAAGGCCTCGAGCGGCTCAGCCTGTTGCAGCAGCTCGAGGTCGAACAGCACTGGAATCACCTTGGCATCGGAGGTGGTGCCTTCAGGAATGTGCAGACCCTTGTCCGCCAGCATAGCCCGCAACGGCTGATAGTTGTCGACATCACCGTTGACCGAGGCTGCGACGAAGTACGGCCGGCTGCCCGAGGCCAGCACACCATTGCTGTGCGGGTGGGCGTTGGCCTCGTTGATGATCCCATTCGAGGCCCAGCGGGTGTGGGCAAAGACGTTGGCCAGGGCTTCAGGATGCCCGAGCGCCGCCCGCAGCAGGTCGTCGTCGCGTACCTTGGCGCGCAGCGTCTCTACGTTGCTGCCCAGCTCCCCGATCTCGGCGGCGATCTTGATCGAGAACGCGAGACATGCCCCGTCGTTCGAGACCAGAGTGACCGCTCCGTCTTTGTGCTCACGGATTGCCTGCCGCCTCTGCAGATCTTCCTGCAAAGCAGCCGGCAACTGCTCGATGGCTCCCGCTGGCAGGCGCACCAGCACGGCCAGGCCCGACGAGTCGCGGCCCCGTACCTCGAGCAAGGCCAGCGCCTGGAAGATCAGGTCGAGGCGCCACATCTCGAACTGCAGCTTGGGGCGAGCGGTGTCCCCCCGCAACAACGTGAGCAGGCGCGGACGCGCAGCGAGAAAGTCCCGGCTCAACCGCCAGGCAGCGTCCTTGCTGAGCGTCAACACCCGGTTGGTCGCCTCGAGCTCACGGGGATCGACCGCGCCACGAACCAGACGCGCCTCCAGGCCGTCGGCGATGCTTGTGAGGACGTCGGCGGCCGCCTGGTAACGTGTCTGCAACTCGGGCCGGGCGAGCAACTCAGCGCAGGCGGGAAAGCCCCGCAAAGGGCGCAGAACTTCGACGGTCTCGAGCAGACGTCGCTCCAGCTCGCGCAGGCCGAGCTCCGGATGCAGCTCTTCGACACCGGCCAGGCCTTCAAGCAGCTCGGGCGCCGCCAGACGCTCTGGATCGAACCGGGCCACGATTCCGACGATTCCACACATGGAGACTTCCTCGGGGGAATGAAGATGCCATGGTACTCCGTCCAGGGAGGCACGACCAGGGAAGCAGAACGCCGGGAAATTTCCTTCGCAGGCACCGGCTTTTGGCCTACGATGTCCATCGGCAGAATCCGGGAAGCACTCCCGGAGACGCGGAGCAACGACATGCGAGAACGCCTGGACCGAGAGGGGCGGCTCGTACTTCCGCCAGAGATGCTCGCGGCCATCGGCGTGCGTCCCGGGCAGGAAGTCGACCTCAGCCGTCAGGGCAAGAGGATCGTCATCGAGCGCTACGTTCCCAAAGATCCTTTTGCGCAGCCGCAGATCAAGCCCAAAGTGAGCTTCGACGGGCTCTTGAAGCGTGAAGAGCGGCGCCGCAAAGAGGCCTCGGACATCTTTGAAGAGCGCCTCAAAGACCCGCCCAAGCTCGATGAGCTGCGGCCCGAAGACCACCCGGACTTCTGGCGATGAGCCGGGACACTGTGCTGTTGCGGCATCGCAAAGAGAAGAAGAGCAAGTGTTCGCTGCAACCGCTGGTGGGTAAACCGGGCTTCACCTTCGTCAGCTGGCCAGCAGGGACGCTGCCAGACCTCACCGGATACCTGCGGCTCGATCCCGAGGGTCCTCCCTTGCGGGCTGAAGACCGCGACCAGGGCCTCTTGCTGGTCGACGCCACCTGGCGCTACGCCGAGCGCATGATCGCGAGCGTGGCCGAGGTACCTGGCCGCTCGCTACCCGGCCTGCAGACCGCCTACCCGCGGCGCTCGAAGCTGCATGAAGAACCCGAAGGCGGCCTGGCTTCGATCGAAGCCCTGTACGCTGCCTACCTGATCACGGGCCGCGCCACCGAGGGACTGCTCGACGGATACCGCTGGGCCGAAGCCTTTGTGGCGGCCAACGCCGACGCCTTTGAGAGCTACCGGCGGGCCGCGACCATTCCCTAGGAGGTGCGATGAAGAACGCGCAGTGCTGCATCAAGTGCAATCAGGGGAAGATCTTCCACGCCCATGACGTGTTGGATCGCGGCGAGGGCAATGCGGGCCTGCCGATGGCGATCGGACGCAGCGGGGTGATCCATGCGCACGACTTCGGCACACTCGAGGCCTACATCTGCATGAGCTGCGGCTACACCGAGTTCTATGTACAGAATCCGCGCGAGCTCGAAGACGTGCAACCCGACACCGGAGGCATCGGGCTCGGCGAGGTACGCAAGGGCGGTCCCTGCGCCTGAGACGTGCTATTTCGACCCGGTCAGACGGCCGATCTTGCGGACCAGGCTCTTGACGTAGGCCTTGCCCACCTGCCAGCCCACCCAGCCGGTGCGCCCCAGAGAGCCGCTCAGATAGCGTTCGCGCGCCATGTAGCGCTGGATCTTGCCGCTGCTGGTCTTCGGCAATGTGCCCGGCGGGCAAAGCACCAGGTGGTCGAGCTTGCAGCCGACGATCTTGGCGACATGGGCCTTGAGCGCGAAGTCCAGCTCACGCTTGTCCTTCTCGTCGCTGATGCGCGTCTCGGCAGCGCACACGATGTCCTCGGTGGCGCGGGCCTTGTTGTAGACGCCGAAAGCCGCGACACAGCCGGTACGCACACCCTTGACCGCGGCCGCCGCCCCTTCGATGTCCTGCGGATAGAAGTTGCGCCCGCCTTTGATGATCATGTCCTTGAGACGCCCGGTGACGTACAGCCTTCCGTCAGACATGTAGCCGAGATCACGGGTGTGCAACCAGCCGTCGATCAACGTCTTGGCCGTCGCTTCGGGGTTCTTGTAGTACTCTTGCATCACCGAAGGACTGCGGATGATGACCTCTCCCTCGACACGGGCAGGCAGCTCTTTGTGCTTCCGGTCGACGATCTTAACTTCGTGGTCGGGCAGGGGATAACCGACCGAGATCCACTCTTTGACCCTCTGCGGGCGCGCATTGGGTCCCACGGCCGGAAAGCTCTTCTGGCCCTCGTCGTCGATGACCTCTTCGACAATATCGATGCACGGCCGTTCGCCAAGTTTCGGAAAGGTGACAGCCAGTGAGTTCTCAGCCAGACCATAGACTGGGTAGAACGACTCCGGAGCAAAGCCGTAGGCGCCGAAACGCTCGGTGAAGCTCTCGATCGTCTCGCGATGGATGGGCTCGGCCCCGCAGTAGGCCACACGCCAGCTCGAGAGATCCAGGCCCTCGAGCTCTTTGGGACGGCACTTCTTGACACACAGGTTGTAGGCGAAGTTGGGCGCCGGGCTGAGGGTGCCGCGGTAGTCGCTGAAGGCACGCAACCAGCGGCTGGGGCGGCGCACGAAGTCTTGCGGAGGGATCACCACGCAGGGCATTCCCCAAAGCATCGAATTCAGCACTGTGCCGATCAAACCCATATCGTGGTACAGCGGCAACCAGCTGACGCAGACATCGGTCTCCGGCGCGAAGGCTGTCGCCGTTCCGATCGCCGTCATGTTGTGGATGATGTTGGAATGGGCCAGCACCACACCCTTCTGGCTGCCTGTGCTGCCGCTGGTGTATTGGATCAGGGCCGGATCTTGCGGCCGGGCATGCCAGGGGTCGACGATCGCGTCGCTCTCCTGGTTGATCTGCTCGATGGTGGCCAGAAAACGCACCTGCGTCTGGCGCTTGACCAGATTCGCGATCATGCGGATCTTCTTGAAGGTCACGACCCCTACGGCCTCGGCATTGCGCACCAGGGCGGCGAGACGGTCGACATAGTCGTCGAGGTGGCCGAGCCGGAAGGGCGGGTAGACGGGCACCGGCACCGCCCCGCAGAGCTGGATGCCGAAGAAGGTGAAGAAGAACTCCGTGCCGGTCGGCAGCATGATCAGGACTTTGTCGCCGGGCTTGACGCCCCGCGTCCGCAGGGAACCGGCGTACTGGTGGGCACGGTCGTGCAGCTCACCATAGCTGAGCAGGTAGGGCTCTTGCTTGGCTTCGAGGATGCGGTAGCAGAGGTCGTCGCGGTTGTGCTCGTTGCGGAACTTGAGGACCTCGAGCAGGGTGCCTAGATGGGTGGCGGGCTTGCGCTGCGTCTCGAGTTGCTCGATGTTCTTCTCGGGCGACTGCATCACGAAGCTATCCTCAATTTGGGGGGTGCCGCGACGATCGGCCCGCGGCATCGAGGGTCGACCCAATGGCGGCGGCGGGTGGTGGGCGCCCGGTGTACCGGGGACACTCTACCGCAAAGGGCGGGAGCCCGAAAGGTTTTGCGTACCGAGCGGTCAAGTTCCCCGGTCCGCACCGGCGCTGAGTGCTACACTGCCTTGTATGCGCTCAGGCACTGCCGTTGGGCCCGGACGGCGGAAGGAAGAACGATGGACAGCGCTCCGATTCCCCAGCCCTTCTGTGATGTCGTCGAAGCCTCGATCTACAACCTGTGGGAGGTCATCCACCAGCTGTCCTGTCAGCTCCCCAAGCGTGGCCGCCGTTTTCGTGTGTCGATGTTTGGGAGCGCGCGGGTCAAGGAAGGCACGCCGCTGTACGAGCAGGCCGTGCAGCTGGCGGCCGCCCTGTCGCGCAGCGGCTGCGACATCATCACCGGCGGCGGTCCCGGCTTGATGGAGGCCGCCAATCAGGGCGAGAACCTCGGCGATCCGGAAAACCTGACGACGTCCTTCGGGCTGCCGGTCGAATTGCCCTTTGAAGAAGAACCGAACCCCTTTGTCGAGCGGCTCTACCACCACAAGACCTTCTTCAGCCGCCTGCACCACTTCGTCCATCTCTCCAACGCCTACGTGGTGATGCCCGGCGGCCTCGGCACGACGCTCGAGCTGTTGATCGCCTGGCAATTGTTGCAGGTCAAACACATAGAGGGCACCCCGTTGATCCTCTTCGGCCCCATGTGGGACGGCCTGCTCGACTGGATGCGCGCGTCGATGCTGGAATTCGCCCCGCCGCTGATCCACGGGCGCGACCTGCAGATCCCGAAGGTGGCCCAGTCGGTCGACGAAGTGATCGCGCTGTTGGCGCCTGCCCGGGAAGCGTGGGAAATGGAAGCGGCCGAGGGTACCTGAGACGGCCCGCAGCGAGGAGCCCGCATCCGATGCAGGAAGAGATCCAACGCCGACCCGCCCGCGCCAAGCTCAGCGCCAAAAAGACCGTGGAGCGCGTCCACGTCGAAGCCGAGCCGCACGCGGACGAGCGGTTGGAAGACCCGCTCGCCCACTCCCTATTGCGGGGCTCGCATGCTCAGGAGTTGGAGCCGATCGCCGTCGGGCGCGAGCGCTACGTGCTCGGACGCAGCTTGGGAAAAGGAGGCATGGGAGAGGTCTTCGAGGCGCAGGATCTGCTGCTGGGACGCCGGGTCGCGCTCAAGATCGTTGCGCCGCCCTCCGCCGAGAGCCACCAGGAATTCGATCAGCGCATGGTGCAAGAGGCCCGCGCACTGGCCCGCATAGACCACCCGAACGTGGTCGCCTTGTACGATCTGCAACGGGACGAGCACGGGCTGGTGCTGACGATGGAGCTGCTCGAGGGTGGATCGCTGGGCGACCGCCTGGAGCAAGGACCGTTGGAATGCCGGGCGACGCTCGAGCTGCTCATCGACTTGCTGGCTGGGCTCGAGGCCGCCCACGGACACGGGATCGTCCACCGCGACATCAAGCCATCGAACATCCTGTTCTCGGACGAAGGCACTCCCAAGATCGTCGACTTCGGCCTGGCACGCGACACCGCACGGGCGAGCTTGACCAACGTCGGGGCGGTGCTCGGGACGTTCGAGTACATGGCCCCGGAGCAGGCCCGAGATGCCCAACAGGCCGACATCCGCTCGGATCTGTTTTCGCTGGCGGCCACCGCCTACCGCTGCCTCACCGGGGAGAGCCCACGCATGATCGTGGCCTCGCGTCTGCCCGAGCTGCTGCGCGCCTGCCTGGTCCGGGCGCTCGAGCACGATCCGGCGCGGCGCTTCGAGACTGCGGCGGCCTTCCGCGCCGCGCTGTGTGCGGCCCGCGACGCCCAGACCCTGGCCAGGGGTGGGCTGGCCGCTGTAGAGGTCGCGCAGGAGACCGCCGCACGCGGAGACCGGGAGCAGGCGATCATCCTTCTGCAGGAGATCCTCGAGCGCGATTCTGACTGTGCAGAGGCTCATCAGGCGCTGGCCAGGGTGTTGGTCCAGGAGGATGCCCTGCACCCCGCCTTGAAGCACCTCACCCGGCTGGTCGAGCTGCGACCGGAGTCCTCCGAGGCCTACCGTGCGCGCGCCAGGCTGCACCTCAAGGCTGAGAGGTTCGAGGCGGCTGAGGACGATTGCACACGCGCCCTGGGCATCGCGCCCAAAGACGGCAGGAGCCACGGCTTGCAGGGCGAGATCCTGGCTGCACAGAAATACCTCGATGAGGCTCTCAGTGCTTTCGATACGGCTCTGCGGCTGTGCCCCAAGGACGTCAGGCTACTCGACCTGCGCGCAGCGGCGAGGCTGGAGAGCGGCGACGCCGCGGGCGCCGTGGCCGACCTCGACGAGGCCCTGCGCCTCGAGCCGGAGGCCGGCGCAGAGCTCTTTGTCCACCGGGGCCGTGCGCGCCTGCGGCTGAACGACGAGCGAGGCGCGGCCGCCGACTTCGATCGGGCGCTCGGGCGGGACCCCGCAGACACAGACGCCCGCTGGCTGCGGGCGCGGGCGCGTCTGGACCTCGATGACAACGCCGGCGCTCTCGAGGATCTCGACGTGCTCTATGAGCAGGGACTGACCTCTGCCGCGCTGCTGTGCGCGCGGGCCGAGGCGCGGCTCGGCCTGGCTGATTACACGGGCGCCCAGCAGGCCGCCGAGGAGGCCGTGCGCTTTGACCCGGATTGCGTCGAGGGCCACTACCTGCTCGGCGATGCTCTCTACGAACTGGGCCGTGTCGGCCCGGCCAGCGAGGCCTACCTGCGGGCTGAAGCGCGGGACCCCGAATGCACCGAGGCCCTGGCAGGCCTGGGGCTGACCCTGCGGGCGCAGGACAAGCCGCGAGAGGCCTGCGCGGCCCTGCGCCTGGCGGTGCAGATCGATCCCGACAACTCCTTCCTGCGCTTCCACCTCGGAGCGACCTGCTTGATCGCCGAGTATCCAGATGAAGCCCTGCGCGAGCTGATCCAGGCCGCCGAATTGGAACCGGAGAATGCCTTCGACGCCTTGTGGGTCGCTGCCGCGGGCGGGGGCACGGCGCATCTGCGCTGCCTGCCTGCGTGCCAGGGTTTCGAGGCGGACCTGGTCGCCTTCGGGCTGGGCAAGCTGGACCCAAAGACCCTGCTGCTCCGTGCGCGGGCGGCCGAGCCGCAGGGGTCCATCGCCAAACGGCTGTGCGAGGCGCACACGGCCATCGGGCTGTTCGCGGAACGCGAGCGGCAGTATCAGGATGCGCAGAAGCACTTCACCTGGGCGCGTGAGGTGGGCGGCCGGGGGATGGACGAGCACCACTGGGTGAGCGATTGGCTGCGGGCGCGGAGGGGTTGAGGGGGTGCGCCGGCTCCGGACCCGTGACCGGTTCCGGTTCCGGTTCCGTGACCGGTCCCGACTGCCGATGAAGAACGAGGAGGGAGGACCGGGGTCCGAGGACCGAGGGGTATGGGTATGGACCCTGCCCCCACAGCATCCTCGCATGCCGATGCCGAGGCGACTTCGTCTTCCCTCCTCGGTCTTCTGTCCCCTCGGTCTTCGGTCCCCTCGGTCTTCAGGCCTTCGGTGTCGGGACCGCGCTCGGTGTCGGTGTCGGTGTCGGTGTCGGTGTCGGGACCCAGGGCTCGTGACATAGGCTCGAAACAATCGGCCTGGAGGGGTACTGGCGGCCACTATCCGTTGCGACCGTCTCCAACATTGTCAAGCACGCACGAGGCGAGTCCGTCTTCTGTAGCGGCGCTCTGTGAGCGGCTGTCTCGCGGAACGCGATTTCGCCATACAATTGCTTTGGATTGTCACGTAGGGGCGGGGTTTACCCCCGCCCGCGGGAGGGGGTAAACCCCTCCCCTACAAAGAGAAAAGTCGGTCTTTCCCACCGAGAC
>JAJDCP010000140.1 GCA_029260765.1 Planctomycetota bacterium
AAAGTAGGGGCGGGGTTTACCCCCGCCCGTTCGCTCGGGAGGGGATAAACCCCTCCCCTACAAGGAATAGTACCTGGGCCTTGGACACGCGCACAGGCAAACATGTGATTTCTGGCGCCACATACCGTCTAACTCGCGCTGAGTGAAGAAACAACCTGTTGTTTTGCAGTTCATATGCAAAAAACAACAGGTTGTTTTCGATGGATGTCAAGACCACCAAGTCGCAGCGGGTGCGTTACCGGCTGATCCATCTCCCTCACTATCTGGTCTGGAAACTGGGCGACCTGTTGGCGGGTATCGATCAGAATCCTTGCGGATGACGGAAGTCGGATCTTCAGACGCAGCCTCGGGCACTGCACGAGGCCAAGGCCTGGGGTCAGGAGACGAAGTGGACATGGGCAACATCGAGTGGACGTGGCTGTTGTACCTGAAGGCAGGTTTGTTTCTGCTGCTGGGAGTCATGGCGGCCGGCCTGATTCTGTGGGAGCACCCTCAGCTTCGCGTGGGATTGCTGCTGGCCGTGGCCATCTGGGGGTTCTGCCGCGCCTACTACTTTGCGTTCTACGTGCTGGGGAAATACGTCGATCCGGGTTTCCGCTTCGCAGGTTTGCTGTCTATGTTGCGGTATCTGTGGCGGAAGCGCCGGGGATGATGTCGTGGTTTCGTTGCCGGTGCAGATGCGCCATGGCGCATCCGCACTCTTCATTTGCTCACAGACCGACGCTGTGGGATCCGGGAGGCCGCGTACGCCGGGGTGCCTCGCGGGGATCTGGGGGGCTTGCGAGCAGATCGGTGGTTTCGTCGGTCACAGACCGACGCTACAGGGGCTGGACCCGATTCGGCCGGTTTGGTTCGCGGGGAGCGGGGGCTCCCAAGCAAATCGCTGGTTTCGTCGGTCACAGACCGACGCTACAGGGCTGGACCCGATTCGGCCGGTTTGGTTCGCGGGGAGGGGTTCTTCTTGGCAAATCGCGGGTCTCGTCGTTCACAGACCGACGCTAACGGGGGGATGTCCGACATTCCCCGCGCAAGCGTCCGCGCCGCACACCCCTACCCGAGGGAAGCCGCCCGTGCCTGCGAGGCGCCCTGGCCGGAGTTGCCTCCCTTGCCTCGACGCTTGCCGCGCCTGCGGGGCGGCTTTCTGCCCGTGTTCGCGGGCGCCGTGGAGGTTGGGGAGGGCTTGCTGTCGTTCCGTCCACGCCGGGTACTTCGTGTATCCTTCGTGGCCGAACCGGTGGGGTGCTTTTGCTGGACACCTCCGCGCCGACCGGCGTTGCGGCCGCGCCTTTTCTTGCCTCCGGCTGGCTTCGCCTTGTTCTTCGGCTGGTTCTTGCGAGCCAGCACCTTGGCTTCCTCGCGCGCAGCCTCGGCCGCCTCTGCCTCTTTGCGCGCCCACCTCGAAGCGCGCCGCTCGGCAGCCTTCAGCAGGGCACGTGCTTCGACATCGCCGTTCTTCGCGCGCCTCTCGAGCATCTGCTCGTCACGGGTCGACCGCACAAGATCGACCAGCGCGCCCAGATCCTCCACCTTCGAAGAGCGCTTGCGCTTGGGGTCGAGCCGGAATCCTGGCGCCAGGGTGCCGCGCTCGTACTCGTCCCACAGCTGCCAGGCGTGTTTGCTGAGCGCCAGAATCGAGGGCTCGACCAGGCCGAGATACTGGGTGATGGCCGTCACATCGCGCTCAAGCATACGCGCGGCCTGCATGTTGTGGGCTGCCGACACGCACTGTGGCAAATCGATGACGACCGGCTCTCCATCGCGCACCAGCACATTGTAGGGAGACAGATCGCCGTGGATCAGGTCGTTGCACAGGAGCAACACGACCTGGTCCAGGATCTTGTCGACCATCACCTGGGCTTGCGCGCGAGAGAGCGACACTTGCGCCAATTGCGGGGCGATCTGGCCCTGCTTGTCGCAGATCATCTCCATGATCACGACGCGCTCGTGATGGGAGTGGACGTGCGGCACGCGCACGCCCGCTTGCTGCAACAGACGCAGAGCGTCAACCTCGGCGTTGTGCCATGCCGTCTCGGCGATCTTGCGCCCGTACTTGGAGTTCTTGCTCAAGGCGCGCCGCGCTCGGGAGCTACGGACGCTGCGTCCTTCTTTGTAGTTGCAGTCGTTCTTGAAGCTGCGGAGGCGGCGTTCTTTGTAGACCTTGGCCACGTAGTGCAGTTGGTCGCATTCGACCACAAACAGGTCCGCCTCTTTGCCGCTTTTCAGCGGGCAGACCACGGCATCTAGCACGCCTCTGTCCACGAGCTCGAGGAGGTCGGAGGGAATCTGGGAGGAAATGGTGGCCTCGGTCTCTCGGGGGGATCGGTGTTGGACTCCGTTGTCGACGCCCATCGTACACCATTCGCTGCCAGGCACAAGTCTTGGCCGCAGGGTTGTTAGCGACGAAAACCCAAGTCGGCCACCAACGGATCGTGATCCATGTCCCCCACCCGTTGGCCCTTCCAAGGCGCACAATGAATGAGCTTGAATGCCTGCGGATCGTAGAAGATGTAGTCGAGCCGCCGGTCGGGTTCGGCGGTGTTTCCGCGACCAAGACCGGCATCCACCAGCAATCCAGCGATCACATTGTAGCTCTCGACATCGCGGTAGGCGTTGTCGCTGAACACATCGCGGCCGCGCTCGGGGTCGAGGTCGAGATTGAGGTCGCCAAGCAGCAGGCGCGGGCCGGACAATCCTTCCAGCCAGCGCATCGCCGCACCGACCACCAGGTTGCGCCGGCGCGCCGAGAAGGCATCACTGTGCAGGGCCAGCAGCTCGACCGCTGGCAGCTTTCGGCTCTGGTAGCGAGCCGCCACGATACGCCCGCGCGCCCCCACAGGCTGGGCGGAAAGCTCTCCCCGTTTGCAGAGCACCGCCAGGCTGCGTTCGCTCTCCACGGGCAGGCGGGCCTGCCAGTGCTCGCTTCCCAACAGATTGCGCAAGCGCTCGAGCTGCTCTGTTCCCTGCAGCTCTTGCAGCACGGCCACGTCGGGGTCGAGCTCGCGCAGCACATCCGCCACGTGCTGCAGGTGGGCGTCGTCCAGAGGACGCCCACTGTCTCCTGCGCTGCCGCCGATATTCCAGGTGAGCACCCGCAGGCCGCCGGGGTCGCGCGCGGCGAAGGCATCCTCGGCGGCCGTGGGCCGCTCGAGGTATGCCCCCAGCCAGGCGAAAGCCAGCGCCAACAGGCTCAGTGCCCACACGGCGGGTCCGGGAGCGCGCCGCATCAGAACTCCTCCCGGCTGCGGAAACGCCAGAGCGCCAAGGCCAGAAACGCGCAGCCGAAGGCCGCCAGGGTACACATCTGCGAAGCCAGTGCCTGCACATCGATCTGTTCACGGAACAGCTCGCGCCAGCAGCCTTGGTAACTGGGAAATAGCCAAGGCCGCAGGGCGGCAAAGAAGTGGATCTCACACACCACGTACAAAACCAGATACAGCGCCATCGACACTCCGACTGCGTTGACCGGCTGCTTCAGCCAGGCCGAGCACAGATAGCTGAAAGCCAGCTGCACGAACAGCGCCAGACTGGCGATGGGCCAGGCGAGCAGGAAACGGCCCAGGGCCTCATTCTGAGAGAAGTTCTGGTGGCGCTCGGCCATACGCAGCACGCCGGGATAGATGTTCAGCTCGCCCCAGCCGACTGCCAGCAGGCCCACCCCGAGGGCCAGGGCCAGAAACAGGCCGACCAGCAAGAAGATGTAGATGCTCGAGACCCACAACTTGCGGAAGAAGATGCCGCGCTCACTGAGGGGTCGGGCCAACAGCAGCCAGAGCGTGCGGCTGCTGGTCTCGCCAGCGATCTGCACGCCTCCTTCGATCGAGACCAGGATCGGCAACACCAGCAGGAAGCCGAAGTAGAAGCCATACAGGCCGAAGGTCAGTCCGTTGAAGTAGGAGCGGTTCTCGAAGGTGTAGCGGAACTCCGCCTGGCCGCCGGTCTCGTTCTGGGCGTAGGTGTAGAAACCCAGCAGCATCAGCCCGAGGAAGAAGCCCAGAATCGCCAGCGCCAGCAGGGGTCGCCGTGAGCGCCACAGTTTCAAGAGCTCAAAGCGCATCGCCGGCCTCGCGGTTGCGCTCGCGGCGTAGCTTGCTGAGCAGCACCTGCTCCAGGCTGGGTTCTCGCTGGCAGTATTCGTGCAAGCTGAGCTGCTGCGTCGCCAGCAGCTGTTGTACGGCCCCGAGGCCGGGATCTTGCGCGAGCCGCAGACCGCCCTCGCTCGCCTCCGCAGACCAGCCCGCTGCGTTGAGCAGCTGTTGCACCTGAGGCTTCGGATCGGCGCGCAACCACACGTGGGCCGCCTCCGCCCGCAGCTCGCGAGGCGTTCCAGCCAGCAGCGGACGTCCCTCGTGCAGCACCAACAGCCGGTCCACCAGTTTGTCGACCTCGACCAGCAGGTGGCTCGACAACAGAATGCTGACGCCGTGCTCGTCCCGCAGGCGGCGCAGCACCGCCCGCAGCTCGAGGATCGCCAGGGGATCGAGCCCGTCGGTAGGTTCGTCGAGCACCAGCAGCCGGGGGCGCGGAACCAGGGCCAGAGCCAGCCCCAGCCGCTGCTGCATGCCGAAGGAGAAGCCGGCTACGGCCTCGTCGGCCCGCTCTGTCAGGCCGACTGTGGCGAGGGCTTCTTCGAGGGCTTGCGAGGAATGGCAGCCCGCCATCCGTCCCAGGTGGCGCAGATGCTCACGGGCCGTCAAGGCTGGGTACAGAGGCGGTGGGGCGAAGGCGAAGCGGGCCGACTGCATCACCTGCGCCCGCTGGCGGGCTGGATCGAGGCCGAACAAGCAGACCGTGCCTTGGTGGGGAGCCAGGAAGCCGGCCAGCAGCTTCAGCAGCGTCGTCTTGCCGGAGCCGTTCGGCCCGACCAGGGCGACGATCTCTCCGGCTGCCAGCTGCAGGTCGACGCCTCGCAGCGCCCAGCGCGCCCCGTAGCGTCGGTGCACGGCGCGCACCTCGAGCAGAGTCTCGGGCATCGGCAGTCCTCCCCGCGGTCCATTATGGGGGAGAACGTGGGCGCCGGCGAGAGCGTTCCCGGCGGGCCCTTCATTCTCAGACCGTCAACGGCTCCGGATGAGCTTCCGGAAGCTCGGCCGCGGAGTCGTCCTGCGGCGCGTCCTGATAGCTCCAGCCGCGCACCAGGCCGAGCATGAACCAGGCCAGGGCGGCCACGCCGGCCAGGAACAGACCGTCCCCGATGCCGCGCATCCAACGCAGGTTCTGCAGCAGAGGTTGCTGCAAGAAGTCGGCGCTGCGTGCGTACCACAGACCGGTGTCGACACTGGCCACGGTCTGCAGCAGTCCGATCGGCAGCAGGCTGAGCAGCAGCATCAAGCTGAGCCCGATGTTCATCGCCCAGAATGCGAAGGCCAGGGGCTTCTCACGCCAAGGACGGTCGCCGCTCAGGCGGCGGGCGACCAGCAAGACCAATCCCAGCGACAGCAGACCGTAGACACCGAACAGGGCGGCGTGCCCGTGGACGGGGGTCGTGTTCAGACCTTGCATGTAGTACAGCGCCAAGGGGGGATTGATCATGAAGCCGAACAGGCCGGCCCCGACCAGATTCCAGAAAGCCACCCCGACGAAGAAGCGGATCGGCCAGCGGTACGGCCGCATCCAGCTGGCAGCCTTTTGCAGACGGCTGGTGTGGAAAGCCTCCAGCCCGATCAGCACCAGCGGCACCACCTCGAGGGCGCTGAACATCGAACCGACCGCCATCACCTCGACGGGCGTGCCGCTGAAGTACAGATGGTGGAAAGTTCCAGGAATTCCACCGAGCAGGAACAGGGCGCTGGAGGCGATCACCGCGCGGCCGGCCGAGCGGGCTTCGATCAGTCCCATGCGCGCGAAGATGAAGGCCAGCGCACAGGTCGCGAAGACCTCGAAGAAGCCCTCCACCCAAAGGTGCACCACCCACCAGCGCCAGTATTCCATCACCGAGAGGTGGCTGCGGGCACCGAAGAAGAAGCCGGCCGCATACATCAGGCCGATGGCGGCGGATGCGAAGGTGAACATGATCACCAGTTGACGGCCGTCGTCGCGTCTGAGCAAGGCCGGCCAGAGCCCTCGCAGCATCAGCCCCAGCCACAGCAGCAGCCCGACGAACAAGGCCATCTGCCAGGCGCGGCCCAGGTCGACGTATTCGTAGCCCTGGTGCCCGAACCAGAAGCCCATGTCGAGGCCAAGTTTCTGGTGGACCGACAGGAACTGTCCGGCCAGGGAACCGACCACGACCAGCAGCAGGGCACCGAACAGCAGGTTGACCCCCAGACGCTGGAAGCGTGGCTCGCGACCCCCGACCAGGGGTGCCAGGAACAGGCCCGCAGCCAGAAAGCTGGTGGCGATCCAGAAGAGGGCGGTCTGCACATGCCAGGTGCGGGTGAGACTGTACGGCAGGATCTCGGCCAGCGGGAAACCGAAGAACCCCTGGCCTTCGACGGTGTAGTGGGCCGTCAGTGCACCGAGCAACACCTGCACGCAGAACAGCGCGATGATCACGCCCAGGTACTTACCGAGCGCGCGCATCGACGGGGTCGGAGTGAAGCTTCCCAAGGGATCTTCGGCTGGCGGTTTTACGCTCTCTTCGGGTTCGGCGCGGAAGGCCCGCCACCAGACCAGGCCCCCTAAAGCCGCCAGCAGGCCGGCGATGCTCAGCACCGTCCAGAGGATGTTGGTGCCGGTGGGGCGGTTGTCGATCAAGGGCTCATGGGGCCAGTTGTTGGTGTAGGTGACGGCCTTGCCCGGCCGTTCGGCCGCGCAGGCCCAACTGGTCCAGAAGAAGAAGCGGGTCAGGGCCTGACGCCGATCGGCGTCGGGGACAGCGTTGTTCTGCATCGCGTAGGCTTCACGCAGCTCTTGCAGCTCGGGCGCATTCCCGAACAAGCCGGCGTAGTGGGCAGCGACCTCGGCGATCGCAGCGACGCGGTCGGCGCTCAGAGTCAGCACGTCGGTCTCGGCATCCCAGGTGTTGGTGCGCAGTGTGGCGCGGAGCCGCTCCTGGAGTGCCGCGCGCCGCTCAGCGTCGAGCTCTTCCCAGCTCTGGCCGTGGTCACGCTGTGCCCAGTTCTCGAGCAGCGTGGTCGCTTCGCGGTGCAGCCAATCGGCCGACCAGTCGGGGGCCTGGTACGCCCCGTGGCCCCAGATCGAGCCGAGCTGCTGGCCACCGGTGGAGTGCCAGACTTGCTGGCCGTCGAGGATGTCTTCGCGGCCGAACAGGACTGTGCCGTCCTCGCTGACCACCGTTCCGGGGATTGGAGGGGCCTGCCGGTACACTTCTCGGCCGACGAAGCCGAGGATGCCGAAGGTCATGACCAGCACACCGATCAGTACAATCCACAAGACGCGGATTTTTGTCATGGTGGGGCTCCTGGTGAGAGAGATCTTTCAAAAAGGTGCTAGAACACATCCCGTGCCGGGCCCCGAAACCGGCCATATCCCGCGGCTTCAGGACGCATGTTGTAAAGATGACAACAGCGGGGAGTTGTTCCATCGACAACGTGTGTTATGCTGAGGACAACATGGAGCATCTGGACCCTCTACTCCGTATCGCAAGGGACCTTACGGCCTCCTTGGCCTCAGAAGACCGCTATCAGCGTCTGGTCGAAGCGGTGCGCGCTTTCATTCCCTGCGATGCCGCCTGTCTGTTGCGCTTGGAAGGCGATGAGTTGGTGCCGGTTGCCGCGCATGGTCTCTGTCCCGAGGCCCTTGGGATGCGGTTTCGGCGTGCCGAGCATCCGCGGCTCGATGCCATCTTGCGGGCGCGTGGGCCTCTGCTGTTCCCCATCGACAGTGGTCTGCCCGATCCCTTCGATGGGCTGCTTGAAGGCGACCGCCACGCGCTAGACGCCGTACACGCTTGCCTGGGTTGCCCGCTGATCGCGGCGGGTGAGGTGGTGGGGGCCCTGACGGCCGACGCCCTCAAGCCGCATGTCTTCGACCACCTCGATCCGCGCCTGCTCGCCACCATCGGCGCCCTGGCCGGTGCGGTGATGCGCACGGCCGACCTGATCGAGCGTCTCGAGAGCAACGCCCGCCAGCAAGAGCGCATCGCGCACGCCCTGCAAGAGGAGGTGGGGCTGCACCCCGAGGAGCGGCTGCTCGGGGGCAGCCCGGCGATGAGGGCGCTGAGGCAGGAGATCGAGACCGTGGCCGCCTCCGACCTGACCGTGCTGATCACCGGCGAGACCGGCACCGGCAAAGAGCTGGTCTCCCGGGCCGTTCATGCCCTCTCTCCCCGAGCGGGCAGGCCGCTGATCCGCGTCAACTGTGCGGCGCTGCCCGAGGCGATGGCCGAGAGCGAGCTGTTCGGGCATGTCCGTGGCGCGTTCACCGGCGCGGCCGGCGAGCGCGCGGGTAAGTTCGAGATCGCTGACGGCGGCAGCCTGTTGCTCGACGAGATTGGAGAGCTGCCGTTGGCCGTGCAGGCCAAGCTGCTGCGCGTCCTGCAGGAGGGCGAGGTGCAGCGCCCGGGATCGGACCGCCCGCATCGGGTGGATGTACGCGTGATCGCTGCCACAAACCGAGACCTGACCCGTGAAGTGGCCCGCGGCCGCTTCCGGGCCGATCTGTTCCATCGTCTGGCGGTGTTTCCCCTCCATGTTCCGGCCGTGCGCGACCGCCGGGAAGATGTCCCGCTGCTCGCCGCCCACTTCCTCGAGCGCCGCCGCCGGCATCTGGGGCTGGGGCCGCTGCGGCTGCGCGAAGACGCGCATGCGGCGCTGCAGAACGCTCCCTGGCCGGGCATTGTGCGGGAGCTCGAGAACGTACTGAGCCGCGCGGTTCTGCGGGCCGCGGCCCGGCAGCGCGCGAGCGGCGGTGAACCCGGTGCGCCGCTGCAGATCGAGCGCGGAGACCTGGACCTCAACGACAGCGAGCCCCAGGCGGCGCGACCCGAGCCTGTTCGGCCGTCGAATCCGCAGCTGCCCCTGGCCGCCCGGGTCGACGCCTTCAAGCGCAGTGAGCTTCGGACTGCCTTGGAGCAAAGCTCAGGGAACTGGGCCGCCGCCGCCCGCAGCCTGGGCCTGCATCGCAGCAACCTGCACCATCTGGCGCGCCGCCTGGGGCTGAAGGCCTGAGTCTGCGCAGCAACGGTCGCTCGCGTCACGCCCAGGCTGCGTGCTGCACTCGGGAGGGTGGGGAGGACGCGGCTTGGACGATGGAACAGGTCTGCCGGGTTGGCTCCCGGCTGGAGAAGGCCTTCTGCCGGCGCGCGCTGCGCGATCATCAAGTCGAGGCGCTCTTGTCGAGGATGCACCGCACCTCGTTGCAGGATCTGCTGAGGAGCCACAGTCTGGAAGGGTTTCAACACAGGAGCTAGCGGAAAGTTGCTGGCTTCTCGGCGGTATGTGCAGGGGCGGCGGAGGAACTAGCGCTCGAGCTCATGCCCCGCGACCTGCGTCGAGTCGGAACGCTGGCGCGCCGCCGCGCGCGCCTGCTCGAGAATCCGCGCCAAGCCCGCTTCCAGCGCGTCTCTGCCAGCCACCGAGACCTCACGACGGCGTGCCGCCAAGGGCAGCTTGGCTGGCGGGGCCTGGACCGGTGGCGCGCTGCAGCCGCAGAAGACGGCGGCCAGCAGTGCCGTCACGAGAAGCCGGGTCAGGCAGCTCTGCGGGCGCGCGGATCTCATTCCCGGCCCTCCGCATCAAGTAGCAGAACTTCCGACACGATCGCGTCCAGTCGGGCACGCTCGCAGCTCGCATCACTCAGTCGCTCCAAGCCCGCGACTTCAGTACGTAATCCGCGCGCCAGAGCAGCCTGGTCGTCGACCGGGAATCCCAGAGTCCGCTGAAAGTAGACGCACGAAGAAAAGTATATCAGGCGCTGGGCAAGCCCGACGTGGTCCTCGCAGTCAGCTGCGGAGAGCTTCAGACTGCGCCGCAGCGGGTCGCAACGGCTGTCCGGACCCGGGTCGATCGAGGCGAACGCATGCCTCACGAAATGTCCGTAGTCGGGCGCCCCTTGTTCGAGGTAGGCGAGCGCGGCCCGCACCTGCTTCTGGAAGTCGGCGTCCCCTCCAAGCGTGGCGGCCTCCGCGGGGGCCGTCCACGCCAGGACAGACTCGCGTGGATCTTGATTCCTGGCGAGGTCGCTGAGCGCACGCCCATGGGCGCACAGCTCTGCATCGGGGGAGTCGGCAAAACGTTTGCAGGCCGACGCAGCCAGCGGGCTGCCGACGACGGCCAACGCGTCGAGCGCCGCCGTGACCACGCCGCGGTCCGAATGCTCGAGCAGCCCGGCCAACAGCACTTCAGCGCTGTCAGCTGCCATCACGGCTGTGGCCCGCGCCAGACGCTCCAAGGCCAAAACGTCGTGTGCAGCCTCGGCCTCTTTCAGGCGGGCGGCGACACGCCAGCTCCCGCCAGAATCGCCCGCCAGCAGCTCTGCCAGGGCCAGGCGCAGATGCGGCGCAAGGGGCAGCGCGAGCAGCTGAGCCGCCAACTCGGGGCTGCCCGGGATGTCGGGCAACAAGTCGAAGAGTTTTTCGGGCCGGCGCTCCGCCATGAATCGGGCGACCAGCGCGCGTGCTTCGGGCTCGGCGTCCTCACGCAGCTCCCAGACATCCAGCTCGACATCGAGGCCCGCAGCCAGCAGCTCTCCGTCGAAGCGGCGCAGCATGTCCAGGCCTCGCATCCGCTCTCGGCTGTCGGCTGCAGTCAACAGCGCCCTAGCCAGGCCCAGCTCGGTCGCCAGGCGGTTGGGCAACCAGATGTTGTCGATGCGCGTCAGCGTCTGCCGTTCGTTCGGTGTCGGCAAGACGTGCGGAGTGAGGAAGATGAGCAACTCCCTCTGCTGGGTTTCGGTCTCCGTAAAGGTGAAGGCTGCTCCGAGGCCGGGAATATCGCCGAAAAACGGCAGCTTCGTGACATTCTCGATGTTCTTTTCACGGATCAGGCCGCCGATCACAAAGGTCTCTCCATTGTGCAGCAGCACCTCGGTGGTCGCCGAACGCTCGGTGGTGACCGGCAGACCGTCGTTGAAGGCGAGCACCTCACTGATCTCGGGCACGACCCGCAGGAAAATGTCGCCGGCGGCGTCCACACGCGGGGTCACGGACAACAGGGTGCCCACCGTGACGGTGTCCAGCCCGGTGGTGGTCGTGGTCCCGAAGTCGTCGTTGAAACTCAGCCGAGGGATCAGCACGCGCTCGACGGCTCGGATCGAGGCCGGTCGGTTGTGCAGCGTGGTCACGCGTGGGTTCGCGAGCACACGGCTCTCTCCGGACTGTTCGATCAGCTCGAGCAAAACCGAGGTCTGTCGGAAGTCGATGCGATGGAAGACAAAGCTTCCATCTCCGCCCCCCTGGCCAGCGTTGCCAGCCTGGTTTGCCTGGTCGTCGAGAGCGGTGGCTTGCGAAGGCGAGGGCAGGAAATTCTGGGCATCGTCCACCCCCTTTAGAAAGAAGGTGCTGGGAATCGAGCCGCCGCGAAGGCCGAAGCGCAGGCGCCACTCTACGCCGATCCGCTCGAGGGCGTCGGTTCCCACTTCAAGGATCTGGGCTTCAATCTCGATCTGCGGCAGCCCCCTCTCGAAGACCTCCACCAGCTCTGCGACCTTCTGCATGGTGCCGGGCTGTGCGGCGACGGTGAGCAGATTGTCGTCGGCGTCGTAGCTGACTCCCTCCAACAGGGGATCGAGTATTAGCTGAGCCGCCTCGAGCAGTTCTTGGCCGCGCGCGTAACCCAACCGAAAAGTCCTCTGTTCCAGTCGATTCTTGCGCAGCTGTGCCAGGGCATCGACGATCTGCTGCAGGCGTCCGAGCGGGCCTTCGACGGCGACCAGATCCGCGTCGAGCGTTTGGAAGGAGACGCCCAGCTCCGGCCCGGCCGCGAACAGAATCTCGGCCGCTGGAGGAAAAGGCCCGACCAGCAGCCGCTGTTCAGGCGGTGGGGGCTCAACCGGCTCAGGCTCAGGCTCAGGCTCGACCGGAGACACGGGGTCGTCCGGCACGATCGTGGTCACCGGCACATCCTCTGCGGTCTGGATCAGGATGAGTTTGCCCCGGCGCTCGATGGACAGCCCGCCGATGGTGGCCAAAGCGTCCAACACCTCGTCGCCTGTCACACCTTCCAGATGGAGGCTGACCGTGATGTCGGGCAGGTCGCCGGCCACGATCGGCAGCTCAAAGCGTCGCGCGATCAAAGTGAGCGCGGCCCGCAAGGGTGCATCCGCCAACACCACATCCGCGGTCTGCACAGCGTTGCTATCGGCCAGATCCTGCGCGTATCCGCTGGCGACGAAACCCAGAAGCGCTATCCACAAGAATCTTCGCGCGAGACAGCGTTGTTTTTCTACCATTGCAACCATGCAAAAGAGTATGCACGAAACCTCGCAGCTCCACAATCGAGACGTCGAGGGCAGCCCCGAAGGCAGGGTTGCTGCGCAGGCGTCCGCTGCAAAGGGCGGGAATTTCGGCTACTCTCTGGCAGGAAGGAAGGGATCATGGCCTCGTCTCTCGGCATGATTGAAGCTCTCAGCTATGTGCCCCCGCGCGTGGCGCGCCACTACGGAGTGGTGCCCCTGCAGCGCGAGGCCAGCGGCTTGGTTTTCGCCGCCCGCGATCCCTCAGACTGGCGGCTCAAGAGCATCTTGGCGCGCCATGCGCGCGGCCCTTTCCGGATCATACAGCTGGACCCGGACGTGCTCGACTATGCGCTGGGCACGTGGTACGGAGCGAGCGGAGCGCTGCATGAGTTCCTGGAGATCTGTAACGACCCGGGCCGGCCCTCTGGCCTGGACAGCAAGGACCACACCGTAGCTCCCGCCGTGCGCTTCGTCGAGCTGCTGCTCGAAGCAGCGTTGAGCGAGCGTGCCAGCGACGTCCACTTCGTGCCCGACCCTGAGCGTCCCACGTTGCGCTTCAGGGTCGACGGTCTCCTTGCGGAGCGCCCAGCGCCCCAACCGGACCTTGCGCGGCGCGCCCTGAGCCGGATCAAGGCTCTGTGTGGCCTCGACCTCGGCACTTGCACTTATGCCCAGGACGGGCAGTTCCGGCATCTCTGGCGCGGCGAAACCGTCGACGTGCGCGTCTCGATCCTGCCGACCGACCGAGGGGAGGTCGCGGTGCTGCGCTTATTGACCGAGAAGATTGTCCAGCGCAGCCTCCACGATCTGGGCCTCCCCGAGGCGGTGCAACGCCGCATGAAGACCATCGCTGCGGCGCCACACGGCCTCACGATCGTCGCCGGCCCGACAGGAGCGGGCAAGACCACCACCATGCACGCCGTGCTGCGGCTGGTCGACGCCAAGCGGCGCAACCTGATCAGCATCGAGGACCCGATCGAGATCCGCTCCCCCGGCATGCGCCAGGTACCCGTGCGCAGTCGTGCGGGGTTGGACTTCGCCAATGTGCTGCGGGCCGTCGTCCGGCAGGACCCTGACGTGATCTTTGTCGGCGAGACCCGTGACGCCGAGACGGCCCGCCTGGTGCTGCAGGCCAGCCTTGCCGGGCACCTGGTATTTACCACTGTGCATGCCAACGATTGTCCCACCATCTTTGAGCGCTTTGACGAGCTGGGCGCTTCCCGGCGCACGTTGGCGGAGACGACTCTGGCCGTCGTTTCGCAGCGCCTGGTGCGCTTGCGCTGTCCGATGTGCGCGGGGACGGGCTGCTTTCCCTGTGAAGGCAGCGGCCTGCGTGGCCGCCAGGCCATCTTCGAATGCCTGCCCGTCAAGGGTGAGGTCGCCGAGTTGGTCGCCCGTGGCGCCCCCGCCGCGGTGGTCCTCGCCTGCGCCCGCAAGGCGGGCTTCCGCAGCCTTCGTGATCACGCAGCCGAGTTGGTCGACGCGGGCCGCACCACGGCCGCCGAGGTCGTGCGCGTGCTCGGTGAGGATGTGCCATGAGTGGGGTGCCCGAGCACCAGCCGGCGTTACGCAAGACACGGGCTCGCGTGGCGGTGGATCTGCGCCGTGCAGACCTCGTGCGTGCGGTGGCAGTCGACAAGCAGGGCGAGCTGGTGGCCTGGGGGGTGGAGCCTGTCGCAGCCACTGAGGGCCCCACTGCACGGGTGGAAGCGGCCCGGGCCGTGGTCAAGGTGCTCGGCGTCCGGGTCAGCAAGATCTACCTGCTTCTGACCAGCCCCGAGTTCGACTTTGCCATCTACGATGGGGCTGCGGCGCTCAATGCGGAGAGCGCGTGCGAGCTTTTGCGCAGAGATGGCGTGGTGGGACTCACCGAGCCGGTCGCTCTGACCTGGCGGGAGTTGCCCGGAGCCGGCCTGGTCTTCGGGGGCGCCGACAGAGTCTTACAGCCGTTGCACGAAGGCTTCGATGCGCTCATACCCGAAGGCGTGGTCGTATGCCCCGATCTCTTGCTGCTGTGGGAGCTGTGTGCCGAAGGCGCGGCGCTGCTCGAGGCGTTGGATGGGCAGCTCAATGTGGTCGCGCGCAGCGCCGAGGCGCCGTTTCTGCGTCGCCTTCCCCTGCCGGCGGGCCATGCCGCACCAGAGGTCGGGCTGGTTCCAGAAGGAATCCCGGTCGTGCGGCTGGCTGAGACCGAGCTGCCGAACGTGGCGGGCAAACCCTTGCCCCCGGCGTTCGCGTTGCCCTGGCGGTTGGCCCTCTTTGCATCACCCCCCCAGCTCGAGAGTCCCTCGGGCACGTCCCGTCGGACCAGCATGAAGAATGCCTCCCGGTTGGGCCTGGTCGGCGGGCTGCTCTTGGTTGTCGGGTTTGCGTTGGGGAGCTCCGGCTTTGAAGCCCTGAACCGCGCGCGCCAGCAGCGGGCGGTAGCAAACCGGCAGTCGGTTCCGCTGCTGCCTCTGCTTCAGGACTCCCGACGGCTGACCAGGCTGCAGTCCGAGAATGCCGCGCGCGCCTCGCGGCTGCTCGACTCGACGCCTGCGGAGCCGCGTCTGGGAGAGCTGCTCTACAATCTGTCTGCTGCATTGCCCGCGGGCGTGGGCTGGGCAGAGGTGAGCGTGAAGGAGGGGCGGTTGAGCGTGGACGTCGTCGCTCGCGAGGGCGGTCTGCTGGAGCAATACCGTCGGCAACTCGCGCAGCGTCCCGAGCTTCGCGATCTCGGCTGGGATGCTCTGAGCCACGACGACGACCGTGGCCTCTGGAGCCAGCGGCTCTATGGCAACATCAAGAGAGATCTGTAGAGATGCGCGCGCACTGGACGATCAGCCTCTTGTTCTTCAGCATCGGCCTGCTGGTGGTGTGTGGCGCCCTGGCTTTGTTCTTGGCCGCCGCGACGGAGCGCAACCAGGCATCGAACCTTGTTCAGAGGGTGCAGCAGCTGCGACAGCTGCGGGAACAATACGACGTCGCCGCCGTATTGGCCGAAAGCTGCGCAGAGTCCTCGCGGTTGGTTCTTGCCGAACAAATGGTTGTTCGGGCACCTCTCGTACTACGCTCATCGCTGATAGAGCTCTGCGACTCCCTGCAGGTGGAGATCCTCGCCGATGCCCCATGGCAGATCAGCGGCGACCGGAACGCACCCGAGCGCGTTGTGTACGAGCGGACCGTCGAGCTGCGCGGTGAGTTCAGCGCACTGCTCGATGTGCTGCACAGTCTGGAGCGCTGGCCGGATCAATTGCGGGCCAGGGAACTGAGCCTGACAGTGGGAAGCGATGGAGAGCTGCACGCTACCTGGACGCTCCAGGTGGTGAGGCTGCAGCTGACTGGGGGCGGCTCATGAAGCGTCCCGCAAGGCTAGCGCTCGGTCTGGGACTGCTCATCATCGCGGCTTGGGCCTTCTACACCTTTCGGCCCGATCCGGAGCCTGTGGGGCCGCCGGAAACGACTGAAGCGGCGTTGCCGTCGGCCGACAACCCCCGTCCTGTGCTGCAACGCCCGGCGCTCGCCAGTCCTTTCGATCTGCATTGCGTACAGCTGCGATTGGATGAGCTGGAGCTCGTGGTCCAGGGCGTCATCGGCGGCGCCGGGGGGCTGGCAGTGGTCAGCGGTCGGACCGTGGGGGTAGGCGACACCCTCGGTGGCTTCCATGTGCTCGATATCGACGGCGCAGGCCTGGTGCTGGGAACCGATTCGGGGATCCGCTTCCACCTCGCTCTGCAGACGCAGACCCCCTGAGGAGCCTCGCGATGGCGGACTTGTCCGCACAGGCTATCGACACCCTCGTGGAGCTGACGGACGCCGGCTTCCCACTGCTCGAAGCTCTGGAGCAGCTGCCAATGTCCGAGCTGGGATCAAGCGCTCGGAAGCAGCTCGCGTTCCACATAGAGCAGGCCCGCCAGGGCGCGCCCCTGCCAGGGCTGCTCATCCGCTTGGGGCTGCCTGGCACGGCGGCAAGCCTCGCCGGGGGGATCGACGGTCCCCAGCAGGTCGTCCGTGCGCTGCGTGGCGATGCGGCGTCCAGGCGCGCGGCCGAAGAGACCGGGCGCAGCGTTTGGAAGCATGTCTGGCCCCAGCTGGTGTTCTTGATGGTCAGCCTGGGGCTCGCAGGCATGCTCCTGTTCTTGCTGATCCCCTACCAGATCGAGGGTTTCCGCGCGCGGCTCGTACCCGGTAGCAGCCTGCCTGAGATCCTGGATAACTTCTATCGGATCCGCGAGGTTTGGTTGGGGACACTGGTCTATAGCCTGTGCCTGCTCGGCGGAGGAGTGCTGGTCTACAGCGCTTTTGTCGATCTCCGCTTCTTGCTCGAGGTCGTGCATAGCCTGCGGCTGTTCGTGCCGTTCGTTCGTGGACACGCCATCTATGGCATGAAATCGCGCCTGGCCGGTCTGCTCGCGCGCTCGCAACGAACCATGGTCGAGTCCCTCCGCACGCTCGCTGCCTCCGAGCGTGTGCCGCGCTTCGTGAAGGAGCTCAAGGAGATAGCCGCGCGCCTGGAAGCCGGGGATCCGATCCGCGAAGCCTTCGCAGGCAGCATTCTGGACGATCCTCGCTTTCGCGAGTTGGGAGAGCTCGAGAGCCGGGGAATCAAGGTCGGGCAAGCGTTGGAACGGAGCGCGAAGAGTCACCTGGACACTTCGATGAAACACCTGCGTCACAGTCTGGTGGCCGCCTCACTGGTCATTCTTCTACCTGTCGCCAGCTACACAGTCCGCCTGCTCGAGATGACTTTTACGATCTCGGCGGTTACGGAGGTCGAGAACTTCCGCAACGAGATCGAACGCATGGAGGAGGAGCTCGGCGGCATCACGGGCGGAAACGAGCCGAACGAGAGAAATGAGAGAGATCTGAGAGACGGGGGAGACCGCCGCTGACGTCGAGCACAGAGGTCGAAGGGTCGGAGCAATTCTAGAGCGCGCTTCGACTCTTGAAGGAGATGCAGTAGAATAGACGTTAGCCGAGGAAAGGCCGAGGGATGTACGCTACAATCGGCAATACGGAACAAGTTTCGCGAGGCAGACTGTTGATCCCTGCAGACTATTTTTGCGGAAAGCGGTCGAAATTGAACGGAGGACGCGCATGAAAACCAACAGCCTGCTCGCCCCCCTTGCTCTCGTTGCGTTGATCCTGAGTTTCGCACTCGCACTCGGGATTCTCCTCGTCCGCGCGAATGCGAAATCGTTGGACGCCAGTCTGGAACTACTCGAGTTGCATGGCGAAGTGGTCCAGCGCCACAGGCAACTGTTTCAGACCTCGGCAGAGCTGACAGACCAGACGTCATCAACCGACGTGGACTCGCAGACGCCTTCAGCGCCGCCGGCAGAAGGCACCGCCAGCGGCAGCGGCACCGCCAGCGGCAGCACCAACAGCGCCAGCAGCACCGCCAGCGGCAGCACCGACAGCGGCAGTACCGATAGCGGCAACACTGCTAGCGGCAACCGCGGCAGCCGCGTGCGTTTCCTGCCCTGAAAAGCTCCAAAAAATGAGCGTTGGAAGGTTGCCCTAAGGGAGAGCGGGCAGCGCAACGCCTGCGGCGCGTCCCGCCTCGTAGGCTGCGGCTGCTTCGTCGGCCTGGCCCTGGAGTAGGAGCCACCAATATTCTTCGAGCCGCGTGGACACGCTGTTGGGCGCGCGCCACGCGTCAATCTGACGCTGGAGCTGGCCCGCAGTGTGGGCGCGGATGCTGTCCGCCACGGCGGTGGCCTGGTCAGGCTGCAGGGCATGGAGCAGAGCCCATTCCCAGAGCTTGCTCTGTTCGGGAAAGGACGCCCTCAGCTCGCGCATCAGGTCGAGCGCTGCCAGCAGGTCGGGATCTCCGGCCAGCGCGGAGCGTTGCGTCGGCTGGTGCGTGGCGTACCAGGCGAGGTAGTGCTGAGCGCCGAGGGCCTGCAGCGCATCGCCAGGGAAGTTCTGGGCGCAGCGGAACAGCAGCGCGCGTACCAAAGTGCGCTGACTTCCCAGCGAGGGTGACTCGGCGTTGCAACGCTGGGCGAGCACCACCAGCGTATCCGCATCGACAGCCTGTCCCAGCTGACTGCGTCGCAGCTGTACCTGCACCAGGCTGCCTAACAGGAGTGCTTTTTGCTCCGGTGTGCGCGCGCCATCCAAGCCACTGCGCAAGCTGATGACGCGGCTGTCCAGTTGCGGCAGCTCGGCTTGAAGAGACGAGCTCGCGAAAAACGCCGCGAGCCCCCCCTGCTGGCCGGCGCCCACGCGTTCGGCCGCGGCCGAAGATTCCGCCGCACGTTGCAGGGCTTCGACGTCCCCGAGGGTAGCGTACAGGCCTGCGGCTGCATAGGAGGTGGGGTCGCCAGGCGAGATCTGCAGCAGTTGTTCGAAGACCGCCAAGGCCCTGGCTAGCGCGGGCGAGCTACGCAGCCGAGCGAGCAGCTGGCTGCGCTCGTCGTTCGTGCGGTAGAGAAACGCCAACTGAGCCGTTCGGGGAGAGGACGGGGGAGCTCCTGCCAGGAGGGGCCCTAGCAGCTCGGTCAGCGCGACCTCGCGCAGCGTGAAAGCAGCCTCCCGCAGCATTTCCACCTGCTGGGGGCTGTGCGAGAGCGCTTCCTCGAACAGTCGCATGATCTCCGCCACGGCTTCCGAGCCGGGTTTCAGCCGGACGATGGCCAGCAGCGCCCGGACCTGGCTGTTGCGTCCGGCGGCGTCAGGCAGCGTACGGCTGACCTCTAGCGCCTCGCGGTAGCTGGCCTCCGCCTCGTCCCACGCCCCCTCCTGTTCGGCCTTTTCGCCCCGCGCCTGCGCTAAAGAGCACTCTACAAGGGGAGACTCCAGATCAGCGCGCTGCAACCAGGCGATCTTCTCGTCCAGACTCACGCTGGCGTGCGCCCTTTGCTGCGCGGCGTGTTGCTTCAAGGCGGGATCGTCGGAACCTTCCCAGGCCTGCTCAAGAAGCACAAGGGCCCGCGTCTCCTCCCCCGAGCTTTGGAGCAGTCCCGCCAGTTGCAGATGCAGGGCGAAATCGTCCGGAAACGCGCCCACCAGTTTCTCGACGGCCGCGCGGCCAGCGTCTACTTTGCCCAGCGCATAGCTGATCTGCCCCAGGAGCATCAGGTAGGACTTCGAGGATCCGGCCAGATCGGCGACTGCGAGCAGAGTCTCGTGCGCCTGCGCGAGCCGTTCCCGGGCCGACAGAGTTGACGGCGCCTGCATTCGCGTCAGGACAAGCTCGACAATGAGCGGGACCAGCGCCTGCTCGCCACTGCTGGCCTGAAACAGCGCCGCCATTGCTGGCTGCGCTGCCAGGCGCCGTTCGACCTCGGTGGACAGGGCCAGGGAATCGCTCGGCCCCTCGTTGGTTCGCTCCGCCAGCAACTTCTCCAGCTCGAGGGAGCGGGCGCTCTGCAGCTGTGCGCGCGCTTCGCGCACGCGCTTCAAGCGGACATCCAGGTATCCCTGCAAGAGCGGCTCCGCCGCTTCAAGCTCACCCCGCCGCAACCACAGAAGGCCCAGCACGCGGGCCCCCTCTCCACTACCCAGGCTCTCGAGCCAAGGAGTCAGCAGCGCTTCCTGGCCCGCCTTGTCGTCCCGGGCCTCAAGGATCTGGGCTTGCAGGTGGACGGCGCGCAGGTCATCAGACACGTAGGGCGCCAGCAGCAGCTCGGCATTTTCGATGTCACCCTTGCGCAACAGCTCAACGGCTTCCCTGAGCGCCTGCTCACGGCTTGCCCGGTTCTGTTGCCGGCTCCACAGCACAACGACCACGGCCAGCATCAGGCCGAGCGCCAGAAATCCAACCACGCGCCGGCTCATAGCCCACCTGCGTACTGTTCAGGCTCTTGGTCTCGCATCAGCGCCTCGCTCGCTTGGGACGTCCGCGGGCGGTCTCTGAACAGCGCGCCCGCAGGCCGTCTAGGTGATGGATAGGCCGTCTTCTTCAGAGAAGCGGACAGGTTCGTCGCCAGGCACATGCCGGTCTCCAACGCACAAACCTCGGGGAACAAGAATCGATTGTAGTCGGCGGTTTCTTCCAGGTCCATAGCTCGTCACTGCTCGCGACGGTTCCAGGGACGGCCAGCCGACCGGGCCAGGGTGCTCGGCCGACATGCGGGGGACTTTCAGCGATCACTGCCCAACGCAGCCCGACCAGGGAGCAGCGTACTACGACCAGCAGGCCTTTCGGGGAGGGCGTACAAGCCCGTAGACCCGGCTGTCGGGGCCGCCTCACGGAACTATTGCCGAGACAATCTGGCGCGCAAGAGAGGAGCCCGTCGATGGCGCAGCAGCCCTTGTTGTTTGCCAGTTCAGTAATGTTGAGGCGACGACGTTCATCCAAACGTCGGGCCACCCCAATGAAACGACGTTAACAAACGGAGAGTGTATCATTTTGATACCAAAGGAGTACTGCCTGAGGTGAGCTCCTGCGAGCTCAAAGCCCATGACAGACTGCCGAAACCTACGACTTGATCATTGCTTAGGCTGAATACACATATGAGGCACAGAGCGTGTGTCTCGAAATGATACACATGAGACAGGGTGCGTGATCAGGCGCTATGATCTCGAAGTTCCAGACAACGACATCGAATCAACATAAACTATATTCCATGAATAAATGTTAACTGTTTGTGGTGAGCTGGACAAGGTATACGTCTCATGAGGGTAGGGATGGCGACTATACGTGCCAAAGAACATCACTGACTGTGGGTCGCGGAATGGAAAACAACTTGAGAGTGCCGGCACTGCACACAAAAAAGAAGATTAATCTGACACGTCAACACCTTGCAGATTCGGCCGTTGTGGGATTGAGTGACGCTGCGTGACAAGTATTCCCTGGACAGCCCTCGCTTCAATGTCTAATCTTTAGTTTACAGTTCAACGCCGCCCGATTTTGGTCAATCAAAGCACGCCGAGGCTTACCACTGCGGCGGACGGTCGTTGTGTTTTCTCGCAGTAACAAGTCTCGGAGCAAGAGGAAAAGAAATGGTAGTCCAAAGTAAACTTACTCTGCTTGCCATGGTGGCTCTCGCAATTTGCGCTGCAATCGCCATCGGGGCCAGCTCACTGCAAGCCGAAACCGATACGCAGGTGGATCTCACTGAATTCACTGACTCTATTCACAATTTGCAAGCCTGCCTTCAGTACAAAATCCACGCGCAAGAGACTCACGCTCAGTATATGGTCTACGAGTGGTGTGCGGATGTCTACGACATCAAAGCTGGCTGTGAGTACCTCGCGTACGAGCTCTGGGACGAAAGGTATCAGCAGGGCGACGGCGAAGGCGGTAGCGGACAGACTACTTAACTGCTAGTTAGAATTCGGGGTACGAACCCATGAACTCTGTTGTCGTGAGCTTGTCCGCAAAGCTGGTGCTTCTGGCTCTTACGGTGACCGCACTCTGTGCGGCCATCGTTATCGGGAGCGCCGCCCTGGACGAGCAGACGTACGCCTCGGACATCGAGATCACTGCCTTCGAGCAATCGCTTACGGAGCTCGCGGGGCAGATCAACGCGAGGATCGAAACCCAGAACGAGCAAGCCGACGAGATCGTTGCTACGCTCAGGGAACAGGTCCAGAAAACGCGGGGTATGGACACCCAACCCGACGACGGAGGGGACTCCTGAGCTCAGTTCTCAGTGCGCGCTGTCCTCTTGCGCTAGACCTCCCGGGCTTCCCACCTCTTCGGCGGTGGGAAGCCCTTCTTTGATGCAGCCGAACAGGTCGACAGTCTGCCCATTTCCGGTGTGAGTTCGCCTACGGGTGAAGGCTGGCTGCAGGCCGCCTGTCGCTCACAAAGCTCATCAAGTGGCGTTCTGAAACGATGCGTCCGATCGCTCGAAACCCGCAAGTAGGGGCGGGGTTCACCCCCGCCCGCGCTTTCGGGCGGGGGTAAACCCCGCCCCTACGGGACAGTGCGAATGAACAGCAACTTCGCAATAGTGAGTCTCAGATCAAACGC
>JAJDCP010000015.1 GCA_029260765.1 Planctomycetota bacterium
GTACGCCGTGGTCAAGGACGAGAAGGTGGTCAAGACCGGCAAGACGGGCGCCGACGGCAAGGTGAATGAAGAGATGCCTGCCGGAACCTACAATGTGCGCATCATCAAGCTCGGTGATGGATCCAGCGGTGGCAGCGTCGCCCCCGGCCAACCGGGAGGCACGCCCCCGGCAGGGACGACGCCACCGGCGGGGACGACGCCACCAGCGGGGACGACGCCACCGGCGGGGGCCACCCCTCCAGCAGGCACGACTCCACCCGCGGGCGCCACCGCCCCGGCGGGCACTACGCCTCCCGCGGGCACCACCCCCCCCGACGATGGCCTGCATCCCACCCGGCGCAAGATCATCGAGATCGCCGAGGGCGCAGTGGGCAAAGTCAGCGACCTGGGCGGGCAGGGCGGCAAGAAGCTCGGTTGGGAGCTGCTCAAGGAGATCTATGACACCGCGCTGGGGTGTGACACCAACAAATACGGCTGGCTCCCTGGCATCCAGGCTCCCGGCAAACGTGCGGGTTCCAATGCTCAGAAACCCGGAGGAATCAGCTGGTGTGGTATTTTCAACGTCTGGGCCGTGATCAAAGCGGGCGTACCCGGTGTGAAGTGGATCCTGGGGAGAGCGATCCAGGGGCTTCCCAAACCCAAAGGCGACAAGAACTTCAAACCCGGCGACATCCTGGTCATCAAAGGCAAGCTCGTCCATCACTGTCTGCTCAAGCAGCGTGACGGCGACACATTGACGACCATCGACGGCAACACGATGAACCAGGCGATCGTGATCCGGCAACGCAGCGCAGGGGAAGTGGCCTACTACTACACGACAGTCCAGGAGTAATCCGTCGACGTTCAGGGGAAAATGCGCTATCACAACAGCGGTAAGGTCCCATCGCAAGGCAACCTGCTGACAGGCAGGCTGCCGCGCAACGAAAGATTGCCTGACGAGCCCCCCGGCGGTACTCCTGACACCCTTTGAGGGTCCGGTCCGCGCGGCTCCAGAGATTCTTGGGAGTCGACCCATGACCTCCTGCCGCAGCTGTGGCCAGACGATTCCGCTGCCCAAAATGACGCTGCAGATCGGCTGCCGAGCCTGTGGAAATGAGCAGGGCTGGAGCCCGGGCGAGGGGGACCAGGCGAGCGCTTCCCCTCAGGCTGCGACGCCCGAACCAGGTGCGGAAGCACTCGCAGATGGGGCGGGTGCCGCTCCCGTCAGCGCTGAGGCAACGCCCAAGCTCCGGCCAGGGCCCGTGCGGCCTCCAAGGCCCGGGCCGCCCACGGGGGCGGGGCCTGCCAACAACCCGGACATCGCCATCGTCGACCAGAAACGCCTGCGCTTCCGTGCGTGGACTCCCAGCACCTTCTCGCTCAGCTCAAAGCTGATCTATGTCGGCATGGTCCTGGCGTGCATCGCCTGCATGCTGGCCGCAGTCGGAGGGGTGGTCGCGGCCGTCGCCAACAGCCGCTGGATCGAGGAGATGATCTTGGGCGCGGTCTTCGCCGTTTCGTTCGGCATGCTCGGCGTGTGCGTGTTGTGCATCGGGCGCTACCTGCGCATGCTGGCCCGTTTTCAGGAAGAGTTGTGGAAACGGGGCCGCGCGCTCTTGCTGGCTGCCCGTGGCGAGGGCGATTACACGACGCCGCGCCCGAATGTCGAGAGCTTCGTGGCCCACGGTCGGGTGTTGGCGATCTTCGGCATGGCCAGCGCGGCCTGGCTGGGCATACTCGGGCTGGTGGGCTGCGGGTTCGGACTCAGCGAGTCGCGCTGGGTCGAAGAATTCATCTTCAGCTTCGGCGTGTTCTTCGGTGGTTGCGTCGGTGGCCTGTTCGTCTTTTGCCTGTCTGCCTACTGCCATCAGCAGGTGCTGGGCTTTCTCGAGCTGGTCCGCGATCAAGATGCCTTGCTGACCGAGTTGGAGCTCGGCAACGAATCTCCGGCCTGAAACGCCCCCAAGAATCTTGGAGTGGATGTGGGGGGAGGGCGCGAGCTGCTCAACCCCAACGCCGTGACTTTTCTGGCTGGGATCTGACGGCCATCACGAGCCCATGCTTTGCCAGAGCGGTCGACCGCTCTGGCAGGGAGAGGTTGTGAGACTCGGCCGGCCTACATCTCTACGGCCGGAAAGGGTGAGGTGTCGAGTAGACGCAGGAACCGCCGCCCATGGCGGCCTTTGTAGTTTGAAAGATCGACCCGGAAATGGTCGCAGCATTCACAATCTGCAACGTCGAGAGGGTGCACATCGTAGGGGTCGCGCATCGTTTCCTCCGCAAACCTGTCGGTTCAGGTAGGGACCTTCCCATTTGTCGGTCCTACCACGGTTGAACCTGAATGGAATCCCTGGAATTCTTCGCGCCTCCCTTCCGGTCTGCCGTGGCCGCCTGCCTTGGACTGCTGTGACTTTGCTGCCATCATTGCAGTCTTGACAACGCGGTTTCCACTGCAACCGTTGTGCCAGACCTGAAAGCCGTTGTGTTCTCCGACTTGCGGCAACCCCGCGCAAATTGGATACCGGCTGGTCATCTATTGTTACCGTTGGGTGGTTTCCTCCCCGTGCAGATAAATATGTATCTCTGTGAAATACATAATAAAGGTCGGCAACGATCGTTGCAAGTACGCTTGCGTGCGAGCCGGCACCAACTCCTGCCACTGCAGAGCTTACGCAGCCCCATACAGCAGCGTCCTCTGCCAGCTCTTTGCGTACACGAACCCTTGGTCTGTTCTGGTTGGAGGGCGCCGGGCTTCATGCAAGTCGGACTAACAGACCGCATCACCTCGTTCATCGTGACGGGGCGCGTAGCGAGTTTGTTCAGGACTCGGCGCGTCGCGGCGTGGTATCCTCGGCGCCCCACGACCCCGGGAGAGAGCCATGCCTTGGAACATCCTCGTCTCAGACCCGCTTTCCAGCGACGCACTCCAGAGCCTTGAAGCCGCCGAAGAGATTCACTGCGAGCAGCTGAATGGCAAAGATCCGCAGGCGCTGCTCGAAGCCCTGCCGCGTTTCGACGGTTGGATCATCCGCAGCGGGACACGCGTGACCGACGAGCTGCTTGCGGCTGCGATCCGTCTCAAGTGCATCGCCCGCGCGGGCGTGGGCATCGACAACATCGACCTCGATGCGGCTACGCGCCGCGGCGTGTTGGTGATGAACACACCCTTCGGAAACACCATCTCCGCAGCCGAACACACCCTGGCACTACTGTTCGCCGTCTGCCGCCATTTGCCCGAGGCTTGTGCTTCCCTGCAAGCTGGACGCTGGGAGCGTAAGGCCTTTATCGGCAGTGAGCTGACGGGCAAGACTCTCGGCGTCGTCGGGCTGGGCAAGATCGGCCAGGCGGTCGCCGAACGTGCCCTGGGCCTGAAGATGCAAGTGCTTGGGTTCGATCCGTTTGTGGAGAGCGCTGACTTCGAGGTCGTCAGCCTGGCAGAGATCTATCGACGTGCCGACATCATCAGTGTGCACGTTCCGATCAATGACCGCACACGGGGTATGATTGGCCGGGCCGAGCTGCAGGCCTGCAAACCGGGCGTGATCATCCTGAACTGCGCCCGCGGTGGAGTGGTCTCGGAGGCGGCCCTCGTCGAGGCGCTCGAGCAGGGTCGGCTCGGGGGCGTCGGTCTCGATGTCTTCGAGAGCGAGCCCCTCGATGCACACCATCCGCTGCGAAGCTTTCCGCAGGTCGTGATGACGCCCCATCTGGGCGCCTCCACCCTCGAAGCTCAGGACAAGGTCGGGCTGGCGGCCGTGCAGCAGGTGCTTGACTATCTCGAGCGCGGGGCGGTCAACAATGCCGTCAACATGCCCTCGCTCGGGGCCGGGGTTGGCGAGCGCCTGGCGCCCTTCGTGCTTCTGGCCGAGAGAATCGGCAGCCTGCACGGACAGCTCGCGCGGGGCAGCATCGCCGAGGTGCAGGTCAGCTTCAGCGGTGAGGCATTCGGCGAGGACGGCCGCGAGCTCTGTACACGCGCGGTGCTTCAGGGTCTGCTGCAGTGTTTCCTGGATGGTCCCGTCAACCGCATCTCGGCGCGCACGCTGGCCAAGGGCCGTGGCATCGCAGTCGGCGTCTCGGAGCAAACGAGCCGTGACTTTTCCGCCGTGCTCGAGGTCAGCGTGCGTGGCTCGTTCGGCAGCCGCCGTATCGCGGGGGCGCTGTTTGGCCAGAAGTTCCCGCGCTTGATCCGCTTCGACGACTACCGCACCGACGCGATTCCTGAGGGCTGTCTGCTGCTTGTGCAGAACCGAGACCAGCCGAGAATGCTGGCGCGCATCTCGACGATGATCGGCGACAGCGGCATCAATATCGCCAACGTGACCCTGGCGCGGGACAAGTCGGGCGGCACCGCTCTGGCCTTGTTCAACCTCGATAGTCATCCCACAAGTGTGCAGCTCGACGCCCTGCGCACGATTCCCGATGTGCAATGGGCCTGCGCGTGTGACCTGGGAGAATGAAATTCCGGCACCTCGCTTTGCATTTCTGAGGCGGCAGTGCTAGAAATCCCTATCTTCGCGCAACAGGAGCCGTCCTATGACCGCAGCCGCCGTCAACCGCAGCAGCCAGCTGATCGCCCAGACCGAGAAATATGGAGCCCACAACTATGCCCCTCTCCAGGTGGTCCTCGAGCGCGGCGAAGGGCCGTTCGTCTGGGATGTCGAGGGGCGCCGCTACTTCGACATGCTGTCGGCATACTCCGCCGTCAACCAGGGGCACAGTCACCCGCGCATCCTCGCTGCGCTGGTCGAGCAAGCCGGCAGGCTGGCGCTGACCTCGCGGGCCTTCTTCAACGACAAGCTGGGCGCGATGCTGCAGAAGATCTGTGAGCTGACCGGGTTCGCACGGGTTCTGCCGATGAACACCGGCGCGGAGGCTGTCGAGACGGCGATCAAGTGCATGCGGCGTTGGGGATACCGCAAGAAGGGCATCCCGAGCGGGAAGGCGGAGATTATCGTTGGCAGCGAGAATTTCCACGGCCGGACCACGACGATCGTGGGCTTTTCGACCGACCCTGACGCCTATGAAGACTATGGCCCGGCCACTCCGGGCTTCAAGATTGTGCCCTACGGCGATGCCGAGGCCCTGGCGGGTGCGATCACGCCGAACACCTGTGGGGTCTTGCTCGAGCCGATCCAAGGCGAAGCGGGCGTGAAGATGCCCCCGGATGACTATCTCCCGAGGGTGCGGCAGGTCTGCACCGACCAGAACGTGCTGCTCTGCCTCGATGAGATCCAAACCGGCCTGGGGCGTACTGGGAAGCTGTTCGCCTGGGAGCACAGTGGCGCGCGGCCGGACGTGATCATTTTGGGCAAGGCGCTCTCCGGTGGCTTCTACCCGATCTCGGGCATCGCGACCTCGGCGCAGATCATGGATGTCTTCACGCCCGGAAGTCATGGCTCGACCTATGGGGGGAACCCTCTCGCTTCAGCTGTGGCGGTGGCCGCACTCGAAGTGCTGGTCGATGAGAAGCTGGCCGAGAATGCCGCGCAGCTGGGAGAGCACGCCCTGGCACGACTGCGGGCAGAGCTGACCTCGGAGAATATCTGCGATATCCGCGGTCGTGGGTTGCTGCTCGCGGTCGAGTACAGCACCGGGATCGCCAAGCAGGCCTGCAAGAAGCTGCAGAGCCTGGGAGTGCTGGCCAAAGACACCCACAAGACCACGATCCGTTTTGCTCCGCCGCTGGTGATCAGCCGTGAGCAGCTCGACCAGGCACTCGATCTGATCATCGGGGTCCTTAACAGCTTCTGAGCGGGTCTCGAGCGCCGTCCACGCTGACTGCCCGCAGCCCCCGACGCTTCCGGCTTGGTAGGGTTCCCCCTCAGGGGAGTCAGTCCGCCTCGGGCGTGCGCCCCAGCACGATCTCGAACGCGCCCTGCGGATTCCCATCGGCGTCGCGCTCGCTGCCGAAGTCGACGATCAGGCTGTCGCGTGCCGCGACCCCGAAACGATTTGCCGTCTCGCGCAAGATCAAGTCCGGCTCATTGAGCGGCTGCCCCTTGAAGTACATCTGGGTGGTCAGGCGTGGCAGCCCGAAGGCGTCGACGCGGAAGTGGATGTGGGGCGGCCGATCCCAATTGCGGCTGGCCGGGTAGGCCCCGGGAATGATCGTCCTGAAATCAAAACGCCCCTCATTGTCTGTCAGTAGACGGGCCCAATATTGGAAGTTGGGGTCGATCGCGGCGGGATTCGGATCGCGCGGGTGGTTGTAGCGGCCGCTGGCACAGGCCTGCCAGACGTCGATAAACACCCCAGAGAGCGCCGCGCCAGCAAGGTCGCGCACGATCCCTTGCACGCGGACCAGTTCGCCGTCGGCTCGGTCCGCGCGGCCTGCGACCCGCGTCAGGTCGACATCCTTGTCCGCCTGGTCTGCGGCAGGAAAGAAGGGACCCTCAGTCTGGCCAGGTGTGAGCTCTTGTGCGGCGGACAGGCCTGCGAGCCCGAGGCCGAGCAGGCCGGCACGGCGGAGCAAGGCACGACGGTCGAATGGGTCCGGGGACATCACAACCTCCAGGGGAGCGTGCCCGATCGCACGCGGTTGTTTGGAGTCTACACGGCCGGGCCTGCAGTGTGTGTAACGGGCCTGTCAAGAACCGCCCGGTAGGCCCAGCCCCTTCCCGAGCCCCCCCAGGTCGGGTTTCGGGCCGGCTTTGCCGAGCCCTCCCAGGCCGGGCAGTTTGTCCAACGCGGGGGGCTTGAGCCCCGAGGGAGGTTTGGGCATCGCCGGCGCCTTGGGCAACTTGGGAGCTTTCGGCAGCTTGGGCATCGCCGGCGCCTTGGGCAGAGCGGGAGCCTTGGGCAGAGCGGGAGCCTTGGGCACACCGGGCAGCTTGGGGGCCTTGGGAAGGGCGGGAGCCTTCGGCACACCGGGCAGCTTGGGGGCCTTCATCGCCGCGGCAGCAGCACCGCCAGGCATCGAAGGACCCGATCCGCCTGCCGCACCGGCTGCGCTCGCCGCAGGCTGCGAGCCCTGACTCTTGGCTGCACTCGCTGGAGGTTTGGCCTGCGCGCCGGCAGGCGGCTTGGCTTGCGCGGCCGGTTTTGCGCCGCTGGCCGCGCCGCTCTTGCTCGCACTCTTCCGCTCGCGCTTGCGCTGCTTCTCCCTCTCTTTCTCGCGTTCCTTCTTGCGGTCCTGTTCGCGCTTCTTCTGTTCCTTTTCCGCCTTCTTCTCGCTTGCCTTCTGTTCGTCGGACTTGGGCTTTACGCCGGCGATCTCGTTGAGCTTCGCGACCAACTCTGCGCTCGCTTCGGGCACCCCATCCTTGAACATCTCGACTTCCGGTGGCAGCGGAATCGGCTCTGGGTCGGGGATCGGTTCCTGGGGAACCTCCGGCGGATCCGGAAGGGGCTCACCGGGGTGATCCTCCTTCCAGTCGTCGATCATCTGCTCGTACTCTTTCTTCTTGTCATCCGACTCTTGCTTGAGCTCTTCGACCTTCTGCTTCCCTTCTTCGACCGCCTCCTCCACCCGCTGCTGGATCACCTCCTGCCGCTTCTGAAAAGCCGCGATGGCGTTCGGATTGCCTTCGGCCATATGGTCGACCAGTTCGGTAAGCGCCGCGTCGTCGTCGACGGCACGAGCGCCCAGCTCGGCCATCTCGGCGCTGTCGTCCTTCTTGAGCACGCGGTATTCGAGGTCAGCCTGGGCGATCACACTGCCCGCCCCATTGATCGCCACGATCACGCCAGGCGTGGCATCGAGCGTCTGGCTGAAAACGATGGGACCGCAATAGGGCGCCGCAAAATACTGCAGCCTGATGCTGCTGAGTTGCTCGTCGGGACCGGCCCAATGCTGGCCGGCTTTGGTGAACAGGGCGAACAGGGCAGTCCACGGCAAGACGCGGCCTGCGAAGCCAGCCCTGCGCGCGACGATCTCGTCGAAGTAGATCGGGTCATCCTCGCGCAGGATCGCCCCGATCTCGACATTGAAACTCTTGCTGGGAAGCTCCCTGTGCGGCAACTTCAGCGCCGGTCCTCCGGTGGTCTCGACCGGGGGCAATGAGCGGCGCTCGAGACCCTCGAAGGCAAAGTCGCGTCCATCGACGGTCCAGACAATGCTGCCAGCGAAGAGCGGTTCTCCCTGCGGAATGCGGCCCTCGACCTCCATGATCAGCGAGGTGCCCTCGTCGCCCTCGTCGATGCTCTGGTTGCGCGAGATACAGATGATGGGCACACCCAGAGGGAGCCCGGACATGAACTCCAGCTCGACCTCCAGCGGGGCAGACACGTAGTAACTTCCCCCGAGGGGGCCGTCAAGGAGGGTGCGCCGGACCGAGCCGCTCAACGTCAACCACACCAGCGCCGGGTGGGCATCGCCGTCGCTGGGCGGCGCGTCGAGCAACTTGCGCAGCCGCACGTCGATCTCGAGACTGATGGGAATGGCCGAGCAGAAGTCCTTGCCGAGCGCTTCTTTCCTGAGCACCGTCGCTCCACCTGGTTGAGGATCGGGTCCTATTCTCCCGTAATGCCCCGCTTTCGCAAAGATCGTTTTTTGGGGGTCGGCTTGTGCCCCAGCTTGCGGAGGAGTTGGTCGAGGGTGCTCTGGAAGCGGCTGCGGGTCCGCTGCGTCATCGGCGGCGGCCCACCACGCACCACCCCCTGCTCCCGCAGGGTCTCCATCATCGTGCGGGTCGCCAGGGCCCCTCCGATGGTCTCCGGGTCGAAGCGGCGCCCGTCAGGCCGCAGCGCCTCGGCGTCTCTTTCCAGACAGCGCGCGGCAAGCGGGATGTCGTTGGTGATCACCAGGTCGCCGCCAGCGATGTTGTCCGCGATCCAATCATCGGCCGCATCGGGCTCACCCCCGACATGGATCTGCTCGATCGGTTGGCCGAGTGGCGCGCGCAGATATTGATTGGCGACCAGCACCACCCCGAGCTTGAAACGCCGGGCCACCCGGTAGATCTCTTGTTTGACCGGGCATGCATCGGCGTCGACGAAAATCCTCACCCCATCCTCCTGTGCAGTATCGGCTTCAGCTTGCCTTGTGCGTCCGCAGATGGCAAGGCTGGCGTGCTCTGGCGGATTGACGCGTCCCATGCAGAGACGTAGGCTCTAGCGCCGCCGGCTCCGCCACACAGGTTGGGCCGCCAATCATGAGGATCTGTCATGCCCATCGTCATCCGCGACGACCTGAGCCTCGAAGACGCTTGGCTCGAGTGGCGCACCAGCCGCTCGGGCGGGCCGGGCGGCCAGAACGTCAACAAGGTCGAGACCCAGGTTGAATTGCGCCTCGACCTCGAGGCTTGCGACGTGCTCAACACCTTTGTCAAGAAGCGTTTACGGGCGCTTGCTGGAAGCCGGTTGAGCAAGGCCGGCGTGCTTCGTATCGTCAGCTCGAGCCACCGCGAGCAGTCTTTGAACCGGGAGGACTGCGCCGAACGCTTGCGGGCGTTGGTGCTCGAAGCACTGAAGCCGCCACCTCCTCCGCGCAAACGCACCAAACCCACCCGGGCCTCCAAAGAACGCCGGCTTGAAGACAAGCGGCGCAAGGCACGCAGGAAGCAGAAGCGGGGCAAGGTAGATTTCAGCGATTGAGCCTGGCCTGCCCGATCAGTCGATGTTGACGTAGACGCCGCTGTTCTGGTCGGCCAGAGCCTTGAGCAGCTGGGCGTTGCCGGCAAAATTGATGGTGTTGATCTGGATGTTGCGGACCGCGTTGATCTTGGCGACCTCGCGCAGGATGTCGTCAGCGGCTGTGTACTTGCCCGAACCGGGCGATCCGTCCGTCAACAGGTAGATCGTGTCGACGGTGTCGTCGAGCAGCGCCTCTTCGAGCGGGTCGTAGATGTTGGTGCCCCCTCTGGGACTACATGCTTCGATAAATGTGCGGGCGTCGGCCAGGCTGGCGGGCGTCGCACGCGTCAGCTGACCCTGCCAGGGTTGGGTGCCGTTGTCGAATAGGATGATGTTGAAGAAGGCACTCTTGGGCAAGCCCTCGATGGCCTTGATCAGCTCGCTCTTGGCCACGTCCAGCTTGATCCCGGTGTATTCAGTGCCGCGCAGCTGCCCCGACATGCTTCCCGAGATGTCCACCAGGAAGCAGACTCGGTTCGATACGATCTCGGTGCCGTAGTATGAGCCTCGTTCGCGGGTTGCAGGCGGGAGCGCCGCGCCCGTTGCTACACGCGCCTCTTCATCGGGGAAGACGAATCCGTCTTTGCGGTACTGCCACCAGTTGTTCCAGTCTTGAGCCGCTTCGCCGACGTCCTCGCCGGTCAACCTCTTGAGCGCAAGCACTACTTCGAAATGCATGCGGGCTTCGGTTTTGTCGAGTTGCGCGATCAGTGCCTCGACTGCCTCGGGGGCAGGGATGTTGCCGACGGCTTTGATCGCCGCCACCTGCACCTGCCAGGCCTTGTCATCAAGGCACTCGCTCAGGTCTTCAAGCAGCGCGGGATCACGATAGCGACCCAGAGAATGGACCGCGATGGCCCGCAGCTCCCACTCACGCTTCTTCAACAGCTTCTTCAGGGCCTTGCGGGCCGCGGCCGTGTCAGTGCTGCCCAGCGCGCGTCCCGCAGCCAGCGCGACGGAGGGGTCTTTGTCCTTGGTGCACTTGGCCAGCTCTGCATCGAACTCGGCAGCCCCGACCTCTCCCAACAGCTCACAGCCCGCCGCACGTAGGCCTGGTAGCTTGGCTTTTGTGTACCCGGCCGCCGTCTCAGCCGCATCTGCCCACTTCCAATGGATCAGCAGCGTCAGTCCATTCTCTGTGATGTAGATGGGAGACTTCTTGGTGAAGCAGCTCTCGAGCAACCACGGCGCCGGCTCGGTCGGCTGATACGCTTTCAACAGCTTCAGGCCGTGGCTGTTGCGCCCTTGGGCTGCCTTGTCCTCCGCGCTGCGCAGCTCGATGGGCGGCACCGGAACCAGACTGGCGAACAAGGCCTGGAAGGACTCCAGCCCCCCCAGGGCGGCGATGGCGTCCGCCGCATACCGATGGCTGGCCGTCTCGCTCAACAGGGGCAGCATCTCTTCGAGACTGTACCCTCGTCCCAAGATCGACAGGCAGCGCAGCGCTTGACTGCTCAGCGTCGCGTCATTGCCGAGCCAGGTGGCTCGTAGCACGGCGACTGCGTCGTCGCTGGCATTGGTCTGCAGGGCGTTGATGGCTGCATAGCGCAGATTCGTGTCTGCGTGGGTGAGATAGCCGGCGAGCAGCTCGACCACGGCCGCATCTTTGAAGCGACCTACCTGATAGAGCGCAGTGCGGATCAGCTGCACGTCTCCAGCGGCTTCGGCCGCCTGCAGCTGTGCGAGGGCCTCGGCGAAAGTCGCAGGAGTCTGCACCTGGGCCTGGAGCGAGAGCCCGGCCAGGAGCAACAGGAAAGTGAGGGCACGCACAGCTCGCCTCCAGCGGAACCAGCAAGGCCTTATGATAGCACGCGTGAGATTCGTGCTCCAGGTTCCCTCGTTTTGGCCCACGAAACGTAACGAGACCCAACCGGAACCGACGGCCCACGGTTGGGTGCTATTCGACAGCTCTCTGGGCCCTGGCGATGGGCATGTGATTTGCTTGGACTCCCCTGGCACAATCTGGGGGTTCCCGATGATCGTATTTCCAAGCCAAGCCGCAGGCCGGCTATCACGCGGCTTCCGGGCAGGCGTCCCCGCGCCCCCGTACAAGCGGGAAGGGACCTCCTCTTCGCTGGCCTGGTACACACAGGAGCAGTTGCGCAGCATCCGCGCCTATCTGGCCCGGCCCACTCCTGAGTTCTGGCAATCCCGCACGGGCTTTCTCGATGGGCTCGACGAGGTCATTGTGCTCCTCGACGGTTGAGGCTTCGTCCCTCAACGCGACGGCTTGCTGAGAGCCTCGAGAAGATGCCGATAGAGCGGCAACCACACCCGTCCGCCGCGCCGCTTCAGGCTCTGTTCCAGTTGCTGCATAGCGTGGTCCACGGCATCTGGATCAGCTTCCCAACTGGCCACACAGGCCTGGGCAAGCAGGACCAGAGGAGCCTGTGCCTCCATCCCGGCGGCGGTCTGCACAGACTCGCTCACCGCGCTGCCCATGCCGTTTTCGGCCAACTCTACCAGGGCCCGTCCTGCCCATCCTGGTGCGTGGCTGGGCTTCAGCTCACACGCGTGCAAGAAGCTCCCGTGGGCTGCCTCGTGACGTCTGAGCTCAAGCTGTGCGAGGCCGCGGATGTATGAGATCTCGGCGGACAGCGGGCCTGTGATGTGCAGTTGATCGAGTTGGACCAGGCACGCTTCTGCTTGCATGTCGGCGAGCTCTGCAAATGCCAGGTTGAGACGGGCGGCCTGAAGCTCTGGCTCGCGAGCCAGCAAGGCCTGAAGGGTCTTGCGGGCCTCGTCGAGCTGTGCGTTGGCGAGCAGCGCTGCCCCGTGGACGGCCAACAGCTGCGGGTCGTTCGGCCGTTGGGCTATCGCCAGACTGCTGAGCTGTAGGGCTTCGTCCACCTTCCCCTCGGACAACGCGGCCCCGATCGCGATCATTCGGGCCGCCTCCGCCTTGCCGAGGCGGCGCCAGGGCCCGATCACGAGAAAGACTCCCAGCGTCATGGCCACGATTCCCGCCAGCCTGACGGGATCGGCTGAGAGCGGTGCGCTGCTCTGCACCACGGCGACCAGACCACCAACACACAAGAGCCCAGCTGCAAAAAGGTATGCCAGCCGCTTCCACGGGCGGGGCGCGCGCAGGCTGCTGGTCAAAGACTTCTGGATGAGGTGCTTGATCCAGATATGTGCCATCAGCAGCACGGCCAGCCCCGACCAGCAGGCAGCCTCAAACCAGGTCGGCAGGTCCAAGAAGCCCTGCTGGGCTAGCAGGGCCAGAGACGAGGGGATGCCCAGGAAGACGATCAGACCCAGGCCACGCATCAGCTGGTTCTTGCGTAGATGTTGCCTGCCGGCCAGGCCCAGCGCCGCCAGCCGCGCTTCGAGCGGTGGGTGGGTCAGGAAGGGCGCCACCAATGGATGGCTAACCAGCCGCAACAGGCTGTGGGGCTGATCATTGTGCACGCGCTCCAGCATGCGGCCTACGGCCTCGGCCCCCTGCATTCTAGCCGCGAAACGGTCGCAGGCCAACTCTACGCTCTGGATGATCGCATGGCTCCCCAACAGGCCTGCTGCGACCGCACAGAGCGCGGGGAGGCCGTGTCCGACGTAGACTGCCCGCGCGAGCACGTAACCGGTTAGCGCCAGCGGCAGCGCCAGTCGGTGGGTCAACGTACCGCCTCGAAAAACGTGCCCCGCTTCGTGAGCGATCAAGGCTGCAAAGGACTCGTCATCGAAGGAATCACACACGCGCCGGTCGACAACGATGAGACAGCGCCGCATCCCCTGCACGAACGCATTCAAGCTCGGCATTGCCAGGACCCGCATCGAAGCACACTCCAGCCCGGCCCCCTCGAGCACCTGCTCGGCCAGAGCCCGACGCGGTCCCTGCAGTTCGGGGAATTCTCGCTGCAATCCTTTGTATCGACCGAGCTTCCAGAAATCCGACAGCAGAGTCACGAGGGTGATGCCGCCGCAAATGATGGCGACCGCCCATTCCCGCTCGCCCATCAGCAGCCAGGCCAATAGAACGGGGCCTACGATCAGGAGGTTGAGATCAGAGGCCAGCCGCAGAGCTTCGAGCGCGGAACCTGAGAAGCGCCCTCGGTAGGCAGCGGCCAGGCCCAGGGCTGCCAGGCCCATGGGAAGTGCTGCGGCAAGCGCGGTATAGTTGCTCGAGGTAAGAGTGCCCCAGGCCAGGCCGCCCGCGGCTCCGATCCATGCGAACAGGCCCAGGAAGATCAACCAGCTGCGCATGGGGCCCTCGCTTGCGAACGTTTTCCAAGCATACCCTAGTTCGGAGTTGGACTCTACAAGCAGGGTAGATGCGCCCGAGGTCCAGAGCTTCTGACGAAGCAACCGGCCTGGATGGGGATGGGCTGCCACTGTCCGTTACGGAACGAGATCGGACCCGGACCCGGATTCGGACTCGGACTCCAGAGCGCCTGACACGGGTTCGAGGCAAAGGGCCTGGAAGGATTTTGGCGGCTACTATCCGTTGCGACTGCCTGCTGCCACGTGAAGCACACAGGAATCGAAGCCGTCTTCTGTAGCGGCGCTCTGTGAGCGCCGGGAGGAGCTTTGGCGGCGTTTGTATCCCAAGGTTCAGGTTTCACCATACGGATCGATCATCTCGTCGGTCATAGCAGCCTGCGGCAAAGATACTGATTTTCCCGAGGTAGGGGCGGGGTTTATCCCCGCCCGAGCGAACGGGCGGGGATAAACCCCGCACCCTACAAGGGCCCAAAAAGCCCTTCTTCGAATTACGCCGCAGGCTGCATAGACCGACGCTACAGGCGGTTCTCAGCAGATCGAAGGCATCGACCCAACCTGATCGAAGACTCCGAAGCGAAGTCTCATTCAAGAGTTGACCATGTCAGGAGACCCGGACTCGGACTCGGACTCGGACCCGGACCCGGGCCAGGAAACCGACACCGGACACCGGTTGCGACTCCGAAGAGGTCCGTGGCCCGTGGACCGTGACCGTGACCGTGACCGTGACCGTGACCGTGAATACGTCTGCGTCGACAGCAAGATCATGCCGTTGGCGTCTGTTCCAGCAGCTGCAGAGAGCGGTCCGCGGCCTCTGGATCCCCTTCCCAGCTAGTCACAGGGGCCTGAACGCCTTCCCCAAACACAAACGGCGGCCCCGAAGGGTCGCCGTGGTGGGAAGCTCTGAACGTCAGCAGCTCAGTCGAGGTTCAGCCCACGCCGCGCTTCCAGCAGGAAGTTCAGCAGCAGGTTCTGCATCGCGTACTCGTCGACTTCGCTCTCCTGCTTGCCGAAGTGGCTCAGCACATGCAGCACGGCACCACCACGCTTGCCGCGCGGCTGGAAGGTGATCGCGACCGCCTCATCGCCGTCCGATTCGTCGCGCAGCTCTTCGCTACGCAGCAGGGTCAAGACGACCTTGGGGTTCTTGACCTTGATGGCCGGGCTCTCGTCGTCGATGGTCCAGAAGTGCTCGGGAACCCCCAGGACCTCGGTCAACATGTCGGCTTCGCGCTCGACCGTCTCGCCGTCGCCGCTATCGCCTTCATCGTCGTAGTCGTTGATCTTCTGGTGGCCACTACGGGTGAAGACGCCGCGGAACAGCGGGTTGGCGGTCATACCGCGCATCGGCTGCGCAGGTGTCTCTTGATCGCCGAGCATCTTGCCCGCGCCCACCAGACCCGGCCAGGCAATCGACAGCACGTCGATCAGGCCCCAGTCTTCGGAGAAAAGATAACCGCCGGCGTCGACCCATTGACCGATGGCCTTGGCAGCCTTGCCCGACAGCGCGTGGTTGATGATGTCATGGGTATCACAGCCGGTGCACTGGTTGAGGCGCATGCCCATGTCGACATTGTTGGCCTTGCAGTTGGGGCACACACAGTGATCGGAGATCTGCACACAGTTGAGCACCAGGGCCATGGCACCGCCCAGCACTTCCAGGTCCTCTTCGAACTCTTGCCGGGACATCACCGTGTGGGGGATGCCCATGTTCTCGAGCACGTTCTCGATCGAGTCGAAGTTGCAGCCGCTGTTGGCGCGAGCGCATTCGGCCTTCAGGACGATGATCTTCTCGGGGGCCAGGGTTTCGAGGCCCGCGAACTCACCCGCCCGCGACGGATCGAGGTCACCGGTCACGGTGCCGCCCGAGCCAAAGCTGGCGTCGTGGCCCTGCAGGCCATCGGCCCGGCTGATGTCCCACCACTTCTGCCAGTCTTCCGCCGTGCCGCAATCGGCGCCGGTCAGAACACGCAGGGCTCGCTCGATGCGCTCAGCCAGCGGATCGTTCTTCTTCAGGTCAAGGAAGGCGGTGATCAGCACGTCGACGCTGACTTCACTCTCGATCGCCGCGAGCTGATCGACTGCCAGCGGCTTCATGTCGTCGGCGCCCTTTTCGAGAACCTTGGCATGCGCCGCAGTCGCGGCCGTGCTGTGGTTGTTCTGCAGGGCGAACAGCAGATCGCGCGCCAGCGCCGTCTTCTTTTTCTTCGCCAGGTAGTCGCCCAGCGCCTCCATCGCAGCGGTGTCGTTGAAAGAGGTCGCCGCGTTGACCAGCTGCCAGTACGCGTTGTCCGAGCTCTTGGCCATCTTCTCGAGAGTCTTGCAGAGGAACTCGGCACCCTCGCTGCCGCCGTTGGCGACAATCGGAACCAGGGCTTCCCTGATGGTCTCGGAATTGTTTCTCTTGATCGCGTCAGTCAGGCTTTTCTGCTGATCTTTGGTCAGGTCAGCAAATACTGGTGCAGCCAGCAAGAAGCAAAGACTGACATTGAGGAGCCCACGACCCATGAGGAGAACCTCCCTTCCTTTGGATGTTGGAATTCTGGAATGGGAATCGGAAAACGCCGTTGCGGTGGCACGGACGGCTTTCGAGTCGACACGTCACGTAGAGGAATGACGAAGTGTATGACGTTTTCCTGTGCATCTTAATAGGAAAATCTCTCAGGTTTCTCTTTCGTGTAGCCAGGATCCGCCGGACCCTCCATGATTCGTGGTGCGTGCGGCGCACGACTGGGCCGGATTCTGCGGGGCTCGCGGTTGCAGACCAGCCCACATCAGCGCTATCCTTCCCACATTCCCACACGGCAGACGTGGCATGCTCTCGCCAACTGATAGCGCCCTGTTGAAGATCGCCCAGGATCGTGGCTACATCAGTAGTGCAGACATGATGGAGTTGGTCAACTACAAGATCAAGAAAGCTCCCGCTGCCTCCTTGTGCGAGCTACTGGTGCAGCGCGGTTTTGTCAGCCAGGCGGGAGTGGCTGAGCTGGTCGCGCAGGTCGCCAAGACCGATCCGCGCAGTGCCAGCAACCGTTTCTCGCCGATGGCAGGCATGACCCCGGGCACCGGTCGCCAGACCCGCACCTCGCGGCCGGCTTCATTGATGCCCGGGCCGCCGCCTCCCGCGCCTCCTCCTCCTCCTCCTCCAGCTCCGCCCGCTCCCCCGGCAGCTCTCAGGGAGGGCGGTACGGCTGCAGACTCTGACTTCCACTGGCCCTTGCAAGCGGGTGATCGCCTGGGCAGCTACCGGGTGATCGACTTGCTCGGCAAGGGCGGCATGGGTCAGGTCTTCCGTGTAAGGCATGAAAAGCTCGAGCGCGACTACGCGCTGAAGGTCTTGCTGCCGGGTACGGCCAGCAATCCTCGCCTGCTGGCGCGTTTCCGTCATGAAGCGAGAGCGACGGCCCGGCTACGCCACCCGAACATCGTCGCCGTGCACGAGGTGGGCGAAGCCCATGGCGTCCACTTCTTCACCATGGACCTGATCGAGGGCCAGCCGCTCAACACGCGGGTCTCCACCGGCATGCTCGATGTGCGCGCATCAGTCGAGATGGTGCGCAAGATCGCCGCCGCCCTGCACCACGCGCACCGCGAAGGCGTCATACACCGCGACCTGAAACCATCGAACATCATCGTGGCTGACGAAGACGATGAACCCTATTTGATGGACTTCGGGCTGGCCAAAGAGCTGCATGCCAAGACACAACTGACCCGCACCGGCACGGCAGTCGGCACTCTGGCCTACATGCCGCCGGAGCAATTGCAGGGCTACAAAGACCTGATCGGTCCCAAGAGCGACATCTACAGCCTGGGAGTGACGCTGTACGAATGCCTCACCCGCCGCCTGCCTTTTGTGGCCGAGACGGCTCCTTCCTTGATCTCGAAGGTGATCAACGACGAGGCCATCCCCCCGATGCGGAGGAAAGCCGAGATCCCCGAGCCCGTCTCGCTGATCTGCATGAAGGCGATGGCCAAAGACCCGGCGCGGCGTTACGGCACGGCACTCGACTTCTGCCGCGACCTCGAGCATTTCCTCGACGGTGAGCCCATCAGCGCGCAACGCACCAGTCTCTGGGAGATGGCGCTGGTGCGCGCACGCAAGAACAAGCCTGCCGCCACCCTGGCCATCGTGTTGTTCCTGGTGTTGATGGTGTTCGGGGTCTGGCAGCTCAAGCAGACGATTCTGGCCCGCCGCGCCTTCAGCCAGCGCCTCGGGGAGGCCGAACAGGCCTACCGCACCGAGCGCTGGTCTGATGCGATGGGCCTGTACGGTGCGCTGATCGGCCAGAATCCTTCCGATCCGCGCCCCTATCTCGGCCTTGAACGCTCCCGGGCTGCGCTCGAGGCCCGCAACCTCGAGGAGGCCGCCGAGCGCGTGCGCGAGGGCAAACGCCTGCTGCAGGTGCTGCGCCAGCTCGAGGTGATCGTGCAAGCGGACCGTGAGACCATCCGCGACCTCGGCCAGTGGATCGACCCGGCAGCTCCGGTCGAGGACAAGCTGTTGCTGTTCCGCGTGCGCACCCAGCTGCGCGAGCGACAGCAAGAGGTGATCCAGCTGAGGGCCCAGGCGTTGGCCTGCTTCCATCAGGCACGCGGCCTGGACCGCAGCAACGATGAAGCCCGCGAGCAGCTGGCTTCCCTCTATCTCGAGGAATACCGCCACGCCGAGCGGGTGGGGGACCTCGAGCGGCTGCCGTTCTTCGCGGCGATGGTCGAGACCTACAACCAGAGGCAGCCTGGGCAGACCGCCGGGGGCAGCCTCGAGCTGCGCTCATCGCCTCCGGGTGCCGAAGTCTACATGTTCCGTTTCAACGACCGCGCCCTCGATCTGCGCCGTGTCGCCGTGCCCTGGCACCCGGAAACCGGTGAGGCAGGCGCGGGTGAAGGTGAACCGGCGTGGGCCGCAGCGGACGGCGAAGATCCGCTCTGGCTGGGCAGCGCGAACAGGCTGGGCAGTACGCCGCTGCCGAGCACACCTCTGCCCCAGGGAAGCTACCTGCTGGTGCTGCGCCATCCCGGCAAACGCGACGTGCGCCTGCCGGTTGCGATCGCCCTCAACACGCACTGGAACAGCAACGTCAAGCTGTATGCTGACGCCGAGATCGGCGCCGACTTCGTCTACGTGCCCGAAGGACGCGCCAGCCTGGGAGGGGACCGCGACGCTTTCCAGCCCATGGGCGGCGGCGATGCCAACGACCTCGAGGTGCCCGGCTTCTTCCTCGCCCGCCACGAGGTGACGCGCGGCGAATACCTGCGATTCCTTCAGGCTCAAGGGCTGGCGGCTTCCGACAGCCTGCGCCTGGTCCCTCGCAGCGCCGACTTCGCGAGCCCCCAGTGGAACCGCGATGCGCAGGGCGGCTGGCAGCTGGTGGGCGATCCGCGCTTGCCGGTGTCGAGCATCAGCCACGAGGATGCCGAGGCGTACTGTGCCTGGCGCAGCCAACTCGACGGACGCAGCTACCGCCTGCCGCGCTCAGAGGAGTGGGAGAAGGCCGCGCGTGGGGTCGACGGGCGCTTCTTCATCTGGGGCAACGAGTTCGAGCCCTCCTACAGCTTGAACGGCTTCGGCTATGCCGAGGGCCGTCCGTTGGAGCCCGTCGGCAGCTACTCCACGGACATCTCCGTCTACGGGGTAGCAGACATGGCCGGCTCCTTGCGCGAATTCTGCTCGGGCAACTTCGAGATCGAAGACCTGCCCCTCTATGGGCGGCGCGCCGACTCGTTGATCGAGGTGCGGGGAGGAGCGTTCAGTTATGTCACCCAGGTCAGCTACCTGCGGCTGTGCACGCGGCTGGCCTATCCCAGCACACGCGTGCGTGAGTTCTTCGGCTTTCGCCTGGCCCGGGCCGCCGAATGATGTTACGGGCATGCCGAGCTGGTCCATCGGAGGAAGCATGCGTCTATTTTGCGGGTTGCTGAGCTGTGCTCTGCTGGCTCTGGGTCCGCTCTCGTGCGGCGATTCCTCGGTCGTGCCCGAGACAACGCCCCCGGCCGAGGTCGTGATCGAGCTGGGCACCCTGGGCTACAACCCACTCGACACCCTGCGGCTGTATCACCCGTTGTGCGACTATCTGAGTGCGCAGCTGCGCGAGCAGAGGATCCGGGTCGAGCCTGCCTGCGCGGTCTCTGTTCCACACGCGATCGAGATGCTGCGCGAGGGTTCTCTGGATGTGGTCATCGACTCGCCACTGATCCTCTACCACATCGCGCGGCGGGTCGAGCTCGACATCTTGTTGCGGCGTTGGAAGGGCGGTGTGGCCAACTACCATTCGGTGCTCGTCGCCCGCAATGATAGTGGTATCAGCTCGCTGGAACAGCTCAAGGGACGCATGGTCGCACTCGAAGACTCCTGGTCCACCAGCGGCTACTTTCTCCCTGCGGCGCTGCTGCGCGAAGCCGGTCTGAAACTCAGTCAGAAGTCCACCCCGCAAGAGCCGGTCGCCGCCGATGAGGTCGGCACCATCTTCACCCTCGATGAAGAGAACATCGTGGTCTGGGTGCTGACCGGCCGCTGCGCTGCAGGTGCGCTCAGCAACCTCGATTTCGAAGAATTCAGGGGAGCGCAGGCTGGCGAGTTCAAGGTGCTGGCCGAGTCCCAGGTCGTTCCCAGGCATGTCGTTGCCTTCCGCAAGGGACTGCCGGCGGAGATTGTCGAGACGCTGTGCAGGCAGCTGGTGGCGATGGAGCGCAGCGAAGAGGGGCTCGCGGTGATGGAGCAGTTCAAAAAGACCACCCGCTTCGACCGGATCGAAAACGAAGCTGCGCTGCGCGTCCGTATCAACACGATCCTGGACGCAGTCGAATAGTGCGCCCCCCCAGGCCAGGCACAGGGGGCCAAGCCCCAGCTCGCCGGCCGGGGCCGACTGTGGTAAAGAATACAGACTCCCCACAGGATGGCGCCTTGGACACACCGACCTGCATCAATCATCGCTACCAGATCGAGGAGCTTCTGGGCAGCGGCGCGATGGGATCCGTCTTCCGGGTCACAGACATCCTGAATGACAACGCCACCCTGGCCTTGAAGCAGCTGCGCCTCGATTCCAAGGAAGTCGAATCCTTTGTGCTCTTCCAGCACGAGTTCGAGATCTTGCGCAAGCTCAGCCACCCCAACCTCGCGCCGGTTTGTGACTACGGATTGATGGAGGGCACCGGCAACCCGTTTTTCACCAGCGAGCTGGTCGAGGGGCTCGATCTGCTGGAGGCCACCCACAACCTCCCCCACGACTGCCTGTACGACCTGCTGGTGCAGATCTGCCGTGGGCTCGAGTACATCCACTCGCGCGGCTTGATCCACTACGACATCAAACCCAGCAACATCCTCGTCGAGGGGGACCCGGCCTGTGGCAATGCCCGCGTCAAACTGATCGATTTCGGCCTCGCCGGCGAGCTGGACCTGAACGAGGCCCGGGTCATCAAGGGGTCGCTGCTCTACCTCGCGCCCGAGCTGGCCCGTGGCGATCCGATCGACCGGCGCGCCGACCTGTACTCTCTGGGGGCGACCCTGTTCCACGTCGTCAGCCGGCGGCCGCTGTTCGAGGGCAGCACCAACATGGAGATCATCAAGCAACACCTCGAACATCCTCCCCGCGACCCGTGGGAGTTCGTGCCCGGGCTGCCCAAGATCTTGCGCGACCTGATCTTGATGCTGCTGGAAAAGGACCCGTCCGATCGGCCCTCGAGCGGCAACGACGTGATCCGTTGGCTGAACCGACGCAGCAAGCGCGGGTTCGAGCTGGAGACCCGTGAGACCAAGAAGAGCTACATCCACAGTGGCCGCTTCATCGGCCGGGAAGAAGAGTACCAGACGCTTCTGAGCGACTTTGCCCGGATCTTCGCGCCGAGCTCCGAGCTCGGCGAACGGCTGCCGGCAGTCACGCTGATCTCGGGGCCCGGCGGTATCGGCAAGACCCGGCTCGCGCGAGAGTTCCGGCATTACGCCCAGATCAAAGGGATCAACTACTTCGAGACCTCGTGCCCGGGACACGGAGGAACCGCCTACGGTCCTGTCCGTGAGCTGCTGGACCGGATCCTGCGTGTGCGGCCCTTGACAGGCGACAAGAGCGATGGGGCCCGGGAAGTCATCGCCCGCTTCCAGGACGAGCTCTGGCTGTTGGTTCCCGACTGCATTCCTCCGAGGCGCACCAACCCCCGGCGGCTCGACCCCGAGCAGGAGCGGTTGCGCATCTTCGAGGGGGCGACCCGGCTCTTGATTGAGATCGCCCGCATCTGGCCGATGGTGCTGCATTTCGAGAACCTGCACGCCACCGATGCCGAGACCATCGAGTTCCTGCGCTACCTGTCGCGCAACTTGCGCCTGCCCGATGCGAGCAGCAACCTGTTGATGTCATCCGCTCCGCCGTTGATGGTGCTGCTCACCGGGCGCACCTGGGAGATGGGCAGCGGGCCGACCATCGAAGCCATCCGGGCGCTGCTCGAGGAAGGGAATGTCAGCGAGATCTCGCTTAAGTCCCTCACCCAGCCCCAGGTCGCCAGCCTGATCGAGTCGATGCTGGGGGGAGGGGGGGTCCATGGAGGCCGCAACCTCAGCGACGTGGTCTACCACGAGACCGGTGGCAACCCGTTCTTCGTCGAAGAGTCGCTCAAGTCCCTGCTCGACCTGGGCATTCTTCGCAAAGAACGCGAGGAGTGGAGCGTCGACGAAGAGGACGCTGTCGTGCGCATGCTGCCCCTGGCGGTGCGTGATGCCATCGAGGCTCGTCTGCGCCGGCTCGATCCCCGGGACCTCAAGCTGCTCGAGGTGCTGAGCGCGTTCCGCCATCCCGTCGGCTCGGTCCTGTACGCCCAGGTGCTGAAAGTGCCCCTGGCACAACTGCTGCCGCGGTTGCGCGAGCTGGTGCGTGGCCAGATCCTCGAGGCGCGCCGGACCGATGACGGCATCCAGTACGGCTTCCAACACGACATCTTGCGCGAGACCGTCAGCCGTCGGCTCGAGGCCCAGCGCTCGGCCTCGATCCACCAAGCGGTGGCCGAGGTGCTCGAACAGCTGCAGACCGACGACGCCGCAGAGATCGCCTACCACTATGATCTGGCGGGCAACGTCAGCAAGACCGTCAGCTTCTCGTTGCGGGCAGCCCACAAGGCCCGCGAAGTCTACGCCAACCGGACGGCGCTCGAGTTCTATGAGCGCGCCCTCGCCAACCTCTCCAGTGACGATCCCACCTGGCGCGAGGTGCTGGGGGGGGCGGCCGAGGTTCGTGAGCGGGTCGGCGATCACGAGGGTGCGATCCGGGCGCTCGAGCTGCTGCGCCAGAACACCGAAGGGCTGAGCAATAGCGAGCGCGCGAACCTCGAGCGCCGCCGCGGTCAGGTCTATGAGAAGCGCGGCGAGGTCGACAACGCGCTCGAAGCCTTCTCGAACGGTCTGCGTCTGCTGGGCGCCGACATCCGCAGCACGACAGGCGCGCTGTTGCTCAACGCAACCGGCTCGGTCTATATCAGCAAGGGTCTGTACGACCAGGCCCTCGAGTTCTGCGAGAGCTCGCTGCAGTTGTTGGCCGACCTGGGCGACAGCGCAGAGGTCGCGATGGTCTACAACACCGCGGGCGTCGCCCGCACCTGCAAAGGAGACTACGACCAGGCCTGGGAGTGGTTCCAGAGCTCACTCGAGATACGCCGCAAGCGCGAAGACCGCGAGGGGATCGCGCAGTGCCTCAACAATATGGGGACGGTCGCCATGGAGCGGGGCGACGTCGAACAGGCCATCGAGTCGTTCGAGTCGGCGCTGCGCATACGTCGGCAGACGGGTAGTCAGCAGGGCATCGCGGCCTCCGCGAGCAACCTGGGAAACGCCTACCGCAACCTCGGCGACATCAAAAAGGCCATCGAGCAGTACGAGCTGAGCTACCGCTTGCAAGAACGCATCGGCGACAAGCTGGGGCGCCTCAACACGCTGTCGCGCCTGGGAGTGCTGCACGGGGAGTGCGCCAACTATGTGCCGGCGCTCGAGGCCTTCAAGAAGAGCAGCAAGCTGAACGAGAAGCTGGGCCAGCCGCGCGAGCAGGTGGCCATTCTGTTGGGACGGGCGGGAGTGCACCTCGAGATCGGTGTGCTCGATGAGGGCTGCCGCCTGGCCCACGAGGCGCTGCGCAGGGCCGGAGACCACGAGCTGCGCAAGGAAGAGGGCGAGAGCTACTTCCTGCTCGGCAAGGCGGCAGCCCGCCGGGACGAGCATGAGGAGGCAGAGCGGTACCTGAACCGGGCCATGAGCCTGTTCCTCAAGCTGGGAACCCACCTCGAGTCGGTGCGGGCGATGCTCGAGATCGGCCAGGTCTATATCACCCGCGGTGAGCGCGATATCGCGCGGCTGCTGCTGCGGCGTATCGACAAGCAGATCGCATCCGGGCATTTCAAGTCGGAACGGGCGGCGACCAAGCTGCTTGAGGCGATGCTGACCGTGCCCGAAGAGCGCAGTCTTCCGCTGCACGAGGCGCTGCAGCTGGCCGGCGCCAGCTCGAAGCCCGAGCTGTTGCGGCGTATCCACCACGAATTGGGGCGGGTGTACCTGCAGCAAGGGGACGTCGTCGAGGCAGGCAAGCATATGGTGCGGGCCATGGAGATCGTCAAACAGGTCTGGAACGGATTGAGCAAGAATCTGCGCGATGCCTACCTCAACGAACCAGGCCGCAAGTTGTTGCGCGAGGATTTCCGCAAGTACAGGGCGCAACTGGGGAACGAGCGAGACTGACGCGCACGTCCGCCGGGGCCACTTCAGGCAGTACGCTGCTTCTTCCGGTAGAACGCGCTAATCCGGTCGAGCTCGGTCCTTTCGACCGGGTCGAGAGCATCGAGTCCCCCACCTGCCTGGATCTTGACCAACAACTCGTCCAAGCGGGCGGCGTAGCGCTCCGCGCGGGAGCTGGGCGCATCTTTTTCGAGCTCGATATCCACGTCCAACTCCTCTTCTTCAGTGTCCGGCTCCAAGGCAGGGTCCCGCAAGAGCGCGCGCGCCGCATCGACGACCTGGCGCGGGCTCAAGCCCGGCCCGAGTTGGCCGAGCACCTCAGCGACTTGCTGGAACTGCTCGAGCAGGCCCTCGACCTCTTCCTCACTGGTCTCAGCCCGCTGTGCGATGTCGCGCCGCGCGGCATAGCCGGCCGGGCCGAGCAGCGCTTGGGGGTCGCCCCGCTCTTCGCTCGTCATGGCGCGCAAGATCGCCTCGATGCTGTCCAGGCTCTGATCGGCCTGCTCGGCGCCGCCGATGAGCCCGCGCAGCCCGGGAATCTGGTCCACGAGCTGTTCGAGAGATCCCATCGCGCGGATCGCCTCGATCTTGTCGAGAAACTCATTGAGGTTCCAATTGGTCGCCATGAGGATTCCCCTCGGGTGTGATCTCCACCCGGCTAGAGCAACCCCCGTGCCAAGACGGCGGCCTGGTGATCCATCGCCGCACCGAAAGGACAGGCGTGCCAATTCGGCGTGCCAGGGAGCACGCGTAGATCGGCGCCATGTCGAGACGGCACGCGGACAGATTGTGGGCAATCACGGCCCCTCGTTGCCCAAGAGTTGTGCAACACGGTGTCTCGAGCCGCGCCAGTAGGATCGACCCTGGTTGTCAAGAAGCGCTTGCGGAGATGGATGGCTGAGCTGTGGTATACTGCAGATCTGCTTCCCTCGGAGCCTTCGATGGACACCCGACGCACCGTTGAGATCGGGCGCCTCCTGGAGCGACACCTCGCCAGCCCGCAAGAGCTGGGACTCGAGACGGAACCCGGTGGCTGGGTTGCCATCGATAGTTTGTTGTTGGCGCTCCAAAAACAGGGGCATCGCCTGGGACTCGGCGACCTCGAGCTGTTCGTGCAGACAGACAACCTCGAGCGCTACAGCATCGATGGCAACGGGCAGAAGATCCGCACCAACCAGGTCTCCTCTGAAGAAGAGCTGGATGTCAGCAAGGTCCGCCGGCTCGGTGACTTCGATCTGGAGAAGTGGATCGGCAAGGGCGGCATGGGTGATGTCTACCTGGCCACCCAGCTCTCGCTGCGGCGCAAGGTCGCGCTCAAGGTGCTGCCCCGTAGCCTGGCCGATGATCCTGATTTCTGTCGGCGCTTCCTGGCCGAGGCCCGGGCGGTCGCCGCCCTGACGCATCAGAATGTGGTGCAGGTCCATACTGTCGGCATCGACGACGAGACCGGCAGGCTGTATTTCGCCATGGAATACATCCAGGGCACCAGCCTGACTGACTTCCTGCGCGAAACGCCTCCGAGCTATGGGGCCATCGTGCACATCGTCAAGTCCGTCGCTCGGGCGCTCGACCATGCTTGGGAAAAGGGCATCCTGCATCGCGATATCAAGCCCAGCAACATCATGATCGGCGCGAAGATGCGGGTGAAGGTGCTCGACTTCGGGCTCGCCAAGTCCCTGAAGTCGAACACCAAGCTGACCGCGACCGGGGTGGTGGTCGGCACTCCCGACTACATGGCCCCCGAACAGGCCGCCGGGAGCCCTCTCGACTGCCGGGCTGACCTCTATTCCCTCGGCGTGGTGCTCTACCAATTGCTCGGGGGGCAACGGCCCTACGTGGCGGGCAGCGTGGCCAATCTACTGTTCCTGCTCTCTGCCTCTCCGCCTCGCAGCATAAGGTCGGTGCGGCCCGGCGTGCCCCAGCCGTTTGAGGACGTGTTGGAGCAGTTGCTCGCCCGCCATCCTGACGACCGCTACCGACACCCACGCCAGTTGATCGGCGACCTGAAAAAACTGGCAAACTACCTCGAAGAGAACGGTTTGGCAGACGATTGTCCTGAGGGTCCACCTGTGCCTTCGATCACGGTGCAGGAGGCGGAGCGTGGCTATGTCAGCGGGCGCTTGATGCGGCCGCGCCCTGTTCGCAGCGAGCCTCCCCGCGAGCTGACACCGCCACGCGGCTTGTCCGATTTGAGCCCCCTGCCGGATTCAGACAGCCGGGTCAGCGCGTTCCATCCGGCAGCTGCGCCCCGTTCAAGGATCGTGCTGATGATCGCCGTGATGGTCGTGGCCGCCGCGGCGGTCTCGGGTTTGACCTATGCCATCACGCGCCAGCTGCTGAACAACCAGCCGCCCCAAGGCAATACCGGCGCGCAGAATCAGCCGCGGCCCGACCTCCGCGACTTTCCCGGCTGGGAGATGGTGACTTGGAGCGACAGCGTGTCGAGCCTGGTCTTCGGTACCGAAGCCGTACCCGGCAATGATGGCTCTTCGCGCTGGCGGCGTGTGCCGGACGGGCCCAACGCGGGGACCATCCAGGGCATCATGAGAGGGCGCTACAGCGTGCGGGTCGACGCACAGATTTTCCGCGTCGAAGGTGTCTTCGTCGACTGCAGCGCCCCGGACTTCGGCATCTATCTTGAGGTCGGGGGGCAGCCACTGTATGGCCTGGGAATCAAGAGCCTGAGCGAGGCAGCACGTCTGTGGAGCGTCGACAAGCTCGATCCGATCGAGGGGCGGGTCAGTCTCGAGCAAGGAGTGGCGCGTTTCGAGGACGGGCGGCTGCCGTTCTCGTTGAGCGTGGCGGGCTCACGCCTCTTGCTCGAGCTGGGCGGGGAGAGGCTGGAGCGCGATCTTCCCGCTCCCGCGAGCGGCTTCGCGCTGTTCGTGGGCTCCGATGACTTTGACCATCCTGCTGCGTATGGCGACCTCGGCGTGCGGTTGGGCACGGCGCCCTGAGCGTTCGGTCGCTGGAAAAAGTGGCGTCTTTCGCTCGGATCTGTCGGGCCGAGATGCACAGCGCTCCATCATGTACAGTGGAAGGAACGCGGTTTCCGCGGCACACGGAAGCCGCCTCTACCAAGATCCCGCGGCATTGTGTCCAACAGTGATGCACGCTTGCAGAAAGGAGAGCCGTACGGTGCCCATAGAGAACCCCCCGGCCAGCCCCTCACCGGACGAGAACGAGTCTTCTCCATCGCTTGGCTCGCTGGCGTCTGAAGCGACGAGCGAGGCGCGTCTGGCAGACCGGGTGGCCCCGACACCGCCGGCACCCACTGCTGAAGAGATCAGCCCCGACAAACGCCCCCGCGATGAGACGCGCCGTATCTCGCGGAGCAGTCTCAGCCTCGTGAGCGAAGCAGAGGCTGCCCCCGAAAGCACAGCTGCGGGCGAGTCTCCAGCGGAGAGTCCGCCAGAGTTCTTGTGCGTTGTCGACTTGATGAACCGAGAACCCAAGACCGTGCGGGCCGACAAGACGATGGCTTCGTACGCAGATTTGCGAGCCTGGACGGGCGTAGGACACGCCCTGGTCCTCGACCGCAACGGGGCGCTGGTGGGGTTGCTGACCGAACATGACTTCCTGGCAGTCTCTCCCTCGACGCGCGTTCCGAAACTATCGAAGGCTGACCGCCGCCAGTTTCTCGATGGCCTGCCGATCGAGAAGGTGATGCGCAGCAAGATCCAGATCATTGGGCCACGCGCCACGGTGCAACAAGCGGCTGCGATGATGGCCGAGCACAAGGTCGGTTGCTTGCCGGTGATGGATCAATCACGCCTGCTCGGCAGCATCGACCGCGACGTGGTGCTGGCCGCTCTGGCTCGAATCCAGCCAGCTCGCAAGCCCGCCGCAGAACAGAAGGGGAAGAAGTCCGACTCCTCGCGGCCTCCGCGTCCCACCGGCCGCTTCTCCCGATGGGCCCCCTGGCTGCGCTGAGCTGAAACGGGCGCAGTCCTCTGCTAGACTAAGCAGGTTGGCCGGACCGCCCGGCCCTCAGTGGGGGAGTGGATGCCTGCCAGTGCTGACCGCAACGAGCGCGATGCGTCTCCTCTCTCTGCACGGAATCCCTCGCGCGACCCCAGCCGGCGAGAATCTGCTGTCCCCAGCGGCTCTGACCGGCGTGTAGCGACGGGCAGCTCAAGCGGCGCGCGACAGGCGAGCAGCGGACGCATGCTGCGGCTGGGCGACTTCATGATCGAGCGCACCCTCGGCAAGGGGGGCATGGGCATCGTCTTTCTCGCCACCGAGATGTCTCTGCAGCGCCAGGTCGCGCTGAAGGTCTTGCCGCTGTCGATGAACAGCGATGAGACTTTTTGCCAGCGCTTCCTGGTCGAAGCGCGCGCTGCCGCGGCTCTGGATCATCCCAATATCGTGCGTGTCTATGCGGTCGGCCGCGACGCCGAGACGGGCCGCATCTATCTGTCCATGGAATACGTTCCGGGCCGCACACTCGACGATTGGATCAACGGCGAGGACCCACTGACTTTCGCGGATATCCTGCACGTCACGACTTCGGTGGCCGCGGCTCTCGATGTCGCTTGGGAGCGGAACATCGTCCATCGGGACATCAAGCCCAAGAACATCATGCTCGGTGCACGGCGGCGTGTGACGATCCTCGATTTCGGTCTGGCCAAAGTGCGCCACAGCACTCAGGGTCTGACCATGCCCGGGATGATCATCGGCTCCCCTGAATACATGTCTCCCGAGCAATCAGAAGGCCGCCCGATCGATGTGCGCAGCGACCTCTACTCGCTGGGCGTGGTGCTCTACGAAATGCTGGGAGGCGAAAAGCCCTTCTCGGGCAACACGCCGGCCGGACTGATCCATCTGCACGCCTTCGCCAACCCCCGCAGCATCTGCACGGCCCGCCGCAATGTCCCGCGCGAGTTTGAGCAGGTGATCTGCAAGCTGTTGGCCAAAGACCCCGACGACCGCTATCCCTCACCCGCCGAGTTGATCGCAGATCTGGGGCTGATTGAAGACAAGCTCATAAGAGCCAGCCGCTTGGCCGAGGCCCCTTCGGGCTTGACGGTCTTGCCCGTGGGATTCACCCAGCCGGGTAAGATCGATGACCAGGACACGCTCGATCTCGGCCAGGAGGCGAGTGCCCTCAAGCAGCGTGCTTCGGGGGGGGGCTTGCGGAGGCTGGTCATCACCGGGTTGCTTCTCGGCCTCGTCGGTGCGGGGGTGTTGGCTGGCTACCAGAACGGCTGGTGGATTCCCCAGCTGGTTGAAGGGCGTTCTCTGCTCTCCGAAGTGCAATGGAGCGAGCCGTTGGTGCCATGGCCCCGCAAGAGCGGGCACCGCCAGGGAAGCGGCAGCTCGCTTTGGGCCCATGTCAGCGATACCAGCGACGTCTTCATCGGCACCGGGCAGGGTAGCCTGGGCACCTCGATCGCCGATGGTTTCTGGCGCATTGAAGGCCGGTTGCTGCCCTGCGATGCTGCCGATTTCGGGGTCTTCGTCCACGTAGGCGAGCGGGTCTTTTGCGGGCTGACCGTACAACGTTGGGAAGACTTGCACCTGGTGTCCCTGGACGTGCGGGTGGATGATTCGGACGGAATCTCGCGTGCGCGCGCGCTGACACGGCAGGTCGAGCTTCCCCCTGAAGGCCTGCCTTTCGCGCTATCGGTGGTCGGCAATCTGGTCGCCATCGAAGTCGACGGCAAGTTCTTCGCGCACAAAACCCTGGACGCGGCTGCCAGCCGTTTCGCACTGTCTGTGGTGGCAACACCGAAGCAAAAGGCCGCGTTCGCCGGGCTGTACCTGCGCCACGGCAGCACCCGGTCAGCGCCATGAGAGAGGCAGACATGAGCGAGGACGCTCGCATTCCGATCACGATCTTGACCGGCTTCCTGGGGAGCGGCAAGACCACGTTGCTCAACCGCATCCTGACCGAACCCCACGGCTTGCGCATCGCGGTGCTCGAGAACGAGTTCGGCGCGCTGGGCATCGATCAGGAGCTGGTCGTCAAAGCCGAAGACAGCATCTTCGAGATGAACAACGGCTGCATCTGTTGCACCATCCACGACGGTCTCAATGAGACCTTGGTCAAGATCCTCAACAGGCGTGACCAGTTCGATTACGTCTTGATCGAGACTACCGGCATCGCCGACCCCAGCAAGATCGTCTCGCTGATCCTGATGGATGAAGACATCCAGCCTTTCATGCGCATGGACGGCCTGATCTGCCTGGCGGACGCGTTGCACTTCAAACAGCATTTCGAAGAACGTCCGGAGATCCGCAAGCAGTTGGCCTTCGCCGATGTGGTGATGATCAACAAGCGCGACCTGGTGCCCGAGGCTTACTTGACGGCGCTCGAGGGTCTGCTGAAGCAGGTCAATCCCCTGGCGCGCTATGCAACTTCAGCCTGGGCCGAGATTCCCATCGACAGCGTGATCGATATCGGTGGCTTCAGCCCTGAGCGCATCCGCGATCTGCAAGCGAACGAGCTCAAGGCCATCAACCATGGCCACGCCCACGACAACATCACTTCGGTGGCCGTGCGCTTCGAGGCTGAGCTCGACTGGGATCTCTTCGCCACCTGGTTCGAGACCTTCACTCAACGTTGGGCACGCAACCTCTACCGCCTCAAGGGCATTCTCGCTGTGCGAGGCCGCAGCAAGCGCTTGGTACTGCAGGGAGTGCATGAGTTGATCTCGATCGAGGGCGACCGTGACTGGGAAGCTGACGAGTCCCGCTACACGACCATAGTCGCAATCGGCAAGCACCTGAAACTCGAAGACTTTGAGCAACAGGTCCGGGCGTGCCTGGCTGCGTCTCCCTGAGCGTTACGGCTGTCGCTTTTCAGCCCGCCAGAAGCTCCTGGGCCTTGGCGATGATGTCCGAGGGTTCCATGCGGTCCTTGGCGCCATAGAAGTTGGTCAGCTTCGCCGTCTGGATCCATTGGAAGACGACTGCGCCCTGCTTGTCGAAGAAGAACACGCTGGGCTGCAAGAAAGCCTTCTTCGGGTAGCTGAGCGACATCGGGTGGTAGCGGCTTATGCAGGCACCGAGCTCATCGACAGTTTGCAGTTGTGGGTCAGAGAGCAGCGAGAAGGGTAGCTGCAGTTTCTCTTTGAACGTGGCGTTCTGTTCGACGCTATCGGCGGCCACACCGACGATGCGGACGTCCTCGTTGGCCAGTGCGCCGGAATGCTTGGAGAGCTTCTTCCAGAAGCTCTTGCAGTACGGTCACCAGCGCCCACGGTAGGTGCTGAGGATGGTCAAAGAACGTCCCTTCAGATCGTCGCGGCCGAAGGGGCTGCCGCGGTCGTCCAACAACTCAAACGCCATCGTGTGTCTCCAGCCGGACGGGCCTGTCCGGGCGGCGCATGGTAGCACAATCGCATGCCAGCAGACGAAAACTTGTTGCCTGGCAGCCCTGGGATGTAGTCTGACCAACAGATGGAACTGGAGGAGCGACGATGCGCGTCATCCGCAGCATGCACCCCGGCTGGTTGTCGAACACCTGGTTGCTCGCCGACCGTCCGGGGGGCAAGGCGTGCCTGATCGACAGTGGTGGGCCCACCTCCGCCATCGACCAGGCGATCGCCGACTGGCAGGTCGAGCTGCAGTTCGTGCTCTGCACCCACCACCACTACGACCACATCGCGAACAACCGCCACTTTGTCGAACGCTACGGCGCGCAGGTCGCCGCCCACCCGAGCGAGCGTGACCGCATCGAGGCTTGTAGCCTGTCGCTCGAAGATGGCGCCGAGGTCGCGGTCGGAGAGCTGCGGCTGCGGGCGATGCATATCCCCGGCCACACCCTCGGGCAGCTGGCTTTCGCGCTCGACAGCGAGGCCGCTGTCTTCACCGGCGACACGCTGTTCCGTGGCTCGGTCGGCGGGACGCGCGGTCCCGGCCACACGACCTACCAGGACCTGCACCACTCGATCATGTCGAGGCTGATGCAGCTGCCCCACGATTGGACCGTGTATCCGGGCCATGAAGGCGAGACCAGCATCGGCGCCGAATGGGACCAGAACCCCTTCATCCGCATCTGGCGAGGCCTCGATCCTGAGGGGACCGAGCGCTGCACGGTCTCCGGCCAGCCGGGCCAGCTCGTGTTGTGGGCGGATGACTACGACGGCGGCCACAAGGCCTGGGTGCGCTTCGACGCCAGCGGAGACGACGTGGTCCCCGGCAGCCGGGTGGAGCGCTAGTGTCTGACGAGCTCACTCCCTACCGGGCTCGGCTGTACCGTGTCTGCTTCGGGCTGGCGGCGGTGTACAACCTGGCGTTCGGCATCTGGGCAGGCTTCTGGCCGCTGGCCTTCTTCGAGCTCTTCGAGCTGCCCCCTCCCCGGTATCCCGGAATCTGGGCCTGCCTGGGGATGGTGGTCGGGGTCTACGGCTTGCTCTATGCGTGGGCGGCTTGGCGGCTCGAGGCAGGCAAGCCCCTGATCGCAGTGGGCTTGCTGGGCAAGATCCTCGGGCCGATCGGCATGCTGGTCTCGATCTCGGCGGGCGACTTTCCCGCCAGGATGTTCAGCCTGTGTGTGTACAACGATCTGATCTGGTGGTTGCCTTTCTCCCTCTTCCTGCTGGAGGGCACGCGCATCCGGGCCACTTTGGTCCGGGCAGCTCCATGGCTGTGTGCTGGACTGCATGCGCTCGCTGTGGCCGCGTTGTTCCTGCTCGGACCCGGCAGCGAGCTCGAGCCGGACCTGGCGGTGCGCGCCGACTACATCCGCGGACATGTGCTGGTCTGGCGCCTGGGTTGGGGAGTCTGGATGGCCTCGGCGCTGAGCATCGTCGGCATGTATGCATGGTGGGGGGCGCGCCTGGTCGGATGGTGGGGAGTCGCCGGCTGTCTGCTTGGAGCTCTGGGGATGGTCTTCGACCTGAGCGGAGAGGCGCTCTACAGTGCCTGGTTGATCGACCAGTTGCAGGGCCATGTCGGAGGCCTGGAGACGGGTTTGGGGCTCGGCGTCCAGCCCCTGGCCACCTTCCTGACAGCCTGCATCGCCAACACCTTCTATACCCTGGGCGGGGTCTGCCTGACCGTGGGCAGCCGCGACCTGCCCGTGGGTCTGGTGGCCCTGCTCTGGAGCAGTTGGCTGGCCGGGTTGGGCATGTCTGTAGCGGCGGTGTTGGGCAGCTCTGTCGGCCTGCAGGCTGCCAGCGTCGTGCTGTTCCCCGGACTGTTGATCTGGTGCTGCTGGTTGGGCTGGATCTGGCGCCATCCAGTCGAGAGCAAAAACTGACAAGCTCTTCGAAAAAAGCAGGCTCCAAGATGCGATGTCAGGCACAGACCCAGCGGACCATCACCAGCCCATCATGAGAAACTACAGGAGTCCATCCCCGTGTCGAATGCCAGCCAGTCCCTCCTTCAGGCGAGCCAGGTCATCCAGCAACAAGTGGCCGCCTTGACGCAGGCCGCAACGGGGAGCTCAGGAGCCGCGAAGCGCGTGCTTGCCGTGCACGCCCGCTTTCTAAAGGGGCACGCGCTGAAGATGGCGCAGAACGCGCGCTTCCTCGAGAAAAAAGCGGGCGCTGGCGGGAGACATGCAGGCGCCGGAGCAGGCCCAGGTGCGGGTGGGGGCAGCCAGCCGGCGGAGACTGCTGGCGGCGGACTGCAGGTCCAGTGGGATCAAGCCCGCACGCACAGCGGATTCCCTCCTGAGGCGCGTCGCTGGCGCAAGGGAGAGAAGGGTAAGTGGATCTATGCAGCTGCTACCGTGATCAACAAGAAGTGGCAGAACAACCGCGTGATTCCCTTCAGCTACAATGGCAAGCCCTGTGTCGCCCGCCAGACCTGGCACTCCCACCAGGCGGCCACAGGCAGGACCGGCCGCTTCAAGGCGACCGAGGTGTATCCTCGTAAGTAGGCAGCAGCCACCAGTCTGGTGCGACCCTAGTGCCTTCGCGCACAAGTTCCGGTACATCCGGACGATGTGTGCGTCGTGGATAGCAAATTCTTGTAGGGGAGGGGTTTACCCCCTCCCGCGGCTACCGGGCGGGGATAAACCCCGCCCCTACGGGGTGTACCGGAACTTACGCGGCGAGGCACTAGAGCGCGTGCTCAGCCAGCTGCTGGTACGCCGGCAGGCATGCTTCCAGCACCGGTAGCAGCTCGCCCGGAAGCGCGACCTCTCGCGGCTGCCAGGGCCGGAACCCAGTTGAGCTCAGGACTGCATCGTACCAGTGTTTCGCCCAGACCCCATCGCTGGCGCGCGGACCGGCCGGCCAGGCCAGCATGTGCTCGTCGAAGGGCAGCTGCAGCGCCCCGCACATGGCCGACAGGGCGCGCCGGGGATCGCGCAGCACAGCCGCGGACTCGATGACCGGCGGAATACACCCGCTGCGCTTCCGTACCCAGGCAAAGATCTGCAGCTGCCGCTCGAGACCCAGATCAGCCGCGACCACCTGCTGCCGTTTGCGCGCATAGGAGAGCAGCACTTCGCGGGGATGCCGGATCAAGAAGACATGCCGGCAGCCCCCCAGCCGCTCTATGTCGATCTCGGGCAACAGATGGTGGGTCATGTGCTTCTCATAACGGACCGCGCAGCCCACCGGGAGTGGTTCTTCCAGGGCGTCAAGCACCTCGCGCCAGTCGGTCTGGCCGGCCGCGATCACCTCGTCGCGGCCCGGATGCGGGCAGCCGGTCTGCGCCAGGTAGTACGCGTAGAGGGGCTCGTCGACCACCACCGTATCCGGGCGGTTTTCCCAGGCACGCATCATCGCGGTCGAGATGTTGCGCGGCCCCGACCAGCACGCCACGCGGATCACGAGTGCGGCCCGCCGCAGACGCGCTCGAGCAAAGCGCGGTACAGCTGTTGCAGGCGCTCTGTCAGCGGCCCGCGGCCCCCGCTGCCGATGGTCCTGCCGTCGACCGAGGCGACTGGTGCCACTCCTGCGAAGCTGCCGGTCACAAAGGCTTCGTCGGCATCGTAGACATCGACCAGGCTGAAGTCCTTCTCCCGCGCCTCGATGCCCGCTTGGGCGCACAAGCTGAGGACTTTGCCGCGGGTGATGCCGGCCAGGCAATAGCGGCCGCTGGAGGTCCAGACCTCGCCCGCGCGCACGATGAAGAAGTTGGTCGAGTTGCAGGTGGCGACGAAGCCGTGCGGATCGAGCATCAAGCCCTCGTCTGCGCCCGCCTTGGCCGCCTGGATGCAGGCCTGGATGCAGGTGTGTTTGCTCAGGCTCATGATGCGCGGATCCGCCGTGTCCGGCCTGCCACGCCGGACATGCACCGTGTAGAGCCGTAGCCCGCGATCAGCGGTCTCGGGAGTGACCCGTTTGTGCTCAGGGATGATCACCAGGGTCGGCGGCGAGACCACCACCGCGGGGGACTGGTAGGGAGTCGAGCGGATGCCCCGAGTGACGATCAAGCGCAGATGCACATGGTCGCGCATGCCGTTGGCCTCGACGGTGCGGTACAACTCTTCGAGCAGCTCTGCGCGCGTCTTGCCGATCTCCAGGTCGATGGCCCGCGCCCCTTGGAAGAGACGCGCCAGATGGTCCTCAGCGAAGGCCAGCTGCCCGCGATGCAGCCGGAAGCTCTCCCAGATGCCATCGCCGAGCAGGAATCCGCTGTCAAAGACCGACACCAGCGCCTGGTCGCGGGGCAGCAAAGCACCGTTGATCGAGACCAAGACCGAGGCATTGCGTGGATCGGGGCTGTAGTCGTGGGTTCCCATCGTCAGCCTGCGCTGCCCAAGCCGCCCAGCCAGGCCGCCACGATCTGCGCCATCGCTGCCTCATGCTCCCCCGAGAAGAGATGGTCCGCCCCCTCGACCATGATCAGGTCCGCGCTGACCAGCGTGGCCGCTTCCTGGATGGCGGACGATTCCTCGGGGGGCACCACGGTGTCGAGTGTGCCGTGCACCAGCAACCAGGGGACCTGCACCTGAGACGCCTGCGGCAGCACTGTGCCGACCGCGGCCATGTCGTCGAAGAACGCCTGGGACAGGGGGCATTCGGGCTTGTCCCACATCAAATCGCCCGGCTTCTGCTGACCGAACTTGCGGCGCGCAAAGTCGGCCGTATCGACCATTCCGCCCAGCGAGACCAGAGCGCCGATGCGGGCATCGCGCACCGTGCGCAGCACGCCGACCGCCGCCCCCATGCTGTGGCCGACGTAGATCAGGGGCCGCCCTGCCACCGCGTCGAGCACCGCGCCGAGGTCTTCGACCTCCTTGCTGACTGTGCTGTCCCGGAAGTCGCCTTCAGAGTCGCCGTTGCCGGCGAAAGAGAAGCGCAGGTTGGCGAAGCCCTGCTCCGCGAGCGCACGCGCCAGTGTCTGTGCCCAGGCGCGGTCCTTATTGGCGGTCACGCCGTGCCCGATCACCACCAGCGGCGCGGGGTTGTCTGGAGCCGCCCCGCCCGCCACCGCGTAGTCCAGGCGTTCACCCGCCTGGTTGCGGATGACGCCGAAAGCCGGTTCGTTGTGCATGGCAAACCTCTTAAGGGAAGGTGATGACCGAGCGGATGCCGTCCTTTGCTTCCATCAGCTCGAAACCGTGATTGACCTGGTCCAGGCTGATCCGGTGGGAGACGAAGCCGTCGAGGTCGAGCTCACCGCGGACCATCATGTCGACCAGTTGGGGGACATGCGTGCGGCCCCGCGCTCCTCCGAAGCTGCCTCCCTGCACCCGGCGGCCGGTGATCAGCAAGCGGGGCACGATCTCGAGCTTCTCGCCCCGGCCCGCGACGCCCAGGATGGTGCACAAGCCCCAGCCCATGCGCGCGGCCTCGACGGCCTGCCCCATCACGTCCACCCGCCCCGTCGCCTCGAAGGTGTAGTCGGCGCCGAAGCCCGCCGTGGCGTCCAGGATGGCCGCGACAGGATCGAGCTCGTCTGCCCGCAGAACCTCGGTCGCTCCGAAGCTCCGCGCCAACTCGAGCCTGCCTGGCGAGCGGTCGACGGCGATGATGCGTTCGGCGCCGCGCAGCTTGGCGCCCACCACAGCGCCGAGCCCCACCATACCGCAGCCGAACACGGCGACGGTCGAGCCTTGCTCGACCTCGGCCTTCCAGATGGCCGCTGCGAGCCCGGTCGTGGCGCCGCAGGCCAGCAGACAGGTGGTCTCGAAGGACGCCGCGGGATCGACCTTGGCCAGCGCGATCTCGGGCATCACGGTGTACTCGGCGAAGGTCGAGGTGCCCATGAAGTGCCGCAGTGGCTCGCCATTGCGCGACAGCCGCGTGGTGCCATCCGGGAGGTAGCCTTTGCCCTGCTGGGCGCGGATCGCCAGGCAGATGTTGGTCTTACCGCTCCTGCAGTGCAGGCACTCTCCGCACTCTGGTGAGAAGAGCGTGACCACGTGGTCTCCGACCTGCAGGGACTGCACTCCCTCGCCCAGCTCTTCGACCACGCCCGCGCCCTCATGCCCGAGCACGCAGGGCGCATAGCCGCTGGGGTCGACACCGGAGGCCGTGTACAGGTCGGTGTGGCAGACGCCGCACGCTTTGAGCCGCACCAGTGCTTCGCCGGCGCGGGGGGGCGCAAGCTCGACCTGTTGGACGACCAGGGGATTCCCAAAGCTCTCGAGCACCGCGGCGCGCATCTTCATGGTTGATCTCCGTCTGGGCTGGTAGCAATCGGGCCATTGTAGGGCAGGCGCAGCGCCACGACAACTCGGGAAAGGCCTGGCAGACTTGTGCGCTGTGCCCTACAAACAGGGCACAACGCAGTCAGGAGCACCCCATGCGCATTCCCGGCCGTCCTCAGGTGGAAATGGAGCGCGACAGGCACGGCATCTGCCATGTCCGCGCGGCCGCGCTCGAGGATCTGTTCTATGGACTGGGGTACTGCCACGCCCTGGACCGGTCCCTGCAGCTGCAGCTGATGCGCATCCTCGGCCAGGGCCGCGCAAGCGAGCTGCTCGATGGCTCCGACGCCGCCCTCGCCATCGACATCTTCTTCCGGCGCATGGCCTGGATCCGCGGGGTCAGCGAGGAAGCCGCCCGCTTGCAGCCCGGGTACCGCGCCGTCTGCGAGGCCTACTGCCAGGGCATCAACGCGCGCTTGCTGCGGAAGCGCCCCTGGGAGCTGCGCATGCTCGGCGTGCGCCCGGAGGCCTGGACCGTCGAGGATTGCCTGCTGCTCGCCCGCATGACCGGCTACCTGACCCTGGCCCAATCCCAGGCCGAGATCGAGCGGCTGCTCGTCGAGCTGGTGCAGGCCGGCGTCGGCGATGCCGCGTTGGAAGAGCTGTTTCCCGGTCTGTTGGGCGGGCTCGATCGTGCGCTGTTGCAGAAGGTTCAGCTCGGAGAGCGCATCGTGCCCGAGGCCGTGCGCTGGCACCCGGCGCTCTCGGCTTCGATGGCTTCGAACAACTGGGTGGTGGCGGGTTCTCGCACCGCTTCGGGCAAGCCGATGCTGGCCAACGATCCGCACCTCGAGATCAATCGGGTGCCGAATGTCTGGTACGAGGTCTCGTTGGAGTCGCCGCAGCGCTATCTGTGTGGGGCCAGCATGCCTGGCCTGCCCGGGGTGATTGTCGGCCGCAACGCCGAGCTGGCCTGGGGCGCGACCTATACCTTCATGGACGCCATCGATTCCTGGGTCGAAGAGTGCCGCGACGGCAAGTTCCGGCGCGCTGACAGCTGGGAGCCGTTTGAGGAACGCACCGAGGTCATCCGCCGCAAGGGGCGTCCGGACCACACGGTCACTTTCTACGAGAACCTGCACGGTGTGCTTGACGGGGATCCCCGGCAGGCGGGCTTCTACCTGGCGACCCGCTGGGCCTCTGCCGAGGGCGGGGCGCGTTCGCTGGAGGCGACGCAGAAGCTGTGGGAGACGGACAGCGTCGAGCAGGGCCGCGAAGTGTTGGGCCAGATCGAGACTTCCTGGAACTGGGTGTTGGCTGACCGTGAGGGGAACATCGGCTACCAGATGTCGGGCCGCTTGCCGCTGCGCCGCGAGGGAGTTTCGGGACTGGTTGCGCTGCCCGGCTGGGAGCCAGCCAACGACTGGCAGGGCTTTGCGCGTCCCGATCAGTTGCCGCGCTGCCTGAACCCGGAAGCCGGCTACTTCGTGACCGCCAACAACGACCTCAACCGCTGGGGGGAGGTTCCTGCGATCAACGTGCCGATGGGTGATTACCGGGCGCGCCGCATCGAGGCTTGTCTGGAGGCAGCTGGGCCGATGCAGGCCGCCGAGCATAAGGCCATCCAATTGGACGTGTACTCGTTGCAGGCGCAGCAGTTCCTCGAGCTTCTGCGTCCGCTGCTGCCGGACACCCCCCAGGGGAAGCTGCTGGCGGGCTGGGACTGCAGCTACGGGCTCGAGTCCGAGGGCGCCTTCCTGTTCGAGTGCTTCTACCGCCGGCTGTTTGGGTTGGTCTTTGGCGAGCAGGGCCTGGGGGCCGAGGTCGCCGCGCACCTGCTGGGAGAGACCGGCATTCCGGTCGACTTCTATGCCAACTTCGACCGGGTGTTGCTGGCCGAGAGCTCGGCCTGGTTTGGAGAGCTGCGGCGTGAAGACCTGTTCCGCCAGGCGGCGGCCGAAGCTCTGCAGGTCGAGCCGCGCCGTTGGGGTGACGGCCAGCGCTTGACCCTCAGCCACATCGTGCTCGGCGGCAAGCTGCCGCGCTGGTTGGGCTTCGACCGCGGTCCCATCGAGCTGGCCGGCGGCCGCGCGACGCCGCGCCAGGGCCAGATCTACCGCAGCGCGGGGCGCGCCACCAGCTTTGCCGGCTCGTTGCGTATGGTCTGCGACCTGGCGGAGGATGGCCTGACAAGCAGCCTGGCTGGGGGTCCCAGCGACCGACGCTTCTCGCGCTGGTATTGCAGCGAGCTGGCCGCCTGGCAAGAGGGCAGCTACAAGCGGGTGGAGCCGCGTGGGGAGTGAGAAAAGGTTCTGTTGCGGCATCGGGTCGGGGACCTGGATATACTATGTACATGCTGCATGGAGGCCAGAACATGCCCCAGCTTCACTTCTCCGTTTCCGAGGAAACCGCGCAACGGCTCAGGCTCGAGGCAAAGAGTCGCGGACTTCCTGTTTCCCGGCTTCTCGCCGAGATCGTCGAACGACAGTTGGGGGCTGGTTGGCCCGCCGGATACCTCGAAGGAATTCTGCAACGGGCCTCGGAAGGGCCTGATTTCGAGCTGCCCGTGATTCCCAAGGGGCGGCTAGAAGAGGAGCCTCCTGCGATCGGATGAAGTACCTCCTCGACACAGGGACGATCAACGCCCTGGTAAACGCGCGTCGCGGCACCAAATCGACCCGTGAGAAGCGAGATCGCATCTGGCGTGCCTTCGTGCGCTCGGGTGGCGTGGGAACGGTCGCCGTCTCGGTTATCCAGAAGGCGGAGCTGACATGGGGAGTTCTCAAAGCCCATCGCCCGGACATGCTTGCGAAGTTTGAGGCGTTCTGGGCCCCGCTGCCCTGCTTGGTGTTCGACGACGAAAGCGCACGTCTTTGGGCCCGCACGCGTTTGACGCTCAGCCAACAGCCGGGAGAGCGAGATCTCATCACCGCGGTCCTGGCTCTGCAGCATGGCTTGACCGTGGTTTCCGAAGACAGCGACTTTCAGAAGATCCCTGGCTTGTCCTTTACGGATTGGGGGAGGAGTTAGGCCTCCACCCCGACAGATCCAGCGCATACCAAGCGTTGCAGCCGTAATGGCCGGTGCTGCCCAGGGGCCCGGGCAGCCTCTGGAAGCCGAAGGCCTGATAGAGTCGTCGCGCCCGTGCCATGCTTCCCAGGGTCTCGAGGTAGCAGCGGGCGTAGCCGGCTTCCCGGGCCTTGCCCAGCACCTCCCGTAGCAGCTGCTGTCCGAGACCCAGTCCTCGGATCTCGGGCAGGAAGTACATCTTGCGCAGCTCGCAGGTGTCCGAGGGTCCTCCGGCCAGCGGCCCGAAGCCCGCACCGCCCAGGACCTGCCCGTCACGCTCGACCACCAGGTAGCCGCTGCCTGGCCCCGTGTAGCTGCCAGCCATGTCCTCGACCTCGGGGTCGTGGATGGCGAAACCCGGGCCGTCGGCGCCGAACTCGGGCATCACCACCCGGATCAGGCGCGCCACCCCGGGGTTGTCGGCCCCGGTGATGGGACGGACCTGCAGCCCACGGCAGCTGCGCAGCCGGCGCAACGCCTGGGTGTACAATGACAAGCCGGCGACGACAGTGGAGACCTGCTCCGGCCGCAACAGGTCGAGCGCGGCCGCGACCTGGCTGCCTGCGCTGGCGTGGATGCCTGCCACCAGCGCTTGTCCCGAGTCTGTGAGACACAGGGGTTTCTGGCGGCGGTCCGTGGCATGCTCCGTCACCGCGATCAGATCCCGTTCCCGCAGCTGTTTGACGGCGCGGCTGACCACCGACTTGTCGAGCTGCAGCAGCTCGGCCAGCTCAGAAATGCCCAGCAGGCCTCGCTGGGTCAGCTCGATCATGATGTGGCACTGGCCGTGGGTCAAGCGCGCGGGCTCGTACCAGTCCTGCAGGAAACCCAGCTCACGGACCAGCTGCCGCGAGGCCTCGCGGCAGGCAGCGACGTGTTCTTCGGACATGCATCGGACCCCTCTGCAATAGGTTCGTGGCGCATTGTACAGGAAAGGTTGTTCGTGACAACTATCTGTGTGTGGTATGCCTGCAAGTGGTTGGCGAAGCGTCCTATCCCCCCGGACGCCGCATCACCCACAATGCTGGCCCGCCTCCGGCGGCTCGCAGCCTGCCCACCAGGTTGAAACCCTGTCGGACGTAGAACGGCACGGCGTCCGGGTTGGCCGTGTCGAGCACCACCGGACGCTCTTGGGCTCTCCGTAGTACCTCTTGGAGCAGGCGAAGCCCAAAGCCGCGGCCACGCACCCTGGCTGAGACACCCAACAGGTACAGGTAGGTGTGCGGCGTTGCAGGCCGTTGCCGCATCAACAGCGCCTGGACACGCAGGCCACGGCCGACAGCCCGCAGGCTGGGCCGCACAGCCAACCAGCCACCAAGTAGTTGCAGGAAAGAGGCGCGGCCCGTGGCTCCCGGCTGCTGCCAGGCCGCCACCCCGACCAGCCGTCCCGATGCCCTGACAGCCAGAACGTGCGGCAGGCAACTCTGCAGGCTGGCTCGCATCAACACTGCGAGCCAACGCTGCCGGCGCACCGGTTCGGGGACCAGGAAGCGGTAGAGAGGATCCGCGTGGAATGCCCGCGCCAGGAGCCCTGCGGCCTCGGGCAAGCCCGAACGGTTCAGCGTTTGAAGACTGCCCGACGCCTGCATGGCTGACCCTCCCGAATCGGCGCGACCCCTGAAGCTGCGCTCTGTGAGAGACTGTCTCAGGGAACGGACTCGGACTCGGATACGGACTCGGATACGGACCCGGACTCGGACTCGAACACGGACTCGGATACGGACTCGGACTCGGACTCGGATTCGGACTCGGACTCGGATTCGGACTCGGACTCGGACACGGACTCGGATTCGGATTCGGACTCGGACACGGACTCGGATACGGACTCGGACTCGGACACGGACTCGGATACGGACTCGGACTCGGATACGGACTCGGACTCGGACGCCAGAGTCAGGTTTGGTCAATGCCTTCGATCGGCTGAGAACCGCCTGTAGCGTCGGTCTATGATCGACGAGAAGACCGATCCGTATGCACAAACCCAGAACCTATGGATGCAGCCTTTGCCAAGGCTCCTTCCGGCGCTCACAGAGCGCCGCTACAGAAGATGGGTTCGATTCCTGCGCGTTCCACATCCTTGAGTACGGTCGCAACGGATAGTAGCCGCCAAAACCCCTCCAGGCCCTTTCCATCGAACCCATGTCAGGAGCTCTGGACTCGGGCTCGTTCCCTGAGACAGTCACTATGAGCGCCGGAAGAAACGCTCTGCCAGCAACGGCCTCAACCCAACCCCGGGCCCCAACGCAGATCCGCGCTGGTCTCAGGCTTGCCCCCGTCATAGCTGGTCTCTACGAACCGGCCCCCGCCATCTTCGGCCAGCAGCACCGCGCTGGTGCAGCGTGTGGCGTAGCTGCCGTTCGAGCGCACCCGCAACGGCGCCAGAAAACGCTCGAGCTCGATTCCCAGCCCGGTATCGGGCAGCTCATGGTCAGGAAAACCCCGGGTGTCCCCCAGCAGCTCTCGCATTCCCACCAGCAACCGCGCCGCGTCGGAGGTCTCCGCCAACAAGGCCTCGAAGCCCGCGCGGCCGTGACGCAATTTCGGCCAGGGGCTGTCGAGCAGGTGGTTGCTGAGCGCATACACGCCAGGCTGCAGCATGCGCAGCCCCGGCCCCCGGTTCGACAGCCAGCCGGCTTCCCCAGCATCCCCGACCACCAGATTGAAACCGGGATAGTCCTCGCGCTGGCACTGCAGCTGTTCGAGGTAGGCGTGCGGCCGCTGGTTTCCACTGACAAAGTCGCGCACCAGCTTGCCCCGTGAGAGAGCTTCTGGCTGCGGCAGCGTGGGTTCCCGGTAATTGGTTACGAAGGCAAAGCGCCCCGCCGGATGGACTCCCAACCAGCTGCCGCCGCCCTGTTGGTCGCGCCCGGCCCGCATCCCACCTGCGTCCTGCCAGATGTGCGCGGGCAAGGCCGGCCGGGCGAGGAACTCGTCACGGTTGTGTGCCAGAATCAGACGGAAGCCCGGCTGGCTGCGCCAGGCAAACAGCGCCGTGCACACGGCTCAGCAGGCTGCGGCGAAAATCGTGAAGCCAGGTGCCGCGCCGGTGGTTCGATGGCTCCTCAATCCGCTCCCTCGTTCCTCGGTCACGGCCTTCGGCCGCTTCGCTGACGACACAGTCGGCCCGGATGGCCGGCGAGGAGGAGGGGCCGCCGCCGTGGTGGCTGGCGAAGCGAGGTTTGCCGCAGTCTGCTCATGCCGCCGTGTTGCCCGTGGCCGCCTCGCCCCGTTGCACCACGTGACAGGACACCTGATGCCCGGACGCGATCTCTTGCAGCCGCGGCTGCTCCCGGTGGCACCGGGGCTCGACCAGCGGACAACGGCCGACGAATTTGCAGCCTTCGAAGCGCTGCGAAGGGCTCGGCACATCGCCCTGCAGGATGATGCGCTCGCGCTTGCGTTCGACCCGCGGGTCGGGCAGGGGAATGGCGGACAACAGCGCGCGCGTGTAGGGATGCAGCGGATTCTGGTAGATGTCCTCGTAGCTGGCGATCTCAACGATCTCGCCGAGGTACATGATCGCCACCCGGTGGCTGATGTGCCGCACGACGGCCAGGTCGTGGGCGATGAACAGGTAGCTCAGGCCCATCTCTTTCTGCAACTCGACGAGCAGGTTGATGATCTGCGCCTGGATGCTGACGTCGAGCGCCGAGACCGGCTCATCGCACAGAATCAGGCGCGGCTGCAGGGCCAGGGCACGCGCGATGCCGATGCGTTGGCGTTGGCCGCCCGAGAATTCGTGGGGATAGCGGCGTATGAAGCGTGGGTCGAGGCCGACCCGGTCGAGCAGGGCCGCCACGCGCCGCTTGCGCTCCGCTCCGGTGCCCACCTGATAGTTGTGCAGAGGCTCGGCGACGATGTCCCCGATAGTCATGCGCGGGTTGAGCGAGGCGTAGGGATCCTGGAAGATCATCTGGGCGTGCTGGCGCAGATCGCGCAGCTCCGCGGGGCTGGCCTGCATCAGGTCACGGCCGTCGAAGCGCACCGTGCCGGCGAAGGGCTTGTTCAAGCGCAGGATACCGCGCGCCGTGGTCGACTTCCCGCAGTCCGACTCGCCGACCAGACCGAGGGTCTCTCCCTCATCGATATGAAAACTCACTCCGTCCACAGCGCGGATCTCGCCGACCTTGCGGGAGAAGAAGACTCCCTTGGTGATCGGGAAGCGGATCTTCAGGTTCTCGACTTCCAGCAGCCTTGGCACGAAAACTCCCCCGCTATTCGGTCACGTTGGTCGGAGCGGATGGTTGGACCAGATGGCAGGCGACCGCATGTTCGGGACCTATGCTCTGGAGCGGCGGCCGTTCCCGATGGCAGCGGTCTTCGACCTTGGGACAGCGCCCGGCAAAGGCACACCCCTTCGGCAGGTTCATCGGGCTCGGCAGCTCGCCTGCCAGGACTGCACGTTGTTTGCGCTGATTCGGGTGGTCGATGGGAGTCGATGCCAGGAGCGCCTGGGAGTAGGGGTGGCGGGCGCTGCCCACCAGGTCGTCGCAGGGCAGATCCTCGACCACGAAGCCGAGGTACATCACCAGCGCCCGGTCGCAGAAGTGCTCGACCAGCTTCAAGTCGTGCGCGATCATCAGGTAGGTCAAATCGAACTCTTCTTGGAGGTCGAGCATCAGGTTGAGCACCTGCGCCTGGATGCTGACATCGAGCGCCGACACGGGCTCGTCGGCGATGATCAGCTCAGGTCGCACCGCCAGGGCCCGGCCGATAGAGATCCTCTGGCGCTGTCCACCCGAGAACTCATGGGGGAACTTGCCCAAGATCTCCGGACGCAGGCCGACCTTCAGCACCAGGTCTTCGACGTAGGCATCGGTCTCTGCACGCGGCACGATCTTGTGGAAAAGCACGGGCTCTTTGAGGATCGCACGGATGGTCTGGCGGGGATTCAACGACGAATAGGGATCTTGGAAGATGAACTGCAGGTTCTTGCGCAACGGCCGCAGCTCGCGGCGGCTCAGCTTGGCGAGGTCGTGGCCTTTGAACAAGATGCGGCCGGCCGTAGGCTGCTGCAGGCGGATGATGTTCTTGCCCAGCGTGGTCTTGCCGCAGCCCGACTCTCCGACCACGCCGACGGTCTCACCCTTTTGGATCTTGAAGCTGACGCCGTTGACCGCGTTGACCCGGGCGACGACGCGCTTGAAGATGCCGCCGTGGACCGGGAATGCCTTCTGCAGGTTGTCGACTTCCAACAGCGCCATCAGTGTTTCCCCTCCGGAAACTGGCAGAGCGCCCAGCGTCCTTCGCCGAGCTCGATCTTCGGCGGCATTTCCTGTTTACAGAGCAGCTGGGCCTTGCCGCAACGGTCGAAGAACCGGCAGGGCACGCCAAAGTCTTTGGGGGCAGGCACCAGCCCTTCGATGGTCGGCAGCTTGCGGCCGAGATGTTCTTTCTGATGGTGGCCCGCTTTGGGCAAAGACTTGAGCAGTGCCGCCGTATACGGATGGGCGGGGCGGTCGAAGATGTCCATCACCGTACCCTGCTCGACGATACGACCGGCGTACATCACCAGCACGCGGTCGCAGATCTCGGCCACCACACCCAGGTCGTGGGTGATCAGCACGGTCGCCATCTTGAAGTCGGCCTTCAGCTCGTTGATCAGATCGAGGATCTGCGCCTGGATGGTCACGTCGAGCGCGGTGGTCGGCTCATCGGCAAACAAGATGTCCGGCTCGGTGCACAGGGCCATCGCGATCATGGCCCGCTGGCGCATGCCGCCCGACAGCTGATGCGGGAACTCGTCGACGCGCTTCGCCGGAGCGGGAATGCCGACCCGATCGAGAGTCTTGATCGCCTTGTCGCGCCTCCCCTTGCGGCTCAGCTCCGGGCAGTGCAGCCGCAACACCTCATCGATCTGGAAGCCTACGGTGAAGACCGGATTCAGCGCGGTCATCGGCTCCTGAAAGATCATCGACATCACGTTGCCGCGCACGCGACGCATTTCGTTTTCACGCGCCTTGACCATGTCGAGCTCAGGCATTCCCTCGGGCATGCCCGGTCCGCGCAGCGTGACCGAGCCACCAGAGATGAACGAGGGAGGCGAAGGCAGCAGCCGCATGATGGTCTTGGCGGTCACCGTTTTGCCCGAGCCCGACTCGCCGACGATGCCGAGAGTCTCGCCAGAGAAGAGGTCAAAGCTGGCCCCATCGACCACCTCGATCCGGCCTTCGTCGGTCTTGAAGCCGATGCTGAGATCGCGGACGCTGAGCACGGAGGTGTCTGCCACGGCGGTCTCCTATTGGGCCTTGGGATCGAAGGCGTCTTGCAGACCGTCGCTGAAGACATTGAACGCCAGCACCAGCACGAACATGAAGACTGTCGCCGCGCCCAGCTCCCAATACGACTTGTTCAGCTGGTTGCGTGCCGCATTGATCATCAGGCCCCAGCTGGGCTGCCCGACCACACCCAGGCCCAGGAAGGAGAGGATGACCTCACTCTTGATCGCACCGATGAACAGCAACGAGAAGTTGATGAACGACAAGTGCAAGGTGTTGGGAATCACATGGCGGATCAGAATCACCAAGCGCGGCAGGCCGATGGCCTCGGCCGCCTCGATGTACTCGAGCTCACGGATCTTCATCGCCTCGCCACGGATCACTCGACACGGCCCCACCCAATAGGTCGAGCAGAAAGCGATGTAGACGGCTGTCAGGCCGCTGCCAAAGACCTGCCGCGCGGTGTACGAGAGGCCCAGCAACAACAGCAGCGAAGGGATCGACTGCACGGTCGAGAACAGCCAGACGATGACCGAATCGACCCAGCCCCCGAAATAGCCGGCCATCGCCCCGAGCAGCGTGCCGACGAAGACCGACACCAGCGCCGTCACCAGGCCGACGGCCAGGGCGATCTTGATCGAGTACAGAGCCCGTTCGATGATGCTGCGCTTCTGGCGATCGGTCCCCAGCCAGTGACGCCACGTCTCCGCGGAAGGTTGGGCATAGGCCTCGGCGTCGGCCGAGACCTCTTGATTGTACTGCGAGCAGAAGTCGGTGAAGGCCACCAGACCGCCGATGCAGGTGTAGATCAAGATCACGACAAGGCTGGCCATCGCCAACTTATCGCGCAACAGCTTGCGTGCATTCCGCGAGCGTAGCATGCGTCCGATCATGATAGCTTCACCCTCGGATCCGCCCAGGCGTAGAGGACGTCGGTCAGGATGTTCGTGCCGACGAACAAGAACGAGATGATCAGCGTGATCGCCTTGATCATCGGATAGTCAGAGGTGTCGAGCGCCTGCAGGATGGCATCGCCCATGCCCGGAATGCCGAAGAAGCGCTCGAGCAGCAGCGAGCCCGTAATCAGGAAGGGCAGGCTGATCATGATGCGGGTGATGATCGGAATCATCGCGTTGCGCAGCATGTGCACGAACAGGATGCGTTTCTTGCTGAGCCCTTTGGCGATGCCCGTGGTGATGTAATCGCGTCCGATCTCTTCGAGCATCACGGCCCGGTAGAAGCGCACGTCGTAGCCCGTCGCCACGATCACACTGATCATCACGGGCAGGGCATAGAATCGGATCATCTCGTACCAGGCCGCACCATCGGGGGCCAGGTGGAAGGAGACCGGGAACCAGCCCAGCTCGTAGGCCAATAAGTACTGCAGCACCACGATGTAGACCAGGAAGCTGACGCTCATGCCCAGGACGCTGCTGATGACCAGCAGCTTGTCCATCCAGGTGCCACGTAAGAACGCGGACACCATCCCTATGAACAGAGAGATCAGGGTCGTCAGCACCAGTGCCGGAATGGTCAACGCCAGAGAGGGTCCGATCTTGCTGGCAAGAACCTCCGACACCTCCCGTCGGGTTTTGAACGAGCGCCCGAAGTCGAGGGTGACGATCTGTTTCCAGTAGTCGAGGTATTGCATCGCCAGGGACTTGTCGAGGTCGAATTCCCGCCGGAAAGACTCGATCTGCGCCTCGGTAGCGTGCTTGGCCAGGTAGGTCTCGGCGGGATCGCCTCCAAAGACCCGGAACAGGAAGAAGGTGATCAGCGTCACCCCGATCAGCACCGGGATGCCTTCGAGAATGCGCCGCACGACGTAGGTCAACATCAGGGAGCGCTCGCAGCGGCGGGATCCCGCAGATCGAGATATTTCCAGTAGCCGTAGAACACTTCTTCGGGTTTGAAGTTCTTCAAGCGCTCTTGCATCACGTAGAAGCGGATGCGCGACATCGAGCCCAGGCTGATGCCACTGTCGATCACGATGTCCCGCATCTTGCGATAGAGCACTGTGCGCTCAGGGCTCTCGCTCATCTTCGAGGCCTGCTCGTAGAGACGGTCGTACTCGGGGTTCTTGTAGTTGAAGTTGTTCGAGCCCGGCGATTCGTTCGGGCCATAGAACAGCTGCAGGAAATTCTCCGCATCCGGATAGTCGGCTCCCCACGCCAGGCCGAAGAACTGCGCCTGCTTGTTCTTCAACTTGCGATTCAGCTCGGGGAAGGAGTTGAAGTTGACTTCGAGCTTCAGGCCAACAGCCGTCAGGCAGCGCAGCAGAAACTCCGACTGCTCCTTCGAGTTCCCACCGGTGCTGGTCTCGTACATAAGGGGGGGCAAGCCCTCACCGTTCGGATGGCCGGCCTCGGCCAAAAGGCGCTGGGCTTCCTCGATGTTGGCCTCGTAGGCCAGGTCGGGCAGGTCTGCTTCGAATTCGGCGGTCCCTGGGGGAATCGGTCCGGAGTAGAGGGTGTTCTTGCTGTTGTAGAACAGCTCGTTGCGTTCCCGGTTGTTCAGGGCCGCCGCGACGGCCTGCCGCAACAGCCTGCCCTTGCCGTCCCCACCCCAGACGGGGTCTTCATAATTGAAGCCGTAGTAGATCATGTCGAGCAGGGGCAGGTTGAAGTTGTGGACCTTGTATCTGTTCTTGAAGTCTTCTTTCATCGTCAGATCGGGATTGAACACGGTCTCCCAAGTCTCAGCGGGCACCTGGCTGAAATCGAGCTGGCCGTCCATGAACAACAACCACATCGGGTTGTCCTCTTCGAAGACCTTGAAGACCATGCCATCGGCCAAAGGCAGACGCTTGCCGGCATCTTTGTACAGGCCCATCGCTACGTCGCGCTCTTTGCCGGGGTAGTCTTCGTCCGGCATGGTCGGGTAGTACTCTTCACGGAAGGTCGGGTTTTTCTCGAGCACCATCTTGAGCGACTCGAAGGACTTGACGCGGAAAGCCCCTGTCCCGACCGGGTGTTGACCGATCCCTTTGTCATAGTGTTCCACTACCGTTCGGCTGACGATACTGGCGTAGGTCATGCAGAGGATGTTGAGGAACTGGGGGAAGGGCTTGGTCAAGTGGATGCGGAAGCGGTACTTGTCGAGCTTCTCGAGCCCGCTGACCGGTTTGTCATAGTCCCAGCTGAACTCTTCGCTGGCCTCATGGGCTTTTTCCTGCCGGGCGTCCTGTTCGTCTTTGTAGGCGTCGAGTCCGACGATGCGTCCCTCGTAGACCCACCAACCCTGAGGAATCCAGCGGGTGTCGGTCATGCGCTTGATCGAGTAGAAGACATCGTCGACCGTCAGCTCTGAGGGGCCCGCATCACCGAAGGCCGGATCGTCGTGGAAGACGGTGCCTGGTTTCAGCTCGAATTCGTACCAGATCTCCGCGACTTCGCTGCCGTCTTCGAGCGTCTTGGTGCCTTCGTGGTAGGTCGGCAGCGCCTTCACCAGGCTCGGCTCGAGCCGGTAGGGGCGGTAGATGTAGGAATACTGCAGCAGCGTGTCGAAGATCGCCGAAGCGCACACGTTCGAGTACTGGGTCGAGGAGGTGACCGGGTCGAGCTGACCGATCTGGGCCCGCAGCGGAGCGTGGATCACCTTGCCTGTCGACCCGCTCTGACTGTCGCCACAGGCGCCGACTCCCAGGGCGAGAGCTAGAGCCAGAAAACCGATCGCGCAGATGCGCAGGGCATTGTTCATCGACCACACTCCTTGACTCGCGAGATACCGCCCGGACCGGCGTGGGGCTGGGCCCTGGAATCTGGCACCGCAGCGCGCTCGGACACTGTCTGCACAGGCACCCGAATCCAAACCGGAGAGCCGGCGATTATAGCCCCTCGCCGGGCCAAAGCCAAGCGGCCCGCTGTACCTTTCTCCTGCGACAGGAATGTGCATGCAGGTTTGCCGCGCTGGCTGGGCTGGGTTATCTTTGTGCAGCGACGGCGGGAAGGCATACGGGGAAAAATGGCGCTACGCGGCGACATCAGCGAGCTACCGATCGGCGAGGTCCTGCAGCTGCTCATCCAGACGCAGCGCAACGGCGTGCTGAAGATCAAGAGCGGGGACGAGAGTCGTCTGTTCTGGTTGCAGGTCGGGCGTCTGACCCTGTTCCTCACCGGCTCGCGCAAGCGCTTCCGCATCGGCGATCTGCTGATCCGCACGGGAACGGTGACCGAGCAAGAGCTCAAAGAAGCGCTGGATCTGCAGAAAAGCTCAGGCTTGCGCATCGGCGAGATCCTGCAGCAACAGGGCAAAGTCACCGAGGACGAGCTCGAGAACATCCTCGGCCGCAAGTTCGAAGAAGAGATCGTCGAGCTCTTCATGCTCGACGAAGGCGAGTTCATCTTCTACTTCGACGACATCCCAGACAACCACCTGCAGTCGGACAAGGTTGTCTCGCAGGTCTCGCTTGGCACCGATTTGTTGATCCTCGAGGCCCTGCGCCAGATCGACGAGTGGCAACAGACCACCAAAGAGCTGCCGGGTTTCAAGACCGTATTCGTGTTCGCCGATGACGGAGACACTCGCCTGGCAGAGCTCGATCTGCGCAATTCGCTGCGTCATCAGCTGCGTCTGGTCGACGGCGTGCGGTCGATCGAGATGTTGATCGCCGACACCACGGTCAGCAAATTCGAGATGCTGTCTCTGATCTTCGACCTGTACAAGCGCGCGGTGATCCGGCCGCTTGCGATCGACGAGGCCCGAGACCTGGCTGCGGCGTACACCAAAGCCGGAGATTTCGGGGCGGCAAAAAGTTGCTATGACCATGCGCTCTTGCTGGCGCCCGACAACATCGAAGTGCGCATCGAGAAGTTCTGTCTGCTGCGTGATCGCAGGGAGTTTCAGCCCGCTCTGCATGAGGCGCGACGGATCGCCAACGCCTACCGCCGGCTCCAACGCTACCCGGAAGCGATCAAGTACATCGAGCAGGCCCGCGCCATCAGCCCGCGCGATCCTGACATCAATGCGGCGCTGTTCCAGCTGCTCGCGAAGACCGAGCAGCCAGATAAGGCCGGTAAGGTCGGGCGTGCCTTGATCGAGTTGTATCAGCGTCGGGGTGAGGCCCATCTCGCGGCTGACGTCATCCAGCAGCTGTTGCGATGGCAACCGCACGACACCACGCTGCGGCTCGACTACGCCGAGATCCGCAGCGCTGTCGAGGGGCGCGAGGCGGCGCTCGAGGAGTACGATCGCTGTCTGCGTCATGTCGCCGATGGCGATACGTCCGGCCGGATCGACGTCTTGCGCCGGATCGTCCGGCTGGACAAGTCGCGCGACGACGCCCGCCACGAGCTCAAGACGCTGCTGGCCGAGCAGCGGCCCCATTCGACCACGACGCTGCGCGCCTTCACCCGGCGGCGGCGCGGTCCCTTGCTCATCGCTGTCGCTGCGGTGATCTTGTTGTTGGTGGGCAATCAGATCTGGAAGGAAGTCTCCGTCCGCACGGCACTTGCAGAGACGGACGAGCGTCTCGCTCGCGCCAGCTCGCCAATGGAGCTCAACGAGCTGATCTTCGAGTACCGTCTGCTTGCCAAACATTACGCGTGGACGACCAAGGGATCCGAGGCCGAGGGAAGGATTGTGCGAACGGAGGCACGCCGTCGCGAGTTGCTTGCCCAGCAACCTCACGTCGCGGAGCCGCCTGATCCGGATCCCGATCCTGATCCCGATCCAGCCCCTGTTCCGGATCCGATCAGTGACGTGCAGGACTGGCGAGCGTATCTCGAGCTGCGCCAGTCCGGGTCGCTCGAAGAGGCCGCGCAGGCTGCCAGCGAGTTTCTCGAACGCCACGCGGTTTCGGGCTACAGGGCCCGCCTGGAGACGCCCGTGCTGCTGGCCACCCAGCCCTCCGGGGCCTCGATCTACCTCGAGGGCAAGCTGGTCGGGCGGAGCCCCGAGACTCTCTGGGTGCAGGTTGGTGTGCGCCACGCCCTGGAGGCGCGTCTGCCCGGTTTCGGCAGCCAGAGCGTCGACCTCAAGGGCGTCGGGGTCGAACGATTTGAGCTGAGCCTCGAGCGGGTGCCGCTGTGGCAACAGGACTTGCAGATCCTGCCGACAGGGTCTGCGGCGCTGTCTGGCCGCCAATGGCTGATTTCCAGCCGGGAGGGTTGGCTCGCCCAGCTCGATCTGAACGAGCATTCGTACACCCGCCAGCCGCTGGGGTTGCTCGGCCACGAGCAGTACCTGAGCCCGCACCCCGATGGAGCCTGGGGGGCGGCGGGGAATATCTGCATGTTGTACCGACGCGGCCGCCCACTGGCGACGATGCTGGCAGGCAGTCTCAGCGGAGCCTCGAGCGATGGCCAGGGAGGTTTGCTCTGTGCGCTGAAGAGCGGCAAGGTGCTGCGCCTGGGGCCGGACGCCCGCCAGATCTGGAGCCGCGAGCTGGTCGGCAATCCGCAGGGAGCGGCAATAGCGGGCAGCTCGCAAGCCCTCCTGGCTGCTCGAGGCTCTGACGGGAAGGGCGAGCTGCTGGCTTTCGACCTGCAAGACGGAAAACTCCTATGGCATCGCGAGATCTCCGCACAAGTTTGCCGTGTTGTGGCGTTCTTCGAGGGGCGCTGGCTGGTCAGCAGCTCGAGCGGCCTGCTCCTGGTTGACGAGCTTGGCGATTCCCTCTGGCAGGTGCCGCTCGAGGGTCGATTGTCTGCAGCTCCGGTGCTGGTCGACGGAAGCCTGGTGCTCAGCGAGGCCCATCGGCTCTCTGCGATCGAATTCGCCAGCGGCGACGTTGTCTGGCGCAAATCCGGGTTGGACTCCGTTTCAGCGTCCACCGCCGCAGAAGATTGCTTGTATCTGGGTGTTGGCAAGCAGCTCTGGAAGCTCAACCTCGCTGGAGAGCTGCTTTGGAAAGCCGAGCTTCCGTGTCGCGTGGTCTGTGCCCCGGCCGTGGGGCACGAGGTCGTCGTGATGACGGAGGATGGCGTCGCGCACGCGTTCTTGCCCTAGCGCGCTCAAGGATCAGCGCTGCTATCCCAGGCCAGGCCCTGCAGGGGCCACTCGACCAGGCCGGATTCACACGCCGCGAGCACTCGCTGACCGTCAGCGCTGAAACGGATCGCCAACAGCTCACCGGCCTCAGCAGCCTGCAGATACGCGAGCGAGCGCGCCGTGGTGCTCTCGAAAAGCAGCGCGCTGCCGTCTTTGCAGCCAGCCACCAAAAGCTCCGGACGCCCCGGAGCCGCGACGCCCGCAGGCAGCCAGGCCAGCCCGCGTGGCATCACTCCGCGCAGGGGCAACAATGCCTGCGGCTCGAGGTCGGGGACCCGCAACAACTGCACCGCCGGGAAGTGGAAGCCCAGCTGGCTACGGCCGACCGGATCGCGGCTGCCCACGGCCAGCCGCTGCCCATCAGGCGAGAAGGCCAGGGCCCGTACCTCGAGACTGGGTCGTGCCTGGAGCTCTCGCATGCCTGGCATGCTGTACAGGCTCAAGCGAGCGTTGGAGATCGCGAGCACCCCGTCATCGGTCTGCGTGAAGGCGCCGCCGCGGCTGCCGAAGGCGAGCAGCCCTCCGTCGGGCGAAAACGCCAGCGCACCGCCGATCCCGGTCGGATCATCGGCGCCCCCCTCGAAGCCACCTTTGTGGAGCTCCCAGACCTCCAACCTGCTGCCGAGGTTGCGGCCATCGTGAGGATTGCCCACAGAGCAGGCGATCGCCAGCCATGCGCGGCCCGGAGCGAAGTCGAGCAGGGTCACTCCCCCCTGGGCGGGCAACTCGAACTGCTGCCAGCCCTGCGCGTCGAAGATGCGGGCGCCGCAGCCCTGCCATTCCCAGTCGAAGCCGGCTTCCGCAAGCCCTACGTGGCCGTATCCGAGGGCATGCCCCCGACCGTCAGGAGACAGGGCCGCGCAGCGGCTGGGGTCTTCACCGAGGTGGGCAAGCAGGCGGTCGGGCAGGGCGACCAGTCTGGACGCATCGCCGGCGAGCAGGGCCCGCTCAGCATCGAGCGCGGCGGCGTCCGCCGCCGATGCGCCAGGCCAGAGGCTGAGCATACCTGGGACCTCGGGAACGGGCGTCGCTTCCGTCGGCTTGCCGGCCTCCTGCTGCCAGAAATAGATGCCCACGGCCAGCGCCAAAACCAGCAGGCAGCCGCAGCTTCGGCCCGAACCCTCGGGAGTCGGGGGGGCGGCCTCGGGCGGAACCTGTCGCGCGCGCGGCGGACGGGCGGCAGCCTTCTGCTTCTGCACCGGGGGTGGGCTGTGCGGCGCCGGGTTCTGCGCTGGCGGGCTGCGCGGCGGCGGGGCGGCGGACGAGACCTGCGGACGGACAGCAGCAACCTTCTCGAGCGCGCGCGCCGCGGCCTCACCGTCCGCAAACCGGTCCTCTGGACGCTTCGCCAGCAACCGCCCGATCACCAGACCCAGCTCTCCTGGCAAGGGAGACGGGACCTCGAGCAGGTGCTGACGCATGACCTGCGCCAGCTTGTCAGCGGCAAAGGGCGGCCGACCAGCAGCCAGCTCGTACAGCACACAGCCCAGCGCATACAGGTCGCTGCGGTGCTCGCAGCTCTTGCTGTCCTCCCACTGCTCAGGGGCCATGTAGGCGGGCGTCCCCAGCAGCGCATGGGTGGCCGTCAAACGAGCAGAGTCCTGAGCGCGGGCGATGCCGAAGTCTGCCAGCAGCACCCTGCCGTCTTCGGACAGCAACAGGTTGTCGGGTTTGATGTCGCGATGCACCACGCCACGGGAGGCCGCATACGCCAGGCCGCGCGCCGCCTGCGCGCCGATGCTGGCGATGCTCGCCGCCGGCAGTCCTTCCGGACGCACCAGCCCCCGCACCGATCCTCCGCCCGCAAAGCCCATCGCCAAGCCAAGCCAGGGTCCACTCTCCACCACCTCGATGACCGGGATGATGTGGGGATGGTCGAGTTGCGCGAGCAGGCGTGCCTCCTGACGGAAGCGTGCGACCTGCTGCGGATCCTCCATCAGACTCGCGTGGAAGAGCTTCAGGGCGACCTTTCGCTCGAGTCCGCGTTGGCGCGCCAGGAACACGCGCGCCATGCCGCCCGCGCCGAGCTCGCGCAGCAGCTCGTAGTTCCCCAGCGTCTTGCCAACCAGAGGCCCCGCTGGCGGCGGGGCTCCAGGCGGCGCCGAGTTCAGCCGGGTCGCCTGCTCCGACAGCGTTGCACCGGCCTGTCCCAGCACCGTGGCGGATCCAGACAACGTCGCTCCGGCAGCTGCGCTCAGAGCTCGACCGCAAGACTGGCAGAACCGCGCCTGGGCCGGGTTCTGGCTACCGCATTGCGAGCAGAACATCAGTGCCTCCGTGCGATCGTTCCGGGCCGCGCCTGCAGCTCTGCGAGGCTGGCCTGCAGCGCCGCGAGTCCCGGAGCCCCGTCGCTGCTCTCTGCCGCTCGGCGCACCACCCAGGCGAGCTGCGCCCCGCTCAGCCCTTCACATTGCTGGCTGAGCTCAGTCCGGTCCGGCAGCGAGAGCTGGCCTGCCAGGAACAGCTCGAGCATCGCTCCCGCGGGGGGCGGTGCCACCTGGATCACCCTGCCGAAACGATGCGGGCTGAACAGGGCGTCGTCGAGCAGATCCGGCCGGTTGCTGGCCGCGATCACCGCGACCGGCGGCCCTTCTGCAGCGAGCCCCCCGAGCAGGTCGAGCAGCTGATGCAGGCTGAGATTGCGCTCGTCTCCCTCATTGCCCTGCGTCGACGCGCGGGCCAGCGCGATCGCGTCGAGATCGTCGATGAAGACGATGCTGGGCGCCTGCTTGCGCGCCATGGCGAACAGCTTCCGCAGCCGCCCAGCCCCGACGCCGACGAACAGCTCGATAAAGCCCGCCCCCGGCAGCGCAAAGAAGGGCAGGCCGCTGCTCGCAGCCACGGTGCGGGCGAGCAGAGTCTTGCCACAGCCCGGCGGCCCCAGCAGCAGGCAATGATGGTCAGGCTGGCTTTGCGAGGCGCTCGACAGTGAGGCCAGCATCGCCTGCAGCTCTTGTTTGGCCGTGTCGCAGCCGACGACCCCTTCCCAGTCGAGGCTTCCGGGTGCGGGCACGCTCGCCAGCGAGGGCTCTGTCAGACCCGTGAAGCCCGAGCTTGCCGAGCGCATGCTGTACAGGTACCCGAAGAACAGCACGAACACAGCCAGCAAGACCAGCCATGGCAACCAGGCCCGATACCAGGCCTCGGGAGGCTGCCCTTCGAGGTACAGCTCGACGCCATTGCGGCGCAGATCTGTCAGCAGGTCGGCGTGCAGAAGTGCATGACTGTGCAGCCAATGGCCGTCGAAGTTCTCATAGCTGAGCTCCGCTGGTTGTCCGGGCCCTCCCAGCACCGCGTGGACGGTGCGCACATTCCCGCTCTCGGCGCTGGCCAGGAATGCCGAAAAGGACTGACCCGGCGCGGGCTCCTGGTCTGCAAACAGCATCCCGAGCACGAGCAGCCCCAGGACCAGCAACATCGCCACGAGCCAACCGCGGGCCCGGCTATTTTTCGGTTTGGACTCCGCCACAAGATCTCCCCCTTGCACGGCCGAGGTTAACCGCTCGAGCCCCGAGGGACAAATCGTCAGCCTCGGACTTGACACTGCATGGGCTGCTGGCGCACAACAGCAGGATCTAGAGGAGGAAGCCGATGGTCGCCGAAGCGCCCCAGGAACAAACCGGGCACGGCCGCAACGCAAGCGGTCCGGGCTGGTTCATCGTCAACGCCGCCGAATGCGGCTGGTACTCCCATCCGAAGTTCGGAGACTTCGCCAAGTTCGAGGGCGCCACCCGTTTCGAACAGATCGGAGTCAACATCCACGTCCTGCATCCCGGGCAGCCGAGCTGCTACTACCACAGGGAGAGTGCGCAGGAGAACTTTCTGGTGCTGCAGGGCTGCTGCACACTGATCATCGCAGGGCAAGAGCGGGCCCTGAAGACCTGGGACTTCGTGCACTGCCCGCCCGACACCGAACACGTCTTCGTCGGCGCGGGAGAGGCCCCCTGCGCGCTGTTGATGATCGGCGCCCGCGCTCCCGACCTAAAGATCCACTATCCCGTCCACGCGACGGCTGCTGCGCACGGCGCATCGGCCGCGAGCGCTACCGATGATCCGCGCGAGGCCTATGCCGATCTGGGCCGATCGGAGCCGATGGCGTCCCCCTGGGCGGGGCTGGTTGGAGGGGACTCTTGACGCGGACCTGCTAGCAGCACCAAGACCTCCTCGCAGCAGCAGCCAAAACAAACTGTCCGGATTTCCAGCTGGGCTGCCACCAGTGTGTGGACAAACATGCCTTGCAGGAATGAACCGATGCATTGCCTTTGGAAACCGCCGATCCTCGCTGCCGCCCTCCTCTTGATGCTGTGCGCGGGTCCTGGCAGAGCCGCCGTGAGCGTGACACCGGCGCAGCCCGCCCGCGGAGAGAGCATCCATCTCCAGAGCGACCAGCCGGGCACAGTGCGCTGGGGCGTCAACGGCTTCCGGCTCCCGAGCGGTGCCGACCGGCCGGCGGGGTCCAGCATCGTGGATCAGGCCCTGGAAACCCGGCTTGTCGCGCACAATGGAAGTTATGGTCTGACCCTGGGCCCGTTCGAGAACGGCGCGGTCCACGAGCTCAACTTCGCCATCCGCCTGGACAGCGGCGGCTGGGACAACAACCAGGGCGCGAACTACCGCGTCGCCTTTTCCGCCGACCCGCGACCCCGCCGCCCGATCAGCATCGGCCGCGGTCCTCGCCTCGGAACAGCGATGGGCCGCGACTTCTACGAAGAGTTCCAGGACTGGAGCCTGGCAGACGCCCATGCCCTGGACCCCTTCAACGATCGCAGCAACCTCTATGACGGGGGCGACGACAGCCGCGACCTGATCGCCTTCTATTCGAGGCGTGAAGACGACACTCTTTATCTGCGGGCAGATTTCTTCGATCTCGCCATGGGCGCTGAGCAGCAACTCGTCAATATCGCTTTCCTGATCGACTTCTCCGCGGGCGGTCAGGAGTGGCTACCCGCTGCAGTCCAAGCGAAAAGCTCTCATCCGTGGGAGCTTGCGGTGATCGTCGAAGCGACCCATCGGCATCGGGTGGTCAACGCTGCCTGGCAGACGGTCTCCTCTCCGAACCATCAGCCCGGGCTGTGGAAGGGAGCGTATTTTCGCAACGACCTGGACGCCGTCGAGTGCGGCCTGAGCCTGCAGGCGTTGCGCGACCATGGCTGGGATGGGCAGAGCCCGCTGCGCTTCCAGGTCTTCAGCTGGAAGCCCGGCGTGGGAGAGATCGCGGACGCGGTGGGCGAGGCGGACATCGACGATCGACGACTCGATGACAGTCTAGGCGAGCAGGATCAGGTCTCGACCGCCAAGTATTCCGCGGTTCTTCACGGCAACCAGACGGTCAAGCCCGCCAGCGAGATCTTTGCGCTGATCAGAAACGAGCGCGCCAAGACTCCCCGCGGGCATCCAACCGGCTACCACCGCGCGTTGCAGACCCATGAGATGTTTGATGTGCCCGTCAACATACACGTGAGCGGGACCTTTGCGGCGTCGCTCCAGTGGGCGCGTCACCCCGATGCCGGGACGGATGGCCGGTCGTTCAATCTGTGGATCAAGCACCTGCTTCGAACCGAGCGGGCCGCCCTGATCGGTGGGGTCCTGGCCGATCACATCGCGCCCTTTTTCGAGGGCTCTGGTGTCAATGAAACCAGCGTTCGATGGAATCACGACACGCTCGAAGCGATCTATCAGGTGGCTGTCCCGCGGATCTATTGGACGCCTGAGAGGGTCATCCGGGGCGCGACCTTCGAAGACATCAAGAGCTCGGGCTACGGCTGGACGGTTCTTGATCAGCACAGCCATATCTGGCAGTGGTACGGAAAGCACGACGCGCTCTCGAAGCGCGGCTACAAGATCCAGCGCATCAACGGCGTCCAATGTTTCCTGATCAACGAAGAACCCGACCGGGCCAAGTTCACCGTCACCGATGACGGAGCTTTCCGTGACACGCGCGCGCTGTTGCTGGGCAAGGCCATGGACCCGGACCAGGAACAGATCGTCATCGTGTTTGACGACTGGGAAGCCTATGCGGGCCGCTCCTTCACCTCCTTCGGTATCGGCAACGACAACCCGGACAACTACCATCTGAGCACGCGCTGGCTCGCCAATCACCCGTGGGTGCAGATCGTGACCCTGGATGAGGTCGCCAGTTGGAACTGGAAGCCGGTCGAGCGGGGTCAGAATCAGCCCTTGCCGCTCACCACCTACCACTGGCTCAACCACGCCAGCGAGACCGACTACAGCAACTGGGTCTACGGGTCGAGCGGCGAAGAATCCCTGGCGGCGCAGTATCCTCCCTTGCGCCAGGGCCAGAACGCATCCAAGCGTTTTGGGGACGTGTGGACGGCGGGGACCCTTTTCCACGACACCTGGAACGACGTGCAGACCGCCCCCCCGGGACCTCTCAAAGACCTGGCCGAGGTCACGTACTGTGCGGCCATCTTCGAGACGGCCTGGCATGATGAAGATCAGCACAACTATCAGGACCAGGATGGTGCGGGCCGGTACCTTGCACCGGATAGCAGCTACGATCGGATCTCTGCCTGGGCCTATGGAGCGCACAACAAAGTCAGGGATGCCAGCATCATTGCAGCAGCCGCGCACTGGGCGGCCAACGCTCCTGCGAGCCAGACGCGTACCCGCAGTATGGATGTCGACCAGGACGGAGAGCTGGAGACCGTGCTCAGCAATGATCGCGTGTTCGCGGTCTTTGAGAATGACGGCGGACGCCTGGTGATGGCCTTCGCCCGGCGGCTGAGCGATGGCCAGGCCTACCCCGTCGTGGGGGCCTCGATTGTGGACCCGGGCGCGCGCCGCGAGAGCGAGCTGGAAGCGAACCAGCGAGTGTCGGCGCTGAGGGATCAATTTGCGGGTGGCAGCTCGAGCGAGCGCTACGTCAACGCGCACTACACCGTCACTGCCAGCGCGCAGGCCGTGCGCCTGGTCTCTGATGACGGCCGGATCAGCAAGACCGTGACGTTGCTGGATGGCGCAGACCGGCTGGAGGTGGAGTATCAGGTCGATCCCAGCCTGGGGACGCTCTACGTACGGACGGGGCTGTGCCCCAACCTGCTGGAGCTCTTCACAGCAGGCCAGCCGCTCTTGCAGGTCACCACTCAGGGCTCCGGCATCAACGTGAGGACCGTTGCCGGGGGCGCCACGGTGCAGGGGAGGATCGAGAGCCCGACGGTGACGAGCAGGGTCTCGGATGGATCCTTCGACAATGGCTTGGACGCGGCCCTGGTGCAGCAATTGGAGGTCTCCGGGCAGGGGACTTTCTCCTTCTCTTTGAGCTTGAGCGCCTGGTGAAGAGTGCCTCAGCGACAGGCGTAGACGAAGACGAAGACCAGGCCGTCCCCGCCTCGCTGCCGAGGTGGCTTCTGAGGACTAGGAGGCTGTGTCGCATAGAACTCTCAGCCTGGATGGTTTCGCCGTCGTGTGTCAGGAGCACGAGTCCGATCCAGGACAGCGAAAAGGCAGGGGTGAGCACTTGGGTCGCTGGAGGCGTGGCTTTTCTCTGCTGTCATG
>JAJDCP010000141.1 GCA_029260765.1 Planctomycetota bacterium
CTTCCGGCGCTCACAGAGCGCCGCTACAGAAGACGGATTCGAATCCTGTGCGCTTTCACGTAGCAGCAGGCAGTCGCAACGGATAGTAGCCCCCAAAAGCCCTCCAGGCCGTTCGCATCGAACCCATGTCAGGAGCTCTGGGATCCGAGCCCGAGCCCGACCCCGACCCCGAATCCGAACCCGAGTCGGCCCGACCCGACCTTGGTCCCTCGCGCGCTGGCAAGCGAGCTCCCCCATCGCAAACGGCGGGCACGAGCCCGCCGTTTGGCCACTGGAAGAGCGCTGCGGGCTAGCCCGCCGAGGCCGCTGTTGTCTGCATGATGTCCCACAACCAGCCGTGGTTCTGGTAGCTGAAGAACAGGCCGATGGCGATCAGCGCCGCGAACACCACCAGACAGATGGTCTGGACAGTCTTGCGCTTGCTGGTCAGCACCGAGCTGGCGACGAAAATCGATGAGTAGGTTCCGACTACGATCCCGCACATCAGCGCCATCGACAGGCCTTCGATCACACCGACGCCCGACAGAGCCCAGAGAATGGCGACCGCGATGAAGGTCGTGAACGACGTCAGGATCGTACGGCTCAGGGTCTGGTTGATCGACGTATTCACGACGTCGAGGAAAGCCTCGCCCTTCTTCCGCTTCGCCGAGTTCTCGCGGATGCGGTCGAACACCACGATCGTGTCGTTCAACGAGTAGCCGATGATCGTCAAGAAGGCTGCGATGATCGGCAGGTTGATCTTCAGGTCCAGCCCGATCAAGCCTCCGAGCGCGATGAAGCCCAGCGTGATCAACACGTCGTGGACGAGCGCCAGTATCGAGGCGATGGCGAACTTGAACTCGAAGCGGAAGGTAATGTAGAGAATGATGCCGATCAGCGAGGCGAAGATCGCCAGGATCGCCTTGTTCCGCAGCACGTTGGCGACTGCCGGGCCGATGGTGCTTACCAACGGGAAGGGCGCCGAGACGACCACACCGTCGCCGCGGGTCAGCCCATCGATGCTGTTCTGCACCTGCTGGGCAATCTCGAGGGCGCGGCCCTGGGTCAGCGCGTCGTCGGCCACCGTGATGGTCGACTGGCGGAAGCGGGTCGCTCCAGCAACCGGCGCAAGCTGGACGGTGGCCGTCAACCCGGTCTCTAGTTTCAGCCGCTGCTCGAGCAGCTGGACCGTTTTGTCATCCGTCATCGCAGCATCGGCGAACTCGAGGTTGGCGAACAGCAGCAACGAGCCGGCGTCGTCGTCCGGTGCCAGGCGCACGATCTTCTGCACCTCTCCCGTCTCGGGGTGGCCCCAGCCCAAAGGCGCCAGGTCACTCCGGTAGCGGCTCTCCAGCTCATCCTGCAGCAGGTGCAGGCTGTTGCTGTCGGCTTCGTTTGGCAGGCGCGTGCGGATCAGGTACTGCGAGGCTCCCGCAGCTCCCCCACCGATCGCCTGGATCTCGATCTCGTTGAAGGGGCTGCGCTCGTCGATCCGGATGTCTTTCAGGCTCTTCTCGAGGCCGTCCTTGGCCATGTCCTTGCGGAAGCTGACCCGCAGCTCGGTGCCCCCGGTGAAGTCGATGCCGAGCTTGTCGTCGCCGCGCGCGCTGAAGACTATGAAGCCCCCGAGGATCAAGACCAGCGACACGGTCATCGCGGTCTTCTTCTTGCCCATGAAGTCGATCTTGCGGTCGGCGCCGACCGCCTCAGCGAAGTTGAGCTCGGTCAGCTTCTCGGTGCCCACCAGCCAACCGAAGATCACCTTGGTGACGAACAGCGCACTGAACATCGAGGTCACGATACCGATGCACAACGCCAGGGCGAAGCCCTTGATCGGCCCTGTGCCGATCACATAGAGGATCGCGCCGGTCAGCAGCGTCGTGACGTTGGCGTCGAAGATCGTCCAGAAGGCGCGCTCGTAACCAGCCTCGATCGCCTGGCGCAGGGAGAGGCCTCGCTTGAGCTCTTCGCGGATGCGCTCGAAGATCAGGATGTTGGCATCGACCGACATACCGACCGTCAGCAGAATGCCGGCAAAACCCGGCAGCGTGAGGGTGAAGTTGAAGATCACCATCACGCCCCACAGCAGCAGCAGGTTCACTGCCAAGCCGACGTCGGCGACAATGCCTGCCTTGCGGTAGTAGGCGATCATGAAGGCGACCACGAGAATCAGGGCGAGCAGCATGGCCCGCAGCCCGCTCTCTTTGGCCTCTTGTCCGAGCAGGGCGCCGACCTTGTCTTCAAACTCGAAGCGCGGTTTGGCGACCAGGCTGCCGCTCTTCAGCACGATGATCAGATCTTTGACCTCTTCGTTGCTGAAGTTGCCGGTGATCTGCCCGTTGCTCGTGATCACGTCTTGAATCGTCGGGGCACTGACGATGGAGCCATCAAGGATGATGGCCATCTTCTTGCCCTTGCCGAAGTCGGTCAGACGTCCCATGCGGCGGCTGCCGTCGGAGGTGGTCGTGAACGAGACGATGTTCTGCCCTTGCAGGTTGACCGACGGGCGCACCTTGTCGAGGTGCGTACCGGTCACGACCATGTCTTCTTTCAGGTTTCTGACCAACAGGTAGTCGAACTCGTTGAATTCCGCGCTCATGGCCCGCTTGTTGGGGTCTTTTGCGGGGTCTTCGATGTCGTTCTTGACGACGTCGTACTCTTCACGCTCGACCTCGTAGGTTCCGCGCGCCTTCTTCTCCAGCAGATCCCTCAGGACACGTTGCTCCGCATTCTGCTGTTCGGCTTCGAGCAGGATCTTGAAGCTCAGGATTCCCGAAGTCTCGAGGATGTTGCGGATGCGGTCTTCTTCGGTCTTGCTGAGAGTCGGGATCTGCACCGTGATGTGGTTCTCACCCGAGGCGACGATGCGGACCTCTTTGTTGCCCTGGATGTCGATACGCCGTTGCAGGCCCTCGATGACATCCTGGATCACATTCTCGCGCGCATCGGGGTCTTGCTGCCGGAGGTCGAGGCTGTAGACCAGCTGCGTCCCCCCCTTCAGATCGAGCCCCAGATCGACGGGCTTTACCACGGTCGCCCACAGTGCGAAAAGGCACATCACACCGATGAGGGCGAATTTCCATTTGTAGTCGCGGTACATCCCTTGCCCGCCTCCAATCGTTCTCTTCGTCTTTGCTGGTTCTACTCGGACTTCTTGTCCGACGTTTCGGTGAAGACCTGGGCGATGGACGTCTTGGAAACCCGCAGGCAGACGCCCTTGCCCTCATCAACCTTGATAGAGATCTCGTCGTCTTTGACTTTGTCGACGATGCCGTGGATGCCTCCAGCGGTCATGATCTTGTCGTTCTTCTTCAGATTCTCGAGCAACGACTTGTGGTCAGACTGGCGCTTGCGCTCAGGCCTCCACATGAAGAAGTAGACAACCACGATCACAATGCCGACAAACAGGATGGTGCTGTAATCACCCCCAGGCATTGCTTGAGCTGGCATCAGAAGACCAGAAGTCAGGACCCAAACTGCGTTCACGCGTGCCTCCCGGTGATGGACACCCAGGGTTGGACGGCAAGCCGTCAAATTCGAGCGGACGATTCTATCCGCGCGGCGCCGAGTTGCAAGCCCCAGAAAAGGGCTTGCCCGCTAAGAAGGTCGGCTCCTTCGAGGGGGGACCTGTGCCTGGCAGCTCAGAAAGGGGCTGCAGTCCGGCTGGGACACCGGCACTTCGGCATTGCCGTCGTAATCGTGCCGTGTTTCAGCTATAACCATTGCAACGCAATCTGGATGCGGAGCCAATGCTATACAGGGTCACCCTTACTGCGAAACGTGTGCATCAATGCCCTCTCTACAGTCAGGGCGATCAGATGGAGATCTCGTTTCCGCGCATCGTCAAAGAGGGCTCGGACGAAATCTGTGCGTTGACGCTCTCCGAGTTCCTTCCCTACCTCTACAAGAAGTTCCGTGGCATCGGTCATGACGGCGACCATATGGACTTCAAAGTCTGCCATGGTTGCGAGTTGCAGGGGGCGTGGGTCGGTTTCGTCGTGTCCTCCCAGCCCGAAGAGAGCGACTCGGTGAAGACCGAGAAGATCCAGAAAACGACGGAGCGGCTGCGTGGCATCAGCTTGTTTGAGAAGATCCCCAATATCGGGCTGCTGACTCTGGCCGAGATGCTCGACGAGATCGAAGTGCCCGAAGGCGAGACCATCCTCTCCGAAGGCGAGCATGGCGACGGACTCTATGCGGTCCACAGCGGGCGCTGCCTGGTGTACAAGAAAGAAGAAGAGACCCACTTCGCCGAAGTTCTGCCCGGGGAATGTTTTGGCGAGATGTCGATCCTGACAGACCAGCCCTGCTCGGCGACCATCAAGGCGGGCGAGGACACAGTGGTCTACAGGGTGGCGAAGGCCGATGTGTTCAAGCTGACCAGCTCGTATCCGGCGCTGGCGAATTACTTCTCGAAGTTGTTGGCCGAGCGTCTGAAGAAGACGAACTCCCAGATGGTCGAGAAGCTTGCGAGTGGCTTCTCGGGCACCTTGGCGCACATGTCGCCGGCCGAGCTGATCCAGGCGATCGATGCCGCCGACAAGGGCGGCAAGTTGACCGTCGATGGCTCCAAGCACAACCTCGAGCTCGAGTTCCAATCGGGCATGATCTACGGGATCACCGGCGACTACGATGAGGATCCCCAGGAGTGTTTCTACAACTTCCTTAATTGGAAGCACGGCTCATTCACCTTCGCGCCGGGCAGTATCGAGACGGCCGGCCGCCATCCCTTCGATCCCACTGCCTTGCTGATCAACGGCCTGCGTATGCAGGATGAGCAGCGCGTCGGTCCCCACTGAACCCTCCGCCGCCCGTCAACAAAAGCTTGCAAATCGCTGGGCTTTGAAGACACTGTGCTCTCCGTGGGCAGCAGGAGTCACCCGGGTCGCAGCTTTCTCGCGGCGCCCTGAACATTGATGGCTCCCGAGACGTTGAAGTGGTAGTACATGACGGCAGGCGTCGGTTCGGCCGTCTCGAGGGTGGGGAAGCGCTGTTTCCCCCCGTCCCAGACTCCCTTGTGATGGGAAGGCTGGGCAACTGTCGACCAGGAGGCCTCATGTCGCTCCGCATCTCCCTCACCAAGCTGCTCGCCTGCTGCCTGCTGCTCCTCCCGGCCCTCCAGGCCCAAGACGAGCCATTCGAAGACACGAACTACGAGATTCTGGTCCGCAAGGACGCCCAGTTCGAGGTCGAAGAGCTGCTGCGCGACGTCTCGCTGAAGATCAACCGCCTGATCGTGCCCGACCAGGCCCTGCAGGGAGTGAAGATCCGCTTCCTCGATGATCTGAAGCTGAACTACAGACTGCTGCGCGCGATCCTGGCCATGTACGACGTCGAGTTGGTGCACGAGCGCATCGGTGATCGCGAGATCATCAAGGCCTACCTGCAGCGCAACTTGATGAGCCGCGAGATCGGCAAGGCGACGCGCTTCTTCGGCGTCGACGAGCCGCTACCCAGCGTCAATGAGGTGGTGACGGCTGTCGTCCACGTCGAGTATGCCAATGTCGAGCAGGTGTTTGCCCAGATCCGGGCGATGATGGCGCGCGACCGCGACCGGCTGGGCAACATCCTGTACGTCAAGGGACAGCCGGACCTGATCATCACCGACAAGGCTCCCAACGTACGCTTCTACAAGACGATCATCCAAGCGATCGACCAACCGCCGGAAGATCTGACCATCCGGACCGTCCAGCTCAAGAACGCGCTGGCCGAAGAGGTGGCGGCCCTGGCGACCAATATCGTCAATGCCAAGTTCACCGTGCAGACCGAGCGTGGCCTCAACGTCTCGGCCAAGCCGCAGATCCTGGCAGACCGTCGTACCAACAAGGTCATTCTGTTCGCTCTGGAAACGGACGTCAGCGACCTGTTGACGATGATTGAAGAGTTGGATGTCGAGGTCGATCCGCCCGAGTCGATCCACTACGTGATCCGCTTGAAGAACGCGGATGCGCTCGAAGTGGCAGACAAGCTCAACGAGCTGTTCACGGGAGTCTCTTCCGGAAGCGGGGCCTCGCGGCAACGCAACCGCACCAACGGCTCATCGCCACCGATCTCACGTCCTGCGGCACCTGCCGGAGGCGGGGCGAACGATGCGGCGACGCTCAATCCCGCCCAGGCGGACATCCCGACCCGCATCGTCGCCAACGAGCCGACCAACACCCTGATCATCCAGGCGTCGCCCGAAGAGTACGAAGCGATCCAGGAGATCATCGCCGAGCTCGACAAGAAACGCACCCGCGTCTATATCGAGGCTCAGGTCTGGGAAGTCACCGTCTCGAGCGACTTCCAGTTCGGCGTCGAGCTGGCCACGATCGACAATGCGCATCCGGGCTCGACGCGCGGCCTCGGAGCGACGGCCTTTGGCCTGTCGACCCTGTCTGCCACCACCGACGCCGATGGCAATGTCACCAACATCGGCCGCTTTCCGGGCAGCGTGGGCCTCGGCGGTCCTTCGCTCGAAGACGGTCTGACCTTTGCCCTCACCCGGGGCGCCTTCGATAAGCTTCCCCTGATCATCCAGGCCCTGGGGGCCGACAACCGGGCGAACCTGCTGACGACCCCGTTTGCGGTCACCAACGATGGGGAAGAGGCTGTGTTCTCCGTTTCGCAGAACGAGCCCTTCCGGGTTACGACCTCGACCTCGGCTGTGGCCAACGCGGGCTTCGAGTATGCGACCGCAGAATCGAATTTGACCATCCGTCCCCGCGTGAGCTCGGATGAGACCCTGACGCTCGACGTCGAGCTCGAGATCGAGAGCTTCACGGCAGCCGCGGCCGGAGACGGTGCGCCGCCTCCCTCAAGTAGCCGGCGCTACCAGGGCATCGTGACGGTCCCCAACAACCGCTACGTCGTGTTCGGCGGCCTCGAGCAGGTGTCTGAGACCGAGTCGGTGACCAAGGTGCCGTTTCTCGGCGACATTCCTGTCCTCGGCTACCTCTTTCAGCGTCTGTCCCAGCGTCAGTCGCGGACCCGCATCTACATCTTCATCCGTCCGATCATCTTCTCGAGCGAGAAGTTTGAGAAGATCAGCCGCGCTTCGAAGTTCCTGCGCGATCGCATCCGGGCGGCCAGCCTGCATGCCCAGGAGAGCGCGGTCCTTCCCCCGGATGTGGTGCACAAGCGTTGGGCCACGGTCCAGGGGCAGGTCAACTACCTGTTCGACGGCTTGCGGGATCCCTTGAGCGACAGGCCCTGATCTCTGGCCAGGCCCGGATCCGTCACCAGGTTCGTAGCGAGGACCCGGATGGCCGCGTGAATTCGGGCTTGAGCAGCGCAGACGCTACGGTGTATCTTCGAGCAGCGAGAGGTCGAATTCGCCGGTCAGGCGGGGCCGCAGTAAAAACTGGTGACGGTTTCGGGCCAGGGCCCTCTTTTTGCCGTATAGTGGAACCATACCTCGGCCGCCTCGCTGGCGCGCCCAGCGGGAGGGTCTACCCCTCGGGGAGCGTCGTGTACTGGCTCCGATGGATTCGTGGTGGCCGTGTGCTCCGCCTGCCCGCGCGGGGCACGGCCTATGTCGTCTCCGACCTGCACGGCCACCTGCTCGACTTCCGAGCCATCGTCGACGCGATCGAGCTGATTCCCAGGCTTGAGGCCGGAGAACAGGTCCATCTCGTGTTGCTCGGCGACGCGGGCGACCTCGAGCGCCACCGCTGGATCGATAAGCGCGTCTCCGAAGACGATGATGCCCGGCTGTTCGATCTGCTGATCGAGCTCGAGCGACGTTTTCCGGCGCATGTCCACTACATCGAAGGCAACCACGATTTCCACGTGTTGCGCATCTTCGAAGAGCTCCGAAGCTTCCAACAGACGCACGGAGTGAGCGGCCACCCGGACAAGACGACCATTCAGGGCTACTTCAACGAGTTTACCGCCGAATACGGCGAGGCTTGCTTCCGCGTCAATCTGGAGCCCTACGACTTCGTCTGGCGGGCCCGCCCGCGGCATCTGGCGTACATGGCGCGGAGTCGACTGATGGCGCTGGCTCCCAACGGCCTGGTCTGCGTACATGCAGGGCCGGGCCGCCGCGACTCGGGCAGGATGGCGCCGGTCTGGCTCGACCGGGCCTTCCGCGAGCGCTGCCTGCGGCTCGTGCCCGAGCGCATGATGGCCAGTCTCTACTACCAGTTGTTGAACAACCGTTACCCCAACGACTACTCCCTCGACGACCTGCGTGCATTCCTGACCGCAGTCGGAGGGAGCATCATGGTCTCGGGCCACTCGCCCCTGCCGCAATTCCGGGCCGGGCCGAACGCGACCATCGACGGCTGTGCCATCCACCATGGCTTGATCAGCATCGGGGGCCAGCAAGCCGTGTTGGGAAGCAGCTACGGCTGCCTCCCCGGCCAGAAACGCTTTCTTGCCTTCGATCTCGCCAAACCCTATACATCTATCGAAGATCTCGTGCCCGGGCAGGAGATTCTCGATGTTCCCAAGGCGCATCGACCGAGCATCCTCGACGACAGCGCGGAGATCGAGGTTCCCAACATGGTCGAGGTCTTCGAGCTCCCGCAAGAAACCGAATCCTCTGAAGGTCGCGCTTGAGCGGGCGCCCGTTGCACGCCACCAGGAGCCGTCGATGGCCGCCATCCATTTGAAGGACATGCCCCGGAAGCGCCTGCGCGGCTGGCTGCAGGAGGCGGGCTTCCAAGGTTTTCGCGCCGACCAGCTGTTCGAGTGGATCTGGCGCCACGGGCGCGTCGAGCTCGACACGATGGCGAACCTGCCACGACGCCTGCGCGCACACCTGGCCAGCCAGTCCAGCCTGCATTCGGGGCTGAGTGTCGCTCGCCAGCTACAATCCAGCGATGGCACCCGCAAGCTGTTGGTGGGACTCGAAGACGGCCTGCAGGTCGAGGCTGTGATCCTGGCGGATCGCGAGCGTCGCACGCTCTGCGCCTCGAGCCAGGTGGGCTGCGCGATGGGCTGTGACTTCTGCTACACGGCGCGCTCCAAAGTGCGCCGCAACATGAGCACGCGCGAGATCGTGGCCCAGTTTGAGCTCTGCAACACGCTGCTCGCCGAGGCCGGCGAGCCCGCCCTGAGCAACATCGTGTTCATGGGGATGGGCGAGCCGCTGGCAAACGTCGAGAACCTGGTCGCCGCCCTGCAGATCCTCACCGACGCGCGGGGCTTGGCCTTCTCTGCTCGCAAGATCACAGTCTCGACAGTCGGCCTGGTGCCGCATATCCCGCGTCTGGTGCCGTTGGGGGTGCATCTGGCGATCAGCTTGAACGCGTCGAATGATGCGCTCCGGGAACAGCTGATGCCGATCGAGAAGCACTACCCGCTCGTTGAGCTGGTCGCCGCCGCCGCGGGTTTTGCTCGCGAGTCCGGACGCAGAGTCACTTTCGAGTATGTGCTGCTGGGAGGCGTGAACGACCAGGCCGAGCACGCGCGCGAGTTGGTGCGGCTGCTGAATCATGTGCGCTACAAGGTCAACTTGATTCCCTTCAATGAGTTTCCCGGCTCGGGATACCGTGCTCCGCTTGAAGAGGACGTGGCGGTGTTCCAGGGGATTCTGCGCTCCAAGGGCGTGGACGTGTTCAGGCGGCGCTCGCGGGGTCGGGACATTCTCGCGGCGTGCGGGCAGTTGGCAGGCAAAGGCGAGGGGGCGGTTTGATGCCCGGGTCCCGAGCTCTGCTGGGGCTGAGTCTCGTGCTGACATGTGTCGGGGCTGTGCGCGCTGAGACCTTTGCCAACCGGGGGCTCGCGCGCATCCGTGAGGCTACCCTGGTGCTCGACAAGGAGGAGCTGCCGGGCGAAGAGGCCATCCGCAACTCGCTCGCCAGCGCACGCCAGAACCTCGAACAGATCGCCGTCGTGTCGGCGGATACACTGACCCACAACAGCTTGAGCAAGAACGAAGAGCTCTATCGGGCGCGGGCCCTGACCCTCGGGACTGAGAACGACGAGCTGATGACCAGGGCCATCGACACGGTCGAGGTCAGCGAGCTCGATATCCTCGAAAAGAGCCAGATCGAGCTGTTCCTCAAAGAGCTGGGAGAAGAACAGGCCGTCGACACATCCGCCCTGGAGCGACTGAGTCTGGAGACCGTCGACGAGGACCTGAGCGCCGTCGAGTCCGACGGCTTCGACCTGTTGGACCCCGACCGGGCGGCGCTTTTCTCTTTCTACACCCACCGCGAGCTGCTGCAGGTCCGCATGCGTCAATTGCAGAGCCGCCTGGAGCGGCGTGCGCGCCTGCAGGATGTCGCGTTGCGCATCAGCGTCCTGCTCGAACAGCGCGAGCAGATCAACGAAGAGATCCGCTCGGCCCGGCAGCTGGAACGGCTCAGTCTGGAAGACCGCCTCCGGCTCGACCAGGACAGCTTGCAGGCGCTCCAAGCTCGTCAGCCGAGGGTCCATCCCGACTCGCTCAACTTACTGCTGTTGTTGACGGAGGAGATGAGTTTTCGTCTCAAGAGTGTCAAGCGTCAAGGGGACCTGTTGTCCTGGGCGCGCGCCAGAGAAAACCTGCTGAACAAGATCGCTGCTGATTCGGCGCAGGCCCGCGAGCTCGCAGCCAGGGCTCAGGCCGAGGAATTCCCGCTCCCCCCGGGCAAGGTGACCGACAGTGAGCTCGACCGTCGCCTGCGGGACGTCCGTGACACGCTGAAGATGCTGGCGGAACGCGCTGAGGATCTCGACCGCCGCATCGAAGAGACCAGCCGCGACCGGGCGGTGGCGGTCTCTGCCGAGGCCGAGTGGAGCGAGCGTCTGAAAAAGTCCACAGGGAACGAGGATCTGGGCGTCGAGGAACAGTTGAGCCTCGATAAAATCAGGGAGTCCCAGAAGCAGATCAAAGATCGTCAAAACAGCCTGCGGGCCAGCGCTGACAGTCTGCGCGCGGTCGCGCCCTCGTCCCCTCAGCTCGCAACCTTGCAGACCAGGATAGAGCACTTCAAGGGCATGGTCAGCGCTGCTCGCAGCGTGCGGCAGCGTTTTGAACAAGTCATCGGCAGGAACAAGGACGTCATCGTGCAGCGACGGGCCTTGCTGGAAGAGATCGCGGCCATCTGTACGGTGCGTGTGCAGAACATTGCGGCCCGGCTGGAGGATCTCAAGCGCCGCAGGTCTGACCTGCAGGTCTTGCAGCAGCGACACGCGTTCCGCCTCGAGCAGCTTGAGCTGCAGAAGCGCCGCCGTACCGCCCTGTGGCTGCGCCAGGTCCAACCGCTGGACGGCGAGGTCTCCAGTGCCGTCGATACCGTGATGGTGAGCCTCAAAGGGCAATTCTCGCGGTTGGGCCAGCATGGCGCTGCGACGGCGCTGCTAGTGCTGGTCGTGGCGGTGTCGTCGCTGTTGGCTTTTGTGATCCAACGACGTTTTCGCCAGTTGCGGCGCGATCTTGTCGGGTAAGCAGAGGGACCTGTCAGGAGATGGGACATGCAGCCGGCAGCGAAACCGGCTCGAAAAATCGCCGAGTGTGTGGCGGCTGGCGCGCGGCCTGTGATAGAATCATGCGCCATGATTTCACTTTTTCGTAACCGAGGCTGAGCCCAGGAGGTTGGGGGGAGAGTCGATCGATGGGGGCACAGTTGGGCGAAGTCCCGCCGTGCTGGTCGATCGTGCGCGCAAGCGTCCTTGTCGCAAAGGACCGGGATGTGCGCTTCTCACCGTTCCCTGGGTGTTGGCCGGGTTTGTGACCGGAGTTTCGCTATGTTGAATAGCCGTAGACTTGTTCTCAGCCTTTCTTTGCTACTCGGACTGAGCAGTGCGTATGCCGGGATCATCGTCCTGAGGACCAATGAGATCCTCGAAGGACCGATCACCGCATCGGACAGCCTGACGGTAACCATCGAGCTGGGCGGGAACCCGGTCCAGATCCGGCGTGCTGAGATCGAGCGCCTCGAGTTTGCGCCTGACGATCCGGCCAACCCGAATAAAGAGGCGCCCCCGCCTGCGGATGCAACGGAGGGTGATGTCGTCGCGGCAAAGATCGAGGCCGAAGCGGCCAAGAACCACACCAAACGGGTGGGCTTCATCCTCGGAACGGGCACCTGGGACAAGGCGAAAGCGGCTTTCCGGCAAGCGGACGCCGATCTTGCGACCGGTTACCTCAACTACGCCCTGGAAGGCTTTGTCGAGGCCAAGGAGCTGTTCGACCTGGCGCGCCAGGAATGGGCCGATCGCTACGGCGACGGGACCGCTGGCACCGAGCCTGGCGTCGATCCTGGTGTCGACCCCGGCGTCGACCCGCCGGTGACGGGTCCGACAGCGGAAGAGGTCCAGGCTGCCGAAGAGCAGGCGACCAGCGCCCGTGCCCTGGCAGAAGGGGCGGCGGCTGATCTCGCTGCCGGCGACGAGCTTGTAGGGCGCGCCCAGGACGCTGTCACTGCTGAAGACCTCACCGCCGCCCTGGCGCTCTTCGCCGATGCGGAAGCAGCCTATGGTTCGGCGCGCCTCGCGGCCTTGGCCGCTCGTATCGACGAGGCCCTGGCGGCGCGTCTGCAGGCATTCCTTGAGGCGGGCATTGCGGCCCGGCGCGCTGCCGCCGACCAGCACATGCAGCTCGCGCGGTCTGAGGAAGGGGCAGCCGTCGAGCTCGGCGTGCCCGAAGAGCAGCTCGCTGACGCGCGGACCCTGTTGGCTTCTGCTCAGGCTGCGTTCGATGCCGGCGACTATGCCGAGGCAGGTGCGCTGGCCCAGCAGGCGGGGGCGACCTTCCAGACTTTGTCTGCGAGCGTTGTGCAGCCAGAAATGGAAGCGGCGCAGGCGCAGCTATATGCTGCCCAAGCGGCCGAGGCGCAAGCTCTGGAAGCGGGCGCCCAAGGCGAAAGTCTGGCGAGCGCTCAGGCGCTGCTGCAGGCAGCGCAGGCTGCGTTCGATGCCGGTGACTATGTGGGTGCCGGCAAAGGGGGCCAGCAGGCCGAGGCGGAGTTTGCGGCGGTGTTGGCGGCGTTGAGCCAGCCCGACCCGGCGATGGAGACGGCGCAGGCGCAGCTGAATGCTGCCCAGGCGGCCGAGGCGCAGGCTCTGGAAGCGGGCGCCGAAGGCGAAGGCCTGGAGAGCGCTCAGGCGCTGCTGCAGACAGCGCAGGCTGCGTTCGATGCCGGGGACTATGCGGCTGCCGGCGAATCCGGCCAGCAGGCCGAGGCAGGGTTTGCGGCGGTGCTGGCGGCGCTGGGCGGGCCTTCGCTCGAAGAAGATGCTGCGGCGCGTCTCGAGGCGGCGCGTGCTGCCGAGAGCCTGGCCTTGGAGGCCGGTGTTGAGGGCGAAGGTCTGACGGGCGCACAAGCGACTCTGCTGGGCGCGCAAGAAGCCTTCGACGCGGGCGATTTTTCCGCCGCTATGAAAGCCGCCGATGAGGCCGAAGCTGCCTTTGGCAGCGCGCTCGCGTCTCTCGAAGCCGATCGCCTGGCAGCGGCCGTGGCTGCCCTGGATGCTGTTCGCAGCCGCGAGGCGAACGCCGTCGCGCAGGGCGGAAGTGACGAGCAGTTGGCTTCGGCCCGAGAGCTGATCGAACAGCTTGCTCTGGCAGTTGAGGCGCATGCCTATGCGGCCGTACCGGGGCTGACTGAAGAGGCGCAGGCGGCGCTTCAGCTGGTGCTGGACGCGCTCAACGCTGAGCGTGAGGCCTCGCTCGCCCTGATCGAGGGCCGTCTGGGCCAACGAATGGAAGCACTGCTGGCCGAGATCGAAGCCGCCAAAGCTGCTATGGCCACCGAACTGCTCAGCCAAGGCGCGCAGGAGGCTCGCGCCACTCTGATCGCTGAGCGCACCGCGCTGTTGGGCTGGCTCGAGGCACGCGCTGAGCTCAGCGCGCAGCTCGACGCAGCCATCGACGCAGGTGATGCGGCTCGCGAAGCCGGCGACTTCGAGACGTCTCAGGGCCACTTCCAGGGAGCCTCTGAGGCATTGCATGCGGCCGTGGCCGCGGTCGGGGCTGAGGCCTCCGAAGCGCAGGCAATGAAACTGGCGGAGGCTCCCGAGGGAGACTTTGCTGCGGGCACGGACATGCTCGAAGCGGGCAACCTGGCGATCGCCGCTGGCGATCTCGTTGCCGCGGCGGAGAGCTTTGAAGGTGCTCTCGCCTGGTTCCAGACCTGGCCGCCGGTCGACCAGCTGCTGGCTGATGCCGAGCAGGCGCTGGCAGACGCAGAAGCTGCACGCTTGAGCGCCGTCGAAGGCGGTCTGAACGAGGCAGACCTGGCTGAGGCGGACGCACAGCTCGAGAGTGCGCGTGCGGCACGGGTTGCCGAAGACTGGTCGCTGGTCGTGACCGAGGCCCGCGCCGCGGGTGGCGCGTATGAAGCTGCCTTGTCCGCCCACGGCGCGGCGGTTGAAGCTGCGGCGGAGGCTGCAGCTGCGTTGGCAGACGCAGAGGGCGCACGGACGAGCGCTGTCGAAGGTGGTATCGGCGAGGCCGAGCTGGCTGAGGCGGACGCACAGCTTGAGAGTGCGCGTGCGGCCCAAGTTGCCGAAGACTGGCCGCTGGTCGTGAGCGAGGCCCGCGCCGCCGGTGCGGCGTATGCTGCTCTGTTGAGCGCGCACGTCGCTGTGGCGGAAGCCGAGGCCTCCGCGGCACGTCTTCTGGCCGACGCCGACACGATGCGGATGCAGTTGGTCGATAGAGGATTCAGTGACGAAGAGCTCGCCCCTGCCGATTCTCTGCTGGTCCAGGCCCGTGGAGAGCAGGCGGCTGGAGATTTTGCAGCCGCGGCAGCAACGGCAGCCGCGGGGAGCGAGATGCTCAACGCCTGGTTGCTTGCTTCGAGCGAAGAGGTCCTGGCCGAGCAGCAAGAATGGGCCGACACCGCACGTCGGGCTGCAGCCGAGGCGCGTGAGCGCGCGGCTGCTGAAGGTGCCACCGACGCCGAGCTCGCCGAAGCTGACGCCCGCCTGGCCGAAGGTCGCGGGCTGTTCGCTGAAGACGCTTTCGAAGCTGCACATGCTGCCTTCAGCGAGGCTGCAGCAGCCTTCTCCGCAGTCGCAGAGGCCATGGCTGCCGGGCGCGCAGAGTTGCTCGCTCAGATCGAAGCGGGCAACCAGCAGCGCGCGACCGAGCAAGTCGAGGCCGTGGCCGCTTCTCTGGCGGCTGCCAAGCAAGCTCTGGCTGCCGAGGTTGCGCAGGCAGCCGACGATCAAGAGATGGCGCTGCAGGCCCGCTTTGCGGAGGTCCTGGCCGAGATCGAAGGTCTCCTCGCGCAGGCTTCTGACGTTGGCGCCGCGGGACATGCACCGGAGCAGTGGACCCAGGGACAGACCTGGATGGACGAGGCCACAGCGCTGCTCGACGGGGGCAACAGTGCCCAGGCCGTCGAGCGGCTGGAGCAGGCGCGCGATCAATTCAGCGTCTCCCTCGCACAGGCACAAGCGGCGCACGAGCAGCTGCTGGCCGAGCTGAGCGACCTTGAGGCGCGCGCTGTGCTCGCGCAAGAACAGGCCCAAGCGCAGGGAGCTGCCGAGCTTGCCGCCGAGACTCTCGCCAGCGCCGAAGCCGCGCTAGCCGATGCGCGTTTGGCAGCCGAAGCCGGAACGCTGACCGCGGCACGCGATGCCTACCTCAAGGCTGAACAGATGTTTGGCCAGGCCGGTCAAGAAGCCCGGATGGCTTCGGCCGAGGGTGACGAAGCGCGCGCGTTGGCTGGGCGAGCAGGTGCCGAGGCGGCCCGAGCCAAGGCTGCAGAAGGCGTACCGGCAGGATTCGGTGCCGCCGCAAGGGCTGCAGCAGACGATGCGTTCGCTGGCGCGCAAGCCAGCTTCGAGGCCGGAGACTTTGCCGCGGCAGCGGATGGTTTCGTGGCTGCAGGCGTCGCTTTCGAGACTCTGCTGGCCGACGCAGCGGCCGCAGGTGGTCAGCTGGCTGAGGCGGGCAAGCGGCTCGAAGAAGCTCGCGCGGGCGCCCTGGCCGCCCAGGCCGAAACGTGGGCTGCCGAGTTGCTTGTCGAAGCAGAAGCGCAGGCGGCCGCCGCCCAGGCCGAGGCCGAACAGGGCAAGATAGAGGCCGCGTTGACCGGCATGGCCGTGGCGACCGACCTGTTCGTCGAGGCCGCCACGGCGGCACCGCGGGCGATGTCGACAGAGGCTCTCGCGGGCGCATCTGCTTCGCGTGCTGCTGCTGTCGAGGCGGGGGTCGGTGAAGATGACGCCCAGTTCATGCAGGGGCAGGCCGCGCTCGATGCCGCGACGGAAGCGTTTGCGGCAGAGCAATACGCCGAAGTGGCAGCGCAGGCAGGCCAGGCCAGTGAACACTTCTCGGCGGCCCGAGCCGCCGTGCTGACCGGTGTCGAACAGATGCGTGCCGAGGCCTTCCAGGCTCAGACCGCGGCGCGGACAGCTCGGGAGTTGGCCTATGAAGCCAACGCCGAGGACAAAGCCACAGAGTTGTTTGGCGAGGCGAGCCGCGCGCTTGATGCGGGTAATGAGGCACTCAGCGCCGACGATTTCGGGCGCGCCAGCGAGCAGTTCGGGATCGCGTCTACACTGTTCGCCGAGGCCGCGAAGGTCGCTGCGGGTGGTGTCGTAGAGCGCGACGCAGCCGCAGCACTGCTCGCCGAGGTGCAGGCCCAGCGAGAGACCGTCGCCCAGGCGGCGGCAGAGCTGGGTGAAGGCGCGAGTCTCGCCGCAGGCGACGCACTCCTTACCGAGGGGCGCACGGCTTTCGAGGCAGAGGATTGGGCCACGGCACAGGCCAGCCTGACCGCTGCCCGCACGGCCTTCGAAGAGCTTGCGGCACAATTGAACGAGCTCGGAGCCGCCCAGACTGTGGCGCAGGCGCGAGCGAAGGCCGAGACGGCTCGGGGCAAGGCTACGGCTGCCCGCCAGCTCGCTGAGCAGGGCGATGCTGCACGCTGGGCTCCTGAGGCGCTGCGCGCACCTCGGGATGACCTGGCCCAGGCCGAAGCCCGCCATGCTGCTGAAGAATTCCAGGATGCCGAGCGGCTGTTCCTCAAGGCGGCGGAAGGCTTCGGCGCTGCGGTGCAGCTGGCCGATGCTGCGCGGGCCGAGCATGAGGCGGAGACTGCGCGACTCGAGGCTGCGGTGGCTGAGAAACGGACCGCTGCGGTGACCGCCCGGGCCGCGGCTGAGGCTGAAGGCGCCGCCGAGTACGCCCGCAATGTCTTCGATAGCGCCGCGCGGGCCTTCGAAGACGGCCAGCGGGCCGAAACCGAGGACCCGAAGAACCTCGAATCTGCCCTGGCGTCGTACCAGCGCGCAGCTGAGAGCTTCGCCACCGCCCAGAGTCAGGCGGCCGCTGCCAAACAAGCGGCGGCAGCAGAATTGGCCGAAGCGCAAACGAGACTGACGGCCGCTTTGACGGGCGTCGAGACTGCGAAGGCGCAGACATTGTTGGCTCAAGAGAACGCCCAGGCCGAGGAGCATTCCGACGTGGCCATGATGGGCGAAGCCGTTGCCAAACTCGGCGAAGCTGAAAGCCTCGAGCAGCAGGCGCGGGCCGAGGCGGGCAGCGTCCAAGCCGTCAGCCTCGCTATCGAGCAGGCAAGCGCCGCGACCAAGGCTTATGGGGGCGCGTCCCAGTTGTTTGCAGATGCGGCCCTGCGCGGTCGGGAAGCCTGGATGGCTGCCCAGGCCAGCAACCAGGTGGCTATGGTAGCGGCCGCAGAGACGGCGCACCTGGTTGCCCGCGTCGATCACGGGGGGCGCGAGCTGCGCTTCCCGGAAAGCTGGCAGGCGCGCGAAGAAGCGGGCGGTGTGTTGCGCATTTCCAGCGCGCAGGCGATCGATGGATTCAACCCGAACTTCACGGTCAGCAGTCTCGACACCAAGGGTTTGAGCTTGGATGCCCTGAGCGCCAAGATCAAGGAGAAGCTCGCAGCCCGCGAAGAGTACACAAGCGTGAGCCAGAGCAAGGATCAAGATCTGATCCCCAATCAGGTCTGCGTAACCTTCCGAGGCACCATCAACAAAGACGGCACCCAGCTGGCCCATGCCTTGGTGCTGGTGCTCGACGGGGACAAGCTGTATTTGTACGGTTTCACGGCCAGCGAGAACGTGCACAAGAAACTGGACAAGAAGCTGTTCCGGCGTTTCATCACCGAAGCACAGTCTCAGGGCAACTGAGCTGCGCAGGATCAATCCGGTGGCTGTGTGCGGCTCTTTGAGGCGCGCAGGCCACCGGTTCCCGTTTGATGGAGGATCGAAGATGACTGCATTGCGCTGGATCCAGCGGCAAGATGCTGACCGCATTGCTACCGTGAGCATCAACCGGCCCGAGAAACTGAACGCCCTCAATCTCGAAGTCCTTGAAGAGCTGGACGCGTGCTTCGCGGAGCTCGACAGTAGCTCTGAGGTTGGCGCCGTGATCTTGACTGGAACGGGCAGCAAAGCGTTCGTGGCGGGCGCCGATATCTCCGAGCTGGCTGGCTTGGGGATCGCCGCTAGTAAGCAGCATGCGATGCGAGGTCAGGCAGTGTTCGACCGCATTGAGCGGCTGAGTAAGCCCGTGATCGCGGCGATCAACGGCTTCGCGCTCGGTGGGGGCCTTGAGCTGGCGATGGCATGCCACATGCGCGTCGCTGCCGAGAACGCGCAGATGGGTCAGCCCGAGGTTGGCCTGGGATTGATTCCAGGCTTCGGCGGGACGCAAAGATTGGCACGCCTGGTCGGACCCGGCAAGGCCTATGAGCTGATTCTGGGTGGCGGTCGGGTCCGAGCCGAAGAGGCGCAGCGCATCGGTCTTGTCAACAGAGTCTGCAGCGCCGATGAGCTGCTGGACACATCCCGGGCTCTGGCCGCAAGAGTCCTGCGCAACGCGCCCTTGGCCGTGACGTACGCCATGCAAGCCATCCGTCGTGGTCTCGAAGGCAGCCTGGCCGAGGGCCTTGCGCTGGAGAGCGACCTGTTCGCTTTGTCCTGCGGCACAGAAGACATGCGTGAAGGCACGCAGGCGTTCCTCGAGAAGCGCAAGCCGGCGTTCAAAGGACAGTAGGCCCCCTGCGGGAGCCGATACAGGGAGCGGATGCAGTGAAAGAAGTCGTGATTCTCAACGGTGCGCGCACGCCGATGGCGGAATACGCCGGAAGCCCGCACGGCGGCCTGTTCGCGGACCTCTCAGCCATCGAGTTGGCAGCTCTGGCCAGCAAGGAAGCGCTGAAAAGGTCCAATGTGCAACCTGCCCAGATTGGCCACAGCGTGTTCGGCAACGCCCTGCAAACCTCGGCCGACGCGATCTATGGAGCCCGGCATGTGGCCTTGAAGGCTGGCGTGCCGATCGAGAAGCCGGCGCTGACTGTCAACCGCCTGTGTGGCTCGGGTATCCAGTCCTTGATCTCCGGTGCGCAGATGATCCAGCTTGGCCACGAAGACTTCGTGTTGGCGGGGGGCATGGAGAACATGAGCCAGGCTCCCCACGTCTTGAGAGGGGCGCGCAAGGGACTGCGATTCGGTCCCGGAGCCCAGCTCGAGGATCTGCTGTTCGCCAGCCTCAAAGACCCCTACTGCGACCTGTTCATGGCGCAGACGGCGGACAAGCTGGGCAAGAAGTACCAGATCTCCAGAGAAGAGCAGGATGCCTACGCATTGCGCAGCGTGCAATGCGCCGTCACGGCTGCGGAGTCGGGTGTCCTGTCCGAAGAGATTCTGCCGATCACGGTGAAACGGCGGAAGAAGTCGCTTGTTGTCGACCGCGATGACCACATGCGTCCCGATACGACGCTGGAAGACTTGTCCAGCCTGCGCTCCGCCTTCGGCAAGGACAGCACCATCACCGCCGGCAACGCGTCGGGCATCGTCGACGGGGCCGCCGCCGTGGTCCTGACGCATCGTGCGTCTGCCGAGCAGTACGAGCTGCCCTGGCTCGCCGCGATCAAGTCGTGGGCGATCTTCGGCGTCGATCCCTCGATCATGGGCATCGGTCCCGCGCCGGCCATCCGCCTGGCCCTTAAGTATGCGGGCTTGACACTGGACCAGGTCGACCTGTTCGAGATCAACGAGGCCTTTGCGGCACAATATCTGGCCGTCGAGCGTGAGCTGGGCTTGGACCGCAACCGCGTCAATGTCAATGGTGGGGCCATCGCTCTAGGCCACCCCCTCGGCGCCACGGGGACCCGCATGGTCTTGACCCTGGCCCTCGAGTTGCGCCGCCGCGAAGCCCGCTACGGTGTGGCGAGTGCGTGCATCGGTGGCGGCCAGGGCATCGCGCTGGTCATCGAAGCGGCAAGCTAGGGCTGCCCATTGCCCACAGGTAGCCTTGGACAAGCTTGGCGGCCCTGTGGGTTCAGGGGCGTCCCCCCGCCGTGGCTTCAGACTTCAGCCTGCCTGCTGGAATCCCCGGAGCCTCCGGTGGTCTCTACTCATGACGAGTCCCCTGGCCGGAGCCCGGAGCCCGGAGCCCCTAGCCCGGAGCCCGGGCAGGCCAGACGCCGGGCTCGCGCCAACCTGTCCGGGCAGACCTGTGGGGAATGGGCAGAGCTCAGGGCTCTGTCGCAGACGGAGTGATGCATGGCGGGCCTTTGGATCGCGGCTGGTTTGGCCGCTCTGGCCATTCTGGCTCTATGGCTCGTTCCCGTAGTGCTGCGGCGGCAGCTCATCAAGGCGTTTGCAGCCGAGGGATTCGCGTTCGAGGTGCGAGGGCTACGTTGGTGGGGGTCGCAGCTGCGCTTCTCGAGCCTACGGCTGGCGGCCCCAGCGGTGCAGTTGCAGGCCGAAGGGGGCAGGGTGCGGCTGGCATGGTCGCCCTTGCGTCTGGCTGAGCTCGAGTGGCGTGATGGCCAGTTGTCGATTCCCGACCTCGACCACCCCTCCCTCAACTCCGCAGCCGAACCGGTCGAGCCGTCACGTTGGTGGCCCCATGCGGCACGTCTGGGCCGTGTAGGCCTGCGACTCGGTGAGGGCCATTGGGCCTGCAGCGAGGTGGTGGCCGGACTACAGCAACAGAGCTACAAGTTTACGGGCGCAGCGCTGACAGGTCCCATCGCGCCGATCAGCTTCGAGGGGACCTGGGACCTGCGCAGCGATGCCCTTTCTCTATCCGTAGCGGGCCAGAATCTCCGCATCGACGGCGCACGCCTGGCTGGCATACCCTGGGTCGGGCCCTGGCTGCGGGAAAACCTGCGGCCCAGCGGAAGCTTGCGCAGCCTGTTTTGGAATTGGCAGAGCCAGGCCGACGCGTCCTACCTGCAGGCAGACCTCGAGGGGGCCCGGCTGTTGCCTGTCTGGTGGCCCGTGGTGGTCGTGCTGCTGGAAGGACGGCTTGAAGTCGTCGGCCAGCGGCTGACCGCTGAGAACCTGCGTGGTGAAGCTCAAAAGGGTAGCTTGGAGGGACGGCTCGAGGCGCAGCTCGACACGGACAGCTTCGAGCTCGAGTTGCGAGGCAATGGCCTGGATATCGAGCAAAACGGCCTGGCGGCGCACCTCGACGCGCAGCTGCAGCTGCGCTACGATCCAGAAAGCGGCCTGCGGGGTCCGATTACGGCGCAAGCGCGCTGCCACCAAGCGCTGCAGGCTTCCGGCCTGGGGGTGATGTTCCTGGGCTTGTCGACCCTCAAGACATTGGCTGACGCACTCAACCGGGGGGCCCTTGCTGCGGCCTTCAGCTGGGTGCAGGATGGCCAGGCCGAGTTGCGACTGACTCCTGCGGGATGCGAGGTCGTGTCCGCACTGCTCAGGGGGGAGGTCTTGACGCTGGCGGCACGCGGCAGCATCGGTTACGGCGGTGAGCTGGACTTGCGGCTCAGTCGTTCAGGTTCTGAGGGAGTCTCCGAGGCGGGTAGCCTGTTGACAGCTCTGGCTCGCGGTCTGAGCGATGTGACGCCGTCCAGCGGTCTGGTGCTGCGCGTGCAGGGCAGTCTCGAGCGGCCCCGCGCCCGGCTGGGGCTGCCTTGAGTGGACAGCGCTTTGGAGCGGCCTTTGGCGAATGGCCGCTTGCCTTTTTTCCGGGTGGCGGTATGATTCCATATCTCGAACGCTCACCGTCGTTTCCGCGTCAGACAGCCTCAGGAAGCTGACGCGGTCCGCTTGCACCGGGGGCCGGACAACTCGATGCCGCTTCCCACCCCGAAGATCGATTCTCGAACCTTCGATGTGCTGGTACGCGAGACCCTTGGCCTCGCACCTCGTTACAGTCGATCGTGGGCGCGCCCTCAGAAGCAGGATCCCGGGCATGCCCTGACGGAAGTCTTCGGCGCGATCAACGAGATGATCCTCGAGCGGCTCAACCGTTTTCCCGACAAGGTCTTTGCTGAGCTGCTCGACCTGATCGGGATGCGCTTGCGGCTGCCGATCCCCGCCAGATCGCTGGCACGCTTCGAGCTCTCCCGTGAGCGTGAAGAGGGGACCTGGGTGCCTGCGGGCACACGCGTCGGCACCATCGACGGACCCGATGGAGAGCCGATCGTCTTCGAGACAGAGCGGGATGTTTTCGTCTTCGAGAGCCAGCTCTGCGCCGTGTACAGCCGCCATCGGGACCTGTGGGCCGAGCACCAGGGCGCCGACCAGGGGTTTCAGCCCTTCGCAGACCTGCAGCCGGTCGAAGACTGGTTGGTCATCGACGATCCCCGCATCGATGCGCTGCGAGGCAAATGCGACCTGAAGCTCTATCTCGAGTGTCCCAAGACCAAAGGCGGGGATGTCCGCGACTTCCTGAGCTGGGAGATCGGGGATCCAGTGACCGGCTGGCAGCCCGTGGCCACCAGCCGCCTCGACGATCCACAGCGCCCTGACGACAAGCTGGTGGTTGTTCAAGGACCGATCGAGGGCCTGCAGAATCCCGGGGGCTGGCAGACGCAACCGCCGAGCCTGCGTGCGCGTATCTCCGGGCGCTCGGCCTTTCCAGAGGCCGTGGAGGTCGCCAGGCTCTCGCTGAGCGTGGGAGCGAATGCCCGCGGCGTGCGCCCCAGCCAGGCACTGACCAGCCTGGGCGATGGTTTCTTCGCGGTCATCGATCAGGCGAGCCATTTCCAACCCTTCGGGCCGCGCCCCAAGCTGGGGGTGGCACTCTACCTGTTGGCCGAGGCTTGCCTCGACACACCCGACAGCCGCATCGAGATCGAGTTCAACCTCTCTGATTCTCCCAGCGTCAAGACGCCGCGGCCTTCGTTGGACTTGATCGTGGTCTACGAGTACTTCAATGGCTCCGATTGGATCGGTCTGGGAGCGACCACGCCCTTCGGAGCCAAGGGAACCTACCTGCCGCACCTGTTCACGGACGAGACGCGTGCGCTGTCGCGCGACGGCAAGGTCGGATTCAACCGGCCCGCGGACATCCGCAGTCTGGCGGTGCGCGGCATTGAAGGACGTTGGATCCGGGCCCGTATCAGCCAGGGAGACTACGGCTCTCGCGATGAAGCCGAGAGGCCCTTGCGGCCTCCGGTGTTGCGTCGGATTCGGGTGCGCCAACAGCAGGTTCCCGGGCCCGCGGCCCAGGTGGGTTTCTGCCACGACTTTCAGCGCGAGGACTGGAGTGAGAAGCTGACCGAAGGCGCCGCAGGGCTGCGCATGCTGCGCCCGCGCCCGCAGCTGCCCCCGTTGTTGGTGTTTGGATTCGACCCCAAGCCGGCCGCCAAACCGCTGGCGATGTTCTTCGCCCTCGATCAGGTCTTCCACGAGCTTGAGGCGAGCGCGCCGAACGGCGGTCTGGAGGTCGAGGGGCAGCGCGTGGTCTGGGAATACCACAATGGGCGAGACTGGTCTCCCCTGTTCCCGCGCGACAACCTCGACATGTTCACGCGTTCGGGTTGTGTGGAGTTCATGGTTCCCTACGACCTCGCCGAGGTCGAGCAGTTCGGCCGTCGCGCCAGCTGGGTCCGTGCCCGTTTCGCAGGCATGGGAAGCCGGCAACCTGCCGTGCCTCGAGTCCTCAGCATCTCCACCAACGCGGTCGAGATCCAACATCGGCGCACAGAGCGCAAGGTTCTGCTCGGTGCGGGAGACGGCACTCCCCATCAGCTGCTGCGCTTTCCCAAGACTCCTGTGCTGGCGCAGCCTCGCCTCTGGGTGCTCGAGGCGCAGGCCCCATCGGAGCAGCAAGCCCGCGCGATTCTCCAGGAGAGCGGGGCACTCGCGATCAAAGTCGACCCGGATGATCCCGAACGGGGAACCTGGGTTCTCTGGCGCGAAGTCAAAACCTTTGCGGATTCTGGCACGAGCAGCCGGCATTTTCTGCTCGATCATCTGAAGGGCACCGTAGTCTTCGGCGATGGCCAGCGGGGCCTCTGCCCCGCCAACGGGGACGAAGTCGTCGTAGAGTATCACCTCGGCGGTGGTCTTGAGGGCAACGTGGCGCTGGCGAGCATCAGCGAACTGCAAGACGCGGTGCCGTATATCGAGGCGGTAAGCAATCCCTGGCAGGGGATGGGGGGCCTGCCGCTCGGGGATCTTCGCGAGGTGATGCAGTCCGGCCCCCAGCTGATCAAGAACCGCCAGCGGGCCGTGACGGGCGAAGACTATGAATGGCTCGTGCGGGAGCAGTTTGGCGAGGTCGCCCGGGTACGCTGTTTCGACGACCCGACGCGCGAGGGGCGTGTCGAGGTCACGGTGATCCCTGCCCCTTTGGCAGAAGATCTGGCGGCCAAGCTGCTCCCTAGCGCGCAGCTGGTCAAGACGATCCGAGACCACCTGGCCGCACGCTGTCAGATTGCGCTGACGCTCGATATCGGTCCGGCGCGCTTTGTCGACATCGAGGTCCAGCTGGTGATGGCGCTCAAAGTAGGCGGAGCCCGAGTCGAGCGCGTCAAGGCGCACATCGAGACGTGCGTGCGGCGCTTCCTGCATGCGACCCGGGGCGGGCCTCACGGCAATGGCTGGCCTTTCGGCCGCAGCCTGATGCCTTCGGACGTGCTCAAGTCCCTCGAGGCTGTGGCCGAGATCGACTTCATCGCCGACCTGCGCATGCAACGGGCCGGAAAACGGGTCCCGAAGATCGTCCTGCAGGCTCGGGAGCTGATCCATATCGCCGCATTCGACATCGTCGAGGTGATGGGGAGGTAGCGCGCATGTCCTCCCGAGTCGTGTGTGTGGGGTTCGCCGACGAGCGGCTGCAGGAACGTCTTGCGCATCTGCACCCGGTGGCAGAAGCCTACGAGCAGCAGGCCGTCATGCGCTTGCTCGAGGGAGGAGGCGTCGAGCTGTTGCTCGTCGCAGCGGGATATCGAGAGGGACGGCGGTTGATCACCGAGGTGCGCCGCGGCTGGCCCGAGCTGGCTGTTCTGTACGTCGGTGGGCAGGACGAGGCCCAGGCTCTGCGGAGTGAGACGGCGCGACCACCTCGGCTCGATGGGGGCAGCCTGCTCGAGATCCTGCCTGTGTTGTTGGCCTTCCCCCCGACGCTCTTGCGTACCGAAATCGAGAACGTGGTGCGCCTGGCACAATGCTTGTCCAGCCGCCCGCCATGGAAGTTCCCCGAAGAGACTGCTTCGTTGCTCGCGGGATTCATGCCTGCCTCCGCCTGGGTGTTCTTGCGTCTGCAGCCACCGCACAGCCGCCTCCAGGCGCTGATCGTCGATGCGCTTCCCGAAGAGACCATCTGCAACCTGCGCCAGCGGGTCCTGCGCGTCATCGCCGATCCGCAGTTCGACGAGTTGATCGCGTGCGAGCTCTGGGGAGCGCCGTTGATGGAGATGGAAGAGCGGCGCGCCCTGATGTTCCTGGCAGAGCCGCTCGAGTGTGATGGGGAGACTCTCGGCGCGATCGGCATCTGCGGCAGGCGCGACGCCCTGGACAGCCCCCTGCAGGCGCACATGTTGAAACTGCTTGCCAGCGTGTTCGCCAGGCATGGATTGCCGGGCAGCGAAAGCTGCGACGAGCGCATGCAACCACCGTTGCGTGCGCTGTGCCAGGAGTTGGGAGATGTCAGTCAGCCCTCCGACGCTGTGGTACAGCTGTGCCGCGCCGTGCAGCAACAACCTCTGGTCGAGCACTGCGGCTTCGCCGTCTGGCTCGCTGGACGCGAGCTCTGCGCGGCTTTCCCAACCACTGCCAGCCTGGCCGATTCGATGGCGTTCAACGATGCCCTCGTCGAGCGTTTCCGCGAGCTGTTTGCGTTGGAGGAATCGGGTGCCGAGGTGCCCAACGACGCGCCGCAACGGAGCGAGGGGCTGGTCCTCTTGCCCCTCTGGGTCGGAGGCCGCTTCCTCGGGGTCGTAGGGGTCCGAGGATTGGAGCACTGTGCCTTCGACCTGCCGACGGCTGTAGATATGACCTGCCTGGCCCTGGAAGGCCTGCTGCTCAAAGGCACCCTGGAAGCTCGCGATGCAGAACGGCGGGATCTCTCCAAGCTCAAACACGAGATCAACAATGCCCTGACTGTGGTGATCGGCAATACCCAGCTGATGCTCTTCCGCGCGCACGGAGACGACGCGGAGATGCTCAGGCAGGTCGAAGAGTGTGCGGTCCGGATCCGTGATGTGGCGACCCGGCTCGGCGAGCTGAGCCGCAGTTGAATCTACGTCCGGTCCCATGTTTTCAGCGTTGAGGCGGCTGATGAGCTTGCAGTAGGTGCTCCGGTGTTCCGCGGGTATAATCTTGGATGTACGCACCAAGAGGATTGACCATGCAGATCGCCCTGCAGCTCAAGACTGCTCAATCGAATGCCGAGCGTCAGATCCAGGCGCTGGACCGCGTCGCCGACCGGTTGCGGCCTGCCCAGGTTCTTCGCTGGGTCGAGCGCGTGCTCGACGACCGTTGCGAACATATCGACCGCATCGGGCATTGCTTCCACAAGCGCACCAACGGCACGCTGAAGATCACCTTTGCGACCCCGCCGCAAGAGGTCAAAGAGATCTCTCACAAGCTTGCCCAGGCCTTGATGGGCGGGCAGGACGCCAGCCAGCTCAAAGCCCAGTTGATCTCGTCATTCCGCTTCGCCGACGTAGCCGGGCGTATCCTGTTCGATTCGACGCTGCCGGTGGCCAGCGCCAAGCCAGGCCAGAAGTTGGCCAAGCTCCGGCGCGAGATGGCTGAGTGCCGCAGCAGCTTCAAGACCCGGCGCATGCCGCCGCGTTTGCTCCATGACCGCTGCCGCATGATCCTCAAGCAGGGCCGTCGCCTGCAGGACGAGCTCAGTTGCGAAGGCGAAGAGCTTGGCGCAGAGCTCGACTCGTTCAAGCGCTTCTCCGAGTTGGTCACGCGGGTCGCTGCCGCCTGACCTGCTCGGGTGTTTTTCTCCGCACGGCCGCCCCTTGCTGGGCGGCCGTTGTGCATCTCCCCTCTGCCATCTGCCAGCCTGACAGGGCCCGTCGAGCCGTCCACGCGCATGTGTCAAACTGGCAGCGCCCAGGCATGAAGGCATGCGGTCTCCGCGTTTGGCACGCCTCTAGCTATGGGCCTTGCACTCGCTCGCAGATGGCGAGCCCGGATGCACAAACCGGGTTGGCTGACAACAGCCCCCCTATCAGGAGAACTAGCATGCCTACCATCCGTCCTCTTAACGACAAGATCGTCGTCAAGCGCCTCGAAGCCGAAGGGAAGACCAAAGGCGGCATTTACATCCCGGACACCGCGAAAGAAAAGCCCAAGGAAGGCCGCGTGGTCTCTTTGGGATCCGGCAAGCTGCTCGATTCTGGTGAGCGTGCTCCGTTCACCGTCAAGGAAAACGACCGCGTGCTGTTCAGCTCCTACGCTGGGACCGAGATCAAGGTCGATGGCGAAGAGCTTCTGATCATGTCCGAGGATGACATCCTCGCCGTCGTGAGCGAATAACTCCAGCAAGCTGAGAGAGGTACTTTCCATGGCTCCCAAGAAGATCGCTTTCGATCAGGAAGTGCGTAATTCGATCCGACGCGGTGTGCGCCAGCTGGCGCGCGCTGTCAAAATCACGCTCGGCCCGCGCGGCCGCAACGTGATCCTCGAGAAGTCCTTCGGCGCGCCGACCGTCACCAAAGACGGCGTGACCGTGGCCAAAGAAATCGTGCTCGAAGATGCCTATGAGAACATGGGCGCCCAGATGGTCAAAGAGGTCTCGGCCAAGACCTCCGACCTCGCTGGCGACGGCACCACCACCGCCACCGTGCTGGCTGAGAGCATCTTTGAAGAAGGTCTGAAGAACGTTGTCGCCGGAACCAACCCGATGGGCATCCAGCGCGGCATCAAGAAGGCCGTCGAGATGATCGTGGGCAAGCTCGAGTCGATGTCCAAGAAGATCACCGAATCCGAAGAGATCGAGCAGGTCGGCACCATCGCCGCCAACAACGATCCTGAGATCGGCAAGATGATCGCTGAGGCGATGGAGAAAGTCGGCAAGGATGGCGTCATCACTGTCGAAGAAGGCAAGAGCCTGGACACGGCCGTCGACTGGGTCGAAGGCATGCAGTTCGACAAGGGTTACCTCAGCGCGCACTTCGCCACCAACCAGGAGATGGAGTGCACTCTCGAGGACGCCCTGGTGTTGATCTTCGAGAAGAAGCTCAGCAACCTGCGCTCCCTTCTGCCGCTGCTGGAGAAGGTCGCGAAGTCGGGCCGTCCGCTGTTGGTGATCGCCGAGGATGTCGAAGGCGAGGCTCTGGCCACGCTGGTCGTCAACCACCTGCGCGGCACCTTCACCTGTTGCGCCGTCAAAGCCCCCGGCTTCGGCGACCGCCGCAAGGCGATGCTCGAAGACATCGCGGTCCTGACCGGCGGCACCGCAGTTTTCGAAGACCTGGGTCTGGAGCTGGAGAAGTTCGAGCTCGACAACCTGGGCCGTGCCAAGAAAGTCGTGATCACCAAAGACGACACCACGATCATCGAAGGTGCCGGCGAAGCCGAGCAGATCAGGGGCCGGATCGCTCAGATCAAGGCCGAGATCGACAACTCGAGCTCCGACTACGACATCGAGAAGCTGCGTGAGCGCCTGGCCAAGCTGGCCGGTGGTGTGGCCCAGATCAATGTCGGCGCGGCGACTGAAGTCGAGATGAAAGAGAAGAAGGCGCGCGTCGAAGACGCCCTGCACGCGACCCGTGCGGCTGTCGAAGAGGGCATCCTGCCTGGTGGTGGCGTAGCCTACCTGCGCGCTCTGTCGGTGCTCGATGGCATCGACGCCAGCGACGAAGAGGCCGTGGGCATCGCGATCGTGCGGCGTGCGCTCGAGGCACCGATCAAGCAGATCGCCACGAATGCAGGCTACGACGGCTCGATCGTCTGTGCCCGCGTCAAGTCTGAAGAGGGCAGTGTGGGCTTCAACGCTGCGACCGGTGAGTACGAAGACCTGGTTGCCTGCGGCGTCATCGACCCGACCAAGGTGACCCGTAGCGCGTTGCAGAACGCGGCTTCGATCTCTGGGCTGCTGTTGACGACCGATTGCATGATCTCCGAGATCCCCGAAGATGCTCCCGCGATGCCCGCTGGTGGCGGCCCCGGCATGGGTGGCATGGGTGGCAGGGGCGGCATGGGCGGCATGGGCGGCATGGGTGGCATGGGCTTCTGAGAGCTCTCCCCCTTTCCCTCGCTGCAACCGGCCTTCGGGCCGGTTCTTTTTTTGCCTGCACACTCGCGAGGCAGGTTCCGTCGCGGGCCGTTGGAGGCGAATTTCTCCATCCGGATTGACGCGCCTGACGTCCATCAGGCAGACTGCATCAGCTTTCCCGGAGGCTTCGGCGGTAGCGGCACCATCGACCGCCTGGCGCAAGGACCGCAGTCTCCCAGCCTTGAGGTACACCATGAGTCCGATCCTTTCTCGCTGTCTGTTGTTCCTGCTGATGTTTGGCGCGTCCCTCTGGGCGCAGGAGACATCGCGCATCACGCGCAGGCAGGTCGCCATTCCCCGCGACCTCTACTTCGACTTCGACGCGCAGACGGTGCTGAGCCGTGCGCGGGTCGGCGATCTGGTGGCGGACATCCAGGTGGTTCGCAGCGGGCAGACTCTGAACATCGTGCCTCTGCAGGGGACCCGTGTCAGTGTGTCCGAACCTGTCGATGGCGAAGGGCTGGCACGTCTGCTCGAGAGCCCCTCAGACGAGCCGTTCAGCCCTCAGCCAGACAGCGATTTCTATCTGCGCACCGACCAGGGCAACTATGCCCGGGCGCGGGTGTTGTACGTCGATCTGGGCTTGTCGATGCAAGAAGCGCTGGAGGTGGGGTTGGTCGTCGCCTACCAGCACGATGGCACGCCGCGATTCCCCGAGCCCGTGCCCGGTGTCAGCAGCCAGTACGCTGATGGGGTCTTGCAGCTGTCCTGGGAAGGCGAAGGCTTGACGAAGGTCTGGCGGCAAGTCGGCGATGAGGATCGCTGGGAAGAAGTCGGCGCCGGCCGGGGAAGCCTCGAGGTCGCGGGCCTTGAAGAAGACATGCCCTACCACTTCCGCCTCGCGCGATGGCTGCCGGAGATCGGTGAGTCTGAGCCGCGCTACCTGCCGGTGTACACCTCCAACGGGATGATCTGGGGCGAGGCGAGCTGGTCGCAGGATATGGGCAACGGAGAGGTCGAGCTGCGCTTCGACTGCTCCGAGGATGGCCCGGTCGACCTGCGTCTGCGGACCTGGGGACAGCTGTTCATCGAGACCGTCCATGGCGCGGGGGTGGTGCGGGTCGGCAACGGTCTGGGCCGCTTCTATGAGCTGCAGGAGCTGCCAGAGGATGGCTTCAGGGGGGGGTCGCATCAGGCTGGCAGCGGAGACATTTTCGCGTTCCGTGACCGCTTCGGCCGCACGGGCAAGTTGCTCGTCTCTACCGAGAATTGGTGGAGTGGGCGGGTGGTCTACACCTTGTCCAAAGATGGCGCGGCCCGGCTGCCCGAGGGCCCCGAAGGACTGCAGGGCGAGGTCGCGGAGCTGACCGCGCAGCTGTCCTGGCAGCCCGTGGATGGGGCGACGGGCTACCGTGTCTACAGCATCGAAGACCTCGGCCGCTTGCCTGAGTTTCAGGTCGAGACCGCCGAGCCCCAAGCCGCACTGCAAGAGCTTGATGCCAACGCGCTACACCGGTGTGCCGTCAGCTGGTTCGATGCGTCGGGACGCGAGTCGGGGCTGCGGGTGTTGAACCTCGACACCTTCCCCGAGAGCTGGCGCTACGGAACCTTCACGCTCAGCGCGAACAAGGGGTACAACTTCGCCGAGGACAAGGTCGTCGAGTACACCGGCAACGAAGAAGTCGATGTGGCCACCTGGGACAGCGAGGGCTATTCGCTGTTTGGCAGCTTCGGCCTGGCGCAGCCCTACAACTGGGATGCTACCGAGCCGCCGCCTCCGTTCGGCCGCATCGACCTGAACGCGCGCGAATACCTGCAGAACGTCCAGCAGAATGTCTACCTGGACCCGAATGGTCCGGGTGCCTTCTGGATCAAGACCAGCAGTGGCGACTTCGTCCAGGCGCAGGTGATCTCCCGCACCAACTCGATGATGCAGCGGATGGCTCCGATGGGCGTCGTCCAGTGGGATGAGAGTGCCCAGCAGGGCGAGGTTGTGTTCGAGTATGTGTTTGTCCACCTGGACACCACCACCCGCATGGAGATCCTGGCATCCAGCGCCATTCCCTTGTCCGAGAAGGAGGCGGCCCAAGTCCCTGGGCTGATCGATGGGCTCGAGGCGATGCCGGATGAGCGGGACCAGGCTGAAAAGGCGTTGATCGACATGGGAACAGGCGTCGTGCCGATGCTGAAGGCTGCGATGGAGGAAGGCCTGTCGGTGGAGGCGGAGTTCCGAGTGTTGCGGATCATCGACGAGCTTTGGAACCAACCGGTTGCCATGACCGACGAGTGGGGGATGGCCGGAGGCATGGTGATGCCTGTGCCGCCGATGGGGTTTGAGTTTGGTGCGGAGCTGGCGTTGCCCTTCGGTGAGGAGATCTTCGAAGAGCTCGGTAGCAATCCATGGGACGACGCCGAGGTCGATGAGTTCGCCAGCTACACGATGACGAGCCCGATGCTGGGCGTCGCGGGAACGCTGGATCTGACAGTGACAGCTGTCAGCGACGATGGAGTCGAGATCGAAGCAGAGATGGACTCCGATGCACAACAGAGCATCGAGAACGTTCTGGTGGCTCCCGGGGAGTGGCTCCATTTCCCCAGCTCGTTCGAGCTCGGGGCGATGGGGGCGGTGCTCGACGAAGAATATACCGTCAGCGACGAAGAGCTGGAGGTCGGCGATACGACCTATAGCTGTAAGAAGGTCGAGCTTCCCTTCGGTATGAATGCCGCGGGTATGGAGGGAGCTATGAGGATCTGGTACAGCCCAGAAGTGCACGTGTACGGTATGGTCCGGCTCGAGCTGGACATCATGGGTACCACAGTCGTGATCGAGCTCGACGAGTCCGGCAAGGGCGGGGACGAGTAGCTCACGCCATCAGATCGTCGAGCAGGGCGCTGGCCGAGGCCGTCTTCTGCCCGGTGATCTCGAGGTAGATGCGTTCGAGGTCTGCCTCGGGCTGACCGATCTGTTCACGGAGCGCATCGAGACTGCCGCACGCGAGCAGTGAGCCGCGATGCAAGATCGCCACACGCTGGCAGGTCTTCTCGATGAACTCGAGGATGTGCGACGAGATCAACAGGCTGCGTCCACGTTCGGTCCACTCTTGCAAGATGCTGCGGAAGAGTGTGATGCTCGGTGGATCGAGGCCGCTGGTCGGCTCATCGAGCAGCATCAGCGGGGCGTCTGCCAGCAGGCAGCAGGCCAACGCGGTCTTGCGGCGCATACCGGTAGAATAGCTGCCCACGGCTCGCTGGCCATCATCGCCCAGACCGAGATGCTCGAGCAGATGGGCGGTCTTGGCCGAGACACGCGCGACCCCTCGCAGACCGCCTACGAAGTCGAGCAGCTCGACGGCGGAGAGCTCGGGAAACAGGCTGGTGCTCTCGGGCAGATAGGAGAGCTGTCGGCGCGCGCCGACAGGGTCTTCGCGCATCGAGACACCGCCGAGACGCACCTCGCCCGCGTCGGGTTGCAGCAGCCCGATCACGATACGGTTCAAGGTGGTCTTGCCGGAGCCATTGGCCCCCAACAGGCCGAACGCCTCACCCGGTTGGACCTGCAGCGAGACATCGCGCAGCGCCTGGCACGCGCCGAAGCTCTTGGAGATCCCGTTCAGCTGCAGCGGCACATTGTCCATCAGCGGTTCTTGAACAGCCTGAAGACGTTTCCGCCCTTGGGGTGGGAGCGGATCTCGAACTCATCAAGCACCCGCCGCACCGAAGCGAAGTAGCTGTTGACGCGCACCGGGTCGAGGCGCTGTCCGTAGTCGGAGACCTTGATCTCCATGCCGCGTCCGTTGGTCGAGACGAGCACATGGTAGATGGAGCGTGGATCGTTCTTATAGACCAGACTGCTCAGGCCGCTGGTCACGTCGTGCAGAGCCCGTTTGACCGCGTCGACCTTGGCCCCCGGCCCGAACAGGCGGGTCGCCAGTACCGACACGAAGGCGTTGAGACCTTCAGCCGCCTCCGCCGTACACGGCACCGAGATCTGCACCGGTTGCGGGGCTTCGGGAGCCGCAAAGCTCTGGCTGCCGCTGTCCTGCACCGTCACTACCGTGTAGCAGCGTGGGCAGCGGAAAGCCCCTGGCGCGGCGAACTCGAGCGCGGTGCTGCAGCGCTGACAGTCGGCTACCAGGGGAAAGCGCGGTCCCGCCTCGGAACGGGAAGGCCCCGCAGAGCGTGAGGAGTCGGAGCTCGGCGACGAGCGCTGGGCTGGTGCAGCCGGCGCGCGCGGTTCGGGTCCGGGTTTGGCGGGCTCCGCCTTGGCCGGCGGGTTCTTGAGCGCGGAAAGGGCCGATTTGACGTCGGAAGCGATCTCAAAGAACACATGCAGGCCGAGCATCTCGATGACGATCTTGACCTTGGGCGGCACCCGAATCAGTGCCAGGCCCCCCTGGACCCCCCGGAAGACGTCGCGGAATTTGACAAGTGCTCCCAGACCCGTCGAGTTGACATAGCGCACGCTGTTCATGTCGAGGATCAAGAACTTGACGCCGCGCTCACTGGCCCCGGTGAGCGTGTTCTGGAACTCGGTGACCGTTGAGCCATCGATCACGCCGCTCACTTGAGCGACGACGGTGGATTCGTCCCCGTCAAGGCTCTTGAACTGGATGTCCAGACCGGCCATGGGATGCTCCCGACTTGACGTTCAAGGGAACGATACAGAGATCTCTGCAAGAGCATGCATTGTAGACGTATCCGGCGAAAAGTCAACAGGAGCACAGGGGGTCTGCGAAAGCAGCTGACGGCAGCAGCAGCGCCAGGAATCTCGCCGCAGGGCAGGCCGGCTCCAAGCTCGGTGACCCTCTTCTCGAGGCCCCTCTGGTGGTCTCGCCCGCGTTGCGTCGCTGCCTGTGGTCTGGTATCCTCCGAGAAGATCTGCTACGGGCGCTTGACCGCGTCTTCCACCGGGTTCACACCGGAGGGATGGGTTCATGGGCTGGATTTTTGGCAAGAAGAAGAAACCAGACGAGCAGGCTGGTCCTCCCGCGCCTGATGCCCCACCGCAGCCACAGATCTTGTTTTCCGGTGATGGGCACCCTGCCCAGCCGCACGTCTTCACCCCCGGCAACGCTCCGGATGGCCTTCGCAGACCCTTGACGGCAGAAGACTTCGATGGTGCAGGCGCAGTCGAGGAGCTCGAATCGGGCTACGTCAGCGCACCCACCTTGATGGATCCGTCGCTGGGTGGTTACACGGGTCCGGTCGCACGTTCTGCGTCGCCCCCGCCCCCGACCGCGCCTTCAGCCCCCTGGGCCGAGGCGCAGTTCGCAGGCGCGCAGCCTCCGCAGGCGGGGACCTTTCAGGCTCAGGGCATGCCCCCGGTAATGCCGAAGAAGCCGGTGCCGAAGACCGTGGTGATGTCTCCGGCCCCCAAAGCCAAGAAGTCGCTGCCGAAGACCATCGTGATGGATCTGCCGCCCAAGGCTCCTCAGGCCCCGTCAGCCAAGAAACCGGTGCCGAAGACTGTGGTCATGGATGCCTCCACTGCCGCAGCCGCGCGAGCCACCGGCCGCACCTCCAAGCCGCCGGTGTCGAAGACCATCGTGATGGACGCGCCGCCGAAGATTCCGAGCATTCCCACGCCGCCCGGTGCGAAGAAGCCGGTGCCGAAGACGGTGGTGTTCGACGCGTCGGGGGCTCACGCAGGTCCGCCGCCACCACCCTCGGCTCCAGCGAAGAAGCCGGTGCCGAAGACGATGATGTTCGATGCGGGGGCCCATGCAGGTCCGCCGCCACCTCCACCGGCTCCAGCGAAGAAGCCGGTGCCGAAGACGATGATGTTCGATGCGGGTGCTCATGCAGGTCCGCCGCCACCACCACCGGCTCCAGCGAAGAAGCCTGTGCCGAAGACGATGATGTTCGATGCGGGGGCCCATGCAGGTCCGCCGCCACCTCCTCCGGCTCCAGCGAAGAAGCCGGTGCCGAAGACGATGATGTTCGACGCCTCAGCCCATGCGGCTCCCCCGGCGCCACCGCCACCGCCAGCATCTGTCAAGAAGCCGGTGCCGAAGACGATGATGTTCGATGCAGCGGCGCATGCGGCCCCGCCGGCGCCTCCTCCGGCTCCTTCGGCTCCAACGAAGAAGCCGGTGCCGAAGACGATGATGTTCGATGCCTCAGCACATTCCCCAGCGCCTCCTCCTGCACCGCCGCCGCCTGCACCGCCGCCGCCGGTAGCCGTCGCACCGCGGGCTGTCCAGTTCGATGCTTCGGCTCTGCACGAGCCGAAGACCGAGCCGAAGACCGAGCCAGACCGGGCGGCCCTGCCGCCTCCGCCTCCGCCTGCCTCGGCTTACGGAGACGTCGCTAAGCCCATGAGCGCAAGGATCGACGGGGCCGACGGCCGCCAGAAGACGATGCGGCTCAAAGCGGAAGAGGCCGAGCGCCATTCCAGCAGCAGGTTGCCGCCGATGAACAGCTTGTCCGACAAACAGAAGCAACTGGCGGGCTCGCTCCTGTCCGCTGGCGTGGTGACGCAAGAGTTCCTCGCCCAGGAACTGAAGAAGGCTGGCCGCCAGGCCGGTGCGTTGGGAAAGGCGCTGTTGCAGTCCGGCTACATCAAAGAGAGAGAGCTGTTCGCTCTACTTGTGCAGCACCATAAGATTCCCAGCATCAAGATCTCGAAGACCAAGATCCCGCTCGATACCGTGGCGACACTGCCCGAGAGTGTTGCGCGCAAGCACAAGGCCATCGTGCTCGAGAAGCTTGAAGATCTGCTCGTCGTTGTGACGACCCAGATCTTCCACCCAGAATCGATCGCCGCGCTTAGAAAAGAGACGGGCTGCAAGATCGCGATGATCGCTTGCAAGGATGCGGGGGCTTTCGAGACCGCGCTCGATGACTTCTACGGGCGCATACGTGCTTCCGAGGCGGCTTCTCGACAGAGCTCAGCAGGTTCGGGCTCGCTGGCGTCTGCTGGCAGTCCGGGCAGTGGAGGCCGCGGCAAGGCCCTGGTTGCTGAGAAAGTCGACGGGGCGGTGCGTCCTGCCACAGCAGCCGTGCCCGACCTGCTCGCCCGCTACGAGGCGGTCTTCGCTGGTGCAGGGCCGGTGCTTGCGGCGCCGAAATTCTAGCCCCGGTTCTCGGGGACGATCCCGTCGGCCCGTCCGGGGGAGGCACTCGAAGCGCGGCCGGAGCAGGAATCACGAATCGCTCGCGTGCTCTCGTGTCGCATGCAGGGCGGAGAGGAGTCCGGCGACTTTGTCCAGGGTCTCCTGGTACTCGGCGCACGGTTGGCTGTCCGCCGTCACCGCCCCGCCCGCTCCCAGCAGCGCCCAGCCCCGCGTGATGATCAGCGTCCTGATCGCCACGCTCAAGTCTGCGCAGCCGTCGTAGCCCACATATCCCAGACTTCCGGTGTATGCGCTGCGGGCAAGGGGTTCGAGACTGTCGATGATCTCAAGAGCGCGGATCTTCGGCGCTCCGCTGATCGAGCCTGCAGGGAACGCTGCCCGCAGCAGATCAAAAACGTCCAACTCCGGACGCAGGTTGCCCGTGATGTGGCCTGTCAAGTGGTGTACGCCCGGAAAACTCTGCAGCTGGGCGTCTGCCTGGACCCGTACCGAGCCATACGCGCAGACTCTGCCCAGGTCGTTGCGGTGCAGATCGACAATCATCGCCAACTCTGCCTGGTCTTTGGCACTCTCTTGCAGCTGGCGGGCACGGTCCGCATCGATGGACGCCTCGGCATGTCTACCGCGGGTGCCCTTGATCGGCCAGGTCTGCACATGGCCTCGCGGCCCGACCTTCAAGAAACGTTCAGGTGAGGCCGACAGGATCTGTGCGCCCCCGAGCGGGAGCCAGGCGAGGAACGGCATCGGCTGGAGACCACGCAGCCGCGCATACAGCGTGTGCGCAGACCCCTCGAAGGGGACGGCAAAGCGTTGCGACAGATTGGCCTGGTAGATGTGGCCACGCCGGATCCAGTCCTGGACTTCGCAGACGGCCCGCAGGTACTGTTCCCGGTTGAACGTCGAGAACAAGCCGGGAGAGACCACCTGCCCAGGCTCAGGTGCTGTACCTGGCGTAGGACGGGGGACCCGCCAATCCGGTGCACACCAGGGCGCCTCGACCTGCAGCCACCAGGCGCGTCCGGCCACACGGTCACACAGCCACGCCCGCTCATAGCAGGCCCATTCCAGCCAGGGGAGGCCGAGATCGTCGCGTGCGTTGCCAGGCAGTCGCTCGAGCTGGCGGGCCAGCTCGTACGCCATCACCCCGACGCTCCCGCCGATGAACGGCAGCCCGCAGCCAGCAGGGCGTCTGATGCGTCGCGCGCGCATCAGTTGTTGCAGACTCGTCAGGGCGTCCGTCGAGAGCTGATGTGTGCCTGCCGGTTCCAGCAGCTCGGCACCGGTCGGGCCGGCCCGGAGCAGGCAGGATGGTCCAAACGCGACGATGTCCCAGCGCCCGAGCTCGGGGTGGCGCCAACGACTCTCGAGGACCACGGGGCGGAGCCCTGGATCCAGGTCGCGCGCGATACTCAGGGCATCGGCGCACGGTGCGGGACTGCAGCGGATGCGTGCTTCCATCAGGGCTCTTTGCCATGCCTCGAGCTGCGAGACTAACTCTTGACCGGGGCGCGCGTCGATACTTTCTATAGAGTGGTCCATAGGAGGGGGAGTGCAACTGCAAGAGCATCTGATCGGCTTCCGTGAGCACCTGCGCGACGAGCGGCGGCTTTCCCCTCATACCGTCTCGGCCTACTTGCGGGAGCTACAGGACTTCATCTCCTTCCTGCTCGAAGATGGCGAGCTTGTCGATCTGGCCGCGATCCGGCCCGTCGATGTGCGCACGTTCATCGCTCGGAGCTTCCGCCAGGGGCTGGCTGCCAGTTCGCGAGCCCGGAAACTCTCAGCACTGCGCACGTTCTTTCGCTACTTGATCAAGCGAGGCGTCTGCACGGCGAATCCAGCGCGAGCGGTCCGGTCTCCCAAACAACCGCGGCCGTTGCCAGGAGTGCTGTCCGAAGAGGAAGTGCAGCGTCTGTTGGCGTCATCGTTGACGCTGCAAGAGCAGGCGCTGCTCGAGTTGCTTTACAGCGCTGGGCTGCGCGTCTCCGAGTTGGTCGGACTCGACATTGAAGACCTGGATCTGGAAGCGATGGTCGGTCGGGTGCGGTCGGGAAAAGGGCGCAAGCAGCGAGACTTTCCCTTCGGCAGGGCCGCGCGTAGTGCCCTGCGCGAGCATCTCGCGGCCCTGGAGCTGACCGAAGGGCCAGTCTTCCGGGGAGTCCGTGGCGGTCGGCTCAACGACCGCAGTGTACGCAAGCTGCTGACCCGGTTGCGCAGCAGCGCGCTGCTGTCTTGTGCCGCGACACCGCACACGCTGCGCCACAGTTTCGCGACCCATCTTCTCGATCGAGGTATGGACCTGCGCAGCATCCAGGAGCTGCTCGGCCACGCCAGTCTTGGCGCGACGCAGGTCTACACCCACGTCTCCACCGGCCGATTGTGGGAGGTCTACAAGCTCGCCCATCCCCGGGCGCGTTCCCGCCCCCCGGGGGGGCCTTGACGAGGCCCTTCCCTTCCGGGCATTATGTGCAACATCCGATCAGGATGGAGTGATTGATGGGCGATTTCAAGATTCTCCTCAAAGCGGTCGATCCCGAGCACGTGGAGAACCTTCGGCCGATTCTTGCCGACCTTTTCAGCGTCGACGAGGGGACAGCCCACGACATTCTAAGCGCCGTGCCACTGACTCTGGTCGATGACCTGAGCATCCGTGGCGCGACAATCGTTAAAGAGCGACTGAAGCGGCTGATTCTGCTGGGAGCAACGCTGGTCACGACGGACGATCCCTGCGAGGACCTGCCAAAGATCAACTGGCCGGAGCCTCCCGAAGTCGTGCAGGTCTCCGACCTCGACTCGCCGGAGGCATCCACGCAAAGTTGGCAAGGGGGTTTTCCGGGCGTCAGCTGCCCGAGCTGCGGCGAGCAACTTGAGGTTGTGCTGGTGCCTCGGGGCAAGGCGGCGAAGGCCAGCTCCACAGACACGTCGAGGCAGTTGATGGAGACGATGCAGCTCGACCGAGCTGCATTGCCCGCTCCCGAGGAGTCGCGAGCCCCTATCGGAGAACCGCCTCCGCCGCCCACAGAGCCGATCCAGGAGACAATTTCAGAGCCGCAGCCCGTCGAGAGTTTCTCCGCGATGGCAGCGCCGGAGCCCGAACCCGAGCAGGACCTGCAAGAGGTCTTCGATTCGATCCTCGACGCGGAAGACGGTCCCCGCGATTTCACCACCAGCGATATCGCGCCCGGACCCATCGCCCGCCTGCACATGGAAAGCGGACGCTTGAAGGCCCGCTCGGAGCCGGACTTCCTGGCGGAGGCTGAAGAGGAACCGTTGCATGCCGAACCGGTGTTCGAAGGCATGCTCGACACTTCGAGCAGCACGAACCAGGAGATGGTCTCGACGCCCTTCCGGCCCGAGCCGAGTCCGTCGGACAACATGCTCGAGGCGGTGTTTGATGACAGCGACAGTCTCGACCCGATCGAGCCCGTGTTCGAGCACGAGGCTCTCTCGGATCCTGAGATTGACGGGCTGCTCGACGACGAGGACAGCTTCGACCTCAACGCTCTCGACGACATCCTCGACAACGATCCGACGGAGATCGAGCCGCTCGATGCCGTCGAGGAGGTCGAGGAATCCGACGACCTGATCGAAGATGTCGACTTGTTCGAAGCCGATGATTCCGAGGGAGACATCGATCTCGACTCCCTGGACCGCGAGTTGGCGGCCCTGGACGAGGTCAAGCGTGACGACCCGCCGCCGGCGATCGAGGAGATCCAGCTCCCCGAGCGCCCGAGCGAGGTGAAGAGGAAGAAGAACAAACGGAAACGGAAACGCAAGCGTGAGCTGCAGCCTCTCGACCCGAGCGAGGCGCTCGCCATCCTGCACTCGAGCCGTGCTTCGCTCGAGCCGGTTTCGAAAGAGGGCGGGCCGCGGGACGAGCTCGACGATTTGCTAGCGCAGGCGCAGATCAAGCGGAAGAAGGGCAAGAACGAAGAGCTCAGCCTGCCGTTGCCGCCTGAAAAGAAACGCAAGCCGGGGACGCCGGTCTTCAAGAAAGTCGACCGGGTGACGCGTCGCATCAAGAGCAGCCGGGTCAAGCGCGCTGCTGGGGAAACCGAACAGGCTGCAGCCGGGGCGACCAGGCCGAGCTCACGCCGCAAGAAGTCCAAGGAACGCAAGGCTTCGAGCGACGAGAGCATCCACGGCCTGGTGTTGTCGAAGATCTCTTCGGATGCCAAAAAGCGCAAGGCTGCGTCCTTGATCGCTACGATCAAGGATATCTCTGAGGACGAAGCGCTCAAGCTGACCGACCGCACCATCATTCCAGTCTTGCGCGGGGTCTCGCGCGACTACGCTGAAGAGTGCTTGGGGAAATTCAAGGTCGCCAACATCTCAGGACGTGTCACGACGCGCAGGAGCTGAGCCATGGACTTGACGGACATCCTCGAGCGGGCCGTCGAAATGGGCTGCTCCGACGTAGTTTTGACGGTCGACACGCCGGTCGTGTACCGCATCGACGGTAAGCTGACAACCATCGACGATAAGCCGTTGAGTCACGAAGAAGTCAAGCAGATCGCCTACGGCATCTTGACCTCCGAGCAGGTCGCCCGTTTCGAGCGCGACAAGGAGCTCGACTTCAGCTTCCATTGCCCGATCGCTGATACCGATGAGAGCATCCGCATCCGCGGTAACTGCTTTTTGCAGCGCAAGACGGTGGGGGCGGTCTTCCGCCTGATCGCGACGCGCATTCCTACGCTTGAAGAGTTGGGCCTGCCACCGCTGATGACCAAACTGGCGCTCAGCCCGCAGGGACTGATCCTGGTCACCGGACCAACGGGTCACGGCAAGAGCACGACGCTGGCCGCGATGGTCAACATCATCAACATGAACCGCCAGGCGCACGTGATCACGATCGAGGACCCGCTCGAGTACATGCACACCAACATCAGGAGTGTGATCGAGCAGCGCGAGGTGGGTGACGACACGCACGGGTTCTCGAACGCGTTGCGCCACTGCTTGCGCCAGGCGCCGGATGTCATTCTGGTCGGCGAGATGCGCGACATCGAGACGATGACCGCCGGCATCACCGCGGCGGAAACCGGGCACCTTGTGCTCGCCTCGTTGCACACCAACGACTGCGTGCAGACCATCGACCGCATCATCGACAGCTTCCCGTCGCACCAGCAGAATCAGGTGCGCTCGCAGTTGGCACTGAGCCTGAAGGCCATCCTGTCCCAACGGCTCATCCCCCGGGTCGATGCCGAGGGACGCGCGCTGGCCTTCGAGATCCTGTTGGTCAATCCGGCGGTGGCGCACTTGATCCGCGAGAAGAAGGCGTTCCAGGTCTACGGTCTGATGGAGACAGCCTCCAAGGAGGGCATGATCACGATGGACGCCTGCCTCAAACGGCTGTACTACAACAAAGTGATCAGCCTCGAAGACTGCCAGTCGCGCATGCGCCACCCGGCGCAGCTGACCCGCGGGATCTCTTCCCCTGTTAGCGGGTCGGTGCGTTCGGGCCAGGCGCCTGGTACGGGCGAGAACCGGCGCTCGACCCGCCGCGGCAATAATCCCTACGGGCGGCGGTAGGGGTCGCAGGCTGTAGCGGCAGTCTGCGACCGCCGAGACGACCGATCCGGGTGGGCGGGGCCAGAATCCAGGTACTGCCGTTGCGGGCGGGGCTTCCGGCGCTCACAGCGCGCCGCTACAGGGGCTGGGCCGTTGTGAATGGGGACACTCCGCAGTAGCGGTTGCGGGCGGGGCTTCC
>JAJDCP010000142.1 GCA_029260765.1 Planctomycetota bacterium
GAAAAGTAGGGGCGGGGTTTACCCCCGCCCGTTCGCTCGGGAGGGGATAAACCCCTCCCCTACAAGGAATAGTACCTGGGCCTTGGACACGCGCACAGGCAAACATGTGATTTCTGGCGCCACATACCGTCTAACTCGCGCGAAGAGTTGCAGAAGATGCCCTCCGCATCCGTAGCCTGACCGGCAGCGGCCACGGAGACCAAGAATCCGGAGGAACCTGGCATGGACCTGGTGCTCGCCTCGAGCTCAAGCTACAAGCGGCGATCGTTGCAACGCCTGGGACTGAAGTTCTCGGCCGTGGCTCCCCAATACGAAGAAAAATTGTCTCCGGGCGTCAGCGCTCCGGACCTGGTGCGCAGTCACGCATTCGGGAAAGCCATCAGCCTGCGGGAGGCCCACCCGCAAGCCTGGATCCTCGGTGCGGACCAGTGTGCCGAGGTGGGCGGAGCGATCCTGGGAAAGCCGGGCAGCATGGAGAACGCACGTCTGCAGCTGCGGATGCTGGCCGGCAAGGAACACCGGCTGTGGACGGCGGCGGTGCTGCTGCGTCCAGGGCGCATCAAGCCGCATGGGGTTGTCGAGAAGACCTCGCTATTCATGCGTCCGTTGACGGACAGCCAGATCGCACAGTACATCGAACGGGATCAGCCCGTTGATTGCGCAGGCTCGTACAAGATCGAGAGCCTGGGGATCGCGCTGATGGAGCGGATCGTGGGGGATGACCCCTCGGCGATCGAGGGACTGCCCCTGGCCCGCCTGGCGGGCCTGTTTTTCGAGCTCGGGGTGTGTGTGCTGGCGGGCGACGGCAGCTGAGCGACGCGGGCCCCGGGGACAGGAGGCTAGTCCTCAGGCAACAGGCACGCCTTCAAGTGCTTTCCCTGCAACACCAACCGGCCGCGGCCCTGAGGGCGGCCTTCTCCGGCAGGCCAGGTGGCCAGGCGGGTCTTCCGTTTTTCCACAAGAGCACGAAACTGTGCGGCGCTGAGGGCTTTGCCACGGAACTTGAAGGGCAGCACAAACCTGCAGCCGTTTTGCCAGCCACCACATCCCCACGCGCGGTGACCGACCAGCAGGGTGTGTTTTCCACATAGGGGACAACGTTGTTCCGTGGGCGTTCCCGCGTCGGGGCAACGCGATGTGCGGGGTTTTTTTCGGACTTGCTCTCGCCCTTTGCGCAAGTTTTCCACACGCTTTCCACGAGCGTTTCGGGGCGCACGCGAACGTTTGCGGCTTGCTGGCATCTGCCAGTCAAGTGCGCCATCTTCCTTGAGCTGCAGACGGGCAGCAAACGTCTTCCCTTTGCGCGATCGGAAGCCCTGCAAGAGCGCCGTCGCCTGGCCGCGCAGCAGAGCACTGAGCTCTTCGATGCTCAAGGGGCGCCCGGCCAGACGGCGCTCGAGCTTGAAGCTGCATTCCGCGCACCGTACCCGCGAACGCAGCACCCGCAGCTGCTGGCCACACACTGGGCAGGGCGCGTCGATGCTGTCCGCCGCATCGTCGCTCGCGGAGCTTTCAGGAAGAGCCTTGAAGGCCGCGACGATGTCCGCAATCCAGGCTTTGAGGCCCGCCAGGAAAGTCTGCAGAGACTCTCTGCCCGAAGCGACTTCCTCCAGCCGTTGCTCCCATTCGGCGGTCAGCTTGGGACTGCGCAGAGCCGCGACAGGCAGGTGCTCGATCAGGTCACGCCCCGCCTCTGTGGAGAGCAGGCTCTTGGCGCGACGTTCGATGTATTTCCGTCCGATCAGCGTTTCGATGGTCGCCGCACGCGTCGCAGGAGTTCCCAGACCACAGACCGCCAGGGCTTTGCGCAGACTCTGCTCGTCGAGCTGGCGGCCGGCGTGTTCGAGGGCCCCGATCAGGCTGGCATCGTTGTAGTGGGGCGGTGGTTGGGTACGGCCGCTGCTGACCACAAACCGCGCCGGGCAGACCTGGCCGACCTGCCAGTCGGGCAGAGCGGTCTCGCCTTTGCGCGCTTTGGGGGCCACACCGATCACTTCCTGCCAGCCGCGCTGCAAGCACACCTTGCCTTGCGCGAGGAAGCGGTCGGGTGATGCGGGCAGGCTGGTCAGGATGGTCCCGCGCTCCCCTGGGCTCTTGGGAGCCTGTGGGCCCTCTGGACCGCTGCGCAGCACAGCTTCGCGTTTGGCGAACCGCGCATCCGGGGAGAAAATGGCCAGGAATTGGCGGACAACCAGGTCGAAGAGCTTGCGCTTCTCGCCGCTCAGGGCTTTGGGCCCGGCCCCTGTCGGCAAGATGGCGTGGTGGTCGCGCACCTTGCGGTCATCGACGTAGCGACCACGGCGCGCCAGCGGTGCGCCCGCGGGAATCCGTGCGCACAATGCTGCGTACTCTTGCCAGCCAGCCAGCTTCTTCACCAGTGCAGCAAAACCTGAAGCCACATCTGCGGTCACATAGCGGGAATCTGTCCGCGGGTAGGTCAGCAGCTTGTCCCGCTCGTACAGCTCTTGCAGGAGCTTGAGGCAACGAGCCGCCGACAGACCGAAGCGCCGATGGGCAGTGCGTTGGACCGCGTTGAGGTCAAAGAGCTGGGGCGGAGGCAGCACCTCGGTCTTGTCCTGGATGCTCTCGACCTTCAAGGGCGAAACCAGACGCGTGCGCAGGCTCTCTGCCAGCTCTGGACGCGCCAGCCGCCCGGGAGCCGACGCCGGCGGCTGCCCGTAGAACCAGCGCGCTTTGGCAGGGGGCCTGGTTCCCGCGATCTGCGCGTGCAGCTCCCAGAAGTCTTGCGGCTCAAAGCTCTCGATCGCCCTGTCGCGCTCGACCAGCAGCGCCAATGTGGGCGTCTGCACCCGGCCGATGGTACGCAGAACCCCCGCCTTCAGGGTGTAGGCCCGGGTCGCGTTCATCCCCACCAACCAGTCGGCGTAGCTGCGCCCCCGGGCGGCCTGCTCGAGGGCTTCGTAGTCGCTCCCAGGCTGCAGGTGCGCGAAGCCCTGGCGGATGGCGGACTTGGTGAGTGAACGCAGCCAGAGCCGTTCCACAGGTAGACGGGCGCCCGCGAGTTTGTAGCAGAAGCGGAAGATCAGCTCGCCCTCACGGCCCGCGTCGCAGGCGTTGATGACGGTCTCGAAGCGGCGGTCGCGCAGCAGCGCGCGCAGAACCTTGAACTGCTTGTGGGTACGGGAGATCGGTTGAATCTCGAAGCGCTCGGGGAGCATCGGCAGGCTCGCCAGACTCCAGCGTTTCCAGGCGGGATCATAGCTCGCCGGCTCTTGCAACTCGGCAAGGTGTCCGAGGCACCAGCTGATGCTCAGCGTGGGGCCCGTGAAGCAGCCTTGACGACCGCCCATCGGCACATCGAGGGCGCGGGCGATGTCGCGGGCAACGGAGGGTTTCTCTGCGATCAACAGTTTCATGGCTTTGGGATCCTCGCAGCCCGACTATACCCGGGGGCTCCGTCAAGTTCGCGACTCGGCCCTCAGGCAGGCTTTCAGGCAGGTTGCCGGGTTGACAGATGGATCTTCGGTAGTGCAGAGTGCAGTTTTTGGGGGGCAGGAGTGAGCATTCCGATCCGCGAGACCCTGCAGGCCTTCGTCGACATCCCCTCGCTCTCTGGTGCCGAACGAGCCTTCGCCAATCACCTGGCGCGCAAGCTGCGTGAGTGGGGCCTCACGGTGCGCGAGCTGCCACTGCCTGACGGGCGTTGCAACCTGCTGGCTCAGGTGGGGACGCCTCGGGTGCTGTTCTGTACGCATCTCGACACGGTGCCCCCCTTTCTACCCTTTGAAGTTCGGGACGGTGCCTGGTTCGGCCGGGGTACCTGCGATGCCAAGGGCGTGCTGTTGGCCCAGATTCTGGCCCTGTTGCAGCTGCGTGACGAAGGCCGCGATGACGTGGGACTGTTGGCGGTGGTCAGTGAAGAGACCATGCACGAGGGGGCCAAGGCAGCCGCCAACGAGGAAGTGCTGCAAGGCGCCTGGGTGATTCTCGGCGAGCCGACGGGCAACACGCCGGTGCACGCCCAGAAAGGCTTGCTCAAGCTACACCTGCAAGTCTCCGGCAAGGCCTGCCACTCGGGCTACCCCGAACGGGGACGCTCGGCGCTCCTGCCGTTGCTCGATCTGTTCCAGGCAGTCAGAGACGAAGACTGGCCGGTCGATCCAGAGTTGGGAGCCACGACCTGCAACATCGGTTGGCTCCAGGCCGGGGTGGCGGCGAACGTGTTGCCTCCGAACGCCGAGGCCCAGATCCTGTTCCGCGCCGTCGGACCGACGGCGCAGCTCGAAGAGCGGGTACGCACCCTCGCCGTGCCGGAGATTTCGATCGAAGCTGTGTCGCGCTCCGAGCCGCAGCGCCTGTTCGTCCCCGAAGGTTGGTCGAGCAAGGCGGTGGCTTTCAATACCGATGCTGCCTACCTTGGCGAGGGCCCGGCCCGCATCTCCTTGCTGGGCCCGGGGTACATCGAACATGCCCACAGCCCCGAAGAACGCATCACCGAAGCCGGCTTGAAGCGCGGCGTCGAGCTCTATGCCAAGCTCGTGCGGGAGCACAGCCCATGAAGCTCTACAGCGCAGACCACGTCTTCGTCGACGGGCAGCTGCGCGCAGGAGGGCAGCTGTTGGTGTCGGGCGCAGGCCGCGTGTTGCCGCTCGAGCAGGCACAGGCCTCGACACCGCGCGAGCACTTCGCCGGTTGCGTGCTGGTGCCCGGCACGGTCAATGCCCACAGCCACTGCTTTCAGGTCTTGCTGCGCGGGGCCGCCGACCATCCCCGAGACTTCCGTGCCTGGGTGGATGGGCACCTGTATCCTTGCGTGGAGCAGCTCGATGTGGCTCGGCTCAAGGCCGCTGCTCGGTTGTGTTTTGTCGAGATGCTGCGGGCGGGGGTGACCAGCGTCGGCGAGTTCCACTATCTCCACAATGGGCAGGCTGGCGCGGACGCCGGGCTCGCCTATGACCGGGCCGTGATCGAAGCAGCGCGCGAGGTGGGGCTGCGCCTTGCTTTCCTGCGGACCTTCTATGATCAGGTGCGCCGGCCGGGCCAGCGCCGATTCTGTGAGACGCCTGCGCAGGCCGTCGAGCGCTGCCGCGCGCTGCACGAGGAGTTCGCGGCAGACGCCGGGGTCACGTTCCTGACCGCTCCGCACTCCCTGCACGGCGCCAGCGCCGCGATGATCGAGGCAGCGGCGGGTCTGGCGGCCGAGCTCGGCACGGGCTTCCATATCCACCTCGCCGAGCAGCACGACGACCTGGCTTTTTCCCAGCAGCTCTACGGCACCAGTCCTCTGCGGGCCCTGCAGAGGCTCGGGGTGCTCGATGCGCGCACCACGCTCGTCCACGGTATCTGGCTCGATGCCGAAGAGCGTGCCCTGCTGGCGGAAGTCGAGGGCGGTCTGGTCAGCAATCCGTCGACGAACATGATGCTCGGTGACGGCATCGCTGGACTGCAAGACTTCCTCGCTGCCGGGATCCCGGTCGCCCTCGGGACCGATGCAAACTACAACGCCTCGATCTTCGAAGAGATGCGTCTGGCCGAGAGTCTGCAGCGGGTCTCGCAGCGGCGCATGGGCATCTTGTCCGCCGCAGGACGGGGTCCAGACCAGCTGCCCGAGCCGGCGGAGCTGTTCGCCTTGGGAACCAGGAACGGCGCGCGCAATCTCCATCTGCAGACAGGAAATCTGGCCCCGGGCGAATGGGCGGACTTCATCTGCCTCGAGCTCGACGACCCCAGCCTGTTCCCCGGTTCGCGTCTGGGGGGTGGGGCGTTGCTCTCGCAATTGATCAGTGCGATGGTCGTGCAACGTGCCTTGCGCCATGTCTATGTGGGTGGCGAAGCGGTGTTGCGCGACGGCCATCCGCTTCGGGTCGATGTCTCTGAGCTGTCGGCGGCAGCCTGGAGTGGTGGGCTGTGAGCGAAGCGAAGAACGACAAGGCCGAGCAGGGCGAGGTCGTCCCGCTGACGCCAGAGATGGGAGGGGGTTGCTGGCCTCCCTTGCTGGCCTTCGCGGTCTCGATCGTGGTGTTTGTCGCGATGATCCTGCCGGGGGTCCAGTTGCTGGGCCTGGCGGACAGGTGGGCGGCGTTGCTGGCCCTGGGCGGTTGGGGGGCGAGCTTCTTTCTGTTGTTGCCCCTGTTTGTGCGCTGGGCCGCGCGCAGCCCCGGGCCCGAATCCAAGGAGAGCTCCTGATGGCCGACTTCCGCAGCGACACCGTCACCTTGCCGACCCCTGCGATGCGTACTGCGATGGCCGCTGCAGAGGTCGGCGACGATGTCTTCGGGGAAGATCCGACCGTCACCCGCCTGCAAGAGCAGGCAGCCGCTCTGTTTGGAAAGCAGGCGGGTTTGTTCGTTCCGTCGGGGACGATGGCGAACCTGTTGGCCGTGATGTGCCAGGCAGATGCGGGCAGTGAGGTGATCGTCGAGGCCCGGTCGCACATCATGAACTCCGAGCTGGCGGGGGCCGCGCGTTTGGCAGGAGTGCTGTTGCGCCCGCTCGAGAGCCGCTCCGGACAACTCGATCCGGGCAAGCTGGCGGGTGCGATCCGGCCTCCGGCGCGATTCTGGGCGCACACGACGCTGGTGTGCGTCGAGAACACACACAACTTCTGGGGCGGTCGGGTCTACCCGCTCGAAGCCCTGCGGGAGGTCTCCGAGCTGGTCCGGGCGAAGGGCCTGCCCCTGCACCTCGACGGCGCGCGCATCTTCAACGCCTGCGAAGCGAGCGGTGTCGCGCCCGAGGCTTACGGCGCGCTCTGCGACAGCGTCGCCGTCTGTCTGTCCAAGGGGTTGTGTGCTCCGGTGGGCAGCCTGTTGCTGGCCAGCCAGGAGACGGTGGACAAAGCCCGGCGGACGCGCAAGATGCTCGGAGGCGGCATGCGGCAGGTGGGCGTGCTGGCGGCCGCGGGCCTGGTAGCCCTCGAGCAGATGCGGACGCGCCTGGCCGACGACCACCGGTGTGCGCGGCGGCTGGCGGAGGGCTTGGCAGAGCGAGGCCTGCAGGTCGATCTGGAGGCGGTCGAGACCAACATCCTGTTCGTCAGCAGCGGGAACCCCGACAGGGACGCACAGTTGGTGGCAGAGCTTGCGTCCCGCCAGGTGCAGGCGATCGCTCTGGGAGAGCTGGGCATCCGCTTTGTGACCCATCGTGGGGTCGGGGATGCGGAAGTCGACGCCGCCCTGCAGGCAGTGGCGGAAATCCTCTGAGGGCTGTTTGTGGCTACGGTTTGCGTTGAATGTGGCGGCGACAACCTCCCAGGCTCACGCGTCTGCTCGGCCTGTGGTCAGGGTTTCGAGGGCACGCTCAGCTTTTCCAGTCTCGACAACCCTCAAATTGTGCCGATCTACGACATGTTCGAAGCTGTCCACCCAACCCCTCTACGGAGATGACCATGGCAACCCCAGGCCCCGGCGGCTACGACCGCGAGTCGGAATACTTCTTCAAGTTGAACAAGGAAATGATCGAGAGGAAGCGGGCCGAACAAGCGGCCGCAGAGAAGGCCGCTCCCGCCCGTAGATCGACGAAGTTCCAGTGCTACATGAAGTGCCCCAAGTGTGGCGAGGATCTGAAGGAGATCGCCCTGCAGGGCATCATGGTCGACCGCTGCACGGGGTGCGATGGCATCTACTTCGATGCTGGTGAGCTGGACATCCTGCTCGACGCCCAGCAACCGGCGGGTTTCCTGCAGGGGCTGAAGAGCATTTGGCGGAAGAAGTAGCCTTGGCCAGGCTCCGGGCCTGAGCCTACTGAAACTCCAACCGCAGCTCGCCTGGTTCTTGACCGCCTTCGATCAGAACCTCTCGGGCCGGTCCCTGCTGGTCCTCGCCCACGGCTTGTACCTGATAGCGCCCCGGATAGAGCCCGCGCAGAGAGAAGCTGCCGTCCGCTTGCACTTCGGCCCGGCGGCGCACCGTGCCCGGGGCGACCATGCGCGCGACCACTTCCCGTGGCGGCGTTTCTGCCCAGCCCACCACGCCCTGCAGCTCAGCAGCTGGCTCGAGGTGGATGTCGATACGCAGCTGCTCGCCCAGAGCCAACTGCACGGACACGCGCGCCAGATGGCTGTAGTCGCGGGAGCGGGCGAAAACCTCGAAGGCACCTTCGCGCAGCCCGTCCAGCCGGTACAAACCCTCGTCGCCTGAGCCCGAGTTGCGCCGCCTTTGCTCCTCACCCTCCTCGCCCTCTTCGGCGATAGGCACCAGCACCACGACCGCGTTGGCTTCTGGCCCGTTGAGACGGTAGACCGTTCCTTCGAGCACGGCGCCGGGCTGCAAGCGCAGCGTCAGGTTGGGCGCGACTCCCCCCGCCTCGACCGAGAAACGCACAGCCTCCGAACGCACGTAGCCCTGTGCCCAGGCGCGGGCGTCGTACTCTCCTCCGTAGAGCGCTCCGATGCTGAACTGGCCGCTCTCGTCGGTGTCCTGGCGGCGATTGACGCGGCCTTCCTTCTCTTCGACGAAGACCGTGGCGCCGTTGATCGGGATGTCTTCGCCCGCCAACAATACGACTCCTTCGACGTTGCCCTGCCGGCGTAGGGAGATGTCGTAGTGCTGCTCGCCGGGCTGGCTCAGCTCGATATCACCGCTGAACAGAAGGGTATAGTCTTCGCTACGAGCGAACACGCTGTAGCTGCCTTGTGCGACGCTGTCCGCCTTGTAATTGCCATCCTGATCCGACGCGCACTGGCTGACGTAATCATCTCCACGCATGATGTAGATGCCTGCGCCCGCCACCGGCTCGCCGTCGGGATCGAGCACGCGTCCTTCCAGAGTCGTGCCACGCACCAGCTCGAGCTTCAGGTTGGGCGCGATCTCGGTCTCGCTCAATTCCACCTGGGCATCCGCAGGCAAGAACCCCTCGGCCGACACCTGAATCCGCCAGTTGCCGTCCGTCAGCCCGCTCAACGTAAAGTTGCCGTTCTCCTGGGAATCGGCGCGGCGCTCTGCTACGTTGCGTCCCCGGGACAGGCGGGCTTCGATCGAGGCCCCGGGCACCGGAAGGGCGGTGCCCGCTTCGACGACCTGCCCGGACAGCGTCAGGCCTTCGCGCAGCAGCAGCTCGATCCCATCGAGCTGTTGGTCGACGACCAGCAGCAGTTTCTGCGCCTCAGAGGCGACGTGCCGGTCGGAATAGGCCAGCAGGTTGTAATCTCCGGGCTCGAGGCCCGAGAAGACGAAGGCGCCTTCTTCGTCGACCCGCTGCGGCCGCCGACCTCGCCGTCGCTGATCGCTCCAGAGCATGACCCGCGCCACGGGCACGCCTGCACCCCAGACGTCGACCACCCGGCCCGCGATGCGCGCGCCGCCTTCTTCTTCCTCACCAGGTTCTGCGGGTGCAGGCTCGACTCCCTCGTCGAGCACGGGCGTGCCATCTTCGGCCAGCTCCAGGGTCTCGCTCGCCGCAGGCGGCGGTCTATCGAGAGCGACCACCGAGTCCAGCTCGCCATCCCAGATGTCGTCGAAAATCACGGGCGGCCGTTGCTCATCGAGCTCGCTCGGCGTGCCGCGCCGCGACAGGAATTCGTAGAGGAAGACGCCTCCGATCAACAGTGCGCCGACGATGAGTCCGAAGACTGTCTCACGGGACATAGGGCCTCTCCGAGGATGAAGCTGGGTCTTACCCGTTATACGCGATTGCGCTTGGCGCGTTGGCGCACCAGAGTAGTTGTACGCCAGTCGACGCCAGCAGCATGCTTGATGGCAGGCGCAGGCCTCTTTCGGGTAGAATAGGCTGCCCCGGTTTGGTCGCCCGGACAACGCCAACCCCGGCGGCGGCTGTGCTTGACGCGCGCAGCGGACAGACTAAGATCAGCGCAAGCGAACTGCGAGGCGACGAGCTGATGCCGCGATTGGTATGGACATACGACGGCAAAGAGCACATCTACAAGCTCGATCCCGAAAAAGAAGCGAGCATCGGCCGCGCAGAGGACAATGAAGTCCAGATCGAGGACGTGAACTCCTCGCGCAGGCATTGCGCCATCGTGCCTCACAACGACGCATTGGCCGTGGTCGATCTCGAGAGCCGCAACGGCACCCTGGTCAACGGCGAGCTGACCGAGTTGCGCATCTTGAGCCATGGGGACCGCATCGAAATCGGCACCCAGGTGATCGTCTACGAAGACGAGAGCTCGTTCTCTGACGAAGACGCTGAGCCCCTGTTCATCCCACCCGAAGATTACGCTTCGTTGGTGACCCAGGATCTGAGCGCGACCCACAGGCTGAAGAACCTCGCCCAGTCAGGCGAGAGCAATCGGGAAGAAGTAGAGAAGCTCTACCTGCTCTTCGACCTGAACAAGGTGATCAACCGCGAGCGCGATACCGACCATATTCTCGAGATGATTCTCGACACAGGCATCCAGATCATCTCCGCTGAGCGGGGCTTCCTGGTAATGGGCGAGGGCGACTACTTCCGCGTACGTCTGTCGCGCAATGTCGATCAGCAGACGATCAAACGGGCAGAGAGCAAGGTCAGCCGGTCGATCTTCAAGAATGTGGTTGAGTCAGGCATGAGCCTGATCATCAATGACGCCGCCGACGACAGCCGCTTCGGATCGAAGAGCATTCTGGGCTTGAAGCTCAAGTCGATCCTATGCGTGCCCATCATCGTCAAGGGCAAGGCCATCGGCGTACTCTACCTCGACAACACCAAGAAGAAGGGCGTCTTCTCCGAGCGGGATCTTGGCATGGTCGAGGTGATGGCTGAGCAGGCCGCGACGGCCATCGAGAATGCGCGCCTGATCGAAGAGCTGAAGCTCAAGTCGATCGAGATCGAGCATCTCAACACAAAGTTGCGTGACAAGGTCAAGGTCCAGGCCAAGAAGCTCGACACGGTACGCAAGCTGTTGAGCAATCAGCCGCTGCCACGTTTCAAGTACGACTACTCGCATATCGTGACCCGGTCTCCGAAGATGTACGAGATCTTCGCGCTCATCGACAAGATCTCGGACAGCAATGTTTCGGTGTTGATCGAGGGAGAGAGCGGCACAGGCAAAGAGCTCATCGCGCAGATCATCCACGCCAACTCGCCCCGCGCGAAGCGGCCGTTCATCTCGGAGAACTGTGCGGCCATCCCTTCGAATCTGATGGAGAGTGAGTTCTTCGGACATGTGCGGGGCTCGTTCACCGGTGCGACCCAGGACAAGCCGGGCTTGTTCGAGATGGCGGACACGGGGTCTCTGTTCCTCGATGAGATCGGGGACATGCATCCGGAGCTGCAGACCAAGCTGCTGCGGGTGCTGCAGACGGGTGAAGTTCGGCGGGTCGGGGGCAAAGAATACAAGATCATCGATGCGCGCTACATCTACGCGACCAACCGCGACCTCAACGCCATGATCAAGGAGAACAAGTTTCGCGAGGACCTGTATTACCGCCTGAACGTCATCCGTATCAGTCTTCCGACGTTGCGGGACCGAAAAGAGGACGTGCCCCTCCTGGTCGAGCACTTCCTGGCGCGTGAGGCCGCGAAGCAGGGAGGCGGAGAGCCCAAGAAAGTCGATGAGACGGCGATGCAGCTGCTGTGCGAGTTCGACTGGCCCGGAAACGTGCGTGAGGTGGAAAACGAGATGGCGCGGCTGCATGCGCTGTGCCCCGAAGATACGATCTTCGAAGACCTGCTCAGCCCGCGTATCCGGACGACGAGTGAGACCATCGCCTTCTTGCCCGAAGGCCTGACGTTGAAGGAAGTCGTCGAGCGCGAGAAAGACACCGTCGAGCGCAGGATCATCGCCGGGGTGCTGAAGCGTTTCGGTTGGAAGAAGAGCAGGACCGCGCGCCATCTGGGTGTATCTCGACCTACCCTCGACGCCAAGATCGAGAAGTTCGGACTGCGAAAGGATGTCGACTCATGAGCACGATCCGGCTGATCCTGGTCGAGCCGGGGAGCGAGACGTCGGGCGAGTTCAGCGGTGAGGAGATCACTGTGGGCCGCTCGAAGACCACCGATCTGCCGATCCAGTCCGGGGTCTCGAGCCGCCTGCACTGCCGCCTGAGACAGACTCCCGAGGGAGTGCTGCTCGAAGACCTCGGCAGCCGCAATGGCACGATGCTCAACGGGCATGGTGTTACTCGCCCCACGAAACTCAGTCCTGGCGACAAGATCGAGATCGGCGACTCGCTGATCTACTTCCAGCAGAAGGCCGCTCCTGGCGACAGCTCGGCCGACCATCACACACCGGTGGCCCAGCGAGCCGTCGTGCCCGTAGAGGTCGCTCCCCTGCCCTACAAGGTCACCTGTATCGCGGGTAGCGAGGCGGGCCATACCTTCAACATTCAGGATCAGCTCAGCTTCGGACGGCGCCGCGCCAACGACATCGTGCTCGACGATACCGAGTCTTCAGGCAAGCACGCCAAACTGTTCCGCAAAGGACGCTTGCTGTATCTGGTCGATCTCAAGAGCACCAACGGCACCTTTGTCTCGGGCAACCGCATCAGCCGCAGGCAGATGAAAGATGGGGAGGTGTTCACGATCGGTCATACCTCCTTCAAGGTGATCATGCCGGCGCACCGCCGGAAACCTGATTCTTCCAATGACGACGACTCCGACGATGAGCTGCTCGCCTTCGACCAGGGCTCGACCGACGCTGATCTGCAGGAAGCCGACGACGTGCTCGAGAACGTCGAATTCGTCGATGATGACGAGGACGAGGCCCGCGAGGACACGCCGGTATCGCGCCTGCAACCTGCGATCAGCGAAGACGAAGGAGAATTCGAAGAGGAAGCGCCAGCGGCCTTGGCGGAGTCCGGCGACGAGCTGCGGCCAGACCGTCGTGCCGGAGCCGAGCGAGCGATCGCCCGGGCGAGCGTCGCCAGCGTGTTGATGGCCGTGGCTGCCATCCTGCTGGGCGTCGGGACGTTGATCTACGCGGGCTCCTTCCTGATCGCGGCGGCGGAGAGCCGCAAAGTCGAGCTGCCTCCCGAAGGCAATCTGGTCGAGAACTGGTCCTTCGAGTTGGTGCTCGACAAGGAGCCCCTCGATTGGGAGCTCGAAGGGCCCGCCGAAATCGATAGCGTCCGCCCCGCAGCAGGTTTCCAGTCATTGAAGCTCGCTGCCGGGGCACGGGCCCGCTCGAGCCGCATGCAGGTGCAGGCCGGGAAGACCTACCGCATGTCGGGTCTGTGGAAGCTGATCGATGCGGGCCCGGTGCTGATGGCCGTGGTCTGGCTGAACAGTGATGGCAAACCACACGGTCTGCCCCACAGCCTCGAGCCGTTGAATGGCAACCGTTCCTACCGGAGCTCAGGGACCCTGGTGGCGGTTCCAGAGGGCGCGGCCAGTGCCGTGATGGAAGTCTACAACCACAGCGGGCAGGCCTGGTGTGACCGTCTGAGCTTCGAGTTGGCTGGAGAAGATGATGGGGAGGTCGTGCAGACCCACGTCGGGGTTCAGACCCGGGCCTTGAGCGCGAGGTTGGGCCGGGCCGGAATCCCCGAGCTCAGTCTGCGTGAGCGGCCTTTCATCGAAGCGCTGGAGCTCAGCCTGGGCCCCGCGGGGTCGCCGTTGGGGCGCCAGACCTGGTCACGCAAGGCGGGCGAATCGAAATCGCCTGCCCCCGGGCAGATTCTGGTCTCGCGGCAGGTGTACAACGTGCAGACCGACGGCTGGGTGCGCATGCGCTTCCAGACCGAAGTCCGCTCTGAGCAGCTGGCGTTCACGTACGCAGTGCCGCGGGGAGACCTCGATGGCCTGCCAGGTTTGGGCTTGCGCATCCAGCTGGGAAAAACGGCGCGGCTAGAAAAACTGCTGTACCAGGGGCAGGAGCAGCCCTGGCAGGACGGCAGTGCGGCTGATGAGTTGTTGCTCGAAGAGTCGGGCTACGAATTGGCGGTGTTTTTCAACCGGCCGATGCGTTTCTTTGTCGATGCAGAACGACCGGAGGTCTTCCATTTCCTGCTCGATGCGACGGTGCTCGCTGCCGAGTACGGTTCGGAGCTCGACTACGAGGTGCGTTTCGGAGTTTCGTCCCGCGGGCAGATCTCGAGTGTTGAAGGCCTGATGACTGAGGCCCGCCGGCTGCTCGAGGCCGGCAAGCTCGGCGAGGCTCTGGAGGTCGCCAACGAGGCGCAGGTCAAGGCCCGTGAGCGCAGCCGGCTTGAAAAGGCGCGGGCGCTGAAGAGCGAGGTGGCCGCGGAGTTGGCGGTCTTTGAGGCCGAGATCCGCAACCTCGAGCAGAGCCTGGAGGCGCTGCAAGATCCCGGCGTCGCCGCGTTGATGTTGGCCAGGATCGCCCAGATCGAGCCGCGGGTTCGGCCGCAGGCAGCCCCCCTCAAGGCTCTGGGCCGCCTGCGTGCGGCTGCGGAGCGCATCGTCGCCCGCTCTGGAGAGGATGCCTCTGAGCGACGCGGGAGCGCTCTTTTCGAGAGGGCACGCGGTTATTCCAGCGCACGCCAGTACGCGTTGTGTATCGTCACCCTCGAAGAGATGCTGCGGGTCGCCCCCGAGCACCGACAGGCCTCGGCGGCGCGCGAGCTGCTCGAAGCCTCGAGGCAGAATCTTCAGCAGCGTCTTGCACGACGCCTCGAAAAGGGGGACTGAGATGGCCCGCGCGATCGGTCTCGACATCGGCGCCGATGCGGTCAAGGCTGCATTGCTCGAGCGCAAAGGCGACAGTCTGAGGGTGCTGCGGCTGCTGAGCATCGACTGGGATGATCTGGCGGAGCGGGACGTCGAGCCTGGCGATGAGGTGGGCCTGGCGTTGGTCATCCAGCGGCTGTTCCGCGAAGCCGGCTGGAAGTCGGCCGACATCTGCCTGGGATTGAGCGGCCGCCAATCGATGCTGCGCTTCTTGCATCTGCCGATCGTGCCGTCCTGGCGGCTGAAGCTGATCATGAAGTACGAGATCGAGCAGGTGGCCGAGCAAGCTGGCGAAGAGCTCTCCGCCGACTACAGCTTGGTGTCGGTTCCTGCTCCCGAAGAGGCTGAGAACCTGGTGTTGATCGGCATGGCCCGCAACCGTGAGATCAACGACCGCCTGGAGGCGTACTCGAAGCTGGGCCTGCCGATCCATGCGGTGCTTCCGGCGGGCATCGCGGTCTTCAATGCCGCGGCCCATCTGAACGAGCTGTTGCTCGAACCCGACGAGACCACACTGTTCTTGGAGGTCGGCCACGAGAGCACTGAGCTGGTGATCGGGCACTTCCGCGACTTCGTGTTCACCCGGACGCTGCCGTGGGGGATGGGCCAGGTGGTGGCCGCCATCGCGCGCAAACGCCACATCTCCGAGGCGGATGCGTTCCAGAAACTCGTGCGTGCCGGTGGCGCGCTGCCCGAGGTTCGCGGGCCCCTCGATAAGCTCGTGCAGATGATCAAAGACGCCTTCCCGTACTGCAAGCGCCAGACGAAATGGCCGAGCATGAAGCCGGGTCAGATCGTGATCTCGGGCGGTGGAGCGGTTCTCGCGCCCCTGCGTGCGCTGTTGCACGAGCGGTTGGGTCTCGACGTCTCGCGGCTCGACCTCGATGAGGTGCTCGACACCGAGCTGCTCGATGTCGAAGGCCGCGAGCTGCTGTCGGCGCGCGGCGACTGCTTCAGCGTGGCGCTGGGGCTGGCCGCCTCGCGCCTGGCCCCGAAGGCATTCCAACTCGACCTGCTGCCGAACGAGTTCAAGAAAAAACGCACCTTCCGCACGCAGACGATGTTCCTGATCATTGCCGGGGCGGTGTTGCTGCTCTACCTGGGCTTCGGGCTGGTTGATTCCTTCCTCGGCCTGAACAAGGCCCGCTTGGAGCACAAGGAGCTGAAGAGGAAGCGCAGCAGTATCGTGGCCGTCGAAGACGACAATGAGCGGCAGCGCGGGGCCAACCTCGAGCGCTGGCAGCTGCTCGAATCGCTGTCGGAACGCTCCGACCTCGGCTATTTCAACCTCCGCCTGATGCTGATCTGTGGGGACCGGCTGCCCGACAAGATCAAGCTGGCTGCCCTGACGATGGTCAAGCCCGAGGATGGCGAGGAAGAACTGAGCCTGAGCATCGAAGGAGAGTCGGACAACCGTGACGGCAAAGGCTTTGACCGCATCGAGGTGTTCAAGAAGGGCTTGGAGGAGGAAGAGGAGGTCGCCGCCGTCGAAGACCGAGAAGCGGTCGCGAATGCCGAGCGCTCGACGGTCGCTTTCAAGCTCATCGTCCGGCCGCGGAGGCGCGAGTAGCATGCGCTCCGCGGGCCTGCTGCTGCTGCTACCCCTGATCGTCGCGTTGGGTTGCCAGACGCCGCGGCCGACAGCGCCGGTCGAGGTCCCGTTTGCGTTGGACCATGATGCCAGCCTGTTGACGCTTCCGCTGCCGGGTGAGCTGATCGAGCGTATGGAGGCCGATCTCGAGCAACGAGAGGTGCGCGAGGAAGTCCGTCTCTGGCTGCGGCAGTTGTTTTCGGGCAGCGGTCCGACGCTGGGTTTCCAACGCACGGCCGTAGACGGTCAATGGCAGCTGGGCGAGCCGGCCGTAGTCGGCACGGCACGCGTCAACATCCGTTTCGAGGACGTGGTGATTCCTGTCACCGGCGAGACCAGCGGGTTTGCCATCGAGCCGGTGGAGGGTGGCTTCCATTGGCAGGTGGACTACCTGGTCAAGGTCGGCAGCCTGCGCAGCTACCGCAACCGGCTGGAAGCGACCGCGGTCAGCGCGCAGTCGGCCAGCGAGCCCCACATCCACTTCGCCGGCAGCTGGGCCGGGCCGTTTCCCATCGAGGCCGAGCCTGCGCAGCCTTAGCCTGGAGTCTGGGGGGTTGTTGCCACGGGCCCCAAACGCCCCACACAACCCGGCGGGCCGCGGGGGCCAAACCCCGACCAACCCCAAATAGGG
>JAJDCP010000143.1 GCA_029260765.1 Planctomycetota bacterium
CGGATCGACCAGCCGCAGCACGCCGTCGTCCCCGCCGAGCACCAGCAGCAGACCCCCGACACTGAGCAGAGGTCCGCGGTCGATGGCGGGTTCTTTGCGGGTACTCCAGCGCACGGAGCCGTCGAGCCCGAGACAGACCAGGCCGGGAGGGCGGCGCGTGTTCTCATTGCGGTTGAAGTTTGCGTACAGGTGCCCGCCGAGGCTGAGAGCCTGGTGGATCTGCGCCCCCTCCCTGTCGATCTTGAACAGCTGCGAGACCGCGAAGCCGGTATCGTCTTCGTTGCTTCCGACATGGATCAGCTGCGAGCCACTGTTGTAGCCGGCGGTGAGGAAGAAGAAACCGTCCCCGAGCGCCGTGGCCGCGGGAATCGCCAGTGACGGCTGGAAGCCGCTGTAGTGCAGCAGGGTCGCGCCGCTCTCGGGTGCGAAGCCGAAGAGACCGCGACTGCCGAGAAAGACGATCTGCTCACGGCCGCCGATGGGGTGGAGTGCGGGTGAGCCATAGCTCTCCGTTCCCACGTCCTCCGACTTCCAGAGCAGCGCGCCTGTCTGCTGCTCGAAGGCGATCAGCCCGGCGTCCTGGGCCAGCGCGGCGAAGATCACGGCGTCCCCCACGAGCAGGGGCGAGGACGCGTAGCACCAACTCGGAGCCCTGCCGTCGAGCTCGAGCAGGTTCTTGCTCCACACCAGCTCGTGCGTGGCGCGGTCGAAGCAGGCCACGTGCCCAAAGGGCCCCGCCGTGAAGACAAACTGTGCGGAGACCGCCGGGACCGTGCGCGAGCCTCTGTAGCTGCTGCGTCCGGGCGCCTCATAGCCTGCCTGCCACAGCTCTTCGCCACTCTCGAGCGCAAAGCAACGCAGGACGTCTCGGGCATCCTCCTGGCGATCGAGCAGATACACCTGACCGTCCCGGATGCTGGCCCCCCCGAATCCCGCTTCGACGGCCACGCTCCAGAGCTTTTTCGGCCCGCTCGCCGGCCAGCTGCGGAGGAGCTTGAACGCCCCTGCCCTGCCATCGCGTGCGGGCCCCAGAAACTGCTCCCACTCCCGGGTCGCCGTCGGCTCCAGAGGAACCAGAGCGGCGAGTCGGGCGCGGACCTCCTCCGGAGCGTCGGTCTGCAGAGGGGTGGGCGCTGACCAACCGCCGATGCCCAGCGGGTCGTCGAAGATCGCCCCCAGGTCGAAGCCAGGCACGAACAGCTGCCCGTAGAGGAACAGCAGAAGCATCGCGGCTGCCAGGATCACGATCCGCAGCCGCGCACTGCGGCTGGGGAGGAAGAATCGGCGGACTTTGGGTTCCTGCGGCGGAGAATCGGCCATTCCTGGGCTCCATTCGGGGCGCAGGCGCATTATTCCCGTTTTCGCCGGGGCCGTCGAGGCCTGCGGTTCGGGGAGCGTCCATTGCGAGGTGTGTGTTGAAGGGAGGCAGACCCACCGAGCGTCTCGGTAGCCGTCTTCTCGCGCTGCGAGAAGTTGTCGGACGGTTCCGGCGAGCGAAACGGGCAGGGCGCCGCGTGGGCTCGGGCCACTCAATTCAATGGAAACCGAACATTTGTTTGCTTCTGGGAGGTCGGCGGGCACATGCCTGTCGAATCTCTCTTAGCTATCGGCGGAGAAGAGAGAGCTATGAGGAACCCAGGAGTCTCCTCTTGTTGGTCCATGAAGACCTCACGCATCCGATCATCGGGGCCGTTGACACGGGCGGAGTAGGCCGGGTTGGATCTGAGCCAGGTTGCTCTGCGAATGTTACTTTGGGGCCATGCTCGCTGTCCTCTTCCGATCTGCATCGATACATTCGAGGTGTTGCGCCCGTAGCCGGCCATGCTAGCTGCGTGCGGTCCAACTGGGCTATGACGACTCGGTCCCTGGTCCCCACGTTCCGCTAGCCATTGCCAGTCGCAGTCGGCCCACGGCTGCGCACTCCACCATGACCCTGCCCGAAGGGTGGAGCCGCGCGATGTCACGGGCGCAGCTCTGTAGGATGTGCGGGTGCTGGCCATCGCCGGCAAGATCGTGCTGGTAGAGGACGCCCGGCTCACCCGGGAGTTCCTCCTCAAGTGTATGGAGCGGGTGACCGTCCACTTCAAGGACGGCACGAGCAGGCAGAGCGGGGTGCTCTCGGCGCGGGGGACCCCGACAATCCGTATTCGGACGAGGAGATGCGGGAGAAGTTCCGGAGTCTTGCGCAGCCGGTGATCGGCCCGGCGGCGTGCAGCCAGGTCCAGGAGGTCATCGCGTCGCTGAAGGAGCGGCCTGTGACGGACCTGCTCTGCCTGCTCCTTCCGGCACGCGGCGCCGCTTAGCAGATGGACTCTCGCTCGCTCGAGCCCGAGGGCGGACGGAAGCCGCGCTTCCGGCGCGCGGCCACGATCTCGCGCTGTGCTACAGCTGGAACCCGCCGGTAGCGGGAATCGAGATGTTGGCGTAGTTCTTCGCGGTGTTCAGGGTGAATCCACAAATACCGCAGCCGCGCGGTCCTGCTTTGAGATGCGTCCTGACCCTCATGCCTCGACGGGTGTTGTTCTTCATCGGTCGGCCTTCCTCCTGAAAGTGTGGCGCCTTCGGCGTCACTGTCTTGATCGTTCCCATAGCTCGCGCAGCATGCGCACCGAGCTCTCCAGATCGGGTCCCAATAGCCGGGAATCCCGAAGCGCATCAGGCGCTATTCATCTGATGCGGAAACGCGCAGCCGCGGGTACATCGGTGCTCGAGATTCTCTCACCGTCGGGACGACGTTTGCGCAGCAGCGCGGCTGGCACCGCGGCGAGCGCCTTCGGGGCATGCCCGTTCTTGGGGCCCACAGGCGCACGACACCTCTGTGCTGTGCCCCGCGTCTGGGGTCTGTGTAAAAACCACGAGAGCCTGCCATTCTTCGCAGGAGAAGGTTCACCGACCTCGGGCACTGCGACGCTTCGCTCCCCACTGTTCGGGCGAGGATAAGCCCCGCCCCCTACGAGCACATTCCCCCACCGACCTCACGTGCGGTCGCCCTTCGTCGCAGGATTTCTCTCCCCGCGTTTGGACACGACAGACATACGCAAGGAGCCACAACCCATGGAAGTCAGGCACTCCCAGGGAGCGAACCTAGTACACGCGTGTATGTAGGTGTTGGCCTGCGCTCTTGAGGCCGTTGCCATCCGAGTCCGATCGCGACGGCGACGACGGATGGCCGCCCGGGCGGCGCCCACGCTGATCAGAAAGGGCGCTGGCAGCGTTCGAGATAGGCCCTTCCCCGGTTCGCTCCGGTTTCGATCTTTATGTGCACGCCCGGTTCGCGCCCCGGCGGAGGCAGGACGCGCCATGTGCCGTCGGCATCCGCCTCGATCCGCACCTCTACAGACGCCGCGGGATCTGCGATCGAGAGCGCGAACCCTGGGCCCAGGCGCGGCTGGATCGTGAGCATCCCGACAGGAACGCTTCCGATCGAGAGGGACCGCCGGGAGCTCGAGATCGATGTGTTCGGCGTGCCATCGGCGGTGCCGACAAGCGCAATGCGGACGGCCGCCCCGTCTGCCAGCGGTGCCTTGACGGCCGCCCCGTCCGGGCGACGCACCCGAACGAGGACGCCGTCCCCGGTCTGGATCGCGATCTGTTCGCAGGCTTCGGCGAGACTTTCTCCGTCAGCCATGGACGCGCGCAGAAACTCCTTCAACGGAGCGGTCCGCGCCAGTTCCACGGCGAAACCGCTCTCTCCCGGGTATTCGAGGACCAGGATGTCCCTGTCTCCCAAAACCAGAGACGGGACGGCCTCGCGATCGTCGATAGCGAAGACAGTCAACCAGTCTTCGCTCTGGGGGGCGAAACCGTGGGACGCGAGCAGCTCGCTTATACCGCGGGCGTGAGCCGCTCCATAGAGGATGGCGACGCGCTGGACCCCGGGCTCGTCGAAGGCTGCCAGGGCTGCATCGACGACGCGGGCGTTGCGTGCGCCCAGAAGGGTCGGAAACTCGGGCATGTCGTCATTTATGAGCAAGCCGTCGGCCATCTCTGCGCGGGTCGAGGCCATCAGTCCCTCGAGCAGGGCGTTCAGTACCTTCAGGTGCAAGCCGCCGCCCGCTCCATCTGCGAAAGCACGCGGGTCGAGGAGCTGTCCGCTGAGCAGTTTGCGCTCCTGCGGCGACGCCCTCGCATCGATCTCCTGCCAGGACATGTCGGCCCACCGAAGCCGCTCGATCGGCACTCCCGGAGGGACCGTGGGTTGCTCCGCAAGCCCAAGACGCGCCGCCTGACGCGGGTACGCGCCGATCTCGAACACCGGCTCTTCAGCGTCGCTGGCCGGAGCGTCGGCAGCGTACCCTCCGCGGTCGCCGCTGACCCCCTCGACGAAGACGCGCTCACAACCAGAGACCGACCGTTCGACAGCGGTGTAGAAGGCGGGGTCGGCGATGTGGACCATCGCGGGAACCAGGACCTGGCGTCCCCGCTCGTCTGCGTACGTGGTCAAGCGGGACTCGAGCCGCTCAAGCGGACCGTGGGCCAGGCGGAATACGGGCGCTGAGTTGCAGCCGGTCAGGACCAGAATCAGGAGAACGAGGGCCCGGAAGGGGGACATGGCGAGCCTCCACGGTGACGAGTTTCAATGTATGCCGTATGACGCTCGAAAGCAAAGGATCAGTCTCGGCTTCGAGGACCCCGGAGGGATCGGCAGGGAGGAACGCACGGGAGCCGTGGCAACGGGGCCTCAAGATGGTAGGGTTCCGGTGTCCAACGCGTCAAAGGTGCAGTAGAGCTGGCCTTCGACGCGCTCATGGCGGGCGCACGGCGAATTGCGACATCGGCGGTTCGAAGACACAATCGTCCCTGGGAAGCTGCAAACAAGGCTGCTTCCACGCCACGAGCGGGTCCCCATGAAGAGCGGGAGAGACGATGCATCGAACCATGGTGGCTCTGTTGGTGGCTTGGTTCCTTCTGAGCCTCGTGATCGTCTGGGCGCATACGGTCGAGCTGTTCTATTTCTCTGGGTTTGAGAAAGTGGTCCATGTCTTCTGGGGCCGTATCGTCACGCTGGATTTCGTCGCCTCGTTACTGCTCATAGGTGTCTGGATCATCCTGTTGCTCCCGCCGAGACAGCGCCTGATCCGAGGCTCGTTGTGGACACTGGCTGTGGTGGTACTCGGAACGCCGGTGGCGCTGCTGTTCTTCATCTTGCGCGCACGGCGCTATTCCCTGCCCAGGGACGTCTTCTTCCGTGTCGAGGATTGAGCCCGAAGGTTGCACGCGCGCCGGCACGAGAGGGTGGCGGTCGCCAGGGTCGTGACCAGGCGGACGGCTCGTGGTTCCACGAGGATGGCAGCCGGGCGCTGAAGGAGCCCGAAGCAGCGCTCAATCCACGAGCTCCAATGCATAGACCACAAACCCCGGCCTCAGGTCTCCTTCAACACCTGGCCGGGCGACCACGTACAGGTGGTTCTGGGCTTGCAGCTCCGCACGCTGCAGATGGACATCGATCCAGCAAGCACCCTCGGACGTCGCTGGAAAGTCGATGCGCTTCCGGTTGAGCAGTGCGTAGCCTTCGTTGGCGACATCCAGGCCTTCGACCAGGAAGCGAAGCTGGACTGTCGGCTTGGGCTTGCTCAGGTCGACGGGAAACTGCAGCTCGCGCGAGCACACTCGGTCTCCCTGGCCCACTTGCAACAGCAGCTTCCGTTTCCGGGTCAGGTCGGGCTGGTCCCAGCTAAGGACGATGAACCAGTCCTGGGGCACCGCGTTGAAGTGATAGTCGAGATGCTGTTCTGCCCAAGACCACGTGGCCTGGTCGACCTGGATGGTGTTCAGGAAGTTGTCGCCGATCAGCCAGCCGCGCGGGCGTATCCGCACGGTTGCCTGCAGATCCTGCAACGATGCTGCGCTGCTGCCGTCGAGAGGCCCGACGCCGAAGACCTGGACGGCCTCGCTGCCAGGTGGGACCGTTTGCTGACGGAAAGCGATGCTGTCATCGCGCCGCAGGTAGTAGTTGCTGGCCTGAGGCACCGTCGAGAGGACGGCATCGTCGGGACTCAGATTTCGAGCGACATACCCGCAAGCTGAACGCCAGTCATAGAACAAGATGTGCGCGAGCTCCACGGGCACGACGTTGCCATGCCTGGTGACGTTGAGCAGGCGCAAGACCCCCTGCCAGGGGCCGGCGGCGATCAGCAGCGTCAGCCCCGCTACCAACATCAGCGGGCGCAGTCGAGGAGCGCCGCGCCAGGCGGCGGGCAGGCGCCCTGCCAGCAACAGGAGGATCTCGTGCAGCCCCCAGGCAACGGCGATCAAGAACAGGGGGTAGCAGAAAGTCAGGTAACGCGGCTCGCACGGATCGCGCAGGACGAAGCTGAGGAGCAAGAGTGGAACGAGAAAGCTGCACGCCAGGAATGCTGTGGCCCGCGGCTCCCGCCGCAGCCCCAGGAGCATGCCTGCCCAGCCGAGCAGCTGCAGCCAGCCCAGATCGGCGTGGAGCATGGCGAGGTAGCGCTGCAGGTTGGCGAAGCGTTGCTCGGAACGCAGGGCCTGCCAGACTTCGCCAAGATCGGGGGCCAGCCACTGCAGCTGGCCCTTCGAGAGCAGCAGGCCCGTCACGGCGTGAAGGACCTGCTGACCCGGTCCGGTGAAGAGCGAGGCAGCCAGCAAGATTCCCAGTCCTGCCAATGAGGCGTGGCGGTCGAGGATCGGCCGCTCTCGCCGCAGCATTCGGGCGACCAGCACCGCCATTCCTCAGGCTGTCAGGCCGAACAGCAACAGGCCGCTGAGCTGATGGCTGAGGATCGCCAGCAGGCTGGCTCCGACGAGCACTGCCAGCCCGCGGCCGTTGATGCCACGGCGCCCCAGCCAGGACCCCGAAGCCACGGGCTTCTTCTCAAATGCCCAGAGGAAGCCGAGCAGCAGGATCAGACAGAACAACTGCGCCGCGGCATACATGCGGGACAGCCTCGACCAATGGACGCAGACCAGCGACAGACTCACCAGCGAAGCGGTGCACAGCCCGACCCATGGGTTGAACAGGCGGCGAGCCAGGGCATAGGCGGCTGGAATGCAGAGGGTTCCATAGAGCACGCTTGGCAGACGGGCCGCGAAGTCGGAGACGCCGAGCACACCGAAGGACACCAACACGCTGAAGGTTTGCAGAATGCCGTTCAGACCAGGATCGACAGCTGCCGGGCGACCGCCGAGGTAGGCCCGCGCCGTCTCGGCGTGGACGAACTCGTCGATCCACAGGCTGAGAGCCTCGAGCCGGTAGAGGCGCAACCCCAGGCCGAGCAGCGTCAGGGCGCCCACCAACCACGGGGCCCACCGCTCCAGGCGAGGTCCGTGTAGGCGGAGGGGGTGGGGATCTTTCGACATGGGACTTCATATATCAGAAAGGGGCCAGTCAAACAGCAGCCGCCCGCGGCGTCAAGTGTGCTACGTCAACCGGGACTCCGCGGGGGGGAACAGGATCGCCACATGGTGTCTCGCCGCCAGCCCTCCTCGAGCAGCTCGATAGCCCTGTCGCCCAACTCGCGGGTCTCCGGCATCGCCCGCAGGACCAGCGCGGCCAGACGGACCTTGCCGGGGCGCGTGAGGAAGAAACCCAGCCCAAGCGCCAGCGTCAACAGGCAGAAAGTCGAGATCCAACGGCGTTTGCGCATGACGAGCCTCCCGGCCGTCTGCTGCAATCTCTGTGCCGTGACTCAGCTTGTGCCGAGATGCACTTGCGGCAGAGCGACATCCGCGGGGGTCACTCCTGCGTTGCGCGAGGCCTGGCCCAGAGGATCGAGCTGATTTCTTCACGGGTCTCGATGCGCAGGCCCGGCAGGTCGAAGTTGAAGCCGCTGGGGATCGGCCGCAACTCCAGGCGTCGAAACCTCTCGATCTGCTGGCTCTGCCGTTGATGGACCCCTTGCACTTCAGCTCGATCTCGAGCGCACGGCCGACCTCGACATCGAGTTGCGCCAGCCGGGGATCGAGCGCACGCAGATCGGCAAAGCTATGCGACGGCGCAGGCGATCGCGATGCGTTCGAAAGACATTCCTCTCACGGGTTTTCCAGATCGAGGCACAGCAGCGATTGTTGGCTGCGCAGGACCAGTTTGCCTTCGCTGAACGCCATCGGGGCCCAGATCCTGTTGTCTCTGCGCGCCAGATCCTCGAAGACCGGGGCGTTCGCCAGCTCATTGTAGCCTTCCGGGGCCGGATCGACCAGCCGCAGCACGCCGTCGTCC
>JAJDCP010000144.1 GCA_029260765.1 Planctomycetota bacterium
CAGCTCCCGAGGTACGAGGGGGCTGGCGGAGGAGGAAGTGGTGGAGCCGGTCGCACCTTGACGTGTGCCCCTCGTACCTCGGGGCGCACGTCTGCGGCCGCTCGCCCACACTCGCTCGTTCCTCGCGCGAAAGGGCTCGCTGATGCGCGACGATTGCCTTCGGCGATGTTCAGAGGAACGGACGATCCAGCATCAGCGCAGCGGCCGAAGGAGGATCTGCTTGGCCAGGTCGCGGTCGCTGTGGCGGATGATCTCGACCAGCGGGCGCAAGGCCTCGATGGCTTCGTACGAGAGAGCAAGAACTTCGAACTTCATGGGCGGCGTAGTGGTGGGGTGGGAGTCCGCCGCTCGGGCGGAGATTCGTGAAGGCATGCCGGTCTCGGAGACAGCCCACCCCAGGCGGCGCAGAGATTCGCGGCAGAATCCGCATCGGGCTCGCGATCGCAATCCCGATCGCACATCCGTCATCGCGATCGCAATCCCGATCGCACATCCGTCATCGCGATCGCGATCGGCCTCGGCCTCGGAAGCGACCCCAAGAAGCCGCACGGCAAACAACACCACACGACCCCGCAACCCGAACCCCGAGCACGTACCGTCAGCCAGCCCCGACCAAACCCAAGTCTTTTCTTTTTAGAGAGTTTCGCCAATGGCTCTGTCTGGCCGTCGCCGCAGGCGACCTGGAGCCTTGGCCCGGCGGTTGCCTCGCGAACCGGATGGGGACAAGCAGCGCAATCTGAAGGCCCGAAGGGAGACGAAGCAGGCGCCGGGCCATGGCGGAAGGCTCAGCGGCCAGACGGTATTGTTGGCTGAGATGGAGGCGATTTGGATCCTGGCGTTCGGCTGAGAGCCGGCCGCAGGCCGGCCCTCAGGGCCTGCCGGCACGGCCATGGATCAGGCGATAAGTGATCGCCTGTTCTCTGTCGAGCAGCTCGAGAGCAGACGCAGTCTCTGCGGTGTTGAGGTACTGCCAGGCGATGGCAACCTTGATCACGGCCAGGACTTCTTCGGCGCTGCCAGCGGCGACGCGGAAGCTGTGAAGACGGTCGCCGCCGGTTCGACGGCTGCCTTCGGAGAGGTTGAGAGGGATGGACGAGGCGGCTCGGCGTAGTTGCCGAGCCAGGTCTTTGTCCAGGCGGGCGAGCTTGACGATCAGCGGGCGCAAGGCTGCGATCAGCTGGAGCGCGAGCTCAAAGGCTTCGAATCTCATGAGCGGTCCTCCTGCGGCCGGCCCCCACGGCCAGCCTTCGCCCCGCGAGCGCGTAGCGCCTTTGAGGCTGGACGTGGGGGTCGGCTGCAGGAGGACTTGAAGGGGAAGCCCGTGGTAGGTCGTGAGGTTGATGGAGGGCTGGGTAGCTGATGAGCATCGACCCGGACCCCGACCCGACTGGGGACCCGGACCCGACTGCGGATCCGGACCCGGACCCGGATCCGGTTGCGGTCCCGATCGCAGTGTGCCGAGCGGCGACGGCCGACAACCGAGGCCCGGTTGCCGAAGTCGGGGACCGTGGGGACCGTGGGAACCGTGGGAACCGCGGGCCGAGTCCGTCAGGGCCCTCGCAGGCAAGACGACAGGCTCTTCACGTCGAAGACCTCGACGCCGATCGGAAGAGAGCAGGGAACATGGTCGCACAAGTAGCATTCGCAGAGCGACCCGACGCAGACCCAACCCGCCTGCTCCGCCCGGGACAGCGCCAGAAAAGCCCAACCCGGCCCAGCGAACCTGAATCAGCCACCCAGGCTCGCTGTCTCAACCCGTCCGTCAGCCAACCTCGGGCTCGGTCTTCACGGTCTTCGGTCCCCACGGAACTCTGCTCACGGAATTCGGAAACTCGGTGACCGGAACCGGGGTCGGGGTCGGAACCGGTCACGGCCACGGATCCGGGATCGGATCCGGGTCCGGCGCCCTCTTCGCAAGCGCCGCCAGGCTCGAACCCCAACATCCGGAACCCGCGCACCCCGTCGAGGGCCCGGCGACCCACGGATGTCTTCAGCCTCCGACTCAAGCTAACAATACCGCCGCTGCAGACAAACCTGTCGCCAAGTACGGCGCTCACCCCGAGAGCCCGCCACTGTCCCCGACAGCAACCATCCCCAGCTTGTCCAGGCCCGCCGCTCTCCTCCATCTGCCCCCCAAGGGCTTGCCCCATTCGACCAGGTGCTCGCCGGCCCAGATGGCGACCACCGGGATGTCGAGCGCCCCGTGCGTGGCAGCGACCTTGGCGGCGGGCGCCTCGACCCGGGCGCGGCCTGTCCGCACCCCAGCGGGCAGGCCGCGCGGCTACGCTGCACCAACACGCCGTGGAACAAAGCCGACGGATTGGGTTTCTACGAACAAGGGTCTCTGATAGAGTCCAACCACCCAAGGTCCGCCCAGGGCCGCTCGGGCGGATGGAACAGGGATGGCGCGGCCGCAACCCAGATTGATTGTCCTCGGAGGGCTGGGCTTCTTCGGGCAGACCGCCTGCGCGCTGCTGTCCGACCTTCGACCGCTACGAGCTTCGCGACGGGCCGCTGCGGACTTGCAGATCGATGCCGAAGATCCCGCTTCTTTGCGCCGCGGCTTGAGACGTCACGACCTCATTCTCGATGCGGCGGGGCCCTTCCAGAGCCGCACGACGGCGTTGATTGAGGCCGCGCTCGGCATCGGCTGCTCGGTTGTCGACATCAATGACAGCCTGGACTACGCGGCTCGGGTGCTCTCCTTGCGGCAGGCGATCGATCGGGCCGGGATCCGTGTGCTCAGCGGCTGCAGCAGCGTCTCTTGTATGGCAGCCAGCCTGCTCCGCCACTTGGGGCTCCGGCGACCGCTGCGGGTCCTGGGCCTGATCGCGCCAGCCAGCGCGCACACGGCCAATCCTGGCTCGGCGCTGTCCTTGGTGCGCTCTCTGGGAAGCAGGGTTCGGCTGTGGCGGCGGGGCCGGCTGTGCTCAGCCTGGGGCTTCCGCGAAGGCCGCACATTCCGGCTTCCCCTCCCCCTGGGAAGGCGGCGCGGCTTCCTGTTTGAGAGCGCAGATTCGCTGCTGCTGCCGACGGTCTGGCCGAGCCTGCGCGAGGTGGCGATGTATGTCGACGGCAATGTCCCGGGCCTGAACCTGGTGCTGCGGGCTGCGGCGCGGTCTGCGCAGTTGCGCAGCCTGTTGGAGAGCCAGCTCGAACGCGGAGCGCGCTGGGCTCGCGGTATCGGCTCAGACATCGGAGGACTGGGCTATCAGTTCGAGGACGCAGAACGGGGCGTGCTGCGCTGCGCCGTACTCGGCGCCCAGGCGGCCGGGCAGATCCCAGTCGCGCCTGCGGTGCTGGCGGTCAGGCGATTGATGGAGGGCCGTTTCGAGGGGGGGACGGGCTGGATTCCTCCGGACCGGCAGGTCCATCCTGGCGCGCTGCTGCGCTCACTCGCGAGGCAGGGCGTTTCGGTGGAGATGCGCTGAGCAGGGCCTCGGGTCTGTTCAGTCGGCTTCGTCCGACCCCAAGTTCCTTCAAGTCCCAGAGCTACGCCAGCACCAACCCCTGGCACTAGCCCAGCCATGCGCTGTGCACCGCAGGCCCCTCGGGTGCGTCCTTGCGTCGGTAGGTGTGGGCGCCGAAGGCGTCGCGTTGGGCCTGGGTCAGATTCTGTGGCAAGTTGGCGGTCCGGTAGCTGTCGTAGTAGGACACGCTCGACGCCAGCCCGGCCACGGGAATGCCATGCTGCTGTCCGAGCCCGACCACCTCACGCAGCGCTGCTTGATGCTGCCCGACGATCCCGCCCAACTCTGCATCCAACAGCAGGTTGGGTAGCCCAGGGCTGCGCTGGTAGGCCTTCATGATGGCGTCCAGCAAGCGTGCACGGATGATGCAGCCCCCCTTCCAGATGCGTGCCATCTCGCCAAGCTGGATGCCCCAGCCGTATTCGCGCGATGCGGCATCGATCAGATCCATGCCCTGGGCATAGGCCACGACCTTGGCAGCAAGCAGCGCGTCGTGGACCTTGGCGACCAGCTCCGAGCCGGCCTGCGGCTGCGCGGACGGCCCAGAAAGCACCGTCGAGGCGGCGACACGCTCGCTCTTCATGCTCGACAGCACACGGGCATCGATCGCAGCAGCGATGCACGGAATCGGCACGCCCAGGTCGAGCGCCGTCTGGGCGGTCCACCTTCCGGTGCCCTTCTGGCCCGCCTTGTCCAGCACCTGATCGATCAGCGCAGCACCAGTGGTCGCGTCGCGCACGCTGAAAATCTGCGCCGTGATCTCGATCAGGAAAGACTCCAGGGGCCCCTGATTCCAAGCGGCGAACACATCGGCCAACGCCGGCGGCGCGAGCCCACCAACTCTTGCCAGCACGTCGTAGGCTTCGGCGATGAACTGCATGTCGGCGTACTCGATGCCGTTGTGGACCATCTTGACGAAGTGTCCAGCACCGTCCGGACCGACGTGGGTGACACACGGGCCCGATTCCGTCTTGGCCGCGATGGCCTCGAAGATCGGCTGCAACCCCTGGTAGCCCTGCGCGTCGCCTCCGGGCATCAACGAAGGCCCATGGCGGGCGCCTTCCTCGCCGCCGGAGACACCGACGCCGAAGAAGCGCAAGCCCGCCTCGGCATAGTCGCGCTCGCGCCGCCGGGTGTCGCTGAAGAGCGAGTTCCCTCCATCGATCACGATGTCCCCGGGCTCGAGCAGGGGTTTCAGCAAGCCCAACACGGTGTCGACCGGCGCGCCCGCCTTGATCATCATCATGATCTTCCGAGGCCGCTCGAGCGCCCCGACCAACCCCTCCAGGGTCGGCTTCGGCACCAACCGGCCCCCGCTCTCGCGCACTGCACGCGCGAGCGGCTCGGGCCCGCGGTTGTAGGCCGCCACCGAAAAGCCATGATCGAGGATGTTGAGGGCGAGATTGCGCCCCATCACGGCCATGCCCAGCATGCCAAACTGCTGCTTCGTCATCGCGGGTCTCCCTCCAACGTCTCCTGATCGGACCGCTACGCTTGTGGCCCGTGCCGTTGCGCGGCAGCTTCGTCCACGAACCAGACCAGCTCTCCCCGGCCGGGCCGCACCTTCGCTGCCGGCAACAGCGGCGCATCGCCCTCGATCTGGGCGAACACCTCGGCCAGGCGCTCGGCTTTCCCTGCGCCGACGACCCAGAACCAGACCGCCCTGGCCGCGTTGATGGTGGCGAGGGTCAGAGACACCCGCTCGTGCGGGGCCACAGGTGCCTGCGCCGCGACGACTGTCGCGTGCTGCTCGTCGACCTCGGGGCGCCCGGGAAACAGCGAAGCCGTGTGCCCATCGCCACCCATCCCGAGCAAGACCAGGTCCAGAGGCTGCTGGCCCAGCGCACGCGCATAGGCTGCGGCTGCCTCGGCCGCTCCTTTTTCGCCTTCGATGCGGTGGATCTGCGTCGTCGGAACCGCGACGTGCTTCAGCAGCGCCTCGTGCGCCATCCGGTAGTTGCTGGAGGGGTCGTTGGGACCCACGCACCGCTCATCGCCCCAATAGATATGGACCGCGTTCCAGTCGATGCCCGTTTGCAACCGCAGCTGCTCGTAGACGGGACGCGGCGTGCTTCCCCCGGCCAACGCCAGCCGGAATACGCCCCGCGCAGCGATCGCTGCTCGCAGCGCGCCAGCCAACGCCTCGCAAGCGCCTTGTACCAGCGCGGCAGCATCGTTGAAACGCCGGACGCTCAACATCCGTGCTGCCACAACCCGGACTCCGGAATCGCCAGTCCATCGGCCTCAGGCGGACCCCAGCTGCCCGCAGCGTACGGACGCACCGGCGGCGGCGCCTCGAGCAGTCCCGTGAACAGCTTCCACGAGGCCTCGACCTCGGTGGCGTGCACAAACAGGGTCTGATCGCCCTCCAACACATCGAGCAGCAACGTCTGGTACGCGTCGTGGATCTGGTGGTAGCGCTCGTCGTAGCTGAAACTGAGCGGAATGCTCTCGATCTGAAAGGGATCCCCCGGTTTCTTGATGTCGAAGTGGAACGAGAAGCCCTCATCTGGCTGTAGGGTGATCAGCAACACATCGGAGCTCTCGAGCCGGCAGCCCACCTTCTTGAAGAAGCTCACCGGCGCGGAGCGGAAACGCACAGCAATCTGCGTAGTTTTGCGCGGCAGGCGCTTGCCCGTACGAATATAGAACGGCACCCCCTGCCAGCGCCACGAGTCGACGAACAGTTTCATCGCCACAAAGGTCTCGGTCTGGCTGCCGGCGGGTACGTTCGCCTCTTCGAGGTAACCGCGCACAGCATGTCCGCTGGCGGTGCCCGCGGTGTATTGGCCACGCACCACCGAGTTCAGATCGATGGGCGCCATCGAGCGCAGCACCTTGACCTTCTCATAGCGGATGGCCTCGGCGTCGAAGCTCGATGGCACCTCCATCGCCACCAGGGTCAGCAACTGGCTGATGTGGTTCTGGACCATGTCGCGCAGGGCCCCGGAAGTATCGTAGTAGCCAGCACGGCTCCCGACTCCCAGGTCTTCGGCCACGATGATCTGCACGCTGTGCACGCGATCCCGGTTCCATGCCGACTCAATCAATCCGTTCGCCAGGCGGAAGACGAGCAGGTTCTGCACGGTCTCTTTGCCGAGGTAGTGGTCGATCCGGTAGATCTGATCCTCTCGGAAGTGGCGGTGCACCAGTGCGTTGAGCTCTTGCGCCGACTTGAGGTCTTTGCCGAAGGGCTTCTCCAACACCACGCGCGTCCAACCACGCGTATTGTTGAGCCCCGCGCCCCCAAGCCCCTCGATGGTGGCGGGCATGACATGGGGAGGCAACGACAGATACATGGCATAGTTGGGCGGAATCTCATGCGCGGCACACAGCTTCTCAAGCCGCTCTGCGAGCGCGCGGTAGTCATCATCGCTGCCCCTGCCGATGGCCTGGTAGAACACCCGACCGACCAACCGCTCGGCTTCATCGGCCAGCCCAGCCTTGGCGAGCGCGGAACGCACGTCGGCGCGGTAGGCGGCCTCGGCAATGGGTGAGCGGCCCAGCCCCAGGATCAAGGTGCGCTCGTGGAGCTGGCCGCCCACGGCGTTGTGGCACAAGGCGGGGAACAGCTTGCGCTTCGCGAGATCGCCTGTGCCACCGAAGATGACGAAGACTGCTGGTTCGTGTGTGGCCATGGTTTCGCCCCCGCGGGCAGCCAGGGCGTCTGCTCGCAGCCGCATTTTCGTGCCGATCATCGTTCGCGTCAACGACGAACGTTGTTTCTGCAGCGCGTCGGGATTGTGGACGCCCGTCAGGTGTTCTAGAGATCAGCCCGGCATCTGGTGATGGCCACCCGAACCTTCCCCCTCCGGTCAAGCAACCTCGCAGCCTTTCGGGACACAGCGCATCGTTGCTATCCACTCTATTCTATGGGGTTGCGACGGCTTGGCTTCTGCGGTGCTGCGCCGGATTGCGGCACGCGCGCCAGAACTCGTCTATTGTGGATAGGACGCTTGGCACGGAGGCGCTGGCTATGTATTGCACAGACTGTGGCACCGGTCACGACACACCCGTGAACTTCTGCTCGCACTGCGGTCAGCGCCTGAAAGTGCCACCGCCTGCGACTCCGGAACAGGATCCTTTTGAGGGCCTCTCAGGACGTCTGGTACGCGGCTACCGCTTCGGCTGCCTGGTCGGTGAAGGACCTCTGGGAGCGGTGTTCGAGGCAGTGCAATGCGGCTTGAACCGCGCGGTGGAGATCCGCGCCCTGGCACCGCTGTTGTGCCTCGACAGCGAGCTGATGCAGCGTTTCAAGGGCGTGCTTGAGAGCCTGGCGGCCATCGACAGCCCGTTCATCGTTCCCCAGCTCGACATCTTCGAAGACTGCGGCCTGGTCTGCGTCGTCACAGCGACGACGGGGACGAGCCTGCGAGACGCTCTGGACAACGACGGCCCGCTGGGCGAAGTCGAAGCGGCGCGCGTGGTACGGCAGGCGGCTCTCGGCCTGTGGGCAGCGAACGAGCACGGCTTCGTACATCGCGACATCAAGCCGGAGAACCTGATCCTTTCGCGCGACGGCCACCTGCGCATCGCAGACTTCGGGCTCGCAGACCTCGCCGAGAGCTCGGTGGCCATGCAGGGCACGGGCTCGATCTTCGGCACCCCGGCGTACATGTCCCGTGAGCAATGGGAGGGCGTGCAGGTCGACCATCGCAGCGACTTGTATGCCCTCGGTTGCACCCTGCACGAGCTTTTGACCGGCGAGACCTTGTTCAACGCGCCGCTGGGCATGCCCCTGGTGGCGGGTCTGCCTTCGGAGCGGGAAGCTGGTGCGGTGCAGAGCCTGACTCCGCGCATGCAGGCCATCATCGAACGGCTGGTCAACGATGAGCCGGAAGAGCGCTTCCAGACCGGCCACGAGTTGGCCCGAGAGCTCGAGAAGCTGATCCGGCCCGAGCCCACGGTCGAAGTCGCCCAGCCGCTGTGGATTCCCCCAGAGTCCCCAGCAACCGGCAGCTCGAGCCGTGTGGGCTCGTCGTCTTCTGTCGTCGTGGCGCTCAAGATGGTCCACATTCCCGCGGGTACCTTCGTTATGGGCTCCGACCCGTTCGAGACCGGCCGCGCGGACGATGAATGTGCGCACAAAGTGGTGCTGGCGCAGGCTTTCTACATGAAGGCCTCACTCGTGACGCAGGCGGAGTTCAAAGCGGTGATGGGCAGCAACCCTGCCCGCTTCAAGAGTGTGGGCAAGAGCGCCCCGATCGAGCAGGTCAGCTGGTTCGACGCGATCCGCTACTGCAACCGTCTGTCCGAGAAGGAAGGGCTGCGGCCGGCCTATGTGATCCAGGGAGAGACGGTACGTTTTCTCGGCTTCAACCGCACCGGCTACCGGCTGCCGACCGAGGCTGAGTGGGAGTACGCTTGCCGGGCGACAACCCTGACGCCCTACAGCACGGGCCGCAAGCTACAGGCGGGCGATGCGAACTTCGATCAACGCGAGACCAGCCAGGTCATGCTGTACCCCCCCAACCCCTGGGGCCTCCACGACATGCACGGCAATGTCTGGGAGTGGTGTTGGGACTGGTACGGCCGGTATCCCCAGACCAGCGTGCGCCAGCCTTGCGGACCAGACAAGGGCGAGACGCGCTTGCTGCGTGGCGGGGGCTGGGACAGCCAGGCGCGTGCCTGCCGTTCAGCCTCACGCAGCCACTTCTTCCCGAACATGCGGACCGATGCGGTGGGCTTCCGCACCGTCATCTCTGTGCCCGGAAGCCGGCGCTGACAAGTCTCAGGGCAGGTCCCCTTCGGCAACCGTGGCCAGCGTCACGGGTCCGGCCATCTGCTCCCCTGAGAAGGCGTAGAGGAAGTACGTCTGGGGCACGGGCAGGTTGGGCAACAAATCGACCGTGAAGCTGCCGCTGGCTTCGGTCGCTTCCGGGCCCAGCGCATCGTAGCTCGGCACGCGTAGATCCAGCTTGAAGGGCCCGGCCAGCTCTGTCCCGATGATCACCAGACTGATCGGTACGATCGCCGCAGGCCGCGGTTCGCCGTACTCGGGCAGCTCCGTCCAGGTCGCATCCTTGGGCGGCTCGGTATCGGGAGCAGGCACCCGGTTCTTGGCAGTGATGGGCAAACGCCAGCTGCCATGGACGGGCAGCCGTTGCCCGGCCCTTGCCACCGCGACGCGCTGCGCCGTGAGCGCGATGCCTGCCTCTGAAGGCAGCTCTGGAGACAGTTCGCCTGCTTGATAACGCGGCAGAGCCTCCGGATCGTCCTCCTCAGGCAGAGCCGGGAAGACCGGCGCCGGTGGAGGCTGCAGCGACTCGAGGAAGGCCGCGACCTCCGGGTCTTTGAAAGCCCCCGGCCCCTTGTCGAGGCGCACGGTAACGCGCTGACTGGTTTTGTCGCGCAGCAGCAACGTGACCAGGTAACTGCCCCCTTTGTTCCAATCGAGTTGCAGGGGCGGGCGCATGTCGAAACCTTCGGTTTCGCAGGTGTATGCGTCTCCGGGATCTTCGTCATCGGTCGAAGGAGGCAGCGGCGGCCTGTCCTTCTTCGTGATCGCACGCCGCACTGTCACGCGGCCGCTCTCGAGGTGCACCGCAGTCACCTGCAGGGCCTCTTGGAAGTCGAAGCCCAGCATGTCCTTGAGGCTGGCCGCGTAGTAGGCCAGGGCCGGTGCTGCGTCGCGTTCTTTGATGTTGACAGAGCTCGGGCACGCCAACACCAGGCTCTCCTGGCACTTCTCCAGAATGGCCCGACGCGCCGCTTCGGTGGCATCGAGCAACGAGTCGTACGTGAAGAAGTCGTCGTCGCTTGCGCCCAACTGAGGGTCGAGGTGGGTCATGTTTCTGTTCCTTCGATCAGTCGAACTTTGAAAAGTCCCGCAGGTCCTGGGCACGCATCGTGTCGGTGCACTCTTCGCATAAACCCAGATCTCCGAAACGCATCAGGTCCTGCCCCCAGTTGAGACACTTGGGGGCGAAATTCAAACGCGCTCCGGTGAGGGTGAAGGCGGCGCTATAGTCCGGCTCTCGCTTGAGGGAAGCACTCAGCCCCTTGGCGCAATGGCCTCCGGCATGACCATGCGCATTGTAGGCATTGCCGCCATCGGCGACGCCTTTGCGGAACGGCAGCCCGGGAATCACCTTGCTATCGTTGCCAGTACCAGTAAAGCCGCTGGCACCCTGGGTGCCATAGGCGAGATCGATCGCGTGGCACAGCTCATGCACAATGCAGGTCTGGACCGAATTGGAGGCATGCACGATGGGGAACATCATCAAGCCCCCGTTTCCCCAATTCATGCCCGCACAGCTCTCTTTCTCGCGCCGGTAGTACTCGATGCTCACCGTGAACTCTGACTTGGGATACTGTTGCAGAACGTCCGCCGGCTTGGTTCCCTGGAAGCACTCGGTCATGGTCAGCTTGATCTTGTTGGTCGACAAGAACTCGACGGCCGCCGCCATCTTGTTCAGCTGCTGCCCGCGGTCCTCACTCAGCTCATAGGGGCGGACGCCGGCGAAGAAGTACTTGCTCAATCCCTTGCTGGTGATGTCGTTCTCCGACGTCACCGCTTTGCCATCCAGCTTGGTGAGCTTGTAGACGATCTCTCGGATGCCCGGTGCGCGCTCCCCGTGGAAGCGGTTCTCCAACGGGAACACTTGAAACTTGTCCTTGTGCAGCGTCACGGTCTTGCTCGGCTTGGACATCGTGAAGACTGTGTTGGCTTTGGCCGACTGGGTCTCGTTGATATAGTCGGCCACAATGATCGTATGACAGTACGGCTTCTGCGGCGGATCGATGGCTTCGGTCAGTTTTTCCCCGAGCTCTTTGAGACTCGTCTCTTCCATCACAAACAGCTTCTTGCCCTTGGACTTGCCGATGAAGTCGCCCTGATAGCACGCGTATTCCGGCAACAACTCCGGCCACGCATTGGCCTCGAAAGCCTCTTCAGAGCTCTTGCTGTACTCGATGAACGCTTTCTCGAGGATCTTGGACATCTTCTGGAACACATCCGGGCTGAAGTCGGCGGTTGTCTTGCCCAACTTCCCCAGGTCGCTCAAACCCGGACCCGGATAGCGCAGGTCATACTGCAGCTTGCGCCAGTTGGTCAGCTCGATGGTGCCGTCCCTGCACTCGGGGGTCGAGCCGATCTTGATGGTGCAGACGTCGCCTCCCGCCAGGCCCAGCTCGATCTTGAAGGTCGCCGGCTTTTTGATGTGATGCGTCAACAGGGCATCGCCCTTGAACTCCGTTCCCGCAGGATTCTCCCAGTTGGCGTCTTTCAGCCGACTGATGGGGTCGTCGCGCTCGCTGCGCTCGAGGCCCGGCGCAGCCGAAAAGAGGACGTGGATATAGACGCTGGTCGGTGCAGAAAGAGGCTGGTCGGCGCCGATCGCGACCGTGAACTCGTTGCCATGGTAGACATCATCCCCTGCGGGAAGGTTGACGTACTGCTTGGACTTGATGTCTGGTGGCTCGGTCGCCGGGCCGACCATCGGCCTCAGGAAGACCGCCTTGGCGGGCAGCTTCTTGGCCTTGATCTCCCACTCGACCCCATCGGGCTTGACCCATTCCAGCAGATCGAACGGAGGGACCATCTCGATGCCGGGCTTCTCGCAGCGGGCCAGCTCGATGCTCATGCTATCGCCGCCCTCATCGGGGCTGTATTTCATCACCTTGGCGATGTCGGCGTAGCTGACACGGAAGAGCGCGTCGGTCAGGGGCTGACCACCTTCGTCGTTGATCTTCAGCTTGATCTCTTTGGCCCACACCTGGAATGTGCCGAAGTCGCTCGATGTGCCCTTCTTCTTGCCCTTGATCTGCGCTTCGAACCCCACCGTCGTATGCAGCTCGCCCTCTGGTAGTCCCTTGGCCGTCCAGGCGAAGTCGACTTCTTTGGACTCGATGGCCACGGTCTGTTTGTCGATCTCTGCCTTGTCCTTGCCCGAGCCCGTGAAGAAAACCATGTCGCAGGTCTCGGCCTTCTTGCTGCCACGACCGAGTTTCAGCTTCAGCTTGATGCGGACCTGCTGGCCCATTTTGACGGACACTACCGATTTTCCGGGCATGGTTTGCCTCCTTCACGCAGCATTCAGGATCTGTGGTCTTTGGGCAGGGGAACGGCCTCGAACGTGGTCTCGAGCACCGGGGTGGAGTCGTCTACCGAGAAAACGACCTCGAGCTCGGGAGGCTCGTCGTCTTCGAGGTCGAAGCTGACCTCCAGCTGGGGCTCGCCTCCGTCGTCGGGCTGCACGTCAACTTCAAGAGTCGGTGCGAGATCCGCCTCGCTGTCGATCTCGCACTCCAGCAGTGGAGGGCCGGGCTGCTCGTCGGCTTCGATGCTCCACTCGACCTCGATGGGATCGCGCTTGATGCGCACACGGTACTTCTGACCGCTCTTGTAATTCTCTTCCCCAGGGGGGCGCTTGTAGGGCATGCGGACAGTTTCGCCCGTGACCTCATCGGCGGGAGAATACGGCCCGGAGTCTTGGGGATCGGACAACGGCAGGACCCTACTCATGGATGCGATGGTATCTTACAGACCCGATCCCCTGGTGATCAAGCTCTCAAGCAATATGCCCGTGGCGTTCTCGATCGGCGTCTGGATGCCGGCTCGAGAGCCCGCGAAGCAGATCGTTCACCAGCCGCACCGTCGCATACGTTCCGCGCATCAACCCAAAGTGTACCGACCGCACCGCCCGGCTCGCCGCCTTCAGGGGAGGAATCTCTTCAAGAACGCTGTAGGGGCGCGCCGCAAGCGCCTCATGCACGGTTTGTACAGCCGTTGAACTCTTGTCTACAGCATCCTGAAGCAGCGCAAAGTACGCGTCGAGCCGGACGGCGGGGTCGGCTCCCACCCGGGGCTCCGTGGGAGTCGTCGGATTCGGTGGGCCGCAACGGCTCGAGATCCAGGCATAGACGTCGCGGTCACGAGCGAGAGCCCTGTGGTGCAGCCCAGGGAACAGCTGGACCTGCCGGTTTTCTTCCGATCCCGGCGCCCCGGTCGCGCTGGGGACCCGGACCAACCCGTCACCGAGCACACTCGCGAGCGGCCCGGGCAGAGCTCCGGCCACCAGGTAGTGGTCGATGCGCTCGTCGAGCAGCACGGGCTCTCCGCTTTCGAGGAGTGCCCCATGGCGCATGCTCTTGACTGCCGCGCTGCGGACTTCCGCCAGCTCACCGAGCAGCTGCACCACCGGATCGTCGATCGCCTGCAACACCCCCGAGACCACGCGCCCGGCCTTCTCCAAAGGCGAGCCCAAATGAGGCGAGCCGAGGTAGAAGGCACGTTTCACGAGCGCGAGCCAGGCTGCGTCTTTGTCGTGATGGCAGGCGCTGCGGATGACGAGCCCGCCCAGGCTGTGCCCGATCAGCGTGATCTCCGCGACTGGAAGCGGAGAGCTCGTGACCACCGACTGCAACAGCGCGGCCAGCTTCTGGCCGTTGTCCGCGATGGGCAAGCCGGTGTTGTAGCGCACGTACAGCGGCGTCAGGCCGTGCTCTCGCTCCAGCAGCCCGCCGTAGTCGAGCTCCTGCTGGTCGGGAAACGTCCAGCAGGCCTCAGTGTCTGCCATGCCATGGACCAGAACGCACAGCTTCGGCGTGCCGCTCGGCAGCGCCTCAAGCGGGCGCCCTCGATGGTACAGAGCCATCTCCGTCGCGAGCCCGCTGCGACGCTCGTCAAGGTAGTCGCCGAGCACCGCTTGGAGCGCGGCTTCGCCAACCTCGAACCAGTTCCCGCTCATAAACGCACCTCCAGCTGGACGATCACCTCAGGATACCCGAACGGGCTCCCCCGCACCGAGCTTGACCGGCAGCATGACCAGGAAGACGTAGGCGAACAGAGAGACCGTGTTGATGCCGTAGGGCAGAGCGGTCACGTCGCGGCGGCCGGTCCGCGCCGACAGACGCTGGGCCTGCCAGGCGTAGAACAGGTTCCCAAACACGATCGAGAGCGCGGCCCCCGGGAGCACGCTGCCCAGAATCAGCGCATCGGAGAAGCCCAGCACACCCCGGCATAGGGTCAGGATCAGGATGAACTGGATCAGGTTGTCGACGGCCAGTCCGAAGAATCCATCGAGGTCGCCGGCAACCCACCAGGGCTGAGGACGTGCAGTCGGGTCAGGCATCGCATGCTTCCTCGCGCGTGGGCCCGTTGAAACTGTGGGAGTGGCCTCTCAAGGCTCAATCGAGCATAGCTGGAGTCGCCCGGGAGGTGTCGAACAGCGCACCGTCCAGCGGCGCATCGCGGACCTCAGCGCCGAAGCTCAAGCGCGTGAAGTCGTCGCCAGGCTCGCGCAGAATCACCTGTTCTATGCGCTGCAATTCCGCGTCGAACAGCACCTCGATCGCGCTCAGACGTTTGCGCAGTCCCTCGGCGCGTGGCACCAGCACCAGCCGGGGTTGCTCTCCGGCAAACCCCGACAGCTGATAGAGCTCCTGCTGCTGCTGGAAGTCGCCGCCCATCCAGGCCGCGATCTGGCGCGTCACCGCGAGCACGGCGTCGGGATGCGGCAACTCGAGACGCTGCCAGCGGCCGTCGAGCCGTTCGTACTTGGCGGCCCGGCCATCGGCACTGAGCAACAGAGACTGGAATGGGCTGGTGATCTCGAAACGCACGCGGTCGGGCCGCTCGAAGACGCACACTCCTTCGGAGCGCACAACCTCGTCGAACATCATCAGGTGCTTTTCCTGCACGAAATCGGTGCGCAACGTACGGATGCCGCCGAGCGCCTCCTCAACCTGATCGAGCAAGCCCTGCAGTCCGGCGGCGTCCAGAGGCTCTTCGGGCTGTTGCCCCTCGGCAAGCGACGCACACAGGCAAGCACAGACCAAAACACGGAGCAGCATCACAGACCTCCGTTGGGGAGCCCCAGGACCAGCGAGCAGTTCGAGCCCCCGAACCCCAGGGAATTGCTCAGGGCCACACGCAAGTCAGCGGGTTGGCTCTTTCGCAAAGGTTCCAGGCCGATGGCAGGATCGACCTCACGCAGCCCCAGGTTGCCCGGCAGCTGTTGGTGTTGCAGTGCCAGCACGCACACCACCGCCTCGATCGCCCCCGCAGCTGCAAGAGTGTGGCCGAAGAAGCGCTTGGTTGAGCTCAACGGCGGAGTCTGCGGGCCGAACAGCGTGCGGACCGCACACGCCTCGGCCGGATCGTTGTCTCGGGTGCCTGTGCCGTGGGCATTGATGTAGCCGACCGCCGACGGCTCGATTCCGGCCGCCTCAAGGGCCGCCCGCATCGCCTCGAGCACTCCCCGGCCTTGGGGATCCGGAGCCGTGGCGTGGTGCGCGTCACAGGTCTGGGCGTAACCGAGCAGCTCGGCGAGCACGGGTGCTCTCCGCCTCTGCGCCGCCTGGGCGTCTTCGAGCAGGAGCATCGCCGCGCCTTCCCCCAGGCTCATGCCCTGGCGCTCGCTATCGAAGGGCCGGCAGCCGTCGCGCGCCACGGCCAGCAGCGAGCAGAAGCCGTTCAAGGTCAGCCGCGTCAGCGAGTCGACCCCGCCCGCCAGGACCCAGGACGCACGCCCACTCCGGATCAGATCGCAGCCCAGAGCGATGGCCATCGCCCCTGATGCGCAGGCGGTCGAAACCGTCGCTCGTGGACCCCCCAGGCGCAGAGCACGCGCAATGGTCTCGGCAGAGCTGCAGGGCTCATGATGACGCAAGACTTCGAAGTCTGGCGAACCGTCAGGCAACGAGAGCAGAAACGCCTCGGAGTCGAGCATTCCCCCCGTCGAAGCCCCGAGCACGCAGCCCCCGCCCGCGCACTCCGAGGCCGCCAGCCCTGAGCTCTCGAATGCCTGGCGGGCCGCCCACAGAGCCAGTGCATCGCTGCGCGACCCCCGCCGCAGACCGGTGCGCTCGTGCGGATCGCCCTGCACCTCGGCAACCGGGAAGCCACCGCATTCTGGGGAGGAAAAAAGACGCAGCGGGCCGAGCCCGCTCTGTTCGCGCAGCAGCGCCTGCCAGGTGATGGCGGGATCCCAGCCCAGGGCCGAGACCATGCCCATGCCGCTGATCACGATCCTTGGGTGGGGCACCTCTGCTCCTGGATGAAGGCGGTCAGCGCGTTGAGAGAGCGGAAGGCCTGCTTGCCGACCTCCATCTCTGTGATCTTGATGCCATAGTGTTTTTCGAGCATCACGACCAGCTCGAGCGCATCGATGGAATCGAGCCCCAGCCCTTCGACAAACAGGGGTTCTGCAGGATCGATCTCGTCCGCTTCGATGTCTTCGAGGTTCAAAGCTTCGATGATCTGGAGCTTGAGCTGCTCAACCAATTCCATGGGAATGTTCCTGTTGCGTTTTGCAAAACCTCAACCAAGCCTCGCAGTGTAGCATAGACGGCGCCGCCAACGACAGGGACTTCTCGCCCGCGCCTCCCGCAGGAACCGCCGTCAGGAAAGCCTGTAGCGCCTCGAGAGGGGGTCCGCGCTCAGCGGGTCCGTCCTCCGGTAGAGGACCCTCGCCCAACGCAATCCGGACCTGACCACCGGGCTTGTTCGAGACGAGAAAGGCGCGCGCCTCATTCACCTGCAGGCCGGTCCATCTGAGGGCCGCCTCCCGATCACGAGCCGACACCGCCTCGCAGGCTACACACAAGGCAGCGTCGACGCTGCCCTCGGCGACCAACTGGACGCCTTCCCAGAGCGCCAGGAGGCCGCTCTCCGGCCCGCCCATCAAACAGCTGACCTCCCCCTGGATGCGCCAGCGCACCGCGATCTCCCCCGCTGCCTGGCTCGGGAGCGTATAGGTGAAGGCGGTGGGGCTGGCCATCTCTGGCGGATCGAGGCTCGCGAGGAAGTCCAGATCGGCGCTGAGACAGCCGATCTCACTGCCCAGCACGACCGCCGTCCTGGCTGCCTGGGAATCCGGCAGCGGGCGCGCCAGATCGAGCAACTCGACACACGCCAGAGACCAGCGACTCAGGGGATCGAGCCTTCCGAAGCGTGGGAAGCTACCGCTCCCGATCTGTTTCCAGCGCAGACGCCCTTCCGGACGGCGCCGGCTGCCGGCCAGCGTGCCGAAGTCGCGGCCTGCAAGATAGGAGAAAGCTTCGAGCTTCACGTCGGACATGGCGGATCCGCCTGCAGGGCCACAACGGCATTCAAGCCGCCGAAACCGCACTTGACCGAGAGTATGCGCCGCAACCCCGGCACGCGCAGCGGCTGACGCAAGACACGCAGCGGTCGCGGAACTCCGAGCTCGCTGAAACCAACACTTCCTGGCAGGATCTGGGCTCGCAGAGCCCGCGCGCACAGCGCCGCTTCGATGACGCCCGCGGCACCCAGCGTGTGGCCCAGGGAGCCCTTCAGGGCGAAGACCGGGGGCCGGTGCTCGAAGCGGCTGGCGATGGCCAGCGCCTCCATCGCATCGTTCTTCAATGTGGCCGTGCCGTGCGCGTTGATGGCCTCGACCTGCCGGGGCTTCCAGCCCGCGGCAGCCAGCGCCGCATCGAATGCCCGCTTCAGCCCCTCGCCGCTGGGTGAGGGCCCGGTGATATGCTCGGCATCGCTGCTCAAGCCCCAGCCCATCACACGAGCCAGGCCCGTCTCCGCCCGCTCGAGCACCAGTGCACCCGCCCCTTCCCCCAGGCTCAGGCCGTCGCGCTCGGCATCGAAAGGCCGGCAGGGCTGGTCACTCAGGGCACGGAGGCAACGAAAGCCCGCGAGCACGAACGGGCTGACCTGATCGACCCCCACCACCAACATCCGTGCGGCCTGGCCCCGCAGCAGCAGGCGAGCGGCCTGCACCACCGCCGACAGTCCCGAGGAACAGGCCGACGACACCACCAACCTCGGCCCGTCGATCTGCAGCGCCGCGGCGAGCGCCGCGCAGAGCTGCGAAGGCAGCAAGTCTGGAGGATCTCCGCCCTGCCGCAGCTGCTCGAGCCCACCAATCGCTGCCTTCGTGCTCGCCAGCACCAGGCCGGTCTGTCCGCGCGGCGGACCGAGGCCCTCCAGGGCGCGGCGGGTCGTCGCCAGGGCCCATGTCCGCACCCGGCTGCCCCTCTCTGCCTCGAGCTCAAGCTTGGCCGGCAGCCAGGCCGCCAGCGGCGTACGTGGCTCTCCGCCCAGGCGGCCGATACCACTCTCACCCGCCAGCAGACCCTGCCAGGTCTGCTCGACCCCCACGCCCAGGGCGGTGATCACATCGCTCGCCACGATCCTGACTGCGGAAGCTTCAGGCATCAGGCACCACCAGGGCGCCTTGCCAGCGTTGGTAGAAACGCCGCGCCAGCTCAGGCAGAGTCAGGCACAGGCTCCAGTCGAGGTCCGTAAAGACCTGCACGCTGCGACCTTCTGCGAGCAGATCAGCGTGCGAACGCCGCACGTGGTAGCCGAATTCGATACGCGCCGCTTCGCAGGGGTACAAACGGGCGCAGATCTCAAGTGTGTCGCCATGACGCGCCGGCAGGAAGTACCGGCATTGGGTCTCGACCACGGGTGCCAACAGCCCTGCGGCGAGGAAGTCCTGGTAGCGGAAGCCGAAGCGTTCCCCAAAAGCCTCGCGCGCGTCCTCGAAGTAGCTCAGGTAATGCCCGTGCCACACAACCCGCAGGGCGTCGACTTCTTGGAAGCGCACCCGTACTTGTGTGCGATGCTCGAGATACGGACCTTGCCGCTTCCTCCTCATCCCGAGGCTCCCTCGACATAGAACTTCAGACTGCCCTGGGCCACGCGCTTGCCTTGTTGGCGGATCTCGGTGCGCGCCAGGCAGAGAGGTCCCAGCCGCCGGAGGACTTCAATCTCGATCTGCAGCTCGACGTCACAGACGGCCTGGCGGAAGAAGCGGAAACCCTTGACGCCGACCAGCAGCCCGTGGCCGGGCGCGGTCCCGGCACACCGCGCGGCAGCCCCCATCAACGCCGCCATGGTCTGCGCGGCCGCCTCGATCAGCGCTTCGGGCAAAGGGCCCTGGGGCCCGCAACCACAGCTTCCTGCGGGAAAACTCTGAACGCCGACGCCACGCTCTGGCCCGGATTCGCGAAGCGAGGCCAGCATCAAGAAAGGAGGTCGGTGGGGCAGCAGCTCTTCGAGCATAGACGGTCTCGAGACCCGAGGATCGCTCGGGGATTGCACGCGACCATACCGCAGCCTTCCCTGGGGCACAAGCTCAGCGCTGCACACAAACCAAGCTCGTCAGCGACGGCGCTTGCCGGCCACAAACCAAGCCCAGGCGAGCCCCGCCTGGCTCAGGGCACGGGTCGGGGAAAGGGCATCGGCGAGCGGCGCGGCGAGGTCAGACGTCCCGTCGTGCGGCGCCGCAAGTTGCGGGGCAAGGACACGCGGAGACTTATCCCCGGCTCTTCGCCGTGATCGCGGAACGCGATCGTGCCTCCTACAGAGTTGAGCAGCTTCTTCACGATCGCCAGGCCGATCCCTGCGCCCTCGACGCGGTCGCGGGACTTCAACGTCTGGAACACCCGGAACACACGTTCTCGGAATTCTTCGGGAATGCCGGGTCCGTTGTCACAGATATCGTACTCGACGCGCTCGCCATCGGTGCGCGCGCGCACCACCACACGGCCCTGCGCGTGGTTGTGGTGGTGCTTGACGGCGTTGCTGAGAAGATGCATGAACAGCAGCTCGATGGGAGCCTGCTCGCCAAACAGATGCGGGATATCACCGAGAATCTCGATGGCAAACCCTTCCGGTGCGTTCAGCATGGGCACGATCGACTCGAGCAGAGCGCGGACGTCGATGTCCTCCTGCTTGCCCTCGGCCGACTCCACCCGAAAGTAGGCAATAATGCTTGCCAGGTACCCATGCATGCGGTCCACCCGGCTGACCAGCAGGCCCAGGTTTTCGCGGATCTCTGCGCCGATGCTGCCCTTGAGCTCGAGTTTCCCGAGGTCCTGCACGATCCACTGGGCAAGTCTGCTCACTCCGCGCAACGGGCCCTTGAGGTCATGCGACACGACGAAGGACAGGTCATCGAGGTCTCGACGGACGTCGGCCAGGTCCTCCGAGAGCTTGTGCTCGCAGGCGACCCGCGCGCTGACATCGTGGATCGTGGCAAGCCGCGCCGGCTTCGATTGCCATCGAATCGGAACGATACGCAGTGCACCCACGCCACCGGCTCGCCCCAGGCCATCGAGAATGGCCAGCTCCACAGCGGATGAACTATCGGGGATCGTCTGCAAGACCTCGGCCCCCAGCGGGCCGAGCATTCTCGTGCTCGCGGGGTTCGCGTACAGCACCTGCCCCTCAGCGTTGAGCACCACCACGCCGTTGTCGGCGCCATCGACCAACTGGCGATACATTGCATCGTGCGCTGGCGGAGGGCAGGGGAGATCTACCAAAGCTGCTCCTTCTCGATCGGAGACGAACTATCAATACCATAACAACAGACATTGATTGCCGCAGACTTTGGCCCTTCCACGGCTGCGCAGCCCGCACGGCTCCAGCCCCATCGCAAACAGGCTGCTCCCGCCAGCCGGGAGAAGCCTGCATCTTTCGTGGCAGCCCGCTGCTTAGCGCCTGGTGCCTCCGCGCCGCTCTCCCCTCTTGCCATCCTGCCGCACCCAGCCTCTGGTCCGGGCATCGTACTCGTACCAGCCTGGCGCCAGCGTCTGGTTGTAGCTCTCGTGGGCCGATCCCTCGCTGACGGGAAATTGCTGGTAGGTATGCTGCGTGCCATCGGCTTCGGCGTATTGCATGAAGGCGTCGGTCGTGACGAACGCACCGCTGACCGGATCGACCTCTTCGTAGCTGTACAGCTCGTACATCCCGCCCCCATTCCAGCCCAGGCCCGGATCGACGTAGGAGTTGCCGAAGAACTCCTCCCGGAACTGGGTGGTGACGGTGACCCGGCGCGTCGTGTCGGGCGTCAGCCCATCGGCCTGCAACGGGTAGTAGTGACTCTCCCAGCGCATCGACTCGCCGTAGGTGAACTGATCTCCATCGAGGCGCTGTTCGGTGATCGTACGCTCACGCCAGACCGGCTCGCCGCCGAAATGGTTGGTCAAGACCGAGACCTCGGTGTCACTCAGCGCGGTGTATTCCGATCCCCCAGCAGCCGTTGTGTCGACGGCGAGATCCATCAGAGCGCCCTCGGTGAATTGTGATGTCCTCCAATCCGAGCTGAACTGCGTTGCCTCGCCCAGCCAGGCGAAGCCACTCGGAACGCTCGCGCTCGCGTCAAACGGCACATCGTAGCGGTTTTCCTGGAGCACGTACTCCGGGTCGCCGTCGGCATTCTGCAGGCTGAAGAAACGGTAGTACTCCGGCACTCCGGTGTCAGGCTCGTATTCCTGCAGGTACTGGTAGTAGAGGTCGCCGTTCTGGTCCCACATCTGGTCGTAGATATGGACCCGTCCATCCCCCGTGTAGGCACTGTTCAGCGCGGGGTTGTACAGGTGCTCATTCCGGCGCCGGCTGCCGTCAGCCTCTACATCTTCGCTGATCCGGCTCAGCTCGTTCCCCTGACTGTCGAACGTCTGTTCAGAGAAATTCCTGCTTCCGTCGGCGCGCACGCTCTCGTAGATCTCGCTCGCCGGTTGTGCGCCCTTGCCGTGATAGGTCGCCGAATAGCTGTTGTCCAACAGCTCTTCCTGGGTCAGCGGATCAAACAGGTTCTTGACGCGACCGATCAGGCGCCCCTGATTGTCGTACTGGTAGACGACCTCGCCGAGCGGGTGGCTCTGATCGATGGTCGAGTAGAATGTCTCGACTGTCTGGCTGCCCCAACTCTGGGGCGTAGTGATCGCCTGCGTGATGACGTTGCCGTAGAAGTCATGCACGGTGGCCACGGTGACGCTGACAGGGTTGTTCTTGTCGTCGTAACCTTGCTCGGTGCTTGTCGACAGGGAGAAACCCAGCTCCTCCATGCTCAGCTGCCGGTCACCGTCGTCGAGGTTGAGGAAGATCTGCGAGAACATCTCCATGAACGAGGCGTCCTCGAACACCTGGCCGAGGTCGTACAGACTGCCCATCCCGAAGTCGTTGCCGTCGGCGCTCTCGATCAGGCTGCCCGTGTTGAAATAGATACCGCGCCGCTGCCACTCTCCGGCCGCTTCAAGGAAGCCGAGGAAGTCCGCGTCCTCGCCGACCTGCACCTGCGCGCCCTCAGCACCGCGCTTGGGAGCTTGGATACCGGCGGCTCCCAGCAGCGTCGCGAAGATCGCGTAGTCGAGCGGGGAGACGTTCTTGGCAGCCTCCAGGAAATAGGCGTCGAAGCTGGTGCTGCCATCGCCGAGCGCCATCGTCCGCAAGGCGAGATTGCCTGGCCCGGTGCGAGCGATCCTCAGCAACAGCCAGTCGTCGACGTCCGGGCTCAGCCCCATCGGCACAGGATCCGGCACGGTACCGAAACCGCTCAGGAACGTGCCCGCACTGCTCATCACAGTGGAGATGTCGATCGCGACCAGGATGTTCTCGGTGTTGTCTGCCTGGGTCTTCAGGATCTCCGGATGGTCTTTGCCCAACACGAGCGCCCGCAGGCCGTTGGACGTGTAGACCGCGCACAGGCCGTGCTCGGGATACTTGGTATCGAGCGGCTGCACGTTGAGGTAGATGGTCTCGAGCAGCTGCAGGTCTGGCGGATCGCTGGCGGGAGGGATCGGTTGGCTGCCCTTGGCGGAGCGGGCCGCCGGCTCGGTTGCCCCGCGCGCGTAAGACTGCTTACTCGGAAAGGCCTGGGCCCATTCGGCATCGCGCTCAAGCTCGAGCCAGGCGTTCTCTGATTGCTGCACCGAGCGTGCATAGGCGAGATCGAGCTCGGCCTGCATTTGCGCCTGCAGGGACATGAGCTGCGCGTTGCTGGCCTCATCAGTCGAGCCAGCCAGGCTGACAAACACCGTCACGGAGAGGATCGCGAGCACCACCATCGCGATGAGAAGCTCGATCAGAGTCACGGCCTTCTGGGTGCGCATCATGTCCCCTCCTCCGTCAGCACGCGACCGCGCTAGCAGTTGTCCTACACGTCCTACACAGTGTAGCATCTGTGCATGGCGAACATCTTTCAAGCGGGAGATGGGCCGTCAGCGCATCACTTCGCGCACATCGACCTTGACAATGTCGATCAACTCATGGTCGAGCACCCGGATGCGGGTCTCGGTGCGGCGCACCTCCTCGTTGCGCAGCCGCAGCCCGACAATGTGGTCGATGGAGGGGATCGGCGCGATCGCCTTGTAGATGTCGTTCGGCAACAGATCCCGGCCGAAAGGCCAGCCATTGCCGCCGCCGCCAACGATCGGGTGCAACAGATAGCGGATGCGTTGCTCGATCTCCTGCTTGAGGATCTCGAGCTTCATCGCGCCCTTCTTCAGCAGGATCTCGAGGCCAATCGAAACCGGAACGTAGGCGGGCCGGCCCACGATCAGCTTGACTGTCTTCTGGCAACGTGCGTCGAGGTAGGCCTGCACCCGCTTGAGCAGCTCGGGACTGGGCTCGGGACGTGCGATCTCGTCGGAGCGCCCCTCTTCGTCGAGCGGGCGCGGCACGATCAGCAACCGGACCTCACCGGGCTTGCGGTGGTCTATGAAGGCGTTGGCGCGGGCGATGCCCCCGAACGCATCCAGAGCCAACGCCTCGAAGTCGTCTGCGGTGACCGCGCGGTTGCGGTTCTTGATCAAGCTCGGACCGCGCAGCTTGACGACGTCGAGATCTTCGGTCTCCAGCCCACCAACAGCCGCGAAGGGATTGAACACCTGCTGGATATAGGCGAGCGACTGCTTCAACTGGTTGAGTGTGTTCTTGGGAACATTCCCGCTGGCGCCGCCCCCGGTCCGGAAGCGCCGCGCAACCACGTTGTCGTTGTCGCGGGGCGGAATCATGCCCCGGTTGCCATCGCCGAAACTGACAGTCCCGGCCAGGTAGTCGACCACGAAGTGCCTGTTCCACGGCATCGCCTCAAAGAAGTCAGATACCTCGTGCCAACGCACCCAGGTCTCGATCACCTCGCCCTTGTCGTTGCGGATCTGCTCGATGGTGTCTTCGCCCTCTTCGCGCAGGATCGCGACCCTGCCGATATGGCTGGGCGCCGTCGGCTCGCGCACATAGATCGCGAGGGGAGGCAAGACCGGATTGTGACCGAAGCTGAAAATCTGGCGGGGCGTGCCGTCCGAAGAACCGAGCACCACGCCTTCGTGCATCGTCGCGGCGACCGCGGGCACGACATTCATGCGCAGATCCATGACGTCGTGCACCTTGAGAGGAACGCCCGGTAGCGCGCGGTAGACAATGCGCAACCAACTCAGATGCTCACCGAATTCATCGCTCGGTTGCAGGTCGTCCGGCGCCATGAATTGCACAAAACCCGTCTCGGTCATGTGCTTGGTGCCATCCATCGGCAGCAGGTTTCCCCAACTCTCGCCGTTCCAGTACTGCCAGGTGACGGTCTGGGTCGCCGTAGCATCGGCGAACGCGACCTCGAGGTCCTCTTCGGGAGCACTCTCGAGCGTCTTGCCCAGAACCTGGAAAGACTCCGAAAGCTTGATGAAAATGTGCATCCGCTCCGACGGCACGTCACCGTGCAAGCCGAGGAAGAGCGTTGGAGGTGCATCGCTGGGGGGCGGGAACGGCAGGATCGTCTCGCTGGCCTCGAGCAACGCAGGAGTCAGCTCTTCGTAGCGGAAGTTGACCCGCCGCCGCACCATCTGGATCGGCGTGCCGAACTGCACGAAGTGGACCGAGACCCGGCGCAGGCTCGGGGGAGTCACCGGATGCTGCTCGCGCCAGACCGGCTGCAAGCCTTCCATTACGTACTCGCCGGGCTTGCCGTAGTTCCCCGCGTGCAGCCGCACCCGCAGCCAGAACTTCGGGTCGGAGCGGATGGCACGACGCTCCATGTTGTCGGGACGCACGAACTCGACCTTGCCGCTGCGCGTGAAACAGAGCGTCTCATCGAGGAAGGACGGATGCCGGATGTTGCGGCGGGTTCCCGTCGGCGTGGTGCGGCTGAGCTCTTCCCACTCTTCGCCGTTCCAGAACTCCCAGGCCAGGACCAGGTCATGGCTGGGCAGCGCGGGGGAAATGGTCTCGGGATCAGAGATCTCGCAGTGGATCTTGATCATCGCCTTTTCGTGCTGGAAGACTTCATCGCAGGCGAACATGAAGGAGTGGTCGGGCTGCGGGTTGCTGCCGATGGGCTGGAAGTTCTGGCCCTGGTCGATCGGCGCGTAGAGCCCCATCCCCAGGTTCGACAGGCAATGCGGGCGCACTCCCTTTTTGGGCGACAACAAGCTGATCTTGACCGACTCCAACCGCGACTCACGGACGAATTCGAGCTTGCCCTTGAGCCGGAGCCGGAACGCCCAGAGGTCTTCCTTCTTCGCGAAGGGCACCGGGCTGCAGCGCTCGAGCGGCCCCTCGATCAAGATGCTGCGCAGGTTGGGACCGAGCTCTTCCTCGGCAGGCAGTGATTGGGCCGCGAGCAGCTCCCACTGTCCCGTCTGGGAGTACTTGTGCTCCTTGTAGAAGTACTCCCACACCATCAGCTTGCGCATGTCGAGGTCGCGTGCGAAGGGGAAGTTGAAGGTGATCTGCACGCTGCCCTTGCGGCTCAGCGCCTCGAAGCGCTCGTCGATCAGATAGAGGTCATCATGGATCGGCTGCATACCCTGGAACGGCGTGAATCCCGGGGGGTTGAAGGGCGGTTCGATCTTGCCGGGTGCGACCGGCTTGGGAATCACCTTGCGGCTGTAATCGGCGTACATGTAGCCCTTGCGGCCATAGAGGCTGCGCGGCTTGACATGCGAGATGAAGATGCTCTCGGTGGTCTCGAAGCTGACCATCTCATCGTTGTCGGTGTAGCCGGTGAAGCGGGCCCCGTTCAGTTTCTGCCTGTCATCGCGCTTGTATTCGCGGGCGACCCGCACGCCGCGAGGCAGCCAGACGCCGTCATTGCGGCCCAGGGTCATCCGGAAGCTCAGCAGGGTCTCTGCGGGCCGGGGCGGCTGCAGGCGCATGCCGATCACCTCGAGCAGCGCGACAAAGACCTTCTCGGGGAAGCGATTGAGACGCTCGAGGATGGACATGACCATCTGCCCACTCGAGGCACACATGCCGATGCCGAGGTCGTCGGCCGCCAGCAGTGTCCACTCTTTCGAATACTGCGGCACCTTTTCGAGAATCTCTGAAAGCAGCATGTCGAAGCTGCGGCCATCGATCTCCGGGTGAGACAGAATTAATGAGCGGAGTGGCTCTTCCATGCGGGAGAATTGGCCCCTGACCCGGGCGTTTTACAGCCTCGACTTCCCGTGGGTCTTGAGCGAGGCGCGATCAACAGCCTCGCGGTTTTTGGAAGCAGACCGGCATTTCAAGAGAATCCGACCGATCTTAGCGATGAACGTCGTCGATCTCCAGTGATTTTGCCAGGGACTGTCTGAGAAATCCGACCTCCGGCGCCGTGCTGGGCCGCCAGATCGAGGATCGAGGAAGAGGCCCTACTCGTAGCGGTGATGACGAGGACGAAGGGCTGGCGAGCCCACCACAAGCCGGACGAGCTGAGAGTTGTTAGACAGGGCCTGGTTGGCACTGCAAATCCGGCGCTTCTTCAGAGGTTCAAGGCCACGCGCTGCAAAAACTCCGAGCGGTGATGGCGAAGGATTCCCCAACGGGCCAGCACCTTGCGGGTTGCTGCAAGCGCACTCTCTGGAACCCCCTTGGGGAGGCGACGGAATTCCGTCCGCAGTCTCTCCAGGCGCCGCTGATAGGGCTCTCCCTCTTCGATCGCCGCGGCGAGCACGGTGCTGGAGAGCGGAGTCTCAGGAGAGGCTGTCTCGATCAGAGGCACCAACGGAGAGAGCACGGTGTTGGTCAGCGCCCGCACCCGCGTTTCCAGATTCTTGAGGTGGGCCTGCAGATCGACCGGGGTCGGACTGCTGACCACAGGGCTTCCGCGGTTGCCCACCTGAGAAGGACGGTCCACGCCACGAAGCTGCTCGCCGGAGAGGATGCCCCACCAGGGCTCGCGCGACAAGAACAGCATCCGGCCAAACTGACGTCCCTCGACCCGCACCTGGCGGTCATCCATTTCGTAGCCCAGGCGCCGGAGCAGACTCACAGCCCAGAGCCTGTAAGCGCTGGGCAACCGTCCGGAGATCTCGAGCCGGCCGAGCTCTGAGGCGGTGTGCAGGGGCGGCGGCTGGCCGAGATTGAAGTGCTCCATCAGAGCCTGCAGCTGGGTGCTGGTCCCTTCTCGCTGCTGTTCATCCGCAAAATCGAATCCCATCTGGCTCAGCAGATGGCGGCTGGAGCCATGGGCCAGCACACGGCACTCTGTGGCTCCGATCTGGGGAGCTGTCAGCGCCAGCCCGAGCAGAAACTGGGCGAGCACCTCCTCTCCCTGTTTGGAGGGCGTGATCTGGTGAAGCGGGCAGTGGACCTTGAAAGAGCCCCCGCCAAGCCGCTCGAACAGCACCTGAAAACTGCCCAGGGTCGCCTGTTCGTGCTCGAGGGTGCCACCGAAGATCAAGCGCTCACCGGGTTGGGCGCTGAGGTATGCGTTGCCGACCTGGGTCTTGCCACGGCTGACAGCTCGCAGAAGGTGCTTCGAGAAAAAACGCTGCTCGAAGAATGTCTTCAGCAGGCCATCGGCTTCACGTTCAGACTGCTCGATGAACACCTGTGTGGCGGGCCGGTACGCGCGCCGCCGCCACTCGAGAAAGGCTGCTTCAAAGTCTTCGGCCTTCTTGGGCTCTGAGCGGAGCCCCCCCAGCTTGTCAGTCAAGGCCGTCCTCCAGATTCAGCTCGAGATCCAGCTGCACACGGTTGCCTGCAAGGTCTTGCAGCTCCAGTAGCAGCGGGAAAGATACGTCGGCGGGCAAGCTGAAGTCGAATTGTGCGCCCGCGAGCCCTGGCTCGCCATCGGCTGCCTCGAGCACGGCCGAAGTCAACGGCTCAGAGGCCGTTCCCCGCACGCGCAGCCCATCCGCTTCGCGAACGAGCTCGATCTCGACCAACCCTGGCAGCTCGTTGTCACGGACCACCTCAAGCGTCCGGCTGCTGATGTTTCCGGCGGCGTCCACCACCTCAAGGCTCAGGTTGTTCTGCCCGGAGCGTAGCGGCAGGCGCAGACCTGCCCGCCCCGCGAACAACGGCACGATCAAGCCGTCGGCGCGCAGCTGGCACGGAGACTGGTCGTCGGCCTCGACCTGGACCTCGACGAAGGCGTGACGCGTCAGCAGCGTCTTCCCATGCAGTGCGCTGTGGGGGAAATTCCAAACCACCTCGGGTGCCAGGGTATCCAGAAGATATTCGACCTTCTGTGAGGGGCTCATACTGCCGTCGGCGCGTTTGATCTGCAGCAAGAAGACGTTGCTGCCCGGCTCGAGCGTGACCTCGCCCTCGAATATGCCTGGCCCCGTCTGTGCAAGGTTGCCGCCTGCCTCGAGCATGCGGTCAAGTGCGGCGTCGTCGAGCGCTTCGATGTCGAGGACCAGCTGCTGGTGTCCCGCAAGCTCCGGCGCGGGGTCGAGCTGCAGGCGCACCGTGACGCGGCGCTCGGCGAGCCAGCGGGTATGCCCCGGTTCGATGCTTTGGAAGCCCTCGGACGCCACCAGGCGCTCGAGCGAGAGCGTGCGCCGGGTCTCTTGACCGTCGTGAGCGAGCGCTTCGAGGGTGAGCTGGTTGGGTCCCGGGCGCAGCTCCCACTGGTGCAGGTACTCCCCCGGGTTGAACTCGAACAGCTCGTCGCCGCCTACTTTGAGCCAGACCAGGCTACGATCCGCATAGACGACGAGAGAGAACGATGCTTCGTACGTCGCTGTGGGCAGGGCGCTTCCGAGGCTTAGTTGAAGAGGAAGCGCACTGGGTGTCGGCTGCGCGATCGGCCTCGGCCCGCTCGCCTGCAAACGGGGGTTTGTCTGTGATGGTTGCTCCGGCGGCTGCTCCGGCGGCTGCTCCGGCTGCTCCGGCGGTTGTTCCGGCTGTTCCGGCGGCTGCTCCGGCTGCTCCGGCTGCTCCGGCTGCTGCGGCTGCTCCGGCGGCTGTTCCGGCGGCTGCTCCGGCTGTTCCGGCGGCTGCTCCGGCTGTTCCGGCGGCTGCTCCGGCTGCTCCGGCCCGCTGGTCTGCATCCCCAGCCAGGCCCGCATTGCGTCCAACGCCGGGCCTTCCTGCGTGCTCAACAATGCGACCGACACCGCGATGGCCAACAGCAGGACGCCGAACAGCAGTCCGACCAGGAACAACCCGAAGGGCGAGCGCCGACGCGCAGGTGGACTCTGCTCGGCGATCTGCTCGAGGGACTCCGTCTCGCCCCCCGAAGACCCCTCTTCCTGTGCGAGCAGTGCGCGCACGCGGATCGTGCTCGAACCGCTGGTGCAGAGGAAATCGTCGCTCTCTTCGACAGCAGGCCCGCCGCTCAAAGTATCCCGCACTTCATGGAAGGTCATCGGAGACACTGGCGGCCCTTCGGGCAACGCGTCCAGCAACTCTCGGCGCTCGAGATGAGCACGCAGGTCGACGAGGTCCTCGATCAGCTGGCTGGGATTCTCGTAACGGTCCTTAGGCTCCTTGGCTATCAGGCGTTCGATCACCGCCTCGAAGGCCCGCGGGATGTTCTCCCGCACGATCCGAATGCTCTTGGGCTGCCCATAGCTGTGCAAGAAGATCATCGAGGCAGGACTCTCTGCCCGGAAGGGCAGCGAGCCCGCCAACATGCGGTACAGCACGATCCCCAACGAGTACAGGTCTGTGCGCCCATCGACCTTGTCACCCGCCCCCTGCTCAGGAGACATGAAGTCGGGCGTGCCCATGATCACGCCGGTCTGGGTCAGATTTCCCGCCGCATGGCGTTGCTTTGCCAGCCCGAAGTCGAGCACCTTCACGCGACCTTTGTGGTCCAGCATGATGTTGCCGGGTTTGATATCCCGGTGGATGATGCCCTCTTCAAAGGCATGCTCGAGGGCGCGCGCGACCCCGAGCATGATCTCAACGATCTCACCGAAGCTGGGTGTCTTGCGCTTCATCAGCTTGGTCAGGTCTTCTCCGCGTACGTATTCCATCGCGAAGTAGGGGCGGCTGGTCGTTTCGTCGACACCGAATGTGAAGACCTGGATCACGTTTGGGTGAACCAGCGCGGCCGCAGCCTGCGCTTCCCGCACAAAACGCTGAGCAAATTCCTGGTTGCGCAAGAAGCTCGACGGCAGCACCTTCAGAGCGACTCTGCGCTTCAGTGAGACCTGCTCTGCAAGGTAGACGGCACCCATCCCGCCCGATCCGAGTTTCTTCAAGATCTTGAACTCGCCGAGCTGGCGGATCTTCTTCTTGCGCTCACGAACCAGGCTGGGCCCGGTCGCGCCGCTGGTGCTTCCGCTCGACGTCTCTTGGATGGGAAGAGGAGGGGGAGCAGGAGGAACTGGCGGCCGCGCCCCCGGCAGCGAAGTCGGAGCTTCGGCCGGCAATGGCGGCGGACCCGATGGCGCGTCAGAGGCCAAGTGTTGCTCCGAGATCTACGATTCTCCAGCGTCGATACACTACTGGAGCCAGCCCGCATCATACCATGTCGGGGCTTCATGTGAACCGACATCCCGCCGCATCGTGCAGCCAGGCGTTGTCCAGCGTGGCCCGGTCGCGAAAAGCTTGTTCTCGTGCCACTGAAGCCTTATGATCTGCAGCTTTTCCGGCTTCCACGACCTGCACGGAGTACCCGCGGATGAGTTGGCTCAAGACGCTATTCCAGGGATTCAAGACCAAGAAACTGATGAGCGCCTGCGACAACCTCTGGGAGAGCGCAAGTCCGGAGGACCAGAAAGGCTTTCTCAGCACCGCAGAGGCCTATGCCGGCGAGTTCTCATCCTTCACTCCTGCTGCGCAGGCGAAGGGTCGCACGGCCATGGCACGGCAGAGAGCAACCATCGACCGCAAGCTCGATGCCTCGTTGCATGCTCGCTGGCATGAGCTGCTCGACAAGCTGGGCGTTGCCACCGCCCCCGAGGCCGCTGCAGAGCCCAAGGAGGACGAGAAGGCGCCCGAGCCCGAGGAAAAACCCCAGCCGGAAGAGGCCACCGGCGCGTCCAAAGAAGCTGCCAAGAAAGCCCGGCGCGAGAGCGAAAAACAGCGCAAGCTGGCCCGGAAGGAAGCGGAGCAAGAGAAGAAGAAACGCGCCGAGAACAGGCAACGAAAACGCCACTCGCGCAAACAGTTGCATGACTCCAAGCTCGAAGAGGCGCGGAAGATCGAGCAGCAGAAAGCGGCGGAGAACCGCGAGAAACGTGAGAAGGCCGAAGCCCAGCGTAAGGCAGAAGAAGAAGTGCGTCGTCAGCGCGAGGAAGAAGAGCGCAAGCGCATCGAAGCAGAAGATCAGCTGCGCGCCGAAGAAAAACGCGCCCGAGACGAGTTGGTCGCCCAGATCGTAGCTGACGGGCGTGCCCATGCCTTCAAAGTGATGGACTTCAGGCGCCAACAGAAGGAGGCGGCGGAAGAAGCTGCCCAGCGCAAGGCTGACGAAGCCGCCCAGCAGAAAGCCGCCGAAGCGGCGCTGCTCGAGGCAGATGAGGAAGCCCAGCGCAAGGCTGAGGAGGATGCCCGCGAAGAGGCCAAACGCAAGGCCCTCGAAGCCGAGGCCAAGCGCAAGGCCCTCGAGGAACAAGCCCGGCGCAAGGCTGAGGAAGGCGCCAAAGCTGCCGCCGAGGCCAAGGCCGCCGCCGAGGCCAAAGCCCAAGCCGCCGAAGCCAAGGCCGCCGCCGAGGCCAAAGCAGCCGCCGAAGCCAAGGCAGCCGCCGAGGCCAAAGCAGCCGCCGAAGCCAAGGCAGCCGCCGAGGCCAAAGCAGCCGCCGAGGCCAAAGCCCAAGCCGCCGAAGCCAAGGCCGCCGCCGAAGCCAAGGCCGCCGCCAAAGCCAAGGCCGCCGCCGAGGCCAAAGCCCAAGCCGCCGAAGCCAAGGCAGCCGCCGAGGCCAAAGCCAAGGCTGTTGCCGAAGCCAAGGCCGCTGCCGAAGCCCAAGCTCAAGCGAAAGCCGCCGAAGAGGCAAAGCCGAAGCCCGCGACCAGTGGAAAACGAAAGGCGGTCAGCAGCGCGAGGAAAAAGAAGGCTCCGGGCGCGAGCGGTACCCGCAAAGCCGCCTCGGAGACCAGCGGTACCCGCAAAGCCGCTGCTACCAGCGGCACCCGCAAGGCCGCGTCAGGAGCCAGCGGCACCCGCAAGGCTGCTGCTACCAGCGGCACCCGCAAGGCCGCGAGCGGCTCCAAAACAGCGGCAGACAGCACCGATGCCTGTGGCTGCGTTGCCGTGCAGGACAGTTGCAAGTTCTACCTGCGTCCGCGCACCATTCCCCTGCTCGACTTCGCCCAACCCGTCTTCGTCCTCGGAGACTTCAACGGCTGGAAAGAGGGCATGGGCAACGCGGATTGGCAGCTCAAAAAAGGCAGCGCGGGGAGCTACGAGCTCTCCGTTCCGCGGGACAGCGTCGAGCCCGGAGCCGAGTACAAGTTCCACTACGGCAGTGACGGCTGGTTTCCGCCTGGAGCCAATCTGGTGTGCCCCTAGCAGGTGTGTCCCTAGCGCCGGAGTTTGGCGCTTTGTGCCACGGCGCCCATGCCGATCGCGCTCGCTCTGGCTCAGAGAAAGACCCTCCCCAGCCCCCTTTTTGGGCCCGTAACTTGCGCCCGCAACGCGGTGGGCTATAATCGTCCCCTCAAATTCAGTGCCTGAGTTGCAACGCCCGGGGGTTGCTCCAGGCCCCATTGCATGACCCCGAGGGAGTGGCCGTGATGATTACCATTGAACGCAAGACCGAGTTGATCGAAGAGTACAAGACTCACGAGGGCGACACGGGCTCCTGCGAAGTCCAGATCGCCTTGCTGACCGAACGCATCAAGAACATCACTGGGCACCTGAAGACCCACAAGAAGGACCACACTTCACGGCGTGGCCTGTTGATGCTGGTCCACCGTCGCTCGACCCTGCTGCGCTACCTGAAACGAGGCGTGCCCCAACGCTATGTTTCCATCGTCAAGAGACTTGGACTGCGCAAGTAGGCCTGCGTTCCCCGAGGAGCCGACCATTGAGTCGGCTCCTGTGACATCACTCAAGGAGATACCATTGTCACTCAAGCCCGTAACCGCCTCCGTAGATATCGGTGGCAAAACCCTCAGCTTTGAAAGCGGCGAGATGGCTCGCCAAGCCCACGGGTCCGTTGTCGCCCGCCTTGGCGACACGGTCGTGTTCTCGGCAGTCTGCTACGGCCGGAACAAGAACCTGGGCTTCTTTCCGCTGACCGTCGACTACCGGGAGATGCGCTACGCTGCCGGCAAGTTCCCCGGCGGATTCTTCAAGCGCGAAGGACGTCCCACGACCAAAGAGATTCTGTCCTGCCGCTTGATCGACCGTCCGATCCGTCCGCAGTTCCCGAAGGGCTTCATGCGTGAGGTGGCTGTCTCGGCCCGCGTGCTCTCTGCCGACATGCAGAACGATCCCGATGTGGTGGCGATGAACGCCGCCATGCTGGCGACGGCGGCATCAGGCCTGCCGTTTGCCAATCTGCTTGGCGCGGTGCGCGTTGGCCTGGTTGACGGCGAGCTGGTCGCCTTCCCGACGATTCAGCAGACCGAAGAGTCCGATCTCGATCTGGTGATCGCCGCATCCGCGGACGCGATCTGCATGGTCGAGGCCGGCGCAGCAGAGATCGGAGAAGACCAACTGCTCGAGGCCATCGACTTTGGCCATGCCGTGATCAAGAAGATCATCAGCGCCCAGAAGCGCATGTTGAAGAAGATCGCGCGCCCGACCATCGCCTTCGAACCGCAGGAGCTCGATAAGAAGCTGCTCGCGAAGTGGAAGCGCAAATACAGCAAGGCTCTGACGACCGCGCACTTCACCAAAGAGAAGCACACGCGCAAGGAAGCGCTGAAGGCCGTCTACGAGCGCGTCTGCAAAGAACAGAAGGTCGGCGAGGATGGCGGTCCGGACAGCTCGACAGCCGCCGACATCTTCGAAGCGCTAAAGACCGGTGTGGTGCGCGAACAGATCCTCAAGAACGAGAAGCGTGCCGACGGCCGTGGTCTGGAGGACATCCGGGCGATCGAGTGCAAAGCCAACCTGCTGCCGAGGACGCATGGCTCTGCCCTGTTCACGCGCGGTGAGACCCAGGCCTTGATCGTGCTGACGCTCGGCAACCGGCGCGACGAGCAGAAGGTCGACGGCCTGCTCGAAGAACCGATCTTCAAGAAGTTCATACTGCACTACAACTTCCCCGCTTACTGCGTCGGTGAGGCCTGGCCGAACCGGGGCCCGAAACGCCGCGAAATCGGTCATGGCGCGCTGGCTGAGCGTGCAGTAGCCGCGATCCTACCCAGCAGCGAGCAGTTCCCCTATACGATGCGTCTGGTGTCCGAGATCATGGAATCGAACGGTTCTTCATCGATGGCCACTGTCTGCGGCGGAACCCTGGCACTGATGGACGCAGGCGTGCCCATCCGTCGCCCGGTCGCCGGCATCGCCATGGGTCTGGTGACCGACGGCAAGAAGTTCAAGGTGCTGTCGGATATCCTCGGACTCGAAGACCACTGCGGCGATATGGACTTCAAAGTGGCAGGCTCGGGTAAAGGCGTGACCGCCCTGCAGATGGACATCAAGGTCAAGGGAATCCCCCGCGACGTGATGGCCCAGGCACTGCAACAGGCTCGTGAAGGGCGCATCCACATCCTTCGCAAGATGCTGGCTGCCATCGGCCGGCCACGCAAGACCCTGTCAGAGTTTGCGCCCCGCCTCGAGGCTGTGCCCATTCCTCTCGACCGTATCGGGACATTGATTGGCCCTGGCGGCAAGACGATCCGCAAGCTGCAAGAAGAGAACAGTGTCAGCATCGACATCGACGATGCCAAAGGCAGGGTGCTCATCTTCGGCAAATCCGACTCGAACTTCGATGAAGCGGTCCAGCAGGTACGCATGCTGACCGAAGATGTGGAAGTCGGGGCGGTGTATACCGGCAAGGTCACCTCCCTGAAGGACTTTGGTGTGTTCGTCGAGCTGGTTCCGGGTCAGGAAGGCCTGGTGCATGTCTCTGAGTTGTCTGACGGCTACGTCGAACGTGTCGACCAGTTCGTCAAACTGGGCGAGAAGATCAAGGTCAAGGTGATCGACGTCGACCCGCTCGGCCGCATCAAGCTCAGTGCGCGCAGAGCCCTCGAGTCCGCGGGCACCTGATTTGCGGCGCAATTGCGGTTGCCCCCGCTGTCTGTCCACGTGCGTCAGAAATGGCGCAGATTTGACGGTCTCGGCATGAACGCCGTGGGAGAGGTAGCGAGTGACACCGCCTGGAGTCACAGACCCGACCCCGACATGACGATTCCGTGACCATGGACTCGGATTTGCGTGCAGGTCGAGTCCACTAAGCCGATGTTGAGCAACAGATGGGGGAAGGGCCATGTCTGCTTCTTGCGCAGCAAGTTCCGTATTCCTGTGCTTCGTGCTCGTGTTGGGGATCCCCGCTGCGCCGGCGCTGGCCCAGGAGGCCGAGGTCACGCTGGACGAGTCACTCGTCTACTATGGCGACCCCCTGAATTTCAAGAATCCGGCAACCCTGGACATTGAGCTCGTGTTCAATGAGATTGCCGAGTACCGTCAGATAATTGACGAAGACATCAACACCCAGGACGCTCGCTACTGGATCCTGATTGACCGAGCGAACGCGAAATTCCAGGATCGCCTGGAAGTCGTGGCGGCCGAAGAAGGCTACGATCTGATCTGCGGCGCGATCGAGTACAACGACGCCCGCGAGATTCCTGACATCACCGAGCTGGTCAACGAGAATCTGGACTGAAACAGGCGCAGCTGCGAGCCGGAGAGCCTCCCGCTCAGCGGCAGGGGGCCAGGAATGTGACCAGGATCATCCCATCCCCAACAGCTGCCGCGCTCGCGGTGCTGGCAACCATCGTGCTGCTGGTCAGTGGTTGCAGCCTGACCGACGACTCCAGCCTCGATGCCTGGGACCCGTTTCGCCAGAACCCCAGCCTCATCCAGGTGCGGACGGACTCTACGGGCCAGACCACCAGCCCCTCGCGACGCTACGAAGAAGAGCTGGTCCTCGAAACGGCTGGCAAGTTTGCCGGTAAGGTCACACGCTTCTACCGACTACGCCACATCGAAGGACAGGTACTCGAGGCCGCGCTGAAGCAATGGGTCGAAGACGGCCGGATCATCAACTATCCGCAGCTGAACATGCTGATCATCACGGCCGACACGGAAGTGATGACCCACCTCGACAAGGTGATCGAGCGGCTCGATTCGGTGCCTCCCCAGGTCTTCATCGAGGCGCGCATCGTCGAGATCCGCAAAGCCAGTGGCTTCGAGTTTGGCTTCGAGCTTCGAGTGGACCGCACGACTGCCAGCAACTCGCCTTTGCGGCGCTTCAATGGTGTGTTCCCCGCCCAGTCCTTCCTCGACTCGCTGCTGAACAACCGGACTCCCAACCCCTCTCCGTTCGCTTTTGTCGGCTCGACCTTCGAATTCGCAGCGGTCGGCAACAACGTGCGCGAGCTCGGCGACTTCGACTACATCATCCAGGCCCTGCAATCGCAGGGCTACGCCAAGATCCTCTCCGCCCCGACCATCGCCGTGTACGCCGGAGAAAGGGCCGAGCTCAAAGCCGTCACCCAGATTCCCATCGAGGTGACGAACATCAACAACAACAACACGACCATCACCGTGCGCTTCGAGGAAGTCGGCGTCACTCTGGTGGTGCAGCCCAAGGTGATCGGCACCGACGGAATCCTGCTGCACATCGAGCCGGGAGTGTCCTCGGTCACCTCCTTCCAGGAGTCGACCAGCAGCGGTATCGCCGTCCCGGTGATCTCGACCCGCAACGCCAAGACCAGCGTCGAAGTGGCCGACGGCGAGATCCTCAACATCGGTGGCTTGTTCGAACATCGCGTCCTCGAACAGAACCGCGGTTTTCCGATCTTGTCGTCGATTCCGCTGATTGGTGAATTTTTCCAGAGCCGCAAGAACGAGAACTCCGAAACCCAGATCTATTTCATCCTCAAAGCAACCATCCTCGGGAATCCCTCGCGCACCGGCCGGCGCCTGTTTGACCCGCGTACCCTTCCGACGCCTCCGGGCAGCGGCGAGTAGGCAAGGGACGCGCGGCGGTGTATCCTGACAGGTGCAGCGGCCCCGCGCGCCGCACACTGCCACATATGGTGGGCCATGCCGCACGAGACGTCTGTGTTGTTCGTCTGCTTGGGGAACATCTGCCGGTCCCCCCTGGCGGAGGGCATCTTCCGTAGCCTCGTCGAGGCGCTCGGCATGCCTGCAGTTTTCACCGTCGACTCGGCGGGAACATCGCGCTACCACATCGGCAACCCGCCGCATCCGCAGACCCAGGAGCACGCCAGGAAGACGCTGGGCCTTGATATCAGCTCCCTGAAGGCTCGCCAGGTCCGGTCTGAAGACTTCAACGCCTTCGACTATGTGGTCGCGATGGACCGCGAGAACCTCGAAGACCTGCGCAGCCTCCCCGAGTCCCACAGCTGCAAGAACCTCGCGCTGCTCTCCTCGTACGCGCGCACACCGGTCCCTGCCGACGTCCCCGATCCCTATTTTGGTGGAGACGATGGCTTCGGCATTACCCAGCGCATCGTCGAGCAGGGCTGCCGTGGCTTGCTGCAGACGATCCAGGAGACCTGGTCGCAATGAACCTGCAAGATCTACTCAGCGAGAAACTGGGCATCCGTATCATCTCGATGACGACCATGCCGGGCGACAATATCGGCACCTCCTACCGCGTCCGGCGGCAAGACAAGAGCAAGATCTTCGTCAAGACCTACCCCGAGCATCTGCGCGGAATGATCGAGCCGGAAGTTGAAGGCTTGCAAGCGCTCGCAGACACCGGAGCCGTGCGCGTGCCCAAGATTCTCGGCCACTGCGAAGACTTCCTGGCTCTCGAGTGGATCGACAACCACGACCCGAGCAAGCTCTCGCTCGAACGGCTCGGACACGCGATGGGAGCCCTGCACAAGAACAGCAGCACACTCTTCGGCTTCAGCACCGACAACTACCTCGGCGGCACGCCCCAACCGAATGACTGGGAAGGCAATGGAGCCACCTTCTACCGGGTCAAACGCTTCGGACACATGCTCAAGCTGCTGCGCCGGAGTGGCAAGCTCGACGCAGAGCAAGGGCCCCTCGACCGCCTGGTGGCACGCCTCGACGAGTTCCTGCCCAACGAGACCCCCTCGCTGATTCATGGCGATTTTTGGGCGGGCAACGTTCTGATCGGCCCTGATGAGCAACCCTACCTGGTCGATCCGGCGACCTACTACGGCTACCGCGAGGCCGACCTGGCTATGAGCCAGCTGTTCGGCGGTTTCGACAAAGTGTTCTACTCTGCCTACCACGAGGCCTATCCGATCGACACCGAGGGCTACAAGGTCCGCAAGGAGCTGTTCGACCTGTACCACCTGCTCAATCATGCCTCGGTCTTCGGAGGGGGTTACCTGCAGCGGGCAATCGAGGCTGCCCGCGGCCTCGTGGGCTGATCCGTGGCCCGCTTCCAGAGACCGGCAAGAGAGCACTCGGTCATCATCGCCCGTTGGCGTGAGAAGGTCCTGTCGAAGGTGTGGGGCCCCGAGCTGGTCGAGCTCCCGACCTGGCAGGCCTTCGGCATCTACCAACTGCGCGCCTTGTATCTAGCAGTCACCGGCTTCCAGCGTCACCGCGGCAATCGTCAAGCTGCGGCTCTCACCTACGCGACCTTGCTGTCGCTGGTACCGGCTCTGGCGCTGGCGTTCAGCCTGTTCAAGGTCTGGGGGCTCAAGGAGGTGCTCGACGAGCACTTCAAGCCCTACCTGATGCACAATCTGCTCGCCGTGGTCGAGGCGCGCGAACAGAGCGGCGCCCTCCCCTACCTGGTCAGCGGAGAGCTGGCCGCGGGCTTCGGGGAGGATGCCCCAGGAGCTGACTCCCGCGAGGCCCGCGGGCTCGAACGAGCCTTCCGCGCCTCGGAGCCAAGGATTTCCCAGCTGATCGACGACTGGGTGGACAACATCCAGACCGGCCGCCTGGCGTTGCCCAACCTGATCGTACTGATCTTCACGGTGCTCTTTCTGTTGGGAGCGATGGAAAAGGCTCTCAACGAGATATGGGAGGCCCAGCGTCACCGCACATTCATCCAACGCATTCCGGTGTACTGGAGCGTGATTACGCTGGGATCGGTGCTCATCGGCTTCTCCCTCTACTACACCACCGTGATCCAGAACCGCTTGCTGGGGCAGTTCCTGCCGTCTGGCAGCGGCTTTGACGAGCTGTTCGCCCTGTCGTCGGTGTTCCTGACCTGGATGGCCTTCTTCATCTTCTACACATTCCTCCCCAACACCCGCGTGCGGCTGATACCCGCATTGGTGGGCTCGATGGTGGCCGGTTTCTGCTGGGAGTTGTTCAAACGGGGATTTTCCTGGTTCGCCGCCAGCTCTTCCAGCTACATCTCGATCTACGGCGTGTTCTGGAGCGTGCCGGTGTTTATCGTCTGGATCTACCTCTCCTGGATCATCGTCTTGTTCGGGGCCGAGATTGTGCTCGCCTACCAGAACATCCATCAGATCCGCCCCCGTAGCCTCGAGCTGGATCCCCGGGCGCGGGAGCGCGTCGGCATCGAGCTCGCGATCGAGATCGCGCGGGCTTTCATCGAAGGCACACAGGCACCGAGCATCGAGCAGTTGGTGCGCAAATGCGGCGCGCCTCTCGAGCTGGTGGCAGCCCATGTGGAGGCCCTGCTCGAGAGCGGCTTGATCGCTGCAGCGGGCGACGGCGAGCAGCAAAGCTACGTTCCGGCGCGCCCTCCGGACAAGATCGGGCTGGCCGACATCTTCGACGTACTGCGCGACGGCGAACGCTCGGCCGAGGGACGGGAGAAGGCATTGAGCCGCATCTACGAGGCCATCGAGGAGAAAGAACGCAGCATCATCTCGCGTGTACGGCTGAGTGACCTCGTCGCCGGAAGCTCCGAAGTCGTGGAAAAACTGAGCTTCCAGCCTCTGAAGGTGCGCTTGCGCCTGAAAGACAGCGGCAAGGAAGAGGTCTCCTGAGAGCCCCGCTGTTCGAGAAGTGCCTGTTCTGCCTGCGGCTTGACGACCGTCCCGAAAGCCTCGTTGCCAACACGCGCCGCCTGCTGCCGGCGCTGCGGCGCGTGCACGTGTTGATCCATCTACCCGGAGCGGCGACCAGCTGGGGATTCCTGGCCACACCTGAGCTCGACCAGACCACTCCCAGCGACGCAGTCCACGCCCTGGAGTCGCAGCTCGCTGGCTGGGCGGAGGTGGTGAGCGGCGAAGCCAGCCTCGAGCTCAACCTCGAGGTGCTGAAGAAGGCAGCAGAGACCTGTGCTGCCGAGGTCGTCGTCCTCGGCATGGCACGAAACGGCTGGCGCGGAGGTGTTGCCTGGCTCGAGAGTGTCGCTAGCCGGTGTGGGATCCCGGCGATGTGGGTGGGTGACGAGCGGTCGGCGCAGCAGAGAAGCCCGCAGCACTTTCTTGTCCCCTTTGAGACCGAGCCGCGCAGCCTGGCGCCGGCGGCAGTTTTTCTGCGTGATCGCCTGGACGAAAACGACCGCGTAACCCTGCTGGCGCTCTCCGAGGCTCCGCCATCCCACATGGCGCAGCTCGCTGGACTCAGCGCACCGGTCCAGCTCGAGCGATTCGAGGCAGGGCTGAGCGACTTTTCCGACCGGCTGGCTGCCCTGGTAGCGGCGCGAGGGGTCGATGTCATCCTGCTCCCGCGTGCCACTCTGGGAGCGCTCACGGGCCTGCTTCTGCGAGTCGTTGGAGGGGACGCGCTGGAGGGGCTCGGCGCCGCGGTCATCGTTCTGCCGGAGGCTCCCGTGTCTGTCGTGGACAGCCTCTGGCAGGGCCGCCTCGATGCGCCGGATGTGCTGCGCCCCAAGGATGGACCGCTGTCGCTGCTGGTGGAGCGGCTCGACATGCTCGGGCGTCCCGGAGCGCTGGATCAAGCCCAGCTGGAAGTCGTCGCGGCTGGAAAACTGCTGGGGCACTGCAGCGTGCACGACGGCCTGGCCAGTGTGTCCCTGGGCGGCGCCCCGACACCCACCGCTCTGGGTCTCGGGCGGAGCACTGGCGAGGATCAGGACCCCCTGCTTGCGGTCGAGCTGGGCATCTGCGTGGTGGATCCACGGCAGCGGCAGTTCGTGCTCCTCGATCCAGACCTCGATGAGGGAGCGCTGCGCCAAGCGGCGCTGGTCGCGGCCGAGGACTCCGCGTTGATCGCCGTCCGCCTGCGTCCCGAACAGAGCTTCCTCAGTCTACGCTCGCACCTTGCCGCCTGTGGCCTGGCAGACGTCCCCTTGCTCGCTTCCAGGCTGGTGCTCAACGATGGCCAACCAGACGACCAACCCAGCGGCACCGAAGCCCTGCGCTTGGTGCGGGTCGCCGCGCGTTTGCGCGTGCAGGGACTCGCAGTCACGGCCATGATCAGCGCCGGCCGGCAACGGCTGGAACATCGCGGCTGCACGATGCTGACGTCGAAAGACCTGGAACAACACCCGGTCGCCATGCTGCAGGCGCAAATCAGGGCGCACTTTGAGCCCCCCAACCCGGACGCCAGCTCCGATCTCGGGGTCGCTCTGGCCGAGCTCACCGGCGCGCGCGCACAGGGCGGAAACTCTATCGAGATCCTGCTCGACAATGGCCATGCACGCCACAACCTGTTCGCGTGCATCGATCGGGCACGAACGCGTATCCACATGCAGGTGTACATCGTGCGGGACGACGCGTTTACCCGCAGCCTGCTGAAAAAACTCAAGGCCGCGACGCAACGCGGAGTTCGGCTGCGCATCCTGGTCGACTCCCTGTTCAGCATGCACGGCTCGTTCGGCCAGCAGAATCCCGTGCTCACTGAGCTGGAGTCCCTCGAGAGCGTGGAGGTGCGCGCCATCCTCCCCGTGGCTCATATGCCCAACCTCGAAGACCTGAAACGGCGCGACCACCGAAAGCTGTGGGCCTTCGACGGCACGCGCGCACTGGTGTCGGGACGCAACCTCGCACAGGAATACTACACCGGCTTTGACGAGCTCGCCCTGCACCCGGAGACGCCCGCACGCAGCATCCCCTGGCTCGACGCGGGCGCAACGGTCGCGGGTCCTCTGGTTGTCAAGATCGAGGCCGCGTTCATGAGGACCTGGCTGCGCGCCGGTGGAGCACCCTTCTCGTTACGCAGCCAGGGTGCGGTGGGCACCACGCGCGTTCGGCTCGTCCTGCATGAGGGCTGCCGCGATGCACACACCCTCGATGCCTATCTCGCCATCATCCGCGCCGCACAAACCCGGCTGTTGATCGCCAACACCTTTCCCCTGCAGGAAGAGTTGCTCCACGCAATCTTGCAGGCGATCCAGCGCGGCGTGCGCGTACGCCTCTTGATCGGAAACGTGCGGCCGGTCTTCGGACCGTCTCGCCAACCCTTTCCCGGCGTGGCGTTGCGCGAGCTCGCCACGCAGGTCGTGCTTGGCCGGATCGATCAGCTCGTGGCGGCCGGCGCCGAAGCCTACGAGTTGACATTCTCGGGCCTGGCTGGCTGGCACGAGACGCTCGGGATCGTCCGCCCCCACCTGCACGCCAAGCTGGTCTGCGCCGATGGCCTGGTCTGCACAGTCGGCAGCGCAAACCTCGACATCGCGTCGGGCTACTGGGAAAGTGAATCGTTGCTGGTCATCGAGGACGCCCGCGTTGCCAAGGATCTCGAGGCACAGCTTGAGGACCTGCTGCACGAGACGGCGCGCATCGATCCCCTGGACCCGACCTGGCAGTCGCACGCGTCGTGGCGGGCGGCCCTGACGCGACTGTGGCCGAGCGTGATTGCGTGACCGCCGAGGAGGGGCTCAAAGCTGCTCGTCGTCCTCGAAGCGCATGACGCTCCCCCCACCGTGGGCCTTGGCACGGTACAGGGCGATCACCGCCCGCTCAACGAGCTCTTCAGGCCGCTCGGCGTCGCCAGGGAAAATGGCGATCCCAATCGTGCAAGTCTGCTCGATCTCAGTGTCACCGAACACGTAGGGCTCACCGAGCATACCGCGGACCAGCTCCGAAACGGTCAGCGCGTCTTCCGGACTGCGCAGGTCGGTGAGGATCGCCAGGTACTCATTGCCACCCAGGCTGGCCACGGTGTCGGTGTCACGCAAGCAGGCTCGCAGTCGACGAGCCGTCTCGATCAGCACCTCGTCGCCCGCATCCTCGCCGAGGGCTTCATTGATCTCGCCGAAGTCGTCGAGATCGATCCCAAGCACACCTGTGAAGTTCTTGTGCCGCCGCGCACGCGCGGTGGCACGGATCAGAAACTCGAGGGCGAGCTTGCGGTTGGGCAGGCCCGTCAGCGGGTCGATCGCGGCCAACTCGACCAGCTCGGTCTCAAAGTCCTTGAGCGTCGAGACATCCTCGACGGTCTCGATCAGATAGAGCAGCTCCCCGGCAGCATCGATCACTGGAGAGACCGTCGAACGCATCCAGCAGGGCTCCCCATCGGCGCGCCGCCACGCAAATTCTCGCTGCCAGTTGTGGCCGATCTCGAACAACTCACTGCCCGCTGCAATCTGCCCGCTGGTGATGAACTCCTCTCCCAGGTCTTCCCAGGCACAGCCCTGCAAAGCCTTGGGCTCGACTCCACACCACGCGGCCATCCGTGCGTTGGCGAGAATCACCTGGCCATCGGCATCAAGCCATAAGACGCCCGCCGGGTTGAGATTCAATGCCGTGGCAAGCTGCCCACATTCGGCTTCGAGCTGCGCTACGCGCGCATTGCGCACCAGCAGCACCAGGTCTCGCTCGAAGCTCTGTGCCAGCTGTGCCACCAAGCCGAGCTGGGCTGGCTCAAACACGCGCGGTTGGGTGTCGAGCACACTCAGGCAGCCGAACAGGCTGCCATCGGGCCAGTGTAGCGGTGTTCCCGAGTAGGCCACCACCCCCAGCTCCAGGTCTGGACTGCCCGCCCAGGTGGGATCCTCACGCGCATCCGCAACCTGCAGCGGAGCATCGGCCGCTACTACCTGCGCCGCGAACAGCGGTCCGTCAAGCGCCTGTTGCAGCCCTGGCTGGTAGGGAGTTTCGCTCGCGGCCGCGCTGGCGATCACCTCGAGGCAATCGGGCAGCAACCGCGCGACCAGGCCGGTGCCCGCTCCCAGCAGGCCGGGCAACAGCGCTAGGCTCGCTTGCCAATGGGCCGGAAGCTCGGGAGGGAGGGGCAGACCCGGAGCGTTGAAGCTCGTCATCGCACAGGCTCCTGGCAGGGAATGTGGGCTGCCGATTCTACCAACCGACACTGTCCTACGCGAGCGCCCGCAGCGCCGCCGCCAGCGCCCCTGTTCTCCGGCTCAGCCGGCGGCCGAGGCCACCAGCCCGCGGCGCCGGAACAAGGCTTCGGCGTCCGGCTCGCGGCCCATGAAGCTCTTGAACAGCTCGAGCGGATCACGGCTGTCGCCCTGGCTGAGCAAGCGGTCGAGGAATTCCTCGCCCGTCTTGCGATTGAAGATGCCCTCGGCCTTGAAGCGCGAGAACACGTCCGCATCGAGCACTTCGGCCCATTTGTAGGAATAGTAGCCCGAGCCATAGCCCACCGGGCTGGAGAACAGGTGGTTGAAGCTCGCAATCATGGCGAACTCTTCGGGCAGTTCGGTCGCGCTGAAGCGGGCATAGATCTCGCGGCAATAGGACACGACATCGCCATCGCGCTCGGGATCGTACTCAAGATGCAGCTTGAGGTCCTGGGTGGCGAGGCCCAACTGGCGCATCTGCGCGCTTCCTGCACGGAAGTTCCGGACCTGCAGCAACTTGGCGAGATCTGCCTGCGGCAGAGGCGCATCGGTCTCGTAGTGGCGGGCAAACAAGTCGAGCGCCTCACGTTCCCAGCACCAGTTCTCCATCAACTGTGAGGGCAGCTCAACGAAGTCCCAGGCCACATTCACGCCGGAGAGGCTCTTGATCGGCACTCTGCTGAGGCACTGGTGCAGCAGATGGCCCAGCTCATGGAAGATCGTGCGCACCTCACTGGGCTTGAGCAGCGCAGGTTTGCCATCCAGAGGCTTGCTGAGATTGGCGCAAACCAGCCCAAGGTGGGGACGGAATCGGTCAGCCTCCGGGTGGCCGACGATGAAGCAGTTCATCCAGCCACCGCCGCGCTTGTTGTCGCGAGGGAAGAGGTCGACATAGAAGGAGCCGCGGTGCACGCCTTCAGAATCCTCGATGCGGAAGAAGCGCACATCTTCATGCCAGGCCCCTGGAAAGTCGGTGCTGTCGCGCGCGACTTCGTCGATGCGGATGCCATACAGACGGCCGACGATCTGGAACAGTCCCACCAGCACCTTGTCTGCGGAAAAATAGGGGCGCAGGCTCTCTTCGTCATAGTCATAGCGCTGCTGACGCATCTTCTCTGCGTAGTAGGCGACATCCCAGGCCTGGAGCGCGGGCGCTTCAGCGCCTTCCAGCTCGCGGCGGAATTCTTGCAGCTCGGCGTTCTCACGCTCAAAGAAAGGCCGGGTCTTCTCGTTGAGCTCTTCGATGAAGGTCATGGCCGTGGCACCATTTTTGGCCATACGGTCGTTGAGCACCAGGTCCGGGAAACCCGCGTAGCCCAGCAGACGTGCTTTCTCGCGACGCAGCGCCAGGATCTCACCGATCAGTGGACGGTTGTCGAGTTTCCCCGCGCTGGCCCGCGTCTGGTATGCCAGGTACATCTTGCGGCGCAACGCGGCGCTATCCGCATGCGTGACGACGGCACTGTAGCTCGGATACTGCAAGCTGAACCGCCAGCCTGGTTGGTCGCGCTTCGCGGCGTCGGCCCGTGCTGCAGCGACCGAGCTTTCGGGCAGGCCCGCCAGCTCTGCCTGGTCCTCAATCAGGAGCTCGAAAGCCGAGGTGGTGTCGAGCACATTCTGGCCGAAGCGTGTGGTCAGCTCTGTCAGGCGTTTATCGATCGCCGCGATGCGCTCCTTCCCTGCCGCATCGAGATGGGCGCCGTGGCGCTTGAATGCGTCACAGGTCTTCTTGAGGAAGCGCTTCTGCACGGGGTCGAGTTGGGCGACCTCGTCGCTGAGCGAGACCGCCTCGATCGCTTTCCAGAGACCCCCGTGCAGATAGATTCCCGAGCTGAATTGGCTGAACTCGGGCAGCACGGCGTTGACAGCCTCGCGCATCTCCGGCGTCGTCGCCACCGACTCGAGATGCTGGGCGCGCTCGATCGCCTGTGCCACCGCCTCGGTCGCCGCCTCGAAACGCAGCAAGGTGTCCGCGAAACTGCGCGCCGCGTCGGGGGCCGCGATGCTCTCGATCTCGCTCTGCGCGCGAGCCATCAATCGCTCAACGGCAGGCGCCACGTGCTCGCCGCGCATAGCCGCGAAGGGGATGGCATAGTCGCTGCATAGAAAGGGATTGTCTGGGATCATGGCTGCCTCGGGTGGGGGGGATCGTGCAAGCTGGGCTTGCGCGCCCCAAGGAGTCTGGGCAGCCATTGTACTGCTAGAAGCGCGGCCCGAAACCCCCGAAGATGGGTGCACGCCAGTGGCTTGATGCCAAGGATCAAGAAAAAGGCCCTACGCGTAGCGGTGATGACGAGGACGAAGGCAGCGAGCCGTTGGCGCGGTGCCCAGCGAGGTCGGTTTCGGGCCGGGTTTCTAGCCTGGAGTTTGGCGATTTCCGGGGATCGGCCGCCAGGCTATCCGGCGGGCAACCACCGGTGTGCGAGCTCGACGCCCAATACTTTTGAGGAATGCCTCTCGGCAAGGGCTGCGGTGAAAGTGGCGAAGCGAAGTAGCGAGACCCGGTCATCCGGGAACGTCCCGGCCTACTCGACACCGCCGGCGAGACGGAACT
>JAJDCP010000145.1 GCA_029260765.1 Planctomycetota bacterium
ACGCATTCCGTGTTTCTTGATACATTGCCGGGTGACCATAGCAAAGGGGCCATACCTGATCCCATTCCGAACTCAGAAGTCAAGCCCTTTGCGCCGATGGTACTGGGTCTCCCTGGGAGAGTAGGTATCGCCCGGCATCTTCCAAAAAGCCCCCCACGTGAAAACGTGGGGGGCTTTCTTTTTTGGCTGTGGCTTGTGGAAACTGCTTCTGTGCGCGATTTAGACGGTACGTGGCGCCATAAATCAGATGTTTTTTGTGCGCGCGTCCAACGTCTAGGTACTATTCCTCTGTAGGGGAGGGGTTTACACCTCGAAGACTCGGACGCTTCGCTCCTCCCGAGCGAACGGGCGGGGGTAAACCCCGCCCCTACCTTTCGACACCAACGAGCCGACATTCGATGTAGCTGGACTCGCTGTTCATGCCGACTCTCACGCACCTCTGTCTAACTCACGCCGTGGAGGCACTCCGTGAGCAGGGCACGCTACCTACGGCTGCCAGGAAGCCGCTCTGGCAGAGGTTGCTCCTGGGGAGTCTGGTTGCCGGTTCCGAATCGGTCTCTTCGGTGGTCACAGATTTCGCTAACGGGGGATCTCAGCAGTTCGAGGGTATGGACCAAGCGTGAGCGAAGTCTCAACGATGGATTGCCTGCGTGAGGTGAGGTGAGGTGAGCTGAGGTGAGCTCCTCACTCCAGGTGGCCGGTAACCCGATGCATGACGGTCTCACCGTCGACACTCAATGCGTACTGGAAGCCTGCGCGGAGTGCAGCCGCTCCGTACTCGCCTCTGCGGTTGAGCGCGAGAAAGGCCACCTGCCCGTCGTCTTCTCGCAGATGGGGCCGCCGGGACAGTAGATGTTCGACGGTCTGGTCGACTGCTTGCTGCGGAGTGGCTCCGGCTTCCATGGCCATGACGATGCGGTGGCTGCCGCAGATTTGGATGACCTCTTCCCCAACGCCGGTTGCGGTGGCGGCGCCCACGGCATTGTCGACGTAGAGCCCGGGCCCGATTAATGGGGAGTCACCTACGCGGCCGGGCAGCTTGTAGGCGAGGCCGCTTGTGGTGCAAGCTCCAGCGAGGTTTCCTCGGGCATCCAGTGCAAGCATGCCGATGGTGTCGTGGCCATGTTGGTAGATCCCTCCTGCGTCGCGCCAGGCCTGCCACTGGGTTCGGGCCTCAGCGGTCAGGAGCTCACAGGGTTCAAAGCCCTGTTGGGTGGCAAACTGGCGGGCTCCCGCGCCGACGAGCAAGACATGGGGAGTCTGCTCCATAACGCGGCGGGCCACCGATACGGGGTGCAGGATTCCTTGCAAAGCAGCCACGGCACCTGCCCGGTGGCGGGCTCCGTCCATGATGCACGCATCGAGCTCGACGAAGCCACTGGCGTTGGGAAGGCCTCCGAGCCCGACGCTGCGGACTTTTGGATCTGCCTCGGGCACGCGGACACCCGCTTCTACGGCGTCGAGGGAAGTTCCCCCGGTCATCAGAATTTCCCAGGCAGCCCGGTTGGCAGGTAGGCCGAAACTCCACGTCGAGAGAGCCACAGGTTTATGGATCGGTGTCCGTTCTTGCGCGTTGAGTGGCTGGCAGCCTAGCAGTGCGCCTGCGCCAAGCAGGGAGGCCGCAGCGAGTGCGTCGCGCCGACTCAGCCCGGTTTCTGGTTCGCTGTGGTTCATTCGGGGCTCTCCGAGGGCTGCGGCTGCAAGAGGCGAGCGCGCCATGCGGTCAGTGCCTGGAGAGCCTCTCGGGCGGGGGCCTGGAGGTCGTCTGCGTTCTGGTGCAGGTGCCGGAGATTGTCGCGCATCTGTAAGGCGGCGACCTGTGCAGCGGCCTCAGCCAACAGGCCCGCGGCGCGGGAATCAGGAAGCAGGTTGGGGTTGCCGTGCTGTGTGCAGAGCTCGATGGCGGGGAGCAGTCTGCCGAGTGTGGCCGCCAGGTCGGCCGGTACACGGGCGGCCTCGAGCAGGGCGCGTTCGATGGCGGGGGCTTTCTCCGGATCTGTTTTGGGTCGCCGGTAGGCTTCCAAGACGGCAGCCCAGGCGTCGGCGTCGAGCCGGCGTGTGTCGGCAAGCTGCGCTGCCAGGGGCACGAGCCCGGCCGAGGCGGCCGCCGTTTGGAGCGCGGCATAGCGCTTCTTGCGTGAGTGGCCAACGACAAGCTGTAACAGTCCGCAGCTCAGGCTTGCGACCAACGCTGCCGCACTCCCGCCGCCTGGTGCATCATCGGGATCGGCCAGCCGGCGCACGAAGGTATCAGGACCGTGTATGCGGGCGAGAAATCGCTCCAGGCGGTGTTCGAGAATCCGGTCATGCCAGGGAGGCGAGAAGTCGATCGACAACCCGAGCATACGAGCGGCTGCCTCGGCGGGGACGAGGCCGACCAGCTCAATACTGTGGATGGCAACCCCGGCGGCCAGCAGCGCGTCTGTCACTTCGCGAGGGCCACAGCGGAGGTGGTCGAGCAGGTTGCAGGAGACCTGGACCAGGCCCCGCGATGGCAGGGGGAAACCGAGGGACTGGACGACGCCGGCTTGACGCAGTTCACGGGCGAGCTCTCGTGCTTGTTCGATAGGGGCCGCCAACTGGAAGTTGAGGGCGATCAAGGGCGGCCGAACTCCGACGGCGACTGCGCCCGCGCGCTCGTGTACGGCGGCTGGGCCCAGGTCAGGCGTGCGGCGCGGCGACGTACCGATGCTGCGACGGAGCGTCTCGAAACCGCCTTTGCGGAAGGGCGCTGGAACTCTGCGGCCTTCGCGACGCGAGGCCTGCCCATAGAAAAAGACCGGCAGGCCCAACCGGGCGAATGCTCGTCCAACCTGGTCTGCGAGACGGAGCGCCGCCGCAACCGGTGTGCCGAGCAGCGGGATGATTGGAGCCACATCGAGGGCGCCGATGCGTGGGTGGCAACCGCGGTGCTGGTTCAGATCGATGCGCTCGATCGCCAAACGGGCGAGCTGCCGCAGGCACCGCAGGACGGCGCCATGGGTACCCGCGAAGGACAGCACACAGCGCGCGTGGTCCGTGTCACCTTCAAGACCCAGCAGCTCGGCGTCTGCCTCGGCGGTGATGATGGCGCGCAAATCAGCAAGAAAGCTCGGATCCGGACCGTGGCTGAAATTTGGCACGCACAGAAACAGGGGATCCATAGTGCCTCCCGCGTTTTGGCTTCTACTATACTCGCAGGACAGGGAAAGGAGTGGGATATGCGGTTGTGCCGAATCGTTCGCGCCTGCGACGGCAGCCTCGTGGCGGACCCTGTGGAAGTCGCCAGCCGCTTCTTCCAGAGGCTACGCGGGCTGCAGTTTCGGGCACCTCTGGCTCCCGGCGGGGGAATGCTGCTGGTGCCGTGCGCTTCGATCCACACCTGCTTCGTCCGAGCTGCACTGGCCCTGATCTTCTTGGATCGTCAAGGCGCGATCACGGGCGTTCGCCAGTCCATCCAACCGTTCCGGTGGGCCCGCGCTCCGGCTCGAACGCACGCCGTCCTGGAGCTGGCAGCAGGCCCCTTGAGCAGCGAGCGCCTGACCGCGTTGGAGCTCGGCCAGCGGCTGGTTATTGAGAGCCCCCGGCTTCGAGGAGAGGAGCTGCGCTTTCTGGCTCCCTGATAGGCTACTGCCAGAAAAAGTCGCGGCTTTCTTCTTCTTCGATGATCGCAAACGCTGCGTCCCCGGACGGGGAGTGCAACAATTGCTGGCGCAGACTGTCGGAGTTGAGCAGCCGGGCAATGCCGGCGAGGGTCTTGACGTGAGACTGGAACTTGTTCTTGGGAATCACGAGCAACATCAAGAAGTGGGTGGGCTTGCCGTCCAGACTCTCGAAGTCGAGTCCTTCGCGGGAGATGCCCATACATGCTACCACCTCGTCGATGCAATCGACGGCGCCATGGGGAATGGCTACACCATGCTGCATGCCCGTGCTCAGGGACTTCTCCCGGGCAACAACGGCACGCAGGACCGTTTCGCGGTCGGTGATCTTGATCTCATGTTCGGTGATCAAGTAGTCGATCAATTCGTCGATCGCATCCCACTTGTTGCTCGCCTCGATCCCGATCTTGATCAGCGACTCGCGCAGTATGTCCATCAGGCGCACAGGCAACTCTCCTGCAGCTCAAGCCTCCCTGGGAGGCTTCCTATTCTAGCGTCTCGCCGTCGAACAACTGGCGCTCGGTCAGATCGCAGAGCAGGTGTCCGATGGCGAGATGGGCTTCTTGGATGTGGTGGCACAGCGTCGCGGGCACGCACAATGCGACGCTCGCCAGCGGCCCCAACCGGCCTCCAGACTCTCCGGCAAGCAGGATGCAGCCCATCTCTTTCTGTCGGGCCGCCTCGAAAGCTTGGACCACGTTGGCGGAGTTGCCACTGGTCGATAGCCCGACCAGCACGTCCTGCCGTTGGCCGAGTGCTTCCACCTGGCGCGCGAAGATCTTCTCGTAACCGTAGTCGTTGGCGCAGGCCGTCAACAGCGAGGTATCCGTGCTCAGGGCGATCGAGGCCAGCGCCCGCCGGTTGCGGGTAGGGGCCAGGCGGACCACCAGCTCGGTGCTGAGGTGCTGAGCCTGTCCGGCGCTGCCGCCGTTGCCGCACCACAGGATCTTGCCTCCGCCCCGCAAGCAATCTGCCAACATGCGTGCAGCAGAGACAATGGCGGGACCCTGGCTGGACATGGCGAGAATGGCCTGACTCGCGGCCTCAAGATGCAGCTTTACGGCTGGATGAGACATGCGCCGAGTTTCCTCAGGGATTGTTGCGTTGGTGTTGGAAGATCCGGTCGGCTTCCGCGTAGAAGGTCTTTCCTACGGCAACAGCCAGCTCGGTATCGTCACCCTTCCGCTTCCAGCCTTCTTCGGGGCGGGTAAGGGTGATCGCCTGAATGAACAGCTCGTAGTCGTCACCGGTCTCTGTGATCTTTATGCGGACCCGTTGCGACGCTATGGGTCCTTGCAAGCGTGAGGTCTCGGTGACCTTGTAGTCGGTGAGGATCAAGCCCCCGGGTTTGTCGGCCTCGATCACCCGGAATCCGTGTTTCTGGACAGCGTCCGTCGCAGCCTTGAACAACAGGTGGATGTCGAAATCGATGGGGGAGTGGACGGTTTCGCCGACGCCTTTGAATTCTTCTTCGACCGTTGCGGGTGTCGTGGCGCAGCCCCAGAGGAGGGACACCAGGAGGAGCGGGAGAATTCGCAGGGCGCTCTGCAGCATCGCGACCTCATGCGCAGGTTGAGCGCTGAGTCTACTGCCCCCGGCGATGCGGAGCAAGGGAAACCCACAAGGCTGCCAATGTTACGTTCGTTTTGCAGAGTGCTCGGGGCCACGGGCAGAGGGCAGGAAAAGAGCGTCAGCCACGAGACTGCAGGTCGGCGACCACCTGGGCGATGCGTGTGCGGGCCTCGGCGCAGAACCAGGTGTCCAACCACGCCTCGGTGTCGGCCTCGACCCGTGCCTGCGCGCGCTCGACATAGGGCGCCCGCAGGCTGGCTTTGACCTGGGCGAAGGCCAGGCTCGGCAGCTCGGCGAGCTCGCGCGCTTTCTTCAGCGCCCGCGGCAACAACTCTTCGGCGGCCACCACTTCCTCTACCAGCCCCAGTGCGTGCGCCGCATCAGGGGCCAGCAGTCTGCCTTCGAGAGCGATGACAGACATCGATGCAGTGGGCACTCGAGCTCGCAGCGTCTCGACGACCAGGCCGGGCAGCCCGACGCCGAGTGTCACTTCACTCAATCCGATGCGCGACTTGCCCGCGGCCATCAGACGATAGTCGGCTTGCATGGCCAGCACGCAGCCCCCGGCGATCGCATGCCCGTTGATGGCAGCGACAAGCGGCTTGTCCAACATGAAAACGCGCTGCATCGCTTGATTGAACTTGCTGATGAACGCACGCATCTGGGGCCGGTCGCAGTCGATGATGTGCGGCAGCGCGAGGCCTGCGCTGAAAAAGCGCTCGTAGCCGACAAGCACCGCCGCGCGCGCAGAGCTGGCTTCAAAAGCGTCAAACAGAGCGAGCAGATTGTCGAGGAATTCCGGCCCCATCGCATTGGCCCGACCGGCCTCGAGATGCATGCAGGCGACCGGGCCGTGGTTCTCGATACGCATGGGGGATCTCGTCAGCGGCCGGAGACAGCGGTGGAGTTCGGCCCCTGCAGGCGTGCCGCATACTCGTCGAGGTTCGCGGCTTGCTTGAGGAAATGGTTGCCGATCAAAATGCACACGTAGTAGGTCGTCACCGCAGTGAAGATCAGGACCAGGGGAACCAACCACCAGCTGCGGATTCCGAGCAGCGTGAGCAGAGTGACCATCGAAACGACCGCGAGCCCAGAGATGATGTAGCGGCCGCCGCGCAGGAACTTGCCACGGCTCTGGAAGGAATGGGATTGTTCGAGCACTTGTTGGGGGTCATCCAGCGACATGAAAGCATCCTCGGCAGACTGCCTACCATTGTGCAAACCTAGGCGCTGACTTCAATATCTTGCCCGGTTTCGTACAATGCCCGAGTCCCGCAGCCCCGAGGTTGCGCTGAGGAGCACACGTGAACCAGCCCCCTCCTGACCGCCGTATCCCCTGGCTGCGTGCCCTGGGGATCGCCCTGCTGGCAGGCGCCTGGGTTGTGCTCTTCGCTCTGTTGGCCGACAAGCACGAGGCCACCGATGTCCGTTGGGCCGTCGATCTTGCCAGCCCGTTTTTGGCGGGCTTTCTTCTGCACCTGGCGTTGGTTGAGCGGCTACTGGGCCGACGTCCTGGTCGTCGCAGCCTGGGGCGCAAACTCGGCCTGTTGGCTGGGGGGTGGGTCTTCGGAGCGTTGTTCCATCTCGCTCTTCTGAACGCTCTGTATTGGTACAAAGACCTCGAGCCGGGTGTGGCTTTCACACCTGGTACCGCGGTCCTTGCCGGGGCCGTGGCTCTCTGGGCCTTGTGGATGCCCGATCCCCAGAAAGCCAAGGTCGGCGAGGCAGAGGCGGGCGCCGACAAGAAGTCCGCCACAGCGGGCAAGACCAAGCGCAAGAAGAAGAAGAAACGGGCGAAGCGCTGAGCCAGCGTTTCGCGATCTCTCAATCGGTGTCGCGGCGACGGTCGATGTCGTCGGGGTGGTCGAGCAGGGTGTATTCCCAGACCTTCTTGCCATCCGGGTCGATCTCGAGGATCCGGTTGCCCTCCGAGTCACAGATCGTGGTGTTGCCATTGCTGAGACGGTCAGCTTCATGGGGCTCGACCAGACCGCTGGAGAATTGCCAGACCACCTTGCCGTCCTTGTCCAACTCGACCACCCGTCGCGCCGTGCCGTCGGCCACCAGCACATTGCCATTGGGAAGGAGATCGGCCTCACGCGGATCTGAGGTGGTTGCCGACCAATATTCGTTTCCCAGCCAGTCGACGATGCGCACGGTGGCCGATCTTTCGCCGACAATCAGCAGCCGCCCGTCGTCGAGCAGATCGCAGTCGTCGATCTCGTCGTCGAAGTCCAAGCGCCGCAACTCGTCCCCCTCGGGGTTGACTTCGAGCACGGAGGACGTCCCGCTCTTGCTCGACAGCAACACCATGGTGTGACCGTTCTCCATGCGTTCGACGCACCCCACCATGTCGTTGGCGTCGCTTAGAGCGGGCGTGAAGCTCCAGACCTCGCCGAGCTCCAGGTCGAGCTCGAACGCGCGCCGTTCCCATGCAGCAGCGACCAGCAGCCGTCCGTTCCGCAGCCATCGCACGTGGCAGGCCCCGCTGATGCCCGGCTTCTCCCAGATCACGCGGTCGTGCTTGTCGAGCAACAGGATGCGATGGTTGGAGAAATCGCAGATCAGCGACTGGCCGTCTTCCAGCTCAGGATGAAGAGCGGCGTCGATCAGCAACTCGCCTCCGTCCTCGAGCCAGGTCTGCCAGGTCGCCACCGCTTTCTGGCGCAGGTCCAGGGCTGCATAGGGGTGGCACTGCAGAGCTGTGGAAGTAAAGCGCTTCAACCAGTCTTCAGCCACCAGCCGTCGGCGCGTGTCGACGTCGAGCAGCAGCTCGACCAACACGGGCAGGCCCTTGCGCAAGCCGCGAGCCACATACAGACAGGCTGCTTCAAGGCGTACATCGGCGTCGTCGGCCTCGAGGTAGACATCGAGCTGCCGCAACACGGCCATCCCGAGCCGCCGCCAGCTGCGCAGCAGGCCCGCTTGGGCGGAAGGGGGCATGCCTACAAGCTCAGCGGCGCAGGTGCGCGCGTCGGGCATGCCCAGCAACTCGAGCGCCTCCAACACGGCCTGGTGCACGATCGCATCGTGTGAGCTGCTCAGCAGGCTGAACAGAAAGTCGCGGCAACGAGCGCCTTCGAGGTCGACCAACAAGCGCACCGCCGCCGGTTTCCCGCTGCCACGGCGCGCGATCACGCGGCGCAGGTTTCGGAGTCGCAGGCGCACCTCGGTGGAAGGATGCGGGCGCTCGGACAGTGCGTCGAAGACGGCCGGGCCCATGGCGAGCAGCTCGGCGAAAGCACGGTCACGTTCGGCGACAGACCCAGCCCCCAAGCCGGCGACCAGACGCCGGACCTGAAGGCTGAAATCATCGCGGGTCTGGTCAGGTTCGAGGTAGTCGCGCAGAGCGCTCGTGCTGATCTCGATCCCGATCGAACGCATATACACGACATCGCGCTCAGTCTGCGACGTCGGCGCCACTTCGAGAATCACGGTGTCCTGGGCGAGAATCGGACCGATCAGAATGAGGCTGGCCCACAGAAAGCAGGAAGAACACGTGCGCATAGGATTCCTCGCAGGACGGGGCTTCCCATTGTAGACGTTGTAGTCTGCGGTTCAATCACGGGCTTCAACCGGCGGCTTCGAGCGAGGCCCGGCAATTTGCCAGGTGTGCGAGCAGGCCGTCGACCATGGCTGGGGGTTCAAGAATCCGAGCCTTGTCACCGAAGCGCAACATCCAGTTGAAAAACCAACTCGATTTTTCGACCACGATGCGTGCGGTGCAGGAGCCGTCGGCGTGCTTCTTGAACTCCGTGGCGGGGCAGGTCTCCAGGGCTTGCGCGCTGACTTCGCGGGCGAAATGCACCCGGGCTTCGATGCCTCTGCCGGAAGGAAAGAAGTGCTTGCTCTTCTTGAACTCGCCCAGATCGAAGCTGTCCGGTCGCGAGAAACTGCGTGCGAGGGGACGCAGGCCGCGGATGCGGTCGACGCGGAAGGAGAGCACTGCCCTGCGCGCGTCGCAGAAAGCGATCAGGTAGTGGCCGTCGAGGTGGTGCACCAATCCATAGGGATGCACCGCGCGCGCCTTGAGCGTATCGCTGCTGGCAGAGTAGTATTCGATCTCGAGCACGCTGCGCTCTTCGATGCCGCGCCGCAGCTGTGGCAGCAACTTGCGCACATGCGCCGGCGGCGGGCGCATTTTCACGCGCCGCGCGGCGCCCACCAGCCCTGCCCCCGCGAGGCGCGTGTCGATCTTGTCGAGCAGGCGCCGGGCCGTGCTGGCGAGTTGATCTGAAGCACTCGACGCCAGGGTCTCAAGCAGAATCTTCACGCCCAGGGCTTCGGAGACTGACAGGGCTACCGGCCGCTCGAAGCCCTCGGCGAAGGCGATCTCGACCTCGTTCTTGTTGACGTAGACGCCGATGTAGTCGTCCGGCTGGTACGGCGGAACCCCGCACATCAGCACCCAATCGAGGTCCTTCAGGATCTCGCGCCGCGAGCAGCCCAGCTCGCGCGAAGCGACCGCCAGCGAGACCTTGCGGCGCTGCCGCAGGTAGGGGATCAAGGTCAGGATGCGGCGCACGCGGCGGGTGACATTGTTCATCCCTTGCCCTCCGCATACAAGGCCTCGATGCGTACCAGCGCGTCTGCGACGCGGCGGCGCAGAGAAGCCGGCTCGATGCGCCGCACATGTGCGAGCCGCTCGAGCAGCCAGGGCATGAAGGCATCGAGGTCACGCACGGCCAGCCGCAGCCGCCCCCCACCATCGGGCAACTCTTCGAAACGCGCGCTGTTGCCGAGAGTCTCGCGGGCATGCCAGGCGTAGGGCGCCTGCAGCTCGATGCACACCTCCTGCTGGGCGGCATCCCCCAGCTCCCAGCTCTGCCGGTTGAGGTAGGGCCCGATATCGAAATCCTCCGGAACTTCGAACTGCCCGGTATCGTTCTCGCCCGTCAGGCTGTCGATGCGGTCGATGCGGAAGACCTGCAGCTCTTCTGCTGGCGGGCAGCATCCCACCAGGCTCCAGGCGCCACTCGCGAAGCCCAGCCCCCAGGGTTCGAGCTCCTGCACGCTCTTCTGCCCCGCATAGCGCAGCTTCAAGCGCCGGCGTGCTCCCACGGCTTCGGCCAGCTCGAGGAAGTGTGCCTGGAATGCCTCATCTCCGCCATGCCCCGGCAGGAGCATGATCACCTCGTCGCCGGACTGCGCGGCGACGTCGGTCGAGGGCTGGGAGTCGAAAGCCAGTTTGCGCGCCGCTGCCTGGACCTCCTCCGCGGGCAGGGGTCCCCCTTCGGCCATCTGCACCAGGGCCCTGAGCAACAGGGCATCTTCGGCGGACAGCTCGAAAGGCGCGAGGAAATAGCGTTGCTTGGGAATCGTGTAGCCGCCGGCGTCCGGTTGGTACTCGATGGGCACACCGAGCCTGCGCAGCTCCTGCTTGTCACGTTCAAAGCGACGCTCGAGCACTTTGAGGGGGACCGCGTCGGTGTAGCCATTCACCTGCAGGCGGATCTCTTCGAAGGTCTCGGACCGCCGTGAGCGGAGAAGGAACGCGACCAGGTTCAAGAGCCGTTCGGTTTTGGGGATCTTCGGTTCGTCCCGAGATTCCATTCCAGGGCCCGCCTTCGGTTCCATGTCTCGACCAGTTCCGGAGTTCTCAGGATATCGTTGATCCACGAGCTGAGAAAGAGGTAGCCGCCGATGCCATACGTGAGTGGGCCGGTAGTCAGGCTCTGCCACAGGAATACGTCGTCGACAGTCTTGCGCGTCTTCGGGTCTACCTCGTCGCGGATGAAGGCATCCCAGATCGCATCGAGTCCCAATCCGATCGCGATGCTGATGGCGAAATAGAGGCTGATGATCTGTTGGCCCTGCAGGTCTTCGGCGCCCCGCGCGTCTCCGGCATAGCTCGAGCCCAGGCCATGGACGAAGAAGCCAGGCACCGTGGCGAGGAACACCCCGTAGCCGACGGACTTCTGCTCAAGGCCAGGATTCTCGACACGTTCGACCCGGGGCGCGTACGCGCAGCCGGCGGCCAGAGCCAGCAGGCAGCACAACCACGAGGCCGGGTCCTCAAACTTCACGGCTACCTCCGAGCAGCTCGACCAACCACTCCGTGGTCGGTTGGACCAAACGCAGGCAGCCCTGGAAGCGCTGCCCCCGCAGCTCGAGGTGCCAGCCATCGTTGCGCGGCTGCAAACGAGCGCAGCCTCGATCGTGCAGCCGCACGGCGCCGCGATCCCGGCTGATCGGCCCCTCGAAGCTCAGGTAACGCAGGCGGTGGATGGGCAGCGCGGGAGCCTCTACACTGCTCAGCTCTTCGGGCGGCACCGGCAACGCCCAGGTCAGCAGCCCCGCGGGGGTCTCGATCAGCAGATCGAAGTGGTCGGGCTGCCCCGCCCGGCTGTGGCGTTGCACGGCAAACTCCCGCGGCCCGGGCTCCGGCAGCGACCGCGTCGGCCAGGAAGCCGGAGCGTTCGCAGCATCCAGCAGCAACGGCCCGGCCACGACCTGCCCTTCGCTGCTCCACAGGCGGGGTCCCCTGGAATCGAGCACTGCGGCTACCGGCACCCGGCACTCCAAAGCACGGGCGGCGCACAGCGCAGGCAACGGAGCCCCGCAGACCAGCAGCAGATCGATGCCCTTGGCCGCGAGCAGACCGGCCAGCTGCGGCAGCAGAAGATCGTTCCCCAGCAGGCAGCCGACCCGCATGCCCGCCCATACGTGGACTCTCGGCAGGCCAGCGCCGGCGCCGAAGGGATGCAGCTCGGCCGTCGCCTGCCCGGCGACAAACAGCCGCAAGCACGGCTGAGGAGGCAGCTGCGCGGCGGCCAACCAGTGCCATCCCTGAGCCAGGCGCCGCGCCTGCGCCTCGTCGCTGGCCGCGCAAAACAGCGCCCGCGGGGCGTCTGCCGGACGGGTCGCTGGGCGTGTGGCAGCTGCGTGGGGGCTCAGCTCGAGTAACACGGGGACCTCGCTGCGAATCCAAGCTGGTGCTCGCGGCAACGCGAGCGGTCACGGTATTATTTGCCACAAGAGCGGAAATCTTCCATTAACTTCTTGGCAGTCTTCGCGCTCAGGAAAAAGGAAGCTCGCTTGTTCTGCAGTTCTTGCGGTCAGTCTCAACCTGCGTTCGCCCGCTTCTGCTCGGCCTGCGGCGCGGCTCTGCAATCGGGCTCCAGCCAGCCCTCGCTGAGCGGACCGACCCGCGCGGGCACTCCTTCTCCCGGTCTCGGCACCCCACCTCCGCCAGGACCGGCTCCCAGCCTGTCGGGCAACCGCACCCAGATGCACCCTCATGTGGCGGAGGTCTTCGTCGGCCATCAGCTGGGAAGCTACCGCATCGAGCGCAAGCTGGGAGAGGGGGGCATGGGAGCGGTGTTTCTGGCCACGCAGCTCAAGCTCGACCGTCAGGTGGCGGTCAAGGTTCTGCCGCCTCTGCTGAGCCGCGATGCGGGCTTGATCCAGCGTTTCGAGCGCGAGGCGCGGGCTTTGGCGGGCGTCGAGAGCCCCTATATCGTGCCGATCCATGACCTGTTCGAGGCCCACGGCATGTTCTGCATCGCGATGGGCTACGCGGCGGGTGGCTCGTTGGCGGACCTGCTCAAGCGGGGTCCCCTCCCCGAGGAGCGGGCTGTAGAGCTGATCCGCCAAGCCGCCCTCGGTCTGCATGAGGCGCATGTCCACAAGGGCATCGTGCACCGCGACATCAAGCCGGACAATCTGCTGCTTACGGCCTCCGGACGCGTGCAGATTGCAGACTTCGGTCTGGCCAAGGCGATGGCCGAGAGCTCGGGATTGACGCGTTCGGGCACGCTGATGGGCACGCCGGCGTTCATGTCGCCCGAGCAGTTCCGCGACAGCCGGGCGGTCGACCATCGTTCGGATCTGTACGCGCTCGGCTGTACGCTCTGGGCCCTGCTGACCGGGGCGCCGCCGTTTGCAGGGCCTTCAGCGGCCAACCTGATGCATCAACATCTGCACGAGCCCCTTCCCAGCCTGCCCCCGTCGGTGAGCGCTGGGCTGCGCGAGGTGCTCCAGCGGCTGCTGCAGAAAGACCCAACGAGGCGCTATCCCGATGCGGCGGCTCTGGCCATGGCCTTGGCTGGGCTCCGACCTGCAGCGAGCGTCAGCTTCGAGCTGCCGGTGCCGCCTCCTGTCCCGCCCAGGCCCCCTTCCGCCCCGATCCCGCGCTCCGCGGCTCCTCCGCCCTTGGCCAGCGCCCCGCCGCCCAGAGCGGTCGACGAAGCCCTGCGGCCCCGGCGCAGGTCGCGCCCGGTGTGGGGACCGCTGTTGTTGGCCGCGTTGCTGGTGTTGCTGGGAACTGGAGGGGCGTGGCTTGCCTGGAAACAGCCGTGGCGCGCGCGCTTGCAGCTTGGGGCATTTTCTCCGGAGTCGGGCAGCCTGGTGCAACGCAAGAGCCTGCGTTTTTCCGGGCAGGTTCTCGGGGACGTGCTGCCTGCCTCCGTCGAGGTCGCGCAGAGGCAGGTGCCGCTGGCAGCCGACGGGACCTTTGCGCACGACCTGGCGCTGCAGGAGGGGGAGAACCGCATCGTGGTGCGGGTGGGCGCGTTGCAGAGGACCCTGGTCTTCACCCGTGACTCCAGCGAACCGGAGCTGCGCGTCCTGCGGCCTGGTGCCGACACGGTGATCGGTCTCGCCCCTCTGGAGGTGGTGGTCGAGGCCGCGGACCCGCACCTGGCATCGGTATCCATCGCTGGCCGGCGGCAAGAACCCGGCGTGGATGGCCTGTACCGCGCGGTCGTGCAGCCGGGGCCCGGCTCCCATCGCATCGAGGTGTTGGCGAAGGATGCGGTGGGAAATCAGCGTCTGCAGACATTCCGGCTCGTGGTCGACGGCCAGGGGCCGGTGTTGAGCCTGCGCACCCAGCAGGGCCCGGGCAGCCTGCTGATCGAAGTCGGCGCCGACGAGTGGATCGAGCGTGTGGAGCTCGACGACGGGCAGGTGTTCGCTGGCGGCCAGCCGCCCTTGCAGATTGAGCTGTGGCCTGAGCAGCCGGCGGGACAGCTCTGGCTGACGGCGTTCGATCGTTGGGGGAACGCTGGACGCGAGTCTGTCTCCTATCTGCTGTCAGAGGCGCTGCGAGGTTTGCAGGCCTGCGATTGGTGGTGGACCCCGGATAGACAGTGGGAGATCGGGCAAGCCCTGAGTCTGCCCGTGGCCGTGAACAACTCGCTGGGCCAGCCGATGGTTCTCATACCTCCCGGACAGTTCTCGATGGGTAGCTCGGACAAAGATCCCGACCACCTTGACGGGGAGACCGAGCACACAGTCGTCCTGGACGTGCCGTTCTACCTGGCGGCGACGGAGCTCAGCCAAGCTGCCTGGCAGCAGGTCATGGGGGGCAAGCCCGAGAGTCCGGACATGCCCGCCAACAACCTGAGCTGGTTCGACGCCATCGACTTCTGCAACCGCCTCTCGCAGCTCGAGGGGCTGGAGGCGGCCTACCTGCTCGAAGATGAGGAGCGCGACGAGCAGGGCCACATGGTCGCGGCCCGGGTCGTCTGGCTGGGCCACGCCCGCAACGGCTACCGCCTGCCGAGTGAGGCCGAGTGGGAATATGCCTGCAAAGCAGGCGGCGACGGTACGAGGGGCCCCCTGGATGACATCGCCTGGACCATCGACAACTGCGCGGGACCCGAGCTTCCCAGCCAGCTGCGGGCCAATCCCTGGGGTTTGTACGACATGCTGGGGAATGTCTGGGAGTGGTGCTGGGACGGTTGGGCCGCCTACGGAACGCGCTTGCGCAGAGACCCGCGCGGCCCCCTGCACGATGCCACGCGCATCGCCCGCGGCGGCGGGTATCTGAACGATGCGTCGGTGGTCAGGGCCGCCAAGCGCGCGAGCGAGCCTCCGTCGGCGGTCCTTCCGCAGGTGGGCCTGCGTCTGGCCCGTTCCTTGCCACAACCCCTGTCCGTCGAGCTGCTCAGCCTCGAGCAACTGGTCGCCGCGGAGCAGCTCGGCATACTTCCCAGCTGGCGCGAAAGTCATGGTAGACAGCTGGTGCTGATCCCTGCGGGCGACTTCCTGGGGGCTTGCGGATCGATCACGATCACCCGGCCCTTCGCGATGCAGCGGCATGAGGTGACGCAGGATCAGTGGTGGGCTTTGATGGGCACGCAGCCCGCAGAATTCAGGACCGCGGGAGCCGATGCCCCGATCGAGAACGTCAGCTGGTACGACGCGCTGCTGTATTGCAACCGCTTGTCTGAGGCGGCGGGGATCGAACCATTCTATCAGTTGCGCGCCATCTCCTATGACGACTTCGGTTCGATCGACCAGGCCGAGGTGCTCTACCAGCCTTTGAGTGCGCCGGGTTATCGGCTGCCGACTGAAGCTGAGTGGGAATATGCCTGCCGGGCAGGGACCACCGGGCAGACCTGGCGTGGCGACCTGCCAGCGTTCGGCGCCGATGTCCCGATGCTCGGGGAGATCGCCTGGTATGCGGGCAACAGTGGCTATCTGGGGTCCGAAGGCTGGCCGCGTTTGGCGGACACTACCATGGAAGAGCCCGCCGAGATGCTCGGGCCGCAAGTGGTGGGGGGGCGCCCGGCCAATCCCTGGGGTCTATACGACATGCTGGGCAATGTCTATGAGTGGACCTGGGATGTTGAGGGTTTGAGGCCGCTGCATCCGGTGCGTGATCCTGTCGGGCCTCTTCGGGGTTCGCAACGCGTGGTCAAAGGTGGGTGCTTCTACGTGCTGGCCAGCGACTGTACAGCCAGCTACCGCGGCTCCCTGGAAGCCGCAACGCGGGCAGGGACGGTGGGATTCCGTCCGGTGCGGACGCTGACGCGCGACGATCCTTCCTGGTCGCCCGCGTTTGCGCAGCTGGTGGCGGCGAATCAGCTGGAGATTCCCGTTGGAGAGCAGGCCGCCTGTGGTCTCGAGCTGGCCCTGCTGCCGGCAGGGCGCTACCTGCGAGGCTCCCCGGTCGACGAGCCGGGGCGCGACGACGACGAGCGCGAGCATCAGGTCGAGATCAGCCGTCCGTTCTACATCGGTCGTACGGAGATCAGCCAGGAGATGTGGCTGCGGGTGATGGGGGAGGCCGCGCCTGGTCTCGAGGAGGCAGGAGCGACGGCTCCGATGGAGAACATCAACTGGTATGACGCGCTGGAGTTCTGCAACCGGCTGTCCGACCATCAGGGCCTGCCCCACGCCTACCAGCTCGCCGACGTAGTGCGTGCGCCCGGCGGCGGCATCGACGGGGCCACGGTCACGTTCCTCGGTCTGCAGAGCAGCGGCTACCGACTCCCGACCGAAGCCGAGTGGGAATACGCCTGCCGGGCGGGCAGCGTGGGTCCTGTCTACCAGGGAGTGTTCGAGATCCTTGCGGAGAGAAACGCTCCGGCGCTCGATCCGCTGGCCTTCTACAGCGGCAACAGCGGTGTGCCCTACGAGGGCACCGCCGCCGGCGATTGGGAGGGTCGGCAGGAGCTGTTCGACTACGCGGGTACCCAGCTGGTCGCTGGCAAGCTCCCCAATGCCTGGGGCCTGTACGACATGCTCGGCAACGTGCTCGAGTGGTGTTTCGACAGCTATGGCCCCTACCCGGAGGGCCCGCAGAGAGATCCCTACCTGAACGCCGAGCAGGGCTCACGCATCATACGCGGGGGCAGCTACTTCAACCCCGCCGCGCGCTGCCGCGTGGCGACCCGTGGCCTCGAGGATCCCGGAGGGCGCTACGCCAACGTGGGGTTCCGGGTGGTCCGTACCGCGCCTTGAGGCCCAGACCGTGCCCGGCTATCTAACGTCGGCTGTCTCGGCTCCCGGGAGCCGGTCAGCAAGCCCTCCAAGCGTGCCCAGTGAGACATCCCAGCGATCCAAACACGCCAGCTGCAGCTTGCTCAGCCGCCTGCCAAAGATCATTCGCGGGCGTCCCGCGCGATGAGACCGAACGCAGCGCATCAGCTGCGCTCGGGGGCGGACGAAACGGGTCGCGAGACCCCTACTTCCACGGCATGACGGGCACGGCGCCGGGAGGCGAGACGGCGATCTGGCGGTCGTTCTGGCGCTTGTTCTTCATCCACTGGACCAGCTGTTCTTCGCTCGCGGGTTTGGTGTTCACATCGCCGTGGGCGTTGCGGCCCGGGTCCATGAACACGAACTGGCCGTCTTTGGTCAAGCCGACGATCGCCAGCCAATGGCCGCTGTGGCCTTCTTTCGGAGTCTGGTGGGGCCGCGCACGGCTGTTGCCGCCGCTGACGATGATCTTGCCGGCTTCGAGCTGTTTGCGCATCCAGGCGACGGTGTCGGTGTCTTCGCTGCTGCGCTCGAAGTTCAGCCCGATCAGCTTCAACATCTTCTGCTGCCGCTCCACACTGGTGCCGCTCAGGGTGCAGCCGGACTCCTCGGCCAGGTGGGTCATCAGCTCGAACTGGCTGAGCCCGCGGCCGTACTGGGGTTTGAAGTACCGCGCTGTCAGCGCCACAGACGAAGGACCGCAGGTCCACTCCCCATACCAGTCGCCGCAACCGTTGGGCTTGGTCTGCAGCAGCGCCTCGAGCTTGTAGCTGTGCGCGCTGCCGGCTTCGGGGTAGGGCGCCGAGTTCTGGTAGGGCAGGGGGCGGAAGCCATTGAGCTTGCGGTGGGACATGCTGCCTGGGCCGATGGCCCCGCTGGCATCGTCGGTTTCAGGCTCGAGCTTCTGGAAGGCTTGGATCTTCTCGATGCAGGCCGCGTCGCAGGTCCCGTCGATCGCGCTCCACTCCAACAGACCCACGGCCCAGAGGCGCTCTTTGAGCTTCTGCACGTCCCAGGGCCGGTTGAGACCTCCGTTGCCCACCGTGCCTTCGAGGTCGAAGGGCCGCAGCAGGGCGAGGTGCGTCATGGCGTTGGGGACGACTTTGCCGCAGCGGTCGGACTTCCACTTCAGCTTGTCACGGCCGCCGACCAGATACTTGAACTTCTTGTCCTTGAAGCGGTCGTAGATCTCGTTCTGCAGCCGCAAGAGGGGGCCATACTGCTTGCGGGGGTATTCCCCATAGCGCTCGATATGGTTCGGCATGAACTCATGGTCCGGCTTCTCCGCCAGACGCTCTTTGCAGATCTTCAGCAGACGGGGGAATGAGGGTTCGACGAAGCTCCCGTCGACGTAGCCGAGCGCCTTCAGACGGGTCTGCACCTTCTCGACGTCCTTCGGATCGCCCTGGCCGTCCGAGTCTACGGTTCCCGTCAGCTTGAAGTCCTTGTTGACCGGTGAATAGTCTTCTTCCTGGGGAGGCGTGGCGGGGAGCGGGCCATCGTCGGGCTCTGGATGCACGGTCGGACCCGCATCGGTGGTCGTTCCCTGCCCGGTGGTCTGGTCTGTGCCGGTCTGTGTGCCCGAGTCCTGGTCCTTGTGGACTGGGTCCTGGTCGGAGCTGGCCTGGGCCTGGTCGGAGCTTGCCTGGGCCTGGTCGGAGCTGGCCTGGGCCTGGTCGGAGCTGGTGGCGCCTCCGCTGCTGTCCTGCGTGTCTGCAGAGCTGCTTCCGCCGCTCTGGGCGGCCGCTCCGAACACCACCTGGGATCCGCCGGCGCCGCCGCTACCGGTCGCATGCACGGGCTGGTAGCCGCCCTGAGACCCGCCGGGGTCGGTGTTCTGCTGGCTCGTGGCAGTCTGCCCAAACACCACCTGCGAGCCACTATCGGCCACGCCGTTTGGATCCTGCGAGCTCTGTGATCCTGCCTGCGTTTGGGAATCGCTCGCCTGTGCGCCGGCCGAAGCCGTGGCACCCTTGACGTAGGCGGCCAGGGCGACCACCCGCAGGCAGAACTGCCCCTGGCGCTTGCGTTTGGACAGGTAGGTCGTGACCTGCTCGGCGACCGGCTTGCCGGCCAGGCCGCCCGCCTTGCCGCTGCTGCGGGCACGAGACCAGACCGCGGCCTTGTAGACATCCTGGGCGTTCTTGCTCAGTCCCTTGGCGAAGTACTTGTCCAGCCAGCGACGGATCATGTTCGTTGTCTGGAAGTTCTTGTCGCGCAAAAGCTTGAGCGCCCACTGTTTCCAATTCTTCCAATTCTCTGCATAGCTCAGCCCGTTGCTGGCTTTGGTCGAGGTGTCGTGGCCGTGCTCGCCGATGCCGCGGTCCCGCATCCAGTCAAACTTCTCTTTCGCCCATTCCTTGGCCACGCCACTGTCTGTCACGTTGAACATGCCGTGGAAGTCTTCGAGGCTGCCGCTGTCCCAGTGCGCGATCCCCAGGCCCCCCTTGGCATGGTCCATGACATGCTTGCCGGCGCCCTTGCCGCGGCCTTTCCAGCTACTGGCTCCCTGGCCACCGCCAAAGTACTCGGAGTCCCACGCGCTGCACTTGAAGGGATTGGGGTTGAGGTCGCCGGGAAGTCCCGAGACACCCCAGTTGGCCGCGCCGATGAACAGGGCCAGCAGACCGACGTTGCCGTCTTCGATGATCTCTTTGCACAGGCTGAAAGGGATCTGCTCGCTGAAGTTCTGGTTGTCGTGGTCGGCTGAGGGTCCGAAGCCGCCGATCTGCAGCAACTGATCGATGTGGCTCTCGAGCTTGGGACCGGCGACGCCGCTCTGCGTGAAGGCCGGCACACCCTCGTCGGTCAGCTCGCCAGCGGAGGTATCTGTGGCGTTGTTCGTGGCGCCTGCAGCAGCGCCAAACACCACCCCGTGCCCGGCGGGGGTGTTGCTGGTGTCGGTTGTGGCTGTGTCCGTGCCACCGCCTGCAACGTCGCCGAGGCTGCCCGAGGCGTTCTTCTTGTAGACGAACAAGAGTCCATCGACGTTCTTGCTGCTCTTCTCGACATCGCAGCAGATGTACAGGCTGTCGCCGACCAGGCACATGCCCTCGACCTGGGCTTTGACACCCGCCTGCGCCGCGTACGCCTTGATCTCCTCAAGAGCCAGACTGTGGCGTGCCGGGTCGTGGCTGCGGTTCATGTCGTCGAGGTAGATCTCGAGCACCTTGTAGTCTTTGACGCTCAGCCCCAGCAGAATGCCGTCGCTGTAGTGCAGCGCGGAGATGTCGCGGAAGCCGGTCTCGGCAAACTTGGCGGTGATCGCGGTCTCCTTGCTGGCGCTGCTTGCCAGCAGGCCCTGGTCGTTGAGCGCCAGCTCGAAGATCTGGGGCGTCTCGCGCTCGGCCACCAGCAGACGGCGTTGGCGGGTATCGATCGTCAAGCCCTCGAGGTTGGCCGTCGGCATCACTGTGCGGGCCGCGACCTGCACGTCGCCGTTGAGGCTCAACTGGGTGATTCTGCCCTTGCCGGTCTTCTTGTCGTTCTCTTCGTACTCCTCCTCGCACATGAAGTACGAGCCATCGAAGAAGCACAGGTCTTCCATCTCTTTGCAGGTCTTGCGCAGGTTCCTGCCTGAGCTGAGCAGCAGCTTGCCACCGGAGGCCGCGGCATCGACCTCGGCCGGGGTGAAGGACCAGACCTTGTGCGGCTGGTTCTGCACCAGATACAGGCGCCCGTCGTTGGGGTTGTAGGTCACGCCCGAGGCGTTCTTGCAGGGGGCCTCGCCGCCATCTTTGCTGACGACCAGCTTGATGGGACCTTGATGGAACTTGAAATCGGCCAGAGGCAGCGAGGTCTGCACCACGACCTGATAGTTCTGGCCCGTCCTGAGCTTGAAAGACTGGGACATGTTGCCGGTGAGCACGGGCATGTTTCGACCTCCTGGCTGCGGCCGGAGCGGAGTGCTCCGGTGCTGTTATCAGGAAGTCTGGAGGCAGGGCATGACAGAAACGTGAGCGCGATCGTTACTGGCTGGGAAGGGGCGTCGCTTGAGCGGGGGACTTGTCCGTTTGCGTTCCAGCGTGGGAGCAGGGGTTGCTCTGTGTAGCAGAGTCTTCATGTCTTGGAATCTGGGTCTGCTCGAGCCAGAAATCTCCAGGCGATGGTTGTTGGCGTGGAAATGGACTCTTGTCTGGACGAGCCCATCGCTTCCACCGAGACCCACCTCGACCAGAGCAGGAGAGCCATGAATTGCGAGCCCAGCCACAACCGTGCAAAGACGGTCTCCAATCGGGATGAAGATTATTGCAACGCCTTCCGTGCCCCCGACGTCCAAGGAATGGACCACATGACTCTGCCGGTAGAGGAGAAGCCATGCCACACACGACCCTCCCCTTGACGATCTCCTGGCTCCTCCTCACCGGACTCACTGCAGCCGGTTGGGCCCAAAGTGAGGACCTTTACCCCCTCGAAGAGCACGGCGTAGGTCTGTGGACCTCATTCAAGGCGCCGCTGGAGCTCGAGCACAGCATCGACGACCCCGAGCTGGACTCACTCAGATTGAGTGTGCGGTTCAGCGTCTTCGTCGAGCACGGCGAGCAGGTGAAGGTCTGTCTGTACTTTGGTGAGACCGGCTTCTTTGCGCCTTCGCTCGGGCCCCGCCTGCCTTCCACTTCGCACGTGGACCTGATCACGGACACTCGCATCTACGAGCTACCGCTGAGCACCTCGAGCTCGTACAACGAGGGCGATCGTGTCATCTCTGTGATGAGGAAAGCGACGTTGCCGTTGTCCGTCTTCGGTGAGCTCCTGGCAGCACCGACTCTGCACGGCTACCTCTATGGGCGCTCGGAGAACGAAGTCGTCGCCAAGAACGACTTGCGCCACTTCAGCTTGGATGCCAAGGGCCTGCGCACCCTAGCAGCGCTGGATCGCCACAGCCGCGATCGGGAGGACCCCTGACCCGGCCCCCGGACCGGGATTCCGCCAAGTAGAGTTGGGAGCGGGCCCGACGGAGCGCGCCGCTCAAGACTCTTGTGGCGACGGCGGCCCTGTTGGCAGGCCTGGTCAAGGCCAACGTATGCGGACGAGTTGCCGGCCGGACGACAATGCTGCCAGCCGCTGGCCGGCAGCAGCCAGCCAAGGGGGTGCCTGTAGGTTGGGGTCTACGAGCCTGGCAGGATCGCTCGTTGGTCACTGGATGGGCCCGCGTAGTCGCCAAAGGCCCCTGCGACCATCGCACTCCACTTGCAATCCCGCGAACCGACGGGCATAAGAAGACAGCACGACGGAGGCCGCATGCCGCCCGCTCCTGAAATCCCGCTCCCGAAGATAGGAGCGCTGGTCATCGCGACGCGTCGCTACCTGCAGTTCGTCGATCCACTGGTGGACTCCCTTCGACGCTACTTCTTCACGGGGCACTCCCTCACGGTGTTCGTGCTTACCAACCGGCGAGTGACCCGCGACGACGTGGTCGTGCTGCCCGTCGAGCACAAGCCGTGGCCGTCCGTGGCTTCGCACAAGTACCACTTCGTCACAGCGCACCGCGAGGCCTTCAAGGGGTTGGACTACCTGTTCCTCATCGATGCGGACAGCCGGTTGGTCGCGTCTGTCGGAGCGGAGATCCTGCCCGAAGAACCTCCGGGACTGGTCGGAGTGGTGCACTATGGGTACTACGACAAAGACCGCTCGAGATGGACCTACGAGACGGACCCGCGCTCAACGGCGTGCATTCGAGCCGACGAAGGACAGCACTACTTCGCCGGGGCGTTCGTGGGAGGGAGCACCAAGGCCTTCCTGGCAATGTCGCGTCGGATCATGGACGACACCGACGCGGACGCACGTTCCGGGCTGGTCGCCGTCTGGCACGACGAGTCACACCTCAACCGCTATTTCGTGGAGCATCCGCCAAAACTCCTCAGCCCATCGTACTGCTACCCCGAGCTGTGGCTGGATGGGCGGCCCCCTCCCTTCGAGCCACGAATCCTGGGGCTGCATAAGGACTTCGATGGGATCCGGCTGGAGGGGGTCTCGCGGGTAGCATTGCAGGCCGGCCGCCTTGTCGAAAGAGTTCGACCGTGGTTCCGCCGCTGGCTCCCCCAACCGCTGAAGAGATTCTTGAAAAGGCTTCTCCGCGCGCTCCCCCGCCAGGGAGCGTAGCCGCACGTACTTTTGGGTACAGCCAGATCAGGCCGTAAGACCGCCGACCGAGTCGCTGCGTCAGGCGGTGTCCTCCGAGTCGGGCGGCGCTCAGCGGAGCAGCGTCAAGCTCCGCCGGACGGACCGGCCCTCGCGCCCGTCAGCGTCCGTACTCGCGATCCATTGCAGGGCCACGCTGAAGAGCATCCGATCTTCCTGCATTGCGGGCTCGATCGGGGCGATGAAGAAAGTCGTGAGATTCGGTGGCTCTGACGACGTGTGCGGGTTTCGGATGGGTGAGGTCGTGCAGGTTGATGCGGTGGCTGGGACGGATCCGATCCCGGTCTGGAATCCGCCTCCCTGGCCGGATCCGAGCCCGAGACCGACCCCGTTCCCGTTCTCGTTCCCGACCCCGAAGGGCCGAGAACCGTGGGGACCGAAGATCGTGAAGACAGTGAAGACCGAGGACCGTGGTTGGCGTTCGATCGCGATGTGACTGCAGGCATCGGTGCTGATGCCAACGATCGCCTCCCAGGGTCTTTGGCCTTCGCTGGTCGGTCTGTCCTGGCAGCCAGTCTCGAATGCGCAGCGCCGTTGTCTTGGCGCTCGGGGGCTGGCTCGCACTATGCAGTCGACCTGGCCGTAGACCCAAACGGCTTCGAGACCACCGACATGCGTGGCGAGCGGCGAAGCCCTTCCCACACGTGAGCATTTGGGTTGTAGTCACGGCGCAAACATCACGTGGCACAATCATCGGCCGATGTGTCGTTCACTACAGGGTCGAGTCAGGCGAGTTCAAGCTTGGTTGCCGGTTCCACTGGTGGAATCAGTAGCAATTCAGAAAACGGGCGGAAGGGTGGTTCTGGAAACCAATCGTAAAGTACTGGTGCTTGTGTTCTTGGGGCTGTTGTATCGTTCGTGCCCTATCACCGCTGCGTTCTTCAAGGTTGGAGATCGACAGGGGCCGTTGATCTTCCCAAGAAGCACTCACGAGCCTCTCTACATGCCGTTCAGGTTTGGTCAATGCCTTCGGACTGCTGAGAACCGCCTGTAGCGTCGGTCTATGACCGACGAGATGATCGATCCATATGGTGAACCCAGAACCTCTGGATGCAACCTCTGCCAGTGCTACCTCCGGCGCTCTCAGAGGCTGTCTCAGGGAACGTCTGGAGGCGTGGGATTGATTCCTGAGGGCAACCTCCGGTTCCTGCGACTCGGGGAGGAAAACCGACTTTTCTCTTTGTAGGGGAGGGGTTTACCCCCTCCCGCGGGCGGGGGTAAACCCCGCCCCTACATGACAAGCCAAAGCGATTGTATGGCGGAATCGTGTTCCCTGAGACAGCCACTCTCAGAGCGCCGCTACAGAAGACGGCTGCATGCGGCAGCAGGTGGGGAAGCCCGACTTTTTTCTTTGTAGGGGAGGGGTTTACACCTCGAGGACTCGGACGCTTCGCTCTCCCGAGAGAGCGAGGCAATTCAAACCCAGAGTGTCCGAAACACTCGCTACTCCACCGGCATCGAACGCGCAATCCGGAAGCCGATGAAACCATTGCCCATCCCAGGCTGGACACGGCTGCGGTAGGCCGACATGCAGCGCTGCGCATCGTGCTGCCAGCTGCCGCCGCGCAACACGCGGTTGTCGCCGGTCTGCGGGCCGAGAGGGTCGGTGGCGCGGACGGGGTAGTCTCCATACCAGTCGCCGCACCACTCCCAGACGTTGCCATGCATATCGAACAGGCCCCACGGGTTCGCAGGGTGGCTGCCCACAGGAACCGGGCCGCTGTCCGCGGGTTGCGAGAAACACGCCTGGGCCTCGGAGAGCGCGTCCCCGACCGCGTAGCGGGTCTGTGTTCCCGCCCGGCAGGCGTATTCCCATTCCGCCTCGCTCGGCAGCCGGTAGCCTGATCGGTCCAGACCGAGAAAGCGCACCTGCTCCGGGCCGTCGATGGCGTAGGCCGGCTCGAGGCCGTCGAGCTCGGAGAGCCGGTTGCAGAAGCGCACGGCGTCGAACCAGCTGAGGCTCTCTACCGGGGCGTCCTCGCCGTTTGCCGCGAACTCCGAAGGTTCGGCCCCCATCACACGCCGGTACTCGGCCTGGGTCACTTCGGTGCTTTTCAGATAGAAGTTCCGGCTCAGCACCACGTCGTGGGGCGCGTGGGCGGGAAAGGCATCGCTGCCCATCGCGAAGCGGCCCGCCGGCACCAGCACGAAGCGCATCGCCAGGTCGTTCTCGATCGCGCTGGGCAGGCCCGCCTCGTGACCGGCCTCGGACTGCGCAGGGGGAGGCGTCCACCAGGCCTCGATGGCGCGTGCGCCGCGCGGTTCCGGATCGGGCCGCTGCACATCCAGCGCATGGAAGGTCTTGTGTCCCGCCCGGTCTGTGAGCTGCAGCTCGATGCTCTGCTGCCCCGCATCGGCAAGCTGGACTTCCAGCGAGCTGCCGCTCAGCTCCTGGCGTGCGAGCCCCTCTGCTTCGACGTGGGCGAGCGGCTCGTCGGCGAGCAGGCAGACGCGGATCGAGCTGCCCAGTGCCTCAGCCGTGGCCTCGAGCACGCCCGCTGCCTGGCTGTCCACGCTCCCGAGCAACGTGGAGCGTGCGCGGTTCCCGGCCAGGTCGACAGCTTCGACCACCAGGGTCCAGGGTCCATCTTCGGCAATCGACAGTTGCTTGGGATAGCGACCATCGGCGCGCAACGGTTCGAGCTCTCCGGCGATGCTCAGCGAGGCGAGTTGCGGATCGTGAACCTCTATCAGAATCTCTGGGCTGCGGGAATCGAACACAAAGTCCCGTTCCAGACCGACGATCTTGACCTGTGGCGGTGTGCCATCGACGTTCACGATCAGGGTCGCCACGCCCAGGTTGCCTGCCTGATCCCAGGCCTCGGCCGTGATCAGCTTGGCAGTGCTCTCGCTCAACAGATCGAGCTCGGCGAGGTACTGCCCCGTCTGCGCATCCTTCCTGGCGAGCAGCCCCGCCACCCGGACCGACTCGGCGGCGTCGACCTCGAGGGTGAAACGGATGCGGCCGGGCTGCAGCCAGCTCTGCTCGGCGGGGTCGGTGAACGCGAGCTGGGGCGGCGTGTTGTCCGCAGCGACAGGCTCGGGCTCGTCGTCGATAGCAGGCCCTGAGCTCGAAACGGGCCCCGTCAGGGAATCGGCCGGGAGGGTGCTCTGCGAGATTTCGGGCGAGCCGTTGGGGTCGTCTTGTTTGTCGACCAGCCAGCCTTGTCGCTCGGCGACCAGGTAGAGGCCGCCGCACAGCCCCAGCAGCAAGACCAGCACGCCGAGCAGCAGACCGATCCTGCCGCGCTTTCCCGCGCCCCTCCCGAGCACTGCCTGCTGGTAGTTGTGCGCCAGCTCCTGGCAGCTGTCAAAGCGCTTGCCGGGATCGGGATCCAAGGCTCGCTGCAGCACCCGGGCCACGGCGATGGGCAAGTGGGGGCAGGCCTTGTGCACGTCGAGCTTCGTTTCCTGCTTGAGCATCAGGATCTTGATGGGGTTGTCCGCGCGGAAAGGCAGGCTTCCAACCAGCATCCGGTACAGGATCGTCGCCAGTGAGTATTGGTCGACCGCGCCGCCCACCTCGCTCCCCGCTGCTTGCTCTGGTGCCATGTAGTGGGGCGAGCCGGCCATCATGCCGGTCTTGGTCAAGGCGCTCTGCTCGCCCATCGCCTTGGCGATGCCGAAATCCGCCAGGTAGGTGCGGCCCTCCTGGTCCAGAAGGATGTTGCCCGGCTTGATGTCCCGATGCACGATCCCGTGGCGGTGCAGGGCGTCCAGCGCGTCGGCGACCTGAGGCAGCCAGTCCAACAACGATTCCGGGCTTACGGGATGCTCGGCATCGCCCAGAAATTGCTCGAGCGTTCCCCCGTCGAGGTATTCGAGCACGACATACGGCAGCGCCTCGAGGTACCCGCAGTCCAACGCCCGCACCACACCAGGATGGTGGGCGCTGACCATGGTCTTGAGCTCGCGCTGGAAGCGCTCCGCGAAGCGGGGGTCGGCCATCAATGCCGCGTGAGGGAACTTGACGACCACCTTGCGCTGCATCCGGGTGTCCTCGGCCAGGTACACGCTTCCCATGCCCCCCTGGCCCACCATCTCCAACAGCTGATAACGTTGCTCGAGCAGATGCCCGATCAGGTGTTGGCCGACGCTGGGGATGGCGCGGCTGCTGAGCCCCGCGCCGGTCTCGGCGCCACTCAGCGTTCCGGGAGCGGACCCGGGGCGGTAGGGGTTCGGGGTCGCGCCACTGGGAGTAGGCTCCCCGGCGAGCGCCGCGCCACAGCCCGAGCAGAAGCGCGCGTGGCTGGGGTTGGTGTAACCGCAGGAATAGCATTTCATTGCAGCCTCAGCTACGCTATCGGGGACGCTCGAGTATAGCAGAGGAACAGATGGGCAGGCGCATGGAGCTTTCGGGCAGGGGGAGTCTGCTTCCCCGGCTACCCCGGATCACGGCTCGAGGTTTCTGCTTGCTGCTGCTGTTGTCGTGGACCTTGCTGGTCACTGCGTGTGTCGAGCCCAGCTATGACAGTGGCTACAACTCGGGCGCTGGTTGGGGCGAGGAAGACGAGAGCGACGAGGCTGGCTACAACACCAGCGCCGACTACCGGCTGTCTGGCGTTCTCGAGCCTGGAGACCGGCAGCTCGCCAGCGGAGAGTGGGAAGACAGCTACCGGATCTCGGTCGAGTCGTGGGATACCGTCGAGCTCTGGGTCGAGGCGGACTTTGACAGTTATCTGATCATCAAGCTTCCCTGGCAGGAAAGCCAACTCGACGATGATGACAGCGGCGGAGGCCTGACCGCCCGGGTAAGCTTTGTCGCTGAGGGGACAGGCTACGTAGAGGTGCTGGTGACCACGGCCGGAGTCGGCGAGCAGGGCTCCTACACTCTCTGCGTCAGAGGGGCGACCAGGCCTGGGGTGCTCGCGCGCCTGGACACGACCATGACGGGCGAGCTTGCGGCGGGCGACCGCAGCTACGGCACGGGGGAGTGGGTCGACGACTACTCGCTGGAGATTCCCGCAAATACCGACGTGCGCGTGACCATGCGCTCCAGCGATATCGATGCGTTTTTGTCGGTAAGCGGTCCGGACGGCACCAGCTTCGGTGACGATGACGGAGGCGGGGGCAGCGATGCTCAGGCCATCTTGAGCGCGGATGAGGCGGGCGTCTGGCGCATCGGAGCCACCAGCTACGGAGCCGAGGATGGCGGCAGCTACAGCATCTCCTTCATGGGCCCCGATGGCGAGGAGCCCGGGACAGGGGAGCCGGAGACGCCACCAGAGCCCGATCCCCTCAGCGTCGACGAGTTGGAGGCGGAGAGCATCGCCGGTTCGCTCAGCGACCTCGATGAGCAACGCGAGAACGGCGCCTGGTCCGACACCTACCGCTTTGTTGTGCGCGACGGCCAGCCGGTTGTTCTCTGGATCGAGTCCGGCTTCGACAGCTATCTGATCGCCAGTGGTCCGATTCCTGAGCTCGTCAAACTCGACGACGACGGGGGGGACGGCAACAACGCGCGCCTCGAGCTGCTGCCGTCCGCCGACGGCAGGCTCGAGGTCCAGGTGAGCGCCTATGAGGCGGGGGTCACAGGAGACTACAGGCTGTTCTTCCGCGACGCGGTCCTGTTGGCTGAGGCTCCGCCAGCCACGGTCGTGACGGTCGGAACCGAGCTGACGGGCGCCCTCGACGGAGCGGATGGCCAGGATCCAGAGGGCAAGTGGGTCGACGTCTTTGCGCTCGAGCTGGGCAGTGTGGCCAAGGTCCGCGTCACGTTGCGCTCGAGCGCATTCGACGCCTATCTGGTCGCCACGACCCCCGACGGGTTGCGCCTGAGCGATGATGACGACGGGGGGGGGCATGATGCCGAGTTGATTCTCGATGCTGAGCTGGGCAACGCGTGGCACATCCAGGCGACGAGCTTCTCTACGCCCGCGATGGGCGCCTACTCGATCGCTTTCATGCCCGTAGTCGAGAAGCTGGCCGACAGCGCAGAGACTGTCGAAGAGGGCACGGAGGCGAAAGTCGAGGGCGACTCCGCGCCTCTCGAGCCGCTGGTGATCGCCGGTGAGCTCAACGCCGCGGACGACCTGCCCGGCTCGGCTCGCCGCAGCGACACCCACAGCTTCTCTGTGCGGGCAGGAGCGCCGGTCAGCGTCCGCGTCGAAGCGGACTTCGATGCCACCCTGATGGTCCGTGGGCCTGCCTGGGAGACCCGCGAGGATGACGACGACGGCAGCGGAAAAGGACGCGTGACGCGCATGGAGCTGCTGCCCGCGGACGACGGAACGCTGATCATCGAGGTCCGCGCGACGCCTGGAACCTGGGATGAGGGCTCCTATGTCCTGCATGTGGGCAACGCGGCGCTCGTGACGCCGGAGCGCTGATGGAGGCGGACGCAGCCGGCACCCGTCCTCAGGAGCACCCTGCGCAGGCAGCGGGCTCTGCACGGCGTCTCTCCTGGCGGCGTCGGTGGCTGTTCCTCGCCGTGATCTGGTTGGGCTGCGAGCTGTTGGCGGGCTGCGGACTGTGGCTGTTGGGCGCACAGGAGCCGCTGGGACCTCCGTTCGGCTCTCTCTCGGAGCGTCACCGCAAGATCTTGCAGCGCTTCCTCGAAGGAGGCTCTTCCTACGCGATGCACAGCCCGGCATTGGGCTGGCTGCCTGCTCCCGGAAGTTCGTTCCGGCTCGGTCAGGTCAACAGCGAGGGGCTGCGCGGCGCCCGTGACTATAGTCCGCAGCCTGGGTCCGGGGAGTTCCGCCTGCTGGCCTTCGGTGACTCCTTCACCTGGAGCCACGGGGTCAAGGATGCGCAGACCTGGCCCGCCCTGCTCGAGCAGACCCACCCACGGCTGGAGGTGTTGAACTACGGAGTGACGGGCTGGGGCCCCGATCAAGCCTTCTTGCGCTACCAGCACGAGGCACGGGGCAGGCAAGCCCGGGTGGTCTTGATCGGCGTGCTGTCGGAGAACATCGCGCGGGTGGTCAACCGCTTCCGGCCCTTCTACCTTCCCAGCGCGGCACTGCCTTTCGCCAAGCCGCGTTTCGAGCTGCGTGGTGGCGAGCTGCGGCTGCTTCCCAACCCGCTGCCCGAGCTCGATGATCTGCGCCGCCTGCTCGACTCCCCGCAGACCGTGCTGCCTGTGCTCGGGCGTGGGGATTTCTTCTATCAGCAAGCGTCTCCCTGGGGCGCAGCCCCCCTGCCGAGCCTGCGCGTGTTGTCGGGACTCTGGCACCGCGTGCTCGAGCCGCCCATCTACGATATGCAGCTCGGACGCAGCCTGTACCACACCGACTCGGAGGCCTTTGCCATCCTCTGTGCGTTGCTCGAGAGCTTCGCCGCCATGGTGGTGGAGGACGGCGGGACCCCAGTCGTCATGATGTTTCCGACCTTGGAGGATCTGGTGCAGACCGAGATGGACGGCTCGACCAGCTACGGTCCCTTGCTCGAGCATCTGGCGGCACTCGGGATCGCGGTCTTCGATGCCGGGGGAAGTCTCTTGGAACACGGAGAAGGGCGGGTCGATCCTTTCTACCGGCCCCAGGACATGCACTTCTCGGTGCTCGGGAATCAAGTCGTTGCCGAGGCCCTGGCAGACTTCCTCGCGCGCCAGATCGAGGGCTTCCCGACCCCTTGAGCGGCGTTCCCTCTAGCAGCGTTCATGCGCTGTGCCGAGCCGTTTCCAGATCCTCGATCCGGGTTCCAACCGCCACGCCAAGGGACTGCAGGTGTTGTCGGCCAAGGACATAAGCGCATCACGCGCTCGCCGCATGTACCGGTAGGCTCGGCATTCGACACGGAGCGTTGAGCAAAATGTCTGAGGCAGGTACGCTACGGGCACTACATCTTGCCATGCGACACCGAGGACACCCATGACTGCAAAGATCATCTGGACCAAAGTTGACGAAGCGCCGGCCCTGGCGACCTATACCCTGCTTCCGATCATCGACGCTTACGCCAAGAGCGCGGGAGTCACGGTCGAGACCCGTGACATTTCCCTGGCTGGCAGGATCATCGCGAATTTTCCCGACGATCTGAGCGAAGAGCAGAAGATCCCCGACCACCTGGCGCAGTTGGGCGCCCTGGCCCGCACGCCCGAAGCCAACATCGTCAAGCTGCCGAACATCAGCGCTTCGATTCCTCAGCTGCAGGCGGCCATCGAAGAGCTGCAGAGCAAGGGCTACAAGATTCCCGACTATCCAGAGGACCCGCAGAACGACGCCGAAAGAGCCCTGCAAGCCCGCTTCTCGAAGGCTCTCGGCTCGGCCGTCAATCCTGTCTTGCGCGAGGGGAACTCCGACCGCCGGCCGGCGGCGGCGGTCAAGAGATTCGCCCAGAAGAACCCGCACCGCATGATGCGCCCCTGGCCCGAGTCCGGCTCGAAAGCGCGCGTCGCCCATATGGACCGCGGCGACTTCTTCGAGAGTGAAACGTCGACTACGCTGGCCGCCGATACCACGGCGCGCATCGAGTACCTGGCCGCCGACGGCGGCGTGCAGGTGCTCAAGGACGGGATCGCACTGCAGGCAGGCGAAGTGGCCGACACAGCCGTGATGCATGTCGCCGATCTGCGCCGCTTTTTCGCCGAGCAGATCGAGGTTGCCTACAAAGATGAGGTGCTGCTCTCGCTGCACCTCAAAGCCACGATGATGAAGGTCTCCGACCCGATCATGTTCGGCCACTGTGTTGCGGTCTACTACGCCGAGGCCCTCGAGAAGCACGCCAGCCTGCTCGAAGAGATCGGGGCCAACGTCAACAACGGGCTCGCCGATATCCTCGGCAAGCTCGACAAGCTGCCCGCCGACAAACGCGCCGAGGTCGAAGCCGATATCGCGCGCGTCTATGAAAGCCGGCCCGCCCTGGCGATGGTCGATTCGAGGAAGGGCATCACCAACCTGCACGTGCCGAACAACGTGATCGTCGATGCGTCGATGCCCAACGTGGTGCGCGACGGCGGCAGGATGTGGAACAACGACAACGAGCTGCAAGATGTGATCGCGATGGTGCCCGACCGTTGCTATGCGACCATGTATGCCGAGATCCTCGAAGATGCCAAGCGCAATGGCCAGTTCGATCCTGCCACCATGGGCAGCGTCTCGAACGTCGGGCTGATGGCCCAGAAGGCCGAGGAGTATGGCTCCCACGACAAGACCTTCGAGGCGCCCGGCACCGGGACGATCCGCGTGGTTGACGCAGAGGGGACGACGTTGCTCGAGCAGGCCGTCGATGCGGGAGACATCTTCCGCATGTGCCAGGTCAAAGACCTGCCCATCCGCGACTGGGTCAAGCTGGCCGTGACCCGCGCCCGTGCTTCGGGCACGCCCGCATTATTCTGGCTCGACGCAGAGCGTGGGCACGACGCCGAGCTGATCAAGAAGGTCGAGACCTACCTGGGCGATCACGACACCAGCGGGCTCGATATCCGTATCTTGCGGCCCGTCGAGGCGATGCGCTTCTCGTTGGAGCGGATCCGCCGCGGGGAGTCTACGATCTCGGTGACCGGGAACGTGCTGCGTGACTATCTGACCGACCTGTTTCCGATCCTCGAGCTGGGCACCAGCGCCCGCATGCTGTCGATCGTGCCGCTGCTCAACGGCGGCGGCTTGTTCGAGACCGGAGCGGGCGGCTCTGCCCCGAAGCATGTGCAGCAGTTCTTGCAGGAAGGCCACCTGCGTTGGGACTCCCTCGGGGAGTACTGCGCGCTGGCGCCGTCGTTGGAGCAGGCGGCGCGGGCGGGGAACAATCCTGCGGCTGCCGTGTTGGCCGAAGCCCTGGACGATGCCATCGGCACCTACCTCGAGAACGCGCGCTCGCCTTCGCGCAAGGTGAACGAGATCGACAACCGGGGCAGCACCTTCTACATCGCGCTCTACTGGGCGCAGGCCCTGGCCGCCCAGGACAAGGACGCCGGCTTGCGTGACCGCTTCACAAGCGTCGCGCAGCAGCTGGCCGAGAACGAAGCGACCATCTGCGCCGAGCTGCTGGCCGCGCAGGGCAAACCGGTCGATATCGGCGGCTACTACCTGCCCGATGCGGAGCTGACCGCGGCGCAGATGCGGCCGAGCGCGACCTTCAATCGGGTGCTGGCTGGGCTGTAGCGGGTCGCGCAGCCGCTGGTGCGGCGCGCTGTGAGAGGCTGTCTCAGGGCCTCGGCCTCGGACCACCGACACCAACCACCGACCCGGATACCGACTCCGAAGAGGCGCTCAGGAATCGGCGCAGCCGCTGTAGCGGCGCTCTGTGAGCGCCGGAAGCCCCGAACGTAGAGGTTGCTCCCAGGATCTCGGAGCTTGCATCCGGAGCGGTATTCCAGCGGCCGCGGTAGGGCCACCAGCGACTACCACAGCACGCCACCACGCAGTCAAACAGGTTCCAGCCAGGTGGCCAGGTAGGCGAGCTGCATCCTCTTGAGCTCGTCCACCACCATTTCGGAACGCTCCGCAGATTCCCCCAATGCCAGATCGATCAGCGCAGCCGCGCTCCGAGCAAAGTGCGCGCGACGACCGCGGCGGATGCGGGCTTGATGCGACCGCTGAGCTCTTCTGCCACGCGGGCCGCCAGGCGCGCGTTGTCCTGTTGCCTGACCGCCTCCCCCTCCACCCAGTGCCCACAAGGCACAACATGCACTCAGATCAGCTCCTCACTCTCGAGTGATGGCCCAATCCAGATGTCCCCTCGGTTGCTCGGGCAGTCGGACCGTGCAACCCAACGGTCGTGGACGTCTCGGAGCCAGCCTTTCCACCCTCCACCTGCTGTGGTATAGGAGTCGCTGATACAGAGGGCAGTCGCGACGAAAAACCTAGGAGACCCGCATGCACAGACCGCTCAGTTTGATCCTGTGTTTGAGCCTGGCCGCACTGGCCCAGGACGAGACCGAAGTCCTTCGTTACAACTTCTCCCCCAAGACCCAGCTGCGCCAGCGCCAGATCCAGGAGCTGGAGATGACCCAGTCGATGGCCGGCCGGGCCGCGACGACCAAGCTCGACCAGACCTCGACCATCCTGTGGGAGGCCCTGAGCGCCAACGAGGATGGGACCACCACGATGCGCCAGACCATCGAGGGCATCGTCGCCGACGCTGAGTCCGCGATGGGCAAGGAGCACTACGATTCGGGCGATCCGGACTCGCGGCCCGGCCCGATGACTTCAACCCTGGCGGCGATGGCGGGCCTTGTGCTCGGCTTCCACCTCAGCCCTACCGGTCAGATGTCAGAGTTCGAGGGCATGGATGCTTTCCGTGATGCCCTCAAGGGCAACCCTGTCGGCGACCAGATGGCCTCACAGATCGAGACCATGATCTCGCAAGGCTTCCCGAAGCTGCCCGAAGAGGGCTTGGCGATCAACGACGCCTGGGAACAGACCAGCGAGACTCCGCTGCCCAACATCGGCACGATGGAGCTGGTGACGACCTACACCTATGTCGGCAGGGTCGAAGCTCATGGCCGCACCTGCTACAAGCTCGAGATCAGCTTCGACGCCACGATCGAGAACGCGCCGGGTGCTATGGCTTCGGCCGAGGTCAGCATGGACCTGGGTGAAGGCTCGGTCTTGATCGACGTGGAGAATGGCTACCCCATCGCCGGAGAGTCGTCGATGGACATGACGATGAAGACGACCGTCGATGCGGGCGCCGGCAAGCAGGTCATCAACACAAGGACGGTTCAGAGCACGCGCACAGAGCCGGTCGAGGAAGTCGATTAGCGCCTCGCTGCGCAAGTTCCGGTGCATCAGGCCCGGTCCGTGCGCAGCGTTCGAGTATGCCGGCGAACGTCTGCCGGCTCATGGGAGCTGCTCCTGCACGAGCCGGTTTGATGCCGAGGGTTCCTGCCGTTCCCACACAATGCGGAGCGCTTGTGGACTCCTATCCCGAGGACCTCCGTTCGAGTCCAGAGTACCTGACATGGTCAACTTTTCGTTGAGACTTCGGGCAGGTTGGGTCTATGCCTTTGATCGGCTGAAAACCGCCTGTAGCGTCGGTCTACGACCGACGAGATGATCGACACGTATGGTGAACCCAGAACATCTGGATGGGACCTTTGCCAGAGCGCCTTCCGGCGCTCACAGAGCGCCGCTACAGAAGACGGACTCGACTCATGCGTG
>JAJDCP010000146.1 GCA_029260765.1 Planctomycetota bacterium
TCCGCGAAAGCGAAGCGTCCGAGTCCGCGAAAGCGAAGCGTCCGAGTCCGCGAAAGCGAAGCGTCCGAGTCCGCGAGGTGTAAACCCCGCCCCTACGGGGTGTACCCGAACTTACGCGGCGAGGCACTAGTGCTCGGAAACTCCGCTCCCGGTGACAGAGTCGGCCAGAAGCTCACCGAAGAGCTTGCCAGCGAGCCGCTGGTAAGGCCGCAAGCTCGCTGAGGGCTGCAGACTCAAAGCACTCCACGCGCTCTCGGCGGCATCCTTGTCCCGCACATACTTCCATAAGGGCTGTGGTCCGCTGTGCAGCTTGCGGTAGGCCTCAGTCACCTGCCGATCCCAATGCGGGGCGAGAGTGGTCAGGTCAGCAAGCTGAATGGTGCCCCGGCACTCGGGAAGCCCACACGCGCAAGCAAACGTATACTCCAGGTTCAAGCTGCAGTAGTCGTTGGTGATCTGCTCGCCGGGCAGGATGTCACGCACGGCGATCTCAAACTCGAAGCCGGGGTTGAACACGTTGGCGTTGCAGCTGTGGTTTACAAAGCGCCCGTTGTCCCAGCACAGCACATAGTCTCCGCGTTCGTCGAGGTACGCCCAGGTACGCAGGATTTCGCGGTAGTCGTCATCCAGTTGGGACAATCGTTCCGGCGAGACGGTCAGGTCGAGCTCGTCCCGGGCCCAGACGATGGTCCCCTGAGAGATCAATTGGGTCGCGCGCAGGCCGCGCCCCGTGCGTTCGTCGATCTGAACCAACTCGACAGTGGGGTGCATCATTGCGGGTCTCCTGGTGCTCCACAGGATCAGGGAGCACAGACATGAACCACTCCCATCCATACAGAACGTTGGAATTGTAGAGCATCCTGTGGAGTTTCTTTGCTTTTCCTTACAGATTCTCGCTGCCCAGCCGAAGGGCCTGGTGCCGTTGCGAAGACTCCCAGAAAGGGGCCAACCTCCAGCCCTTGCGCGGTGTTCGCGGGCAGTGTGCGGCAGCCTCTCGCTCGGGCAACATCGAGGACATGAACGCCTTGCGGCTCTCCCCTCTGGAGACCTGCTCCAGCCGGCCACCGTCGTTGGAGAACCAACATGAGGCCATCCGCGGCGAGAAACGCTCGACGCAGTTGCTGGTGTGGATCAGCGCTGTCACTGGATGGCTCTGGTAGCGCTCATCTTTGAGCAACCACCAGGGATCGAAGTGCCAGCAGTGGGCGAGCGCCCGCAGGTCGTCGCAGGTGGCCTCGCGCAAGGAGGTCCAGGCCCGATCGACGGCCAGGCCAGCCCAGAAGCCCGCCGTCAACATCCCCGACCGGTAGGGCAGAAGCCAGACCCGTGTACTGTCCACGCGCAGCACGACAAAGGCCTCGACCTCGCCGGTCTGGGCAAAGAAGGGCAGCAGAGTCAGGCCGCGCACCGTAGCCTCACGGAAGCGGACTTTGCAGCGATGCAGGCGTCGGTGGGAAATCCGCATCAGTGCTCCTCGGGACCTCGGAAGGCCGCTGCGGCCATTCCGACCACGCCCGGGTTCATCGCCTCGGCCATCGACGAGGGGATCACCATCAAAGCGCTGCGTTCTTTGATCGACTCATAGGTCATGTTCATCGCGCGCAGCTGCAGTGCCTGTGGGTTCTCGCGGTACAGAACGGAAGCCTTGCCCATCTCTTCGGCGACGCGCAGCTCTGATTCCGCCAGGATGATGCGGGCTTCGCGCTCGCGGTCTGCCTGCGCCTTACGGCTCATCGCGTCCTCGAGCTCGGCGGGAATCCGCACGTCGCGGATCTCGACCGACTGCACGGTGACACCCCACTCAGAGGTTTTGGTGTCGATGATCTCCTGGAGCTCGACGTCCAGTGCGTTGCGGTCGCTGATCATGCGCACCAACTCGGCTTTGCCGATCACGTCACGCAAGGTGGTCTGCGCGGCCCAGGCCACCGTGGTGCGGAACTGCTCGACCTCCAGTACCGCTTTCTTGGCGTCGGTCACGACCCAGAACAGCACCGCGTCTACGTCGACCGGGACAGTGTCTTTGGTCAAGGTCTTCTCCGCAGAGAAGGCCGTCGAACGCACCCGCACATCGATCATCTCGGCCACCCGGTCGATGCCCGGAACGGTCCAGCAGATGCCAGGCTCGAGCACGCGCTGGAAGCGGCCGAGCCGCAGCAGTATGCCGCGCTCCCATTGGTCGACCTGGCGGGGCGAGAGGGCAAGGAGCAAGCCGACGGCCGCCGCAGACACGACCGGGATCGGTTGCTCCGGGTTGAGATTGTACGCGACCAGCGCAAGACCCATCCCGAGCAGGGCGATCAACAGGCTGACGACATTGGCGCTACCCTTCATCGGCCACCTCCTTCCAGAGTGTGGCGATCAGCTGTTTGAGCTCACCCACGCGCAGCCCTGCTTGGTTGCAGTCCTTGATCAATGCGAGCGCCTTGTGGCGAATCATGCGGTAGTCCTCCTGGTTGAGCGCCTGCTCGGCCACGGACTGGGCCACGAAGGTTCCGATCCCTCGTTGCAGGCGCAGCAAGCCATCCCTCTGTAGATCGCGGTAGACCCGTGCCACCGTGTTCGCGTTGATCTTGAGCTGCACGGCGAGGGTGCGCACGGTGGGCATCGCATCGTCGGGCTTCAAGGCACCCCGGTGGATCAACAGGCGGATCTGTTCGTTGAGTTGCACATAGAGAGGCGTGGCGCTCTGTTTGGAAATCTCGATGTTCACGTCCACCTCCTCCGTCTAGCGACCTAATGATATGGTGAACTAGTGTACTAGTCAACTAGTTCTTTGGTTGGGTTGGAAGCTGCTCCCGCTCGACCGCTCTGCGAGCTGATGCCCAACACCGGGCTGTGGCCTGCGTAGCAGGAAGCAGCGAAGAAGCGCGCGGAGGTCATCGCATGCGTTTGAGATTCTCTTCCTGGCTGCTGGTGCTGGCTCTGTTGGCCACACCCGCTCTGGCTCAGGACACCCACTCTGCTCTGGACGTGGCGCGGTCGCACGTGGCGACGGTCGCGCAGGCCGAGCAAGCTGTCGTCGGCATCACCGCAAGGGCCAGCCGACGCGGGGCCGGCTACTACGGCACCGGAACGATCATCTCCCCCGACGGCTACATCCTGACTTCGATCACGGTCGTTCCCAGCGACTGCGACGAGATCCAGGTCATCTTGACGGGCGGGCGGGAGATCGCAGCCAAGCTGGTGGGAACCGTCGATGAGCTCGAGCTGTCCCTGATCAAGATCGACGAGTCTGGTCTCGACGCGATGGCGCTCGGCAGCTCTTCTACACTCTCGCTCGGCGAGACCATCTACACGCTCGGCAATTGCCTGCAGAGCATCGAGAAAGACGGCCGGGTCTCCCTGTCTATCGGGATCGTCAGCGGCTTCTACGAGCTCGAAGAAGCGCAGAGCGAGTCGGAATACACAGGCTCGTGCATCGAGACGACTGCAGCCTTGAATCCCGGCGTCGACGGCGGCCCGCTGGTCAGCAGTCAGGGCGAGCTCGTCGGTCTGTTGAGCCTCAACTATGCGCAGAATCGCTGGATGTCGGTAGCGATTCCTGTCGACCGCCTCAAGCCCCATCTCGGGCGCTTGATGGGGGATGCGGATGTCGAAGCCGGGCCGGTGCTGCCGCGCGGCAACAAGACCAACCGTGCGGCCCTGGCGCGCGCCGCGGGTGGGGTGGTGGCCATCGAAGTGCTCAGAGCCCCCGGCGAGGAACCCTCGAATCGCCGCCGCGCCCTGGAGGCCGAGGCCCGGCGCAGATTGCGTGAGGCCCCGGTGACAGGTTTCGTGATCAGCGCAGATGGCTTGATCCTGACTTCGTACTACAACATCTCTGACGATTTCCAGAGCATCAGCGTCCACCTGCCCGGCGGCAAGAAAGCCGAGGCGCAGCTTCTGGGCTGGGACCAGTCGAAAGACATCGCCCTGCTCAAGGTCGATGCGCAGGGTTTGCCCGCACCGACCTGGGCCGAAGACCATGCCTATGGCACGGGCGATTTCGTCTATGTGCTCGGCAAGAGCCCCGATCGGGCACGCCTGACTCTCACCGAGGGCATCATCTCCGCCACCGGGCGCTTCTGGGGTCACTGCGTCCAGCTCGATGCCAAGCTGAACTACGGCAACACCGGTGGACCGGTCGTCAACCGCGCCGGTGAGGTGGTGGGCATCGCTTGCCATATCGCCGACGGCAGCGAGTGGGGACAGTCCTCAGGCATCGGCTTCTGCACTCCGTGGCCGAAGATCCGCGAGGTTCTCGATGCCATGAAGGCCGGCGAGCGCATCGAGATGCCCCCGCAGCCCTTCCTCGGCGTGCAATTCGATACCCGGGCCGTCGACGTAGAGGGAGCCCGCATCCAACTGGTCGTGCCCGATACGGCCGCCGAAGAGGCTGGCATCGAAGCGGGCGACACCATCATCGAGATCAACGGCGTCAAGATCCTCAACCCGACCGACCTCGCCCGCGAGATCCGCAAGTTCCAACCCGGCGTGGAGGTGACCTTGAAGGTCGCGCGGCAAGACAACATCATAGACCTCACGGCGACGCTGCGGGCGCGTCCGGAAGGAGAGTGACATGCGTATCCGATCCAGACTCGTCGCGCTTGCCCTGGCTGTCTGCCTGTCCGGACTTTGGGCCCAGAGTCCCGAAGAGACCCGGGCGGCCGAGCTCGAGGCGCTGGTCGAGAGTGTGGCCGCCGAGGTCACACCCGCCTTCGTGTTTATCGGTGGCGGCTCCGGAGTCTTGATCTCGCCGGACGGCTACATGCTGACCAACCATCACGTCGCTGGCAGCCAGAGCCGCTGGAACGTCTATCTGACCGGTGGCCGGCAATACTCGGCCCGGGTCGTGGGCCAGGACAGCTACGGCGATATCTGCCTGCTGAAGCTCGAGGACGCCGAGGACCTTCCCTACGTCGAGCTGGGCAACTCCGATGCGCTGATGGCGGGTGAGTATGTGTTCGCAGTCGGCAACCCCTTTGCGCTCGGCAATCAGGACTTCCAGCCGACCGTGACCCTCGGCGTGGTCAGCGCCATCCATATCTTCTTCGCCAACTACACCGACGCGATCCAGACCGACACCTCGATCAATCCCGGCAACTCCGGTGGACCTCTGTTCACGCTCGAGGGCAAGCTGGTCGGCATCAACGGCATGATCAGCGCCCGCTTTGGCGAGCGCGTGAACAGCGGCGTCGGCTTCGCCATCCCCAGCGCACAGATCGAGCGCTTCCTGCCCGACCTGCGGGCCGCTGAGGGCGACGAGGTCCGGCACGGCACCATCGATGGGCTTACGCTTTCCGAGCAGAGCACGGGCGGACGCGGTGCGATCGTCGCCAACGTGCGGCGTCGCTCTGCTGCCGACAACGCCGGTTTCCAAAAAGGCGACCGCCTGGTCTCGATCGAGCAGTACGCGATCCCCAACGAGGCGCGCGCCCGGGGCTTCATTCTGGCCTGGCCGGCAGGTTCCGAAGTCAACCTGCTTGTCGATCGCGAGGGGGTCGAACACGAGCTGACAGTCACCCTCGGCGGTCGGGGCCAGCGCTCCCCGCGGCCTGCCGCCCGCGTGCGCCTGGGGGTGTATCTCGCCGAAGGCGATGGCGTCCGCGTCGAACGCGTGGTCGAAGATTCTGTGGCCGACTCCAGCGGAGTGCTGCCGGGGGATAGCATCCTGGCCGTCGATGGCACCGAGATCTCCAGCCGTGCCGACCTGCTGGCTGTGCTCGGCGATCTCTCGCCCGGCGACGCGGTCGCGGCCCGAATAGAGCGGGATGGTGCAGAGCTTGAGCTGGATCTGGCCTTCCCGGTCGATTGAGGCTCAGGCGTCTGCGGCTCCCCCACCTTCCTCCGCGCAGAGCGGGGAGCTGAGAGCCTTCCGCACCAGCGTAGCCACCTCGGCGGGGGCCTCCCACTGCGGGTAGTGGCCGGCGTCTTCGAGCGGGTGGTAGTCTGCCCGCGGCCGGTAGCGCAGCACTTCCTCGGCGATGCGCGGTACCGCCACCGGATCACGCTGGCCCCAGATCAAAGTCAACGGCGCAGAGTGCCCGCTCAGGGCGTCGAGCCAGGTCTGCTCGTGCACCCGCCGTTCGTTCAGGTAGCGGATCAGGCGGTGGTAGATGCGCAGCCCGCCGTTGTGCGTGACGGCACTCCAGAAGTCATCCATCTCCTGGTCCGGGAGTGGTTCCGCGAACACGCTGCCGAACTGGCTGGCAAACGCGCGCTTGCGGATCAGCCCGAGCGCGCTGATCACCGGACCCGTCCACGGATGCAGCAACAGCCGCTGGGTGAGCAGGGGCCGGTAGAATTCCAACCACACGCTCCCGTTGAGCATGATCAGCCGCTCGACCTGCAGAGAACCTCGCTTGAGCAACTCGAGGGCGACGGAGTTGCCCATGTCGTGACACAGCAGGTTGAGCCTCTTCAAGCCATGCGCCGCGGCGACGGCCTCGGCGATGTCGGCCTGCTCGAAGAGCGAGTAGTTGTGGCTGCGCGGCTTGTCCGACAGACCGAAACCGAGGAAGTCGAAACTGATCGCCCGGCAGGCGTCGCCCAACAGAGGCAGCAAGCGTGCAAAGTCGTGGCTCGAGCTGGGAAAACCGTGCAACAGCAGCACCGGTGGGCCTTCTCCGGCTTCCCTGACGAAGATCTGATGCCCTCGAACGGTCACGAACGAGCCTTGCGCCTGCCAGTCTGCGAAACGTGTCATCGAGCCCTCTAGCCTGAATCCGTCACCAGTCTCTGCTGCGGCCCCGCCTGACCGGCGAATTCGACCTCTCACTGCTCGAAGATACCCCGTAGCGTCTGCGCTGCTCAAGCCCGAATTCTCTCGGCCATCCGGGCCCTCGCTACGATCCTGGTGACGGAGCCAGGCTAGCCGGTCTGTTGGGAGCCCGAGTCTGCCGTATGTCCGCCAGAATCGTCAGGTCGGCTCGGAGCAGGTGGACCTCGGGGACATGGTCGGCCGCCCTGAACGCGCACTTTCAGGCGCTTGCGCGAGGAATGCGACTTGCAGTGCTGCTGTCAGGATCGTGGAGGTGCAACGATGCGTTCGATTCCCCTGTTTGCTCTCACCCTCGCCCTGACCGGCTGCCATGCCGTGCGTCTCAAGCAGCACGCGCACCCGGGCGACGATGCCGCCCTCAAGGTGCGGCCCTACACCCGCATAGCCGACGGTAGCAAAGTGACGGTGCCCGATCTCGAGGTCGTCGTCGCTGCGGCGCAGCCCGCCGCTGTTGCGAGCCGGCGTGGCCAGACAGCCTGTGACCGGCACCTGCTCTTCGCAGACCTGCCTGCGGGAGACTACTTCGTGCGCGTATACCGCGATGACCGGCTGCTTTGCATTCGGCCGGTCCAACTTTTGACCGGGCAGCGCCTGACCTTGCGCATCGACATCGAGGCTCTGCAGCTCTACGGGCCGTATACCATCGGCGAGAGCTTCAGCGCGCATCTCGGCCGTGGCCAGCTCCCCGAGGGCTGGGATGCCTCACTGCAAGATCTTGCCGTGCTGCGAGAGCGTGTGCTGTGCGTGGGCGATGGCGGCGGCCCGCACGTGCGGCCATCCTTCAATGTCGGCCTGCGGCAGGTGCTGGAGGCAAGGAAACAGCGCTGGCGTTCGGGTTGGGGCTGCGATGATGACGACGACGACGACCACTACCTGACATTCGACCTGGGTCCGCTCTGGGATTGAGTGTGGCTCGACCGCCTTGGGGGCGCCGGCTGGACCGAGAGCATGGCCGAGACCTGTCCACACTCGTACCCTGAGGCATGCCCTCGTGCATGGGAAGGTGAAGATGGCGTGGTGGAAATGGCTGGGGGGCTGCCTGCTCCTGTGGAGTTGTAGCAGTGCTCAAGGTCCAGAGCAGCCGGGCCAGGTCACTCCTGAGCCCTCGAAGCCTGTGGACGAGGAGGTGCATGTGATCCGGGAGCTGGAAGGAAGCTGTGTCGTCTTGGACGAGGACGTCCAGTACGAAGTCATCCGTGACGCGCGGAGCTGGGCTGCACGGTTCCACCATCCGGAGCAGCAGCTCGAAGCACCCGCCGTGGACTTCTCCAAAGAGATGGTCCTGATCGGCTACCGTGGCAACGCATACACGCATGCCGTCATCGTGGGAAGCGCGATGCGGGCGGGTTGCCTGCACGTCGCGGTGCGCGTCGAAGGCTCCGCCCAGCCGATCGATTGGTACAACGCCTGCGTCGTTCCGCGCTTTGAAGGCGAGGTGGTGTTCGAGGTCGACGAGCCCTGAGAGAGACCATGGACGTTCGTCAAAGCGATGATCTCGTCCCCCGCCCAGCGGGGCTTCCGGTCCGTATGGGCGCCCGCGTGGCACTGCTAGCGCTGGTAGCGCTGAGTATGTTCTGGACCTTCTGGGGCAGCGCCGAGATGTTCCACGAGGGCTGGTGGGGCGGTGTTTTCCAGCGGCTACGCTACCTGATCCCCGGCGGCGTCTGTCTGATCCTGGCTTGCACTGCCATCCGGTTTCCGCGCACCGGAGGTGTGCTGCTGATCGCTGTGGGACTCGCCTTCGGCGGCTGGTGGTGGCAGATGCAGGCGGGGCGTGGCATCAGTATCGCAGTGCGGCTGGGCAATCTGCCGTACGGAGGCAGCCTGGCCGTGTTGGGGCTGGGGTTTTTCCTCGAAGCGCGCAGGCAGCGTGGCCTGACACGCAAACAGAGAAAGAAATCTGTGCTGCGGATGCTGCTTCTGGCGGCCTGCAGCTGCCTGGCGGTTGTCCTGGTGATGGCCGCGAGCATCCTGCCGGGAGTGCTGATGCGCGTCGATGACGGTTTGCGCGGCGAGCGCCTGATCGTCGGAGACAGCCTGCAGCTGGTTTGGGCCCCGGCCGGCCCCGGCTGGTCGTGGGGCGACGAACAGGGGGACAACCTGTCCTGGAATGAGATCGCCCTGTTCGGTCTCGAGCCGCGCGGCTTCGATCTCCGCAACAAGCCGGGTTTCGAGCAGGGCCAGGACGCGAGCCTCGACGACATGGACCGCTGGGGTCTGTTTCGTTACCTCGACTCGAGCGGAGTCCAGCTCGAAGACGAGCCGGTGGATATCTGGCGGATGCCGGGAGTGCACGAGTTGGTGGACGCACTGTGCCGCGCAGGGGTTCCTGTCGGGGCGTCCTGGGATGGGCACAGCACCCGCGCCCGCTTTGCCGACCAGCCCAAGAAGGAGACGCCCCTCTGGGCGCCCGACCAGCCGGCCATCTATTTCTGGGCACGCGATGAGTTCGGGCCGGACCGGGCGCATTGGGTAAGCTACAACGGTTGGGTCCAACAGCAGCCGAAGTCGTGGGGCAATCCCCGCCATGGCCACCGCTTTGTCAGGGATCCGTGAGCACGTGCCGGAGAGCGTTTCTGAACGCTCCGGAGCGGCCCACGGCTTGCTGTGGGGGTTCCACCCCAACCCGCGTTTCCCGTTTGGATGTCTGCGATTCTCTACGGTTTTTCCTGTGTTGGTTACGGTTTGGTGCCGCCAGGCGGCTGCCCGCCTGCCTCCCCGACCGGCACGCGAGTTGTGGTGTGGCCCGTCGAAGCAGCTCAGATCGCCCAGAGAGCCGACAGGAGAACGGTGATGACTATCGAGCATATCCTCGCCGCCGTGGATTTTTCCGAACCTGCGGGACAAGCCCTGCGCATGGCCAGCGAGCTCGCCGTCGCGTTGAAGGCTCGGCTGTCCGTACTCCACGTGCAGCTCCCTGCGAGCTCGCCCGACTCGCGTCCGCAGCTGACGGAGTTCGCCACGCGCTGGGCGCGGCCGGAGCTCTTGCAGGTGCAGCTGCACAGTCTGCGTCCTTCGGCGGCTGACGTGACCCTCGATTGGGCTGTACGCCAGCAGGTCGACCTGATCGTGTGCGGCAACCGCGAGCAGCCGAGCCAGGGCCGGGCGATGCTCGGCAGCTTCTCGAGCAAGCTGCTGGGCCGTTCGGCGCTTCCCGTGCTGGCCGCAAAGACGCAGTCTGGCCCGGCGATCGGACGCGTTCTGCTCGCCAGCGATGCCCGGCCGGCCAGCAAACACGCCGCGCAGCTGGCCCTGAAGCTGGCGCAGCAGCTGGGACAGCCGCTCAGCGCGTTGCACGTGCTCCCTGGGCTCAGCATGCGTTCGGCCGCGGACCAGACGCAGGATGCGGCGTTTCTGGCCAGCCGGGAGAAGGCGCTCGCCGCACTGGACGCGCTGCTGGGGGCCGGGGCACAGGCAGAGAAGCTGGTGGAGGCGGGCGATCCGGTGCGCCGGGTGCTCGAGACCGTCAAGGCTGGCGCGTTTGGTCTGATCGTGACGGCCTGCCACGCCCGGCAGGGCATGGCGCGCACGATGATGGGCAGCGTGACCGAAGAGCTCGCCCGGCAGGCGCCATGTTCGCTGCTCAGCGTGCCCATCGTCGAGTGATCGAGTGGGTTATCCGAGCATCACGCACATGAAATAGCCCATGAATTTGTCGATAGGCCAGGTCTGGATGCGGCTGGACTCGGCCGTGGACTTCTTGCCATTCGGCAGCTTGCCCGCCCAGCGCCAGTTGGGGTCTTGCACGACCACGTTCTTCCCTTCGACCGCCAAGACACTTAGAGCGTGCCCGGGGATGCAGGTGGCGACGGGCCGTTTGGCGCTGATGGCCTTGCGCATGGCAGCCAGAAGGGGCCCCGGCCCTTTGACGGATTTCCAGCCCGCGCCTGTCTTCCAGCCCATCACCATCGCCCCGAGACCGCCGACGTGCCAGGTCAGGACCTCGGAGCGCCGCCCGGTGAACAACGGCAGCGTTGAATAGGCGTTGCCCCGGCCGGCCATGTTGTCACCACGGATCTCGCCGTAGCTCTTCTTGCCCTGCAATTGGACGAAAGCTTTCTCGAGGATCATCGGCCAGAGCTCGCGTGTGTCGCCTTGTTGGTCGCCGACCTGTGCGAACATCGGCTTGCCGGTCACGCGCGCTGGGAAAACATTGTCGACCAGAACACGGCGCGGCGGCTTGCCATCGGCAGACTTGAAGGTCACCCACCAGCTCCCGGGCTTCGGTCCCTTGCCGATCATCTTCTGGATCCGCCCTGGCGTTGCGTGGGCGACCGAGGCGAGTGTTGCCATCAGGTAACAATTCCCCAGGCTGCCCTGGGTCACGTCATTGGCAGAGACCGCCCGCGTGTCCTTGCTGCCCTTGACGAACAGTTTGCCGTCGAAGCTGAGCTGCTTCGTGCCGCCCTCTGGGCTGCCTTCGCGGGTGATATAGCGCACTGCGCGCTCAGCGTAGAGGCAGATGCCGCCCAACAATTCGACGCAGCGCTGGAACTCGGCCGGTGCCGGAGCTGGCTTGCCGATGCCCACGGACAGCGCGAGCTTCCGGCACAACGTGCGCAGCGTGGCGCAGGCCTCAGCAATAGTCACGTCGGGCCGTTTGCTGCTGGTCTCGAGCTTGGCGACGATCGGAGCTGCCTGTGGCGCACGAGGAGGGAGGCGGCGCCCGGGGTGGCTCGCGGCGACCCGTTGCAGCAGCTCATGCACACAGTTACGCAGGCCGGTCATTGCGGCGTGCAAGCCCGCAGCGCGGCCGTTGGAGGCAGAGCGCAGACAGGTGCGCAGCTTGTCAGCTGCGGTTTGGAAACGGGAAGCCTCGAATGCGTGCATCGCCCAACTCTGACAAACTGGATGCCACTAATGGTAACGAACGGCGTACGTGATCGGAATCCCGCCTGCAATCCGTGCAGCCGACCCGGCTAGATTTCAACGCTTTAGGCGGTTGCTTCCGGCCATTGGAGTGGCGAACTCTTGCTCAGTCATCGCGAGTGTGCTAGCATCGCCTTAGCGCTCTCTTACAGCCGGATGGTTTGAGAATGCGCTGTCGGTCTGGATGGCAATTACGGACCACTACGCGAGATGTTGTGAACGCACCTCAGGTACAGTTTCACAAGCTGCAAGCCCGGATTGACGAGCTCGAGGCCGCAGCTCACGAGCATCGGGCTCTCGAACAGGCCCTGCGGACTGCGAACCAGACGCTGGTCGACGAGCGCAGCATTTTCCTGACCGGCAACGTTGTCGTCTTCAAATGGCAGAACCAGCCCGGCTGGCCCGTCGAGTACGTCTCGCCCAACGTGATGCAGGTCTTCGGCCACAGCGACCAGGCTTTCGTAACCGGTCAGGTCAGCTATGCCTCCCTGGTCCATCCGGATGACCTCGAGCGGGTCGCCGCCGAAGTGCAGCAGGCCAGCCTGGCAGGAGTCACGAGCTTCGACCATCAGGCGTACCGCATCGTGCATCGGAGCGGCCGCGAGGTCTGGCTACACGACCACACCAGCCTGCTTCGCGACGCCGGGGATATCGTCAGCCACTTCATCGGCTACGTGATCGACATCACAGCGCGAAAAGAAGCCGAACGGGAGCAGCAGCAACTTGAGAGGCAGGTTCTGCACGCTCAGAAGCTCGAGAGTCTGGGCCTGATCGCAGGGGGCATCGCCCACGACTTCAACAATCTGCTGACGGCCATCCTGGGGAACGCCGAGCTGTGCCGACTGGACATCCCTGATGGGCTGGAAAGCGGATACCTTGACGAGATCGTGAACGCGTCCCAGCAAGGGGCCGGGTTGTGTCGGCAGCTGTTGGCCTACTCAGGGCGGGCGCGTTTCCATATCGAACCCGTCGATCTGGGCCAGTTGGTCCAGGAGATGGTGCAGATCCTGGCGGTCTCGATGTCGAAGCGCGCGCAGCTGCATTGCCGCTTTGAGCCAGACTTGCCGGTGATCGAAGCCGACGCTTCCCAGCTGCGCCAGGTGGTGATGAACCTGATCACCAACGCTTCGGAAGCCCTCGGCGACAAAGACGGTTACATTGCGGTCGACGTGCGTGTGCTCGATGCAGAACGCAGTCAGCTGGACGCATTCCCTTCGGGGTGCACGTTGCCCGAGCGTCGCTACGTACGCCTGGAGGTGGCGGACACGGGCTGTGGCATGAGTGCCGCTGTCCGGGAGCGGCTGTTCGAGCCGTTCTACTCGACCAAATTCGCCGGACGCGGCCTGGGATTGGCGGCTGTCCTGGGCATCGTGCGCGGACATCGAGGCGCGGTGCGTGTGGAGAGCACGCCCGGTCAAGGAACCTGCGTCGTCCTGCTGTTCCCCTCGTCAGAGGTGCCCACGGTCGCCTCAAGATCGGAGGAGGTGTGCAGGCCCTTGCAAGGGGCGGGCAGCATCCTGGTCGTCGACGATGATCCGCCTGTGCGCAACGTGTGTGGGGCCTTGATCGCGACTCTGGGATTCAAACCGTTGTTCGCAGTCAACGGGAAAGAGGCTCTCGAGGTCTTCCACGGCAACCGGGAGTCGATCGTCTGCGTCGTCCTCGACCTCGCGATGCCGGTCATGGACGGCGAGCAGACGTTGCGTGCGTTGCGTGCGCTGGACCGCGCGCTGCCCGTCGTGGTGACGAGTGGATTCACTTTTGAACAGAGCGACGCACTGACCCGGCTGGGAGTCGATGGCATTCTGCCCAAACCCTATTCGCTGGCAGACCTTTCCAAGACTCTGGCAGCCACGCTGGTCCGGCACTAGCGGCCATGTAGGGGCTGGGTCTATTGGTCAGACCCTAGCTCCCAGGAAGCCACGACCGCAGCCGTTTCAGCCAGTCGTCACTGCGCTCCCGCAGGGTCTCCCAGCGATCGAGCCAGGCCTGGATCTGCGCTCCGTGCTTGTTGAGCAGGCCCATAAGCGGATCTGCGTCGTTCTGCCCCGGATTGCCCAGTTCTGGCAGCTTGCCCTCCGGCCCGTACATGCCTTCCATGATCTTCTGCACGCCGTGCCGGACCAGGCCGCGCGCCGGCAGCTTCGCCATCATGCCGTACATGGCGGCGTCTCCCTGGCTGCGGGCTTCGGGGTGTGCCCGCACCCATTCGACCGCCAGGCGCAGGTCCTCGAGATAGGCCTCAACGGCCTGGCTGTTGCCCGCGCTCACGGTGCAGTGGATGCAGGCCGGAGACTGCTGCCGATCGACGTGCCAGCCACCCGCTTCGAGGCGGTCGGCCACGGCGTAGATGTCGACCGCGGGGTCGTCCGACTTGTAGGCCACGATTGACGCCTGCGGCTCCCCGACCACCCGCAGCCCGGGGATGGCCGCCACCCCGTGCTTGAGCTGCGCGGCTGCCTGCATCGTGCGCTCGGCAAGCACCAGGTAGCCGTCCTGTCCGAGCGCCATCAGCGCCG
>JAJDCP010000147.1 GCA_029260765.1 Planctomycetota bacterium
CCGAGCGCCATCAGCGCCGCCCAGGCCGCGGCAATCGGGCCTCCGGGACGCGTGCCGGGCAGGCTGGGGGACGCATAGATGCCCCCGGGCCAGTCGGTGGAGATGAAGAACTGATGCTTCAGTGTGTTCATGTTACGGTAGAGGATGACCGACGCGCCCTTGGCCGCATAACCATACTTGTGCAGGTCCGCCGAGATCGAGCTGACGCCCGGCACACGGAAGTCGAAGCGGGGCACGGGATAGCCGAGCTTCTCTGCCCAGGGCAGCAGGAAGCCCCCGATGCAGCTGTCGACATGGAAGGGGATGTTGCGCCGTGCGGCCAGCGCGGCGATCTCTTCGATCGGGTCGATCACTCCGTGCGGATACTGCGGCGCGCTGGCCGCGATCATGACTGTGTTGCGTCCGATCAAACGCTTGAGCGCGCGCACATCGACGCGGCCGTCATCGAGCAGAGGAGCCCGGCGCATCCGCAGACCGAACAGGTGGGCGGCCTTGTCGAAGGCGACATGGATGCTACGAGGCACGACGATTTCGGGCCGCCAGACCCAGGGGCGACGCCGGCGCGCCATGTCACGGTAGGTCTTGACAGCGAGCAGGATCGACTCGGTCCCACCGGAGGTCAGAGTACCGACGACCTCTGAATCGCCGTGGAGCAGACCGGCGCTCATGCGCACCGTCTCGTGTTCCATGCGTTGCAGGCTCTTGAAGGCCATCGGATTGAGGCCGTTCTCCGAGAAGAACAGGTTGTGCGCCTGTTTGAGGAACTGCTGGTGCTCTTCCCCGGCGCTGTAGACCAGGCTGAAGGTGCGCCCGCCACGCCAGTCGGCGTCTCCTTCGCGCATGCCCTGCATCGCCTTCAGCAGCGCCTTTGGGTCGTGACCCTTGGCGGGAATCTCACGCACCTCTGCGGCGAGATCGAGGTCAGCGGAGACAGAGGTGGGGGACTTCATGACAGCTCCAGTGTTGCGAGTTCCAGTTTGAAGAGCCGGGCGGCGTTCTCAGCCAGCACCAGCGAACGAATGTGCGGTTGGCCTGCGCTGGCCATCAGGATCTTGGCCAGCCCGATCGACTGGTGATAGAACGGCCAGTCCGACCCGAACAGCACGCGTTCGATCGGGGCTTCCGCGAGGATCTTGCGCAGATTGCTCAGCGACTGGCACGAGACCTCGAGGTAGACATTGGGAAAGCTCACGGCCAGCTCCAGGGCCTGTTCCATCTGCAGCGCTCCGGCATGGCCGAGCACGAAGCGTGTGCGCGGATGCTCGCGCACCGCGCGGTAGTAGTGCTCCAGCTGGCAGCGTTCGCGGGCGCGGGCCCCCTCGATACCGACCGGACCACAGTGGAACAGCACGGGCAGGTCGAAGTCGGCGCAGTGTGCGTAGAGTTGCAGGGCCCGCGGGTGATCGGGCCGGATCATCTGCACGGCGGGATGCATCTTGATCCCCCGAGCCCCTTGCCGCGCCTGCCGTTCGAGGCGGCCCGGCACATCGAGGTCAAAGGGGTGCACCGAGCCGAGGCTGAGTAGCGTCGGGCTGCGGCGCGCCACGTTCAGATAGACATCGGCGTTCGAGGACAGCCCGGGCAGGTCGATCGGCAGCAGCAAGGAGCAGACGATGCCGAGCTCGCGCATCTCTCTGAGCAGGTTCGGCACTGTGTGCGTGGCGCGCATTCCTTGGGAAGACGCGCAACGCAACCCCAGATCGAACTTCAGTTGGGCCACGTCCTCAGGCGAGAAGTTCCGGTTGCAATACACATCCAGGTCCAGCGGCCGCTCGGCCGGCAGATAGTGCTCAGTGGGGCGGGGCTTGGCAAAGAGCTCGACGCTGCGGCGGCGCAGGAATGTCAGCGCGAGATGGGTGTGCACGTCGACGATCGGGCCGATTTTCGGATCGTCCAAGACCACGCGACCGGCCTTGAGGTCGAACCAGGGCAGCCTGGCGAGCGCCTCTCTTCGCACGAAGCGGGTGGGGTGATGGCACATTCCCAGCAATCCTTGACGACAATACCTCGCCAGAGTAGCAGTTTTGACCGATTGGTTAAAGGTCTGTCTGGGGTCCACGGCAGGTTTTCTTGCAATTAGTGGTCGAGCGGAAGGTGACGGGGGTGCACGAAGTCACCCATGTGGAAACGGAGTGGACGGAGTACACTATCTGCTGGTGCAAGCTTCCGCCGTCTCCAGCTATCGCCCCAGGAGCCCTCTCGTGCGTCACTTTTCCAAGACTCTGCCTGTCCTGCTCTTCGCCCTGCTGATGCTGTCGATCGCAAGCTGTGGCCGGACCGATCCCGGCGAGCGAGTCGCGGCGATTCGTGGCCAATACAGCGTCAGTCTCGAGGGGTTTGCAGTAGACAGACCAGGCCCCGCCGTCGATCGAGCCAGCGAGCCGGACCCATCCGACGGCGTCTCTGTCTCCGCAGAGGCGTCCGCAACAGCCGAAGCGACGGCGACTGCCGCGGAGGCCTCCGGTGAAGAAGGCGATGCAGAGGATGAGCTCGACGAGCCCGGTCCGCGGCCTGCAGAGGTGATGCTTCAGCTGCTGGTGCGTTTTTCTGGCGAAGACCCGCTGCCCGGCGTCACCGTTGAAGTGACCCAGGCCGATCGCGAGGGCGAACAGCAGCCGCCGACGCTGCACTGGATCGAAACCGCGGGGATCGGTCAGGGAGAGCTCAGGCAGGTGGATCTGGCGCTCGAGGGCGTACCGTATGAGGAAGGCGACGCGTTCAGCGTAACGCTGCGCCCGAACATACCTGCCGAAGACCGTGGCCAGTACCGCGAATTTGCCCAGACGGACCCCTGATGCTCCAGAACAGTGGTCGGGCGTCGGGTTTGCCGGCAGAGGTTTGAGGATGTGCCCAGACATCAGCGCACGGGCGGGCCGCATCGCGGTGCTCAGAAGGCGCCTGGTCCCTGCGTCCACAGCAGCCACAAGGTTGCAAACCTGCATCGACGGTCGCACGCCGGCAGCCGCGATCAGGCTCGGCGATGGCGAGGGAGTCCTGCTCTCGGGGCGCGCAGGGAGAGACCAGGCTTGCTACGACTACTGTGTCTCCCACTTCGGCCCTGCCGCAACGCCAGCAGATCTTAAGCAGTTGCGAGACACGCTGCAGGAAGCAGTGGCGAGCGCTGACGTCATCGGCATCCGTCCAGACATGGTGTCAGGGGTGCTGCCTTCCAGAGACCACGATCTACCCGACGACCAGTTTCTCGAGGCCTTCCGGGGCATCTTTGCCCTGCGGCCTGCCGAGCATCGCTTGATCGATAGCACCGGTGCGAGGCGACTCGGCCTGCTGCACGACTTCTTCTGTCGGCAGGAGCTACCTCCAGCTGCCGTGATCACGAGCGCCTGGTGCCATTTTGCCTGGTCGGCTTCGGGTCTTCTCGCCCGTTGGATGGGTTCTGCAGCGAGAATCGGCTTGATCACCAACAGACCTGCATTGGCCGAGCTGCTCCGGAGCCATGGCAAGCAGGTCGATCTGTATCGCGTTCCCGACAAGTTCTGTGATCGCCGGCCGGGCTGGACGCCCCACTTCCCTAATCGTTACGCGCGGCTGCGCGACGAGCTGGACGTGCGCTACCGCGGGCAGGTCTTCCTCGTCGGTGCGGGCATCTGTGGCAAGGCCTACTGCCACTGGATCAAGCAGCGCGGAGGCATCGGAATCGACGTAGGGTCGGTCTACGACGCGTGGTTGGGCCTGGCTTCGCGGCGCCTGGTGATGGAGTCGATGTTTGGATCCAAGTCCGTGCCTCCCCAACTGCTGCTTGCATCGCAGCTGTCGACCGAGCAGTAGGGGAGGGGGTGGCCCCAGTGCTCCGGGCAGCCCCGCCGACCAGCACGCCGCGAGGCGCCGATCCCGCGGCCCTCGGGCCGTTCGCGCTCACTGGCTCGTCGATCTCTGCTATGCTGATGCAGACTTGGTGTCCGGAGGATACGCTTGGATCCGACCCAGACCCTGTTCCACCGCCACGGGGCGGCCTCACTCGAGAAGCAGATCCATTTCGCCGAAGTGATCGGTACGCGGCCCCCGCGCCTGGAATTGGCGGCCGGCTGCATACGCTATGGCGATGACCTGCGCTTCCGCATCCAGCTGCTCGGGCACGAGTCCCAGCGCAGCAAGACCTGGCGTTGGGCGTGGGCGCTGGCGCAGCCGGGCGTGCCCTTGGATCTCATGCAGGGTGCGGCGCACCTGCGCAGCTTTGGGCTGCGCAATCAGATCGGTGGCTTGATCGCCGAAGAATATCCGCTCGCCCAGGCAGACAGCGACTTCAGCTGCATGCTGGCGATGGGGGTGACGCGCGGCAACGCCTACTTCCGGGTGCCGCACCCCACGCACGATGGGGCGGCGTTCTATCTGATCAAAGACGCGAGTTTTCCGCGCCCGGTGTTGCGCATGGGGCGTCTCGCCGAGGTCTTCCAGCGTCTGGCCGCACGTTGGGCCATCAACCATGCCAAGGCGTGGGCGGGATATATGAAACACCACCGCTACCCGGTGCGGCAGGAAGGCTCTGTGATGGTGGCGACCACGCCCGCAGGAGAGCTGCGCGCGGTGTTCGATGCGACGGGCCAGTTGGTCAAGGTCGAGGCGGGTCGCGTCACGCCGACGGCCTGAAAGACACACCGGTGACACACCCGGCGTCCGATGGTGTGTGCATCAAGGAGGGCGCGCCATGCCCCTGCGGATTCTACTCTTGCTATGGCTCATCTTGAGCTCCGGCCATGCCGATTGGCTGGTCTTCCACGACGGGCGCGAGCTGAGGGGCATCGACCTCAAACTGACCCGCGACGGCTTCTGGTTCACCCTCGAAGACGGCCGGCGTGTGCTGTTCAGCGAGGAAGAGGTGCGCGGCCTGCGTCCCGCTCCTGGCGACGAAACCGTCGAGTTCCGCGGTGAGCAGGTCAGCCTTGAACACAAGATCGAGACGCTGCAGGCGGAAGCGAAGAAGCGCGCCAAAGAGCTGCGCCGCCATCTCGACCGCTGGGGGAGGGCGTTCGGCAAGGATAAGCTGAGCAGCCGCGAGCAGGAAGCCCGCGATGCGATCCTGGCTCTCGATGCTGCTGAGCAGGCTGCGCTGTTTCGTGAGACCTTGCGCGACGCCAGCTCGAAGAAGGTGCGCAGTCTATGTGTCCAGCAGCTGGCTGCCCACGAGTCGCCCGAGACCATCCATGAGCTGGCCCGCAGCCTGGTCGTCGACAGCAGCGGCAGCACCCGTGAGCTGTGCCTGGACACGCTGGAGGGGTTTGAAGACCAGTTGGAACCTGCCAGGACGCTGGTGAACTATCTCGACGACGAAGACGACAAGAACCGCATCCGTGCCGCGGCGGGTCTGGCGCACTTCCCCAACCCGGGCGCCGTGCCCGCGATGATCCAGACGCTGCGCATGGTCTGGTCAGGCTTTGGCCAGACCTACTTCCAGATGACCAAGGAGCAGGCCTACCTGGCAGACTACGACGTGCAGGCGCAGAGCTTCGGCAACAGCGCCGTAGAGATCGCCGACCCGGTCATCGGCGTGCTGCGTAGCGGCATCAGCCTCGAGTCCAAAGTCCAGCGGGTCGAGGCCTACGTCCGGGTCGAGGCTTTGCGGCGCGTAACGGGTCAGAACTTCGGCCTCGATCAAGAAGCCTGGGAAGGCTGGTACCGTAGCCAGCAGGCCGAGGGAGAGTAGGTCCCGTAGATGCCTGCGTCTCCTTCCGACTCCACGCCCCGGCCCGATCCGGGCGATCCTACCGAGATCTCTGGCGAGGCGCCGACGCTGTGCGATCCAGAGGCAACGACACGCGCGCGCGCTGCGTTTGCCCAGGCGTCTGCACGGTCCGCTTGCCCCGTGGGGGACCCCGAAGAGTCGCGGCATGACCATCTCGGCAGCCTGGGGAAAGGCGGCATGGGCGAGGTCCTGCTCGTCCGCGACGTGCGCCTCGAACGCCAGGAGGCGATGAAGGTCATCTCCGAGGAGGAGGACCCCATCCGGGTGGCGCGTTTCCTGCGCGAGGCGCGGGTGACCGCGCGTCTGGAACACCCGAACATCGTCCCGATCCATGACGTGGGGCGCAGCCACGATGGGCGCTTGTATTTCACCATGAAGCGCGTGCGGGGGCGTTCCCTGCTCGAGATCCTGACGGGTCTCAAGCAAGCAGACCCAAAGACCGAGGCAGCCTACCCGCTCTCGCGGCTGCTCGAGATTTTCTTGCGCGTCTGCCACGGGGTTGCGTATGCCCATGCTCAGGGGGTGGTCCACCGCGATCTCAAGCCTGCCAACATCATGATCGGCGACTTCGACGAAGTCCTGGTGATGGACTGGGGGCTGGCCAAAGAGCTGCGCCAACCGGAGCCCGAGCCCAGCGGTGTCGGTAGCAGCCGGGGACCCGCCGCGCTGGACATCTCCAGCGAGGGCTCCTTGATCGGTACGCTCCGTTACATGCCGCCCGAGCAAGCGGAAGGCCGGCTGGCGGACATCGGGCCGCGTAGCGACATCTATGCGCTGGGCGCGATCCTCTACGAGTTGCTGAGCCTCGAGTACGCCCAACCCGGCGCCGGCAGGATGCAGGTGCTGGTGGCGATCGTCGAAGCGATCCCGGCGCCGCCGGCGCAGCGTGCACCGCAGCGCTTCGTGCCCCGGGAGCTCTCAGCGGTGGCGCTACGCGCTCTGCAGAAAGACCCGCAGCGGCGCTATGCGAGTGTCCGCGAGCTACAGAGCGACGTGCGCGCCTACCTCGAAGGCCGACGTGGCAGAGCCTGGCAGGACACCCGCCTGAGCTTGTTGCAGAAGTGGGTGCGCCACAACCGCAGTCTGGCGGCGGCGAGTCTGGTCGCGATCTTGCTCGCGGTGGCCCTGTTGGCAGGCCTGGCGTACAGCCGCGTGGGCCCGGGAAGCCTGCGCCTCCGCTCACAGCCGCCTGGAGCGCTGATCTGGCTGGATGGAGAGGCGGCCGGACAGACCGATGCGGAGCTGGGTTGGATCTGGCCGGGAACCCACCGCGTGCGCTTGGAGCTGTCCGGCTACGATCCCTGGGAGGGCTCGGTGGAGATGGCTGCCCTCGGCCAGGTCGGCCTTGAGCGGCCGTTGCTGCCCGATCACGGCTTTCTCAGCCTGCGCTGTGATGCGGCCACGCGGGTGCTGCTCGACGCGCACGAGGTCGGCCGTGGCAGTCTCGACAGTCTGCGATGTGCCCGGGGCCAGCATCTTCTGGAGTTGCAGCGTGCCGAGCACGCTCCCCTGTTGCGCCGCATCGAGATCCCTGCGGGTCCCCTGCTCGACCTGGGAGCTCTGTCCCTCAAGAGGCTCGAGGGCCGCCTGGATCTGCAGACTTCGGAAGCCGGCCAACGCTTGCGCTGGACCCACGCGGACAGCCAGCGCGGCGGTGAGCTGTTGACCCCGCTCGAGGGGCTCAGCCTGCCCGTGGGGGAAGTCGAGCTCGAGCTGCAGGGGCGCGACATCTACACCGTACACACGACCGTGCGGATCGAGGCCGACAAGACTGTGAGTCGTTTCTTGGCCGCGCCTGCGGCGAGCCTGTGGGAGGTGCAGCAAGAGTTCGCTGCAGGGGGCGAGGACGACGCCCGGGTCGATGAACTCAGCCGTGCAAGCCCGGTGTTCGAAGACCTCGATGGCGACGGAAGCTGCGATGTCCTGCTGCCCGGATTCTCCGGTCTGCGTGCCCTGCATGGCAACACCGGACGGCTGCTCTTCGAGGCGCCCCTCGGTCTCGAGGCGGCGCGCGTGGCAGACGTCGACGGTGACGGCCGCAATGAGCTGGTCGGGTTGCGACAGGGCCGCATTCGGGCTTGGAAGCTCCCGGGGTTGCAGGAGTTGTGGCGGGATCAGCTGCGCGCGGAGGTCTGGGACTTCCATCTCCTGCAGGGCCCAGCAGGGCTCGCCGTGTTGGCCGTTGGAGAAGCAGGTTTCGCCGCTTTGCGGGCGGGTGACGGGACACCGTTGTGGCGTGCTCCGCGAGGCGAAGAAGTGTCCGGAATCGGCGATCTGGACGGCGACGGTTGGGACGACGTCGTGGCGTGGATCGGATCTCGACTCGGTTGGTTGCGCGGCGCGGACGGCACGCTGGGAGGCCTGCTGCAAGCAGAGCCCGGGCCTGCTGAGCCGGCCGCTGGCTCGGCGCAGGCTGCGGCCGAGGACGTCGGAGAGCAGGCCGGCGACGGTGGAGATGGCAGGTTTCCGGTCTTCGAGGCCACGCCCCTCGATTTCGCGGGCCAGGGGCAGGCCGAGATCATCCTGCTGGGGGAGAACGCGGTGCAGCGCGTGTCGCCGCAGGGAGCGTCGCTCGATGGCTGGTCGTTGGGGCCGGGCTATCAATGTTTCCCAAGCGCCATGCCCGAGTCTGGTCCCCTGGCGATGGGCTTGTGGCTGGTGCGTCAGGATGGGCGCCTGTTCTCGCTGGCTGGAGACCCGCCGCAGCTGCGGGAGCACTGTCAGCTCTCCGTCCCGGGACTGCTCGATCTGGCCGCGCAGGACATCGATGCAGACGGCGTGCCCGAGCTCCTGAGCCTGAGCCAGGACGGGGGCTTCTGGCTGCGCGTCTGGCAGATCCCGGGCTCTGCGTCCGAGGCGGCGCGTGCGCTGTTCGCATTGAAGCTCGACGCCCCGGCCTACCACCTGTCCCTGGCTGAGCTGACAGGAGACCGGACGCCAGAGTTGGTGGTGGCCGGCCGCGCGGGGCCCAGGGTCTTGTCCCTGCCCAGCCCATCGGTGCTGTGGCGCAGCTCGCAACGCGTGCCGTTGGCTGTGGCCGACCTGGACGCAGATGGTCAGACGGATCTGCTGTGCTCAGATTGGGGGCTGCAGGCAGTGGATGGAGCCACAGGCAGCGCGCTCTGGCGCCGGCTTGACGACGAGCGGCTGGTGTTCCTGGAGGCCGGTCCTGAGCCGTTGCTCTTGGTCGCAGCCGCCGATGGCCGGATGTTTGCGCTCGACCCTGCCAGCGGTCGTGAGCGCTCCAGTGGTCTGTCGCTCGAGGTCATCGTGGAAGACTGGCGCTATTGGCTCGCCAGTGACTTCGGGCTGGCGCGCGATGCAGCTGGCCGGCGGCACACCCTGGCGTGGGCGCGCGGAGATGCGCTGGTCGGTCTCGGCTTTGATGGCAGTCATTGGGAAGTCGAGCTGCCGTGGCAGGTCGAACCTCTTCCCTTTGAGGCCGCCGAATTGGGTCCTCCGGCCGAGCCTGTCGCTGCGTTGGCCGACCAGAGTCTGGGCGGTGGCGGCGCGGGCTGGCGCGAGTTGGTCGTGGAAGTCGTGCCGGATGCGGACGCGGATGGTGTCGAGGACTTGCTGGTGGCGGGTCTGGACCGCATCCTCGCCTTCTCGGGACGGACAGGCGTTCGTCTCTGGCAGTCCCGGCCGGGCAGCCAGGCTTGGCTGCCCGCAACGGACGAGAACGGCGACGGGGTGGTCGAGATCCTCGAGATCCGGCCAGGCCGTCGCGACCCTCGTATCCAGTTGCTGCGTGCCGATACCGGCGCAGCGCTCTGGCCTTCGGCGCTCGAAGGGACTCCCATCTCGGCCTTCGGTCTGGCGGGAATCGGGCGCTGTCTGCTGCTGCATCGCAGCGCGCCGCCCCGACTGGTCGCGATCGATGCGGCCACAGCGAACCTGCTTTGGGAGCATCGTCTGCCCGACGGAGCTCTATGCGACCCGCAGCCGGGGCTCTGGGGCAGCGGTGAGGGCGACAGTCTGGCGTTCGCAGTCGCTGATGGACGTCTGCTGGCGCTCGACGCTCGTAGCGGCGACAGGGTCTGGAGCCGTGAGGGCGTGCCGGGCGCAAGAATCGAGGTCGTGAACGATGCCCTGTGCGTGCGGAGCGGAGCCCGGGTCCTCCGCTTGGATGCCCGGCAAGGTACGTGTCTGTCGAGCCACGAGCTGGCGGAACCGGTCGATCACATAGGCGACCTGCAGACCGGAACGGCGGCCCATGCCTCCGTGCTGGGATCGGCGGCGGTCGGCTGCCTTGTCCTGGCCGACGCCAACGCGAGCCGACATGCGAGCGCGCACCGCTACCCGGTCTTGGCCAGGAACTATGCCGCGTTGTTGCGGGCGGCGCGGGACAGGGAGGCACAAGCCGCTCTGTACAACGCTCGGCAACGGGGTGATCTCGATGAGGCTGTGCGCCAGGCGCGGTGGCTGCTTGCCAGAGGTTCGACCGCCGCCACACCTGCCTGTCAGCTGGCCCTGGCCGAGGCCGCTGTCGGCCTCGATACTGCCGAGGTCGAGCTGCGCCTGCGGGCACTGTTGGGACGTTTCGGATGGGCGCCCGAGCTCCTGCACGCAGCCATCCAGCTGGCATACCAGGTGCAGCTGGACGAGGTCGCCAGCCAGGTGGTGCGGCGTCTGGCCCGGCGAGGCAGCTGGGAGCTCGTGCCCCCAGGTCTGGCGCATCGTCAGCGCCAGGCTCTGCTGTGGGCCTTGTCCGAGGCTGTCTCGGTCAGCCTGGAGTCGCCTGAGGTCGCCTTGCTCGGCGCCGCAAGCCTGCTACTCGAACCTCATGCCGAACCGGCGAGCCTGGCGCGCGTGGAGCAACAGTTGCTGGAGCTCAGCGTCGATACCGAGCTGCAGGCCTCCGCGCACTATCTGCTGGCCTTGTTGCATCGTGCCCGCAATCAGCCAGGACGCGCCCGTCATGCGCTGGAGACTGTGCCCCGAGCCCTTCGGCCCAGCGCGTTCGAGACCGCCCTGCAAGACCTGCAAGACAGCATCGATCGGCAGCGGCTGCGTGACCTGCTCGGGATCAGTTTCGTCGCGCGACGCGATCCCCGCGCCCCACCCGATGAGCCGATCTACCTGTACATCCAGGAATTCGACGCCGACAGCCGCTGGGCGCGTGCGGGCCTGCGCAGCGGAGATGCGATCCTGGCAGTGGACGGAAAGTGGGGCCTGCCTCAGGACGAGCTCGAGACCCAGCTGTGGTTGGCCCGCAGCCGCCGGCTGCGGCTGATGATCCTGCGCGGAGAGCGCGAAGGAAGGCTGACGGTAGAGCCTTAGTGACCTCAGCATAAGTCTTGTCCCTTTTGTAGGGGAGGGGTTTACTCCCTCCCGCGGGCGGAGCGAAGCGTCCGAGTCTTCGAGGTGTAAACCCCGCCCCTACGGGATGATGTCCTGAACTTATGCTGAGGTCAGTAGAAGCGCGGTATTCCCGCTGTGGCAGCGCACGATGCGCGACCGCGCTGGGAGCCTCCCCTACAGCTGCGGCCCGGCCGCCAGCACGCGTTCGTCGGCGCCCTCGGCGTACTGTTTGAAATTCTCGACGAACAGACCCGCCAGCTTCCGCGCCGTCCTGTCGAAGGCCGCTCCATCGCTCCAGGTCATGCGCGGCTGAAGCAGCGCCGCGGGCACTCCGGCGCAGGCAGTGGGGACGGCGAAGCCGAAGGTCGGATCAGCGCAGGTCTCGGTCTTGGCGAGGCTGCCATCGTGGATGGCGTCTACGATCGCGCGTGTGTGCTTGAGGCTCATGCGCTTGCCGACCCCGAAGGGGCCGCCAGTCCAGCCCGTGTTGACCAGCCATACATGTGAGCCATGTTGGCTGATCTTCTCGGCCAGCAATTCTGCATAGCGCGCCGGGTGCCAGACCAGAAACGGCCCGCCAAAGCAGGGCGAGAAGGTCGCTTCTGGATCGGTGACGCCCACTTCGGTTCCTGCGACTTTGGCAGTGTAGCCACTGATGAAATGGTACATGGCTTGTTCAGCGTTCAAGCGCGCGACCGGGGGCAATACCCCGAAAGCATCGCACGTCAACATGATGACGTTCTGGGGATGCCCGGTCAGGCACGGGATCTTGGCGCTCGGAATGTACTCGATGGGATACGAGCCCCGAGTGTTCTTGGTGATGGAGGTGTTGTGGTAGTCGACCTCGCGCGACTCAGCGTCGTAGACCACATTCTCGAGGATGGCCCCGTAGCGCAGAGCGCTGTAGATCTCCGGCTCAGCCTCGGCTGACAGGTCGATGGCCTTTGCGTAGCAACCGCCTTCGATATTGAAGATGCCCTTGTCGGTCCAGCAGTGCTCGTCATCGCCGATCAGATAGCGCTTGGCGTCTGCAGACAGGGTCGTTTTTCCAGTTCCCGACAGCCCGAACAAGATCGAGGCATCGCCAGACTCTTTGCCTTCGGTGGCCGAGCAGTGCATCGACAGCACACCTTGCTTCGGCATCAGGTAGTTCATGATCGTGAACACACCCTTTTTCATCTCGCCGGCATACTGGGTACCCAGAATCACGAACTCACGCCGCGTCAACGACAGGGCGACGCTGGTGGTCGAGCTCATACCGCTCGTGTAGCGGTTCGCAGGGAATCCTCCGCCGTTGTACACCACGTAGTCGGGCTCACCGAACTCCGCAAGCTGCTCGAGTGTCGGCCGGATCAGCATGTTCCGCATGAAGAGCGCATGGTAGGCCCGCGCGCAGATAATGCGGACCTTGATCCGGTACTCGGGGTCCCAGCCGGCGAAGCCATCGATGACATACAACCGCTCACGCGTATTGAGATAATCGATGGCACGCTCGCGGTTGATCATGAACGTGTGTGTGTCGAGCTCCATGTTGACAGGACCCCACCACACATCGTCGTACGTCTCCGGATCGTTCACGATGCGCTTGTCTTTGGGGCTGCGCCCGGTCTTCTCGCCGGACATGGCCACCAGCGATCCGCTCGCGGTGATCGCGCTGCCCTTTTCATACTTCAGGGCGGCTTCGTAGAGATACGGTGGATAGGGATTGCGGACGACGTTCTTGACATGGATTCCATGCTGTTTCAACGAGAATGACATAGGCAGACCTCCGAGTTGAGAATGCAGGGTGCCTACGCTGCTGGTCGCTGTCAAGCCTCGATCGGCCTCTGTCCCCAGGGAGCTCAGGGCTGCTGTTGCAGCCGCTCGCGGCAGATCCGCAGAGCCTCTTCGAGGCGGGTGTCTCCCGGAGTCTGGCGTTGCGCGGCCTCGAACTGCAGGATTGCCTCGACGTAGCGCTCCTTCTGGACGTAATAGGCGCCGAGCACCGAGTGGGCTCTGGTGAGGTCGGGGTGCTGCTCGAGCAACTTGCGTAGCAGGATCTCTGCCTCGCCTCCCTGGCCATTGCCGATCAACGCCCCTGCGAGGCCGAGCTGAGCGGGTACGCGTACCTCTAGCCGCAGGCTCTTGCGGAAGCAATCGATGGCTGTCGGGAAGTCGCGCCGTCGACTCGCGTCTCGTCCTCGAAACGTCCACAGCTCATGGCCCATGACGCCCGACGTTGCCGCGCGCTCGAAGCTGCGCCCTGCCGCGGCATGGTCTCCGGCGAGCTCGTGAGCACGCCCCAGCAGGTAGTGCGCCTCGCCCATCTCCGGCCGCGCCTCGACCATGCCGCCCAGCAGCCTTACGGCATCGCCGATCCGCCCGGACTCGAGCAGAATCCTGGCAACTTGAAGGTGGAACTCGAACGGCTGCGCCTGCAATTGCTCGGCCCGTGCCATCGCTTCCAGGGCCTCGTCCCACTTCTGCTCGGCCGCGGCGAGCTGGGCGATGAGAATATGCACGGACGGCTCGGTCGGCCGCGCGCTGCGGCTGGTCTCCAGCCAATGACGGGCCATGCCGAAGTCCTTGCCGGCGAGGGCGATGCGCCCGAGCATGATGCGGCTCGTTAGCTCCGAGGAGTCCGCCTCGATCGCCCGTCTTGCGCGCTCGAGCTGGCCCACAGCGAGCATCGCTCGAGCCATGCGCAGCCGGCCCGGAATGGTGTGCGGACCAATGCGACGGGCGAAGAGCAGGGCGTCTTCCGCGTCTTCGTGCCGGCCCAGCCGCTCGTAGCACTGCGCGAGGCTGCTGAACACAAACCAGGGGGTGCCGTACTTGAGGGCGTTCTCGAGCACATCTGCAGCTTCTTCGTTCCTGCCCGCCTCCAGCAGCGCAACACCGTAGTTGTAGCTGGGCCGAAACGCCTCGGGTGCCTTGGCCGCCGCGTCCTTCCAGAGGGTGAGGCCCGACTCCCAGTCCTTGTTCCGCTCGATGGTCCAGGTCCCATAGACCAGCGCGGTGATGCCGAGCAGCACGGCGATGACCGGCGCCCAGTTGCGCGCCCGTTTCTCGAACAACCAAGCCAGCATGAGCGACGCGCCGAAGCTGGCGAGGTAGAGCCGGTATTCGGCGATCATGTCGAGGGCGAACAGCGGCGCTTCGAGGCCCATGTGCAGCAGGAACCAGGCCATGCCGAGCAGCAGCACAGGCTTCCGCCTGCGCAGCGCCTCGAGTGTCAGTGCGATCAAGGCGATGGGGACCAGCAATCCTGGCAGGGTGATCCAGGGGTCGAGCAGCGACTCAGAGATGGGATAGCTGTGGTCGACGTTGAGGAAGCCCGGATAGGGCACGACCAGGATGGCGAGATAGAACAGCAGCAACCGTGCTTGCGTGGCGATACGCAGCACGGGGACCATCCATCTGCCGCGGAAGCCGAGCAGCCATGTCGAGCCGTAGACCGACAAACCGGCGATTCCCGCGACGGCCAACAGCAACGCGGCTGCCCACAGTTTGCGGGCATGCTGCTTGAGCCACACGGTGGAGAGCTTCTGGAAGACGCACCATTCATACAGAGCCAGGCAGGGCGGCAGCAGCAACGCGATCTCTTTGCTGGCCAGCGACGCCAGCGCTGCCAGTGCGCAAGCGATTCCGCCGAGTATGCGCCCCTTCCGGGTCGAGGCACTGCGGGCGGCGACATAGCAGAGCATGGCCAGCAAGAAGAAGAAGCTCGCCTGGGACACCATCCGCTGGTGGATGTAGGTCACCGCCGAGGTGTTCACCGGCTGAAGCGCCCAGCATAGAGCGAGCAGCGCACAGAACACAGGTCGCCAGCCACGGCTCGGCCTGTCTGCCGCGGCAGGCTCGTCGCTCAGCTTCAGGGTGCGACCGAGCAGCAGATAGAACAGCAGGGCGTTCAGCGCGTGGAGGAGGATATTGACCCAGCGGAAGGCGCGCGGATTGAGGCCGCCGCCGAAGTAATGGCTCAGGGCAAATCCCAGGTTCGACAGCGGGCGCATGCGGCTGCGATAGTCTCCCATCGCGGCGCGCAACAGCGAGTCTTGATCGAGCGTGCGCAGGTGGACATTCAGGTTGCGCACGATGTTCCACGCGTCGTCGTAGACGAAGCCGTGATCGAGGGTGTTGTAATAGACGCCGATCACTGCCACAGGCAGCAAGAGACAGGGCAGCCAGGTCAGCAGCCGCTTGCGCATCAGAGCTCCCGTTGCGGAGATGTTCCCCATTGTGCCAAACTCTGGTTGGAGTCTGCCAGGGTGTGTTCCTGCGCAGCGAGTAGGCGGAGTCCCGCAAGCCTGCCACAAAGGAGTGAGTCCATGGATTGGGAGACCTGGGGCTGGGCTCTCGAGCTCTCCTTCTACTTGCTGCTGGTTCTTGCTGCGTGCGCACGGCTGGCCTGGGTCTTCCTGCGCAAAGACCTGCATCGCAGAACCAAGCGCCCGCCGCGCCGAGAGCTGCCTGTGTTGTGCTCCGACCTGCCGCGCTTCTTCCCCTTCCTGGGCTGGGTCAAGCTGGCAGCGCTCGGCGCACTGCTGTTGACCGTCGTGTTGGTCAAGCCCAGGATCTTGGGCCTGCACGTCCTCATCGTCGCGCTGTCGCTGGCCGGTGCGATCACTCTGCTCGTGATTGCGCTGCGGAGCTATCAGGTCTGCTGCGCATGGCATCACCTCCGCGCGTCGTTGGACATGCGGAAGTTGCATCGGGACAAGATCAGTCTCCAGGAAAGCTACTGCCTGCGGGGCAGCATCGATGGTTTCGAGCTCAAAGTCTGGTGTGAGCCTGGCAATACGGAGCAGAGCGCACAGCAACTCTGGGGCGTGGTGCGCATCCGGACCTGGCTTCGTTGGCCGGAGGAGCTGAGCCTGCGCCTGCTTCCTCCAGAGGCGGGCCGCCCAGGTAGCGATCTGCCAGACACAACCGGCGATGCGGCGTTCGATGGGTGTTTTGCTGCGCGGGGCAGCGATGCACCAGCCCTGCTGACGAGTGCCGTGCGGAACGCGCTCCTCCAACTGGAGACCCACAGCGAGCTCGAGTGTTTCGAGCTGGGACGGCTGCGCACCTGGTTGACGGGGCGGGGCAGAGATGCATCCCGGGTCTATGGAGCCGTGCTAGCGCAAGTGGACGCCCACAAGCAGCTGGCGGCAGCGGGTGAGGCGCTGCTGGCAGAGAGGATGTCCCACTCCTAGCAGCCTCCTAGTGTTCTGGTCGTCTGCTAGGGCTCGACAGCGAACAACTCTGCGAAGCCCGAACGCGCGCGCAGCCAGGCGAGCTCAGGATCGCTGTCGCGTAAGAAGCGCCAGGCCTCGAGCAAGGACGCAGGGTCGAGCTCTTGTTCGCGCACGTGGACGATGCTCGCGGCGAAGCTGTCCAGAAACACGCCCAGCCACTCCAGGCCCTGTGCTTCGTAGTCGCTTGCAGCCTCCTCGGCCTCGGCGCCTGCCAGCGACGCGATCCGGGCTGCGAACAGCAGACGGTTGGGGTTGTCGATCACTTCTTCGCGGGCGAAGGCCGCGTCCAACACCTCGACCGCCCGCGCCCAGTCTCGCTGCTGCCGATAGGCCTCGGCCAGCAACCAATGATCTTCCAGCGTCTCGGGCGCGACGGCGCCGCTGACGAGATCCTGGCGCAGCTGCAGCATCAACCGGGTCAGCTCTCCTTGCAGCGCGGTCAGCTCACCGGGCACCGACGCGGCCAGCTCGACCAGCTGCGCATGGTTGGCGATGGCCTGCTTCAAGTGCTGTGCGGCCTCACTCAGCCGCCCCTGGGCCTCTGCCACGCGGCTCAGGTTGTACCAGGTGGCGGTCAGCGTGAGGCGGGTGGTCAGATGCTCGGGGTCGCGCGCATGGATCCCCTGGAGGATCTCCAAGAGCTCCAGGTACAGACTGCTTGCTTCGTCCCAGGCCTGCCTGCCCTCCAGGGCCGCGGCCAGCTTGCGGCCTGCGATAGCCAGGTCACGGCGGGCGCCCAGGTCGTCCGGCGCGCTGGCTACCAGTGAGGTGAACAGCTCCCATGCCTCGGCGTAGAGATGGTGCGCGCTCTCGATCGCTCCAAGGCTCATGTGCGCGTCGCCCACACAAGACAGGGCCGCGGCGAGATCGCGGCGCAGCATCAGGCTGTCGGGCTGTTCGTCGAAGAGCTGCTGGGATTGCAGCAGCAACTGCTCAAAGCTCTCGAGCGCCGGCGCGGCTTCACCGCCATCGAGCTGCACCAGCCCGAGGTTCATGTGCGCCATGGCGAGGTCGCGGCGCAAAGTGAAGTCCTCGGGGTTGCGTGCCAACAGCTGCTCGGCCAGCAGCATCGCCTCCGCGAAGAGCTCGCGCGCGCCCGGGAGGTCGCCGTCCAGCAGCCGCAGATCGCCGACGCGGTCGAGGCTTGCGGCCAGCTCGCGCCATTGGCGTATGTTGTCGGGCTCAGCCTCGACAAGTTGCCGCGCGACAGCCAGCGACTCGCGGTGGAGCTCTTCGGAACGTTCAAGCGCGCCCTGTTGCCGTGCCAGGTCTCCGATCCCGACCAGCGCCAGGCGCAGGTCGTCGAGGGCTCGGATGTCGGTGGCGTCGAGGGCCGCCGCCTCCCGACGCATCAGCAGGCCCTCTTCGAGCAGGGTGCGTGCATCGGCCATCTCGCCGAGCGCGCTCAAGACGCTCGCCAGGCTTTCGAAAGCGATGGACAGGTCACGCCGCGCCTGGGTGCTATGGGGCTGGGCATCGAACAGGGCGCGCGAGCGCTCGAGGCACTCTTCGCAGATGGCTCGCGCCTCCACCAGCCGGCCCTCCAGTTGCAGCATGTCGCCCAGCCGTGCCAGGGCGACCAGCAGGTCGCGGTCGGCGACGTCGAGGCCGGGATCGAGATCCGCGAGGCGCCGCTGCAGCTCGAGCGCTTCGCGATGCACCTCCGCCGCCTCTGCGAACTGCCCTTGCAGTTTGAGGGCACGCCCGACGTCGTTCAACGCCCGGGCCAGCTCCTGCTGCCCGTCGGTGTGGTTGGGGTCGATGGCCGCGATCGCGCGGCTGAGACTCAGCCGCTCCTGGAAGCTGCGGGCGGCCTGCGCAAAGGCCCCCGTCGCGCTCGCAGCATCTCCGAGCAGCCGCAGCGCCTCAGCCAGCGCGGCCTGGGCCTCGGCGTGGTTGGGGTCGCGTGCCAGCAGGGCACGGCAGAGCGCGACAGCCTCGCGGCTCAACGCCAGGGCACGCTCGCTGTCACCGTGGCGCAGGGCGTCCTCGCAGTTGGCTAGCAGGGCGGCGCTCAGGTCTGCCCCCCGCCGATAGCTGTCGGGCGCGCGCTGGTAGAGTTGGCGGCGCAGGTCCAGGGCCTCGGTCCGCAGGGCGCTTGCGCCACTCTCGCCCAGAAGCTCGCGCATACGGGCCTCGCGCAGCAGAGCCGAGCAGACTCCATCCTGCAGGTTGGGGCTCTTGGGATCGAGGGCCAGCCGACTCCGTTCGCGCGCGAGCAACTCCACCCCTGCCCGCGAAGCCGCGCGCAGGTCGCCGCTGCGCTCACAAGCCTGCGCCACTTGCCGCAGAGCCTGGCTGAGCAGCTCGTGGTCGTTGGGGTCCGCCAGGTCTTCGGCCACCAACTCCCGGCCCAGCTGCAGGGCAGCTTCGGCGTGCTCGCGAGCGTCGGGCAGCCGCCCCTGCAGCAGCCGCAGCTTGCACAGCTCGATGCGCGCTACGCCTTTGCCCCGCCGGGTGTCCCAGCGGGTTGTGTCGATCTCCTGCAACTGCTGCAATGCCTGGCGCAGCAGCAGGTCCACCTCGTCCAGTCGGTTCTGGCGCAACAGCAGGTCCGCGCCCAACAGCCAGGTGTCGACGAGCACAATGCTCAGCTCCAGGTCGTTCGGCTGAAGCTCCCGGAGCTCTTCAGCGATGGCTCGGGCCTGGTTCCAGGTCTGAAGGGCGCTCTCGAGGGTCCCGTCGACTTCTGCCTGGATCTCACAGATGCGCGACAGGACGCCAACTGCCCCGATGGAGACGCGGTGTTTGGAGACATGCGCAGCGAGCAGGCCATCGTAGTAGCGCCGTGCGCCCTGCAGCAGGCGCCGCCCGGCCTCTTGGGAGCGGGAGTCTGCCAGCTCGATCAACAGCTCTGCGCGCACTTCATGGGTCAGGGTGCTCAGCGCCTCGAGGGCGATCTCACCACGTTCACGGGCGTCATCGCGCTCAAGCTTGATCTCGGCCGCCTGCTGCGCGATCTCGCTCTTCTGCCCGGAGATCCAGAACAGACCGACGCTCAGACCCACAATGATCAACAGGCCCGCGGCAACCAGGGCCTGTTGCAGGCGCCTTTGGGTGCGTCGGCTGGCAGCCTGGCGCGTTTGGGCGCGTTTCCAGGCACCCCGTAGCTCGCCATAGGCGTCCTGAGGCAGGCAGTCGAGCTGGGAGCCCGCCAACGCCAGATCGCCGCGCTCGAGGGCCGCGGCTCCGAAGGCAGCGTGCGCCTCCTGCTGGCCTTGCGCTGCCCTTGGATTGGCCGGCCACAGCTTCTGGGCCTGCTTGAAGCCCGCCACAGCCTCGGAGAAGTCGGCATAGAGCTGGCGGGTCTGCCGTGTGCTTGATCCGGGCGCCCGGCAACTCTGCAACAACACCGCCGCCGCCTCGGCGATCTGATAGCTCTCGCGGTGTAGAAGATAGTCTTGCAGGGCGGCCTGCAGGTCCTTGACGCTGGCGAAGCGCTGCTCCGGGTCACGCTGCATAGCCCGCGAGCACACGGCTGCCAGCTCAGGGGCCACCCAGGCCTCGAGCTGCACGGGCCGGTCCAGCAGGGCACGCCGCAGGGCTGCCATCAGATTCCCGCCGTGCGGAGCCTGGCCACACAAGATCTCATAGAGAATGGCCCCGAGCAGGTAGACATCCGAGCGTGGCCCCACCGACCGGCCCTCGCCCAGGGCCAGCTCGGGAGGCATGTAGGCGGGAGTGCCGCAGGGCTGGCCCAGATCGGTGACATGGGGGAGCTGCCCGCCCCGCGGGGTGGCGTAGGATGCTGCCAGGCCCCAGTCGAGCACCAGCACCTCGCCAAACGCGCCGAGCATGATGTTCTCGGGTTTCAAGTCGAGGTGCACGATCTTGCGGCTGTGCGCGAAGGCCAGCGCATTGCAGACCTGGCTGAGGATACCCAGGTGGTGTTCGAGGCGCTGATGCGAGAGAGGGCCCGCCGCCCCGTCGCGCTCCCCCGCCAGCGCGGCCCTCCAGCTGCGCCCTCCGACCAGTTTCATCGCCAGCGAGAGCTCGCCGTCGGGCAGGCATTGCAGAGCGTAGACCGGTACGATGTTCGGGTGCTCGAGCTGGCCAGTGATGACCGCCTCGGCCAGAAAGCTCTCGCGTGCGTGGGCGGAGCCGGCCCGGTCGGGGCGCAGCACCTTGAGGGCTACCTCACGCTCCAGTCCGGTCTGCAGGGCTCGATGCACTTCGCCCATGCCGCCTCGGCCCAGCAGGCCGATGCGCGTGAAACGGGCATGGGTGTCGGGAGGCTGGGCGGGGGGAGGCAGACGCCCGGAACGGTAGCTCACGTCCGATGGGCGGGTCTCGAGCGTGTCGCCCAGCAGTTCTTGCCAGAGCGCGGCGGCCCGCTGCATATCCAGGGCTTCGGTAGGGGAAAGCTCGCTCGCGTCTGCCTGGGGGTCCACCGCGGGTGTCCTCTGCAGGTTCCTGCTCGGTCCCATCCTGCCCCGCGCCCGAGAGCCCTGCAAGCGAAAGTTGCCGGTTGGCGGTCGCCGAGCAATTCTGCCAGACTCGTGCGGCGGGCCTAGCACTTCTGGAGGCAGCATGGGCAAGCATGTCGCCTGGGAATTGGGCCAGCTGGACGCGTTCACCCGCAGAAGCAACGCATTGATCGAGCTTCCGCAGGCGCAGGGACGCGCCGCCCAGCGCCAGCTTGACCAGGATCTCGCGATGGGAGCAGAGCTCGGTGCCTCATGCACTTGTTGCTTGACCTGCGGGCGCTGCGCACCGAAAGTTCCATCTGGCGGATCGGAGCACTGGAGAGTCACTCATGCAGGTAAGCCCGCGTTTCTTTGCCTGGGCCTGCGGCCTGTGTCTGTTGCTGGTGCTGGGCATCTGGTTCTGGCCCGCAGCGAGCGATCCGACCCAACCAGACTCTACCCCGGGCCGTGAGCCGGCGCCGGGGGTCGAGCTCCCCCCGGAGTGGGACGGGATCGGGCAGGCACCCCCCTCGGGCACTGGCGCAGACCCGAGCTCGGCTGACCCCGCCAGGGTCGTGGAGACCCGGCACGGCAACCCATCCCGGCGCAATCGCGGCGCTCCGACCGAGGACTCCCCGCCGAGAGAGCCGTTTGACCTGATCGCCCAGGGGTTCACGGTGCTTGATGCAGCGGCGGAATTCGCGGCCGCCCGTTCCGCCGAGGGGCAGTGGCAGCTGCGCGTCCTGGCGGGCGAGGACGAGCGCAAGGGGCTGGACGAGAAGGAACGCGAGAAACGTCGCGAGACCCGCAAGAAGCTCGATCGTGCGCTCGGACCGATCTCCAAGAACCTGATGGTCCGGCCAACGTCCGGTATGGAATATCTGGCCATGCTCGATGCTGCCTCGCCCGAGGCTGCGTTTGCAGCGGCCACTCCGCTGCGCTATTCGCGCAGCTCCGAGCTGGTGGCCGAGCTGGCCCGGCGCCTGACCCAGGCTCCCGAGGCCGAAGCCCGTTTGTTCGCCCTGCAGGGACTGATTGGGCGTGGAGACGTGGCGGCCGCGCGGGCTGTACAGGCCGCCACCGTCGATCCCGTGCCGCAGGTGCGCGCGGCTGCACAGCTGGCTGTGGGGGGCTTCTTGAGCGATTCGAGCCTGGGCAGCCTGCGGCCGGGTCTGTTGGCTTCCGTGAGGTCGGGCCTCGGAGATCCCGATCCTGTGGTGCGGCGCCAGGCGATCCTGGCGCTCAACGGGCTGGCGCCTCAACCCGACCTGCAGCCCGTGCTCGAAGGCCTGGCTGCCGATCAAGCGGAACCCACCGTGGCGGCCGTGGCCTCGCGCCTCCTGCGGCATTGGGCTGACAAGGCGGAATGAGCGCTGCTTGAAGCGTTGGCTCAAGCCGCGCGCGTGGATAAGAATCTGGCTGCGAGTCTGCCATGTCCGAATCAGTGGGTCCTGAAAACGATGCGACGTCGGAAGTTGGGCCGCGGGACCCGGATCGGGTCGACGATGCCCCGACCGAGAGTCCGGCACCCTTCACCGTCGGCCAGCGGACGCTGTCTCTGCCCGGGGCCGGCGGCGTCGCGGTGCTGCAGGACCCCGTCTCCGGTCCCCGCTTCAGAGCCCGGCGCATGCTCGGGCGTGGGGGCATGGGGGAAGTCTGGCTGGCGGAAGACCTCGATCTGGGCCGTGAGGTCGCGGTGAAGACCTTGCGCAAGCTGCACGGCAGCGCCGTCGTGCGCTTCATCCGTGAAGCCCGTTTGAATGGGCAGCTCGAGCACCCGAACATCGTGCCAGTGCACGACTTGTTGGTCGAGCGCGGCAAGCGCGCGATGCCGTACATTGTGATGAAACGCGTGCGTGGCCTCAGCCTCTCCGAGCTACTGAGCTCTTTGGGCGAGGGGCGGGTGGTTTCGCTGTTCGAGGACGGTTCGAGCGAGGTCGGCCCGGCATCGAGCCCTGGCGGCTCATCAGAGGCCGGGGGGCCGCGTCGTGCCCTGCGCTTGGGCGCCGATCCGCGCGGCGATCTGTCGCGGTTGCTGGGGATCTTCTTGAAGATCTGCGACGGGGTGGCCTATGCCCACGCCCGGGGCGTGATCCACCGCGACCTCAAGCCGGGCAACATCATGCTGGGTGAATTCGGCGAGGTGTTGGTCATGGACTGGGGTCTGGCCAAGCAGCTGGGAGAGGATGACCTGCCGAGTCCGCAGTACCGTCAGGCGAGTGAGAGCACCGAGACAGTCGACGGTGCCGTGCTCGGAACCCCTGCCTACATGGCTCCTGAGCAGGCGCGCGGTGAGAACGCTGCGGTCGACAAGCGCGCCGACATCTACGCCCTCGGGGCGGTGCTCTACCAGATCCTGACCTTGCGCCTGCCTTATGAGGGGCCGCGCGAGACCCTCCTGGCCCGCGTCGGCTGCGGAGTGCTCGATCCTCCTTCGGAGCGCGCCCCCGACCGTTGGATTCCCGCTGAGCTCGAAGGGATCGTGTTGCGGGCGATGGCTCCTCGGCCCGCAGAGCGCTACGCCCGTGCCCAGGATCTCGCCGAAGATGTGCAACGCTTCCTGGCGGGCCGGATGGTCAGCGCCCATCGCTACTCGTGGTGGCAGAGGGCGGGCAAGTGGTGGGCACGTCACAAGCAGGCGGTAGCGCTGGTCAGCCTGATCGCGGTGCTGTTGGGGGGCGCGGCCTTCGCCGTGCTGGCGGCCGACAAACGTGCCCGGCAGCGACTCGAAGAACAGCAAGCCCGGGAGCTGGCAGGGCACACCGAGGCGGCCCGGGTTCAGCTCGAGGGCTACCAGGCGCAGCTGGATGGGCTGGCAGCCTCGATGGTAGGCCGCACGCAGGTCGAGGAATGCAGCGCTTTCGCTGACCAGATCGGAGAGAGCACCGCACCGCTGGTCCAGGACGACCAGCTACGCGAGCACGCCCCCGAGCTGGTGGCCTGGGCAAAGGACCTCCCCGCGCAGGCGGTCGTTGTGCGCGAAGCGAGCTTACGGAGCTGGGCGCTTCGAGAGCTCGCTCAGCTCGAGGCCGTGCCCGACGAGACCGCGGCGGCAGCGACCTTTGGGCTGTTTGTGCCCTTTATCAGTGAAGAGCTGCCGCGCCGCGACCTGCCGGTGGCTGCCTTTGCCCTGCATGTCGTGCGCGCAACTCTGGCCCGCGGTGACGCCGCGCGCGCGTATCGTTGGGCGGCGGAGGCCTATTGTGCTCAACCGCACAGCGCAGCAGCGGGCCGATGTTTCTTGCTGCTTGCCGAAGCTTCGCTGGCCGCTGGCGACTTCCGTCGCGCCAGCAGCCAATTCCTGCTCGCGCTCCAGGCCTTCGCAGCGCAGCCAGCCCTGCGTCCCCATGCCTGGCTGGGGTTGGCCCAGGCGTTGACCGGCTTGCCCGCAGATGCGGCCCCTCCGTTTGCTCCGGACAGGGGGGCCCGCGAGCTGGCGTTGCGCTGCCTGCTCGAGGTGATGGAGCCGGATGGCGCGCTGTTGCCCGAGGCAGCGGGCTTGCAGGATGCCAGCTTCGTCCGCCGGGCCCAGCAGTTGCGCGCGCTGTTGCGGCGGGCCAGTTTCTCGGCGCTCGACGCGAGTTGGGAGGGCTGGCGGCTGTTGCAATGGGACGAGGCGCCGCCGGGAATGATGGTGCGCCTGCAAGGGGCGTGTCTCGAAGTGATGCAGGCCCTGGCCCCCGAGCAAGCCGGTGCCGGCCCCGCACGTTGGCAGCAGGTGGAGACTCGCGACTTCGCCTCGCTGCTGCGTGCCGTCGATCCTGATTGTGAGGGACGCTTCGGTGCATTCGTGCAGCTCTGCAGCTTTGAGCCCGGGACGCTGGGGCTGCTCTGGTTGGCCAGCGACGGGCGGACCTTGTGGGGCGTTCGTAGCTTGGCGGAAGCGCAGCCCAGTCTGATGCTCGAGTTGCCGGAGCGGCTCAAACGCCTGTGCGTGGGAGATCTCAACGCTGATGGGCTCCTCGATCTGATCAGCGCGCATTACCGCGACCGAGAGAGCATCTTTCTGATGTTCGGGCAGGCCGATGGGAGCTTCAGCGCACCGCAGGCGCTCCCCAGAAGCGTGGAGTTCAAGCCGGGCACCGTCCGGGAGCTGCTCTACCGCTTGGGCCCGTCCGTCCCCTATGGCTTGGAGCTGGCTGATCTCGACGGGGATGGATCTGCGGAACTGGCCGTAGGTTATGGCGAGTGGTCCCAGTATGGGTTGCACATCTACCAGCCCACTGCCCAGAACGGTGCCCGGGTGTACGACCATCGCTGGTTGGGCCGAACCGCCGTGGGCTTGGTTCCCGGCGGTCGAAACAGCCAGCTGTTGCTCACGCGCAATCCGTTGGACGAGAGTGATTGGGCGTTTTTTGAGCAGAATGGCTGGCCGCGTCGGCCCGACCTTCCCCGGCTGTGGAGCTTCGACGGGCAGCAGCTGCATGAGCTGGAGCAGCGCGGCGAGAGCCTGCCGCCGGACGTCAGCTCGGCAGGGGCAGGCAGTTTCGAAGAGGCGGGCCAGCACGCGTTGGTCGTCTGGGGTGAGGAGCGCAGCTATGTGCGTTTCTACCCGACCCCTGATTGGGGAGGCCATCTGCTGGGTCAGCTGCAATGCGGCGGGGCGGGCTTGCTTCCCCGTGAGGATGGGCTGACGTTGGCTCACAGCAGCTCTGCCGGGGCGTTGCAGCGGCCCGAGCCCCACGGGGTGTTCCGGCTGGCCAGCGCCAGCGACCTTGCCGAGCTCGCCGCCCAGCCTCTGATCCTGCCTGATCTCCAGCGCTATGGTTCCGAGGGGTTGGCGCAGGTCCGGTTTCTGGCAGAGTTTGGGCTTCCCGCCGAGGCGGCACGCGTCGCCGCCCGGTTGCTGGAGCGCGCCGACCAGCCTTGGGAGACACGCCAGGCATTGCTGCGCGCGGAGATCCTGGGATGGAGCAGCGCTGAACAAGATGAAGCGCTCGAAGCACTGCTTTTGCGAGCGCGTCCGGCCTCCGAGCTGGTTGGTGATTGTGTGGACGCCGTCGAGGCCCTGGCGCGCCGGCGGCGGAACCCCGCGCTGGTCCGTCGTGTGCTGCAGCGCTGGCTGCGCGCTCTGGGCCCCGACACCCCGGGTACAGAGTTGCTGCGCACGCGCCTGCGGGCCTGGCCTGCGGACGAGGACGTGGCCCAGATCGATTGGCAGGGCAGCCAGGTGCGGACAGCCGGTCAGGTTGTCGGTCTGGAGGAATTGTTGGTCTGCGGCGATGCCTGGGCCTACCTGCCGGGCGAGCAGGGGCAGGCTGGGCACGTCCACTGTCGGGCTGTACCAGAGCGATTGGTTCCGCGCGGCGCGGGGCTCGAGATACGGCCCAGCGATGGCTTCGCGGGCGTTCCCATCCAGCTCGACAGCAAGGGCTGGCGCGTGCTGACAGACATCCGGCTGACGAATGCGCCCTGGTCGTCTGAGCTCAATTTCGGGCTGCTACCGTTGCTGCCCTTGGCACAAGGACAGCTGGCACGGCCCGTGTCGGGCTTCAACATCCGTGTCCGGGGTGGAAACATGGTCCACCGTACCGAGCTCCACGCTCTGCAGGGGGAGACCTGGTTGCGGGGGCCCTCGCTCGATGCCTTGGAAGGACGCTGGCTGCGCATCGAAGTCGCCTACCTGCCGAGCTTGCAAGAGCTCTGGCTGAGCGTCAGCGACCTCGATGCCGGCACGTTGGTCTTCGCTACCGAGGGGCCCTGTGCGGGACTCGAAGGCCGGAACTTCCTGCTGGGTTTCGCCCCCGACGAGTCCGCGGAACAGCTCTGCGCCGAGCTCGGTCGCGTAACGCTGTTTGGTGAGGCGCGTTTGTTGAGCGAGCGGCATCCGCTCGTCGAGGCGGTCTATCAGCGCCTTCCTCATGTGCGGGCGTACAGCGCGAGCGTACGGGCCAGACTGGCCGGTCAATCCGACCAGGCGGCGCAGGCTCTACAGCCTCTCCGCGACGCCTTGTCCGCCGCAGAGGTCCGTCCGGGCTGGGAGGGCGCGCTTGAGACCCAACAGGCCTTCGTGGCCCTGGACCAGGTCTGGTCGGAGAGTCGCGATTCCGAAGATGCTCTTGCGCGCCGTTTGGGCAGTCTGCTCGCGCTCGGTATCGACGGGGCGCAGATGGTTTCGTGGCAGCAACAGGCGGCCTCGGCAGAGCTGCCCGCAGTTTTCTGGCATGGCGTGGGACGCGCGCTGGCCGCGCAGATCGCGCCTGATGTCAGCCTGCTGGAGCTGGTGCGCCAGCTTGAGGCGCGCATCGACAGCGGGGACGCATCGGGCACGGAGTTGGCGCTGGCCCTTTGGCTGGAGAGGCTCCCGCCAGGCACTCCGGGCTTGTCGAGGAGGCTGTTGACCCGCCTGTACTCGACCAGTGATGACTTTCCGCTGGTCAATTTTGCCGCCCAACGCCTGATCCGTGGTTTCGAGCGTGACCAGACGGGGGCGTTAGCGGCGCCCCCAAACACCAGGCTTGCGACGGCTCTGGCGCTGTTCGCGGCCGGCCGCCGGGAGGAGATGCTGCAGCTGCTTGAGGGGTTGGAGCCACCGGAGGGCTTGCGTGCCATGATCGAGCTGCAGCGTTTCGTCCAGAGCCGCCGTCTGGACGAGCTCGAAGCCGCGCAGAAGGAGGCCCACGCTCGATCTTTGATGGTGCCGCGCCCGCGGTAACCTTCCCATAACCTCCGATGACCTACACCGGACCATGACTTGATCCACGCACAAAGGAGCCCCGATGCGCAACCTGCTATTGCTGCTCATGGTCTCGAGCCTGGCTGCCCAGATCCTGACTCCGGATGAGGTGTTCGAGAGGCTCTACAAAGACAAGGTCCCGCTCGAAGAGTGGGGAAACGAGACGGCTGCGCCCGATGTCGAGTTGGCGGATCTCGATCCTCTGTGCGAGCAATTCCTCGCATTGCGCGACGCCTACCGTGCCGCCCCCAACACCGACAAGGAAAAGGTCACGCCGGACATCGAAGCCGTGATGGACGACATCATCAGCCTGGTTCGTAGCCTGCCAGCAGCGGGCCAGCCGGCCTGGGACTTCTTCGTCAAGTACCACAAAGAAGACATGTTCGTCCGTCCTGCGGGCGGACGGCGCTTCGGCGCGGGGGCCAACACGCGCACGTTGTGGCGCAAGCTCGATGCGCTGCAAGCGGCCTATGTAGAGACTTCGCTGAACCAGGCCCATGGGCCGGCCGATCTCGAGGCCCTGCTCGAGGAGTTTGCTGACCGCAAGCTCGAAGATGCCGTCGGCGAGGTACAGACGGTCCTGGTCCAGCTCGAGCAACTCAAAGAGTCGAGCAGCGCTGTGCGGACGCGCAAGAAGCGCTTCGAGGTGCGCCAGGAAGTGGGCGAGTTCTTGCAACTGCTGGGTGCGGAGAGCGCCGATGAGCTCGGCTCGTTGGTCGGCTGGATGGAGAAGAAGAGTTGGACCTCGGCACCGGCCCGCGAGCGCATGTTCGAGGTGATCGCTGCCCTGGGGCTGCGCCCGCGCTACAGCGACCCGCTCTTGCAACGTATCGACACGATCTATCCGCGGGAGCGTTCTGCGGACGAGCTGGCGGAGCTGTTCGAGAGCTACAAAGGGAAGTTGAGTAAAGAGACGCTCGCGATCATCAAGCGCCTGCAGACTCTGGCAGGCAAATGCGAGGGCGCTGGGGAGAACGGCCTGGCCTCGGTGCTGCACGAGCTCGTACTGCTGTTGGATAGTGACAACGAACGATCTCAGCAAGCGCTTGGCAGGCAGCAGGTCGGCGAAGACTGGCTCAGTCCGTTCGCGGCAGCGCAGGCAGCCAAGGGGCTGGTCTGGACCGAGCGTGGCTGGGCTCCGGCCAACGATCTGGTGCGCCTGCTGGTCAATGAGGTCTATGACGAGGGTGCCTGGAAGCTGTTGGAAGAGGCTGATCCGGCCCACGCCGTGGCCGACAACCCTTGGAAAATCACCACGGGCCACTTTGCTCTACAGTCGACGGCGGGTGTCGGGCTCTCGGTACAGCTGCTCGATCGGCTCGAAGCCTTCCTCCTGTTGCTGCAGCGTCAGCTGGACGGCCTCTTCAGCTGGCAGAAGTCGGCCGCCCAGGGCTGGGGAGAACCACTGCAGGTGCGCCTGCATCGAAATGCTGAGCAGTTTGCCGCCGCCACCTCTGCGGGTGCGGGTCCTGTGTTGCTCGGCTCCGACAAGGTCCTGCACATACAGCTGGCCGCGGGCGCGCTGCCGACCCACACCGTGCTGCACAATCGCCTCTGTTACCAGATCCTGGCAGCTGTCGCAGGGGACAAGGCCGAAGCCTGGTTGGCCGAGGGAGCCGCTCTGTACCTCGAGGCAGCCGTGTACTGGGAAGGCCGTATGCGGCTGGGTTCGCCGAAACGCAACCTGCGCATCGCCAGCTACGCCCGCAAGGTGGCGGCCGACACGGCCCCGCTGGGCTTCGAGCAGTTGGTGTTGCTGCGCGATGCCGCACGCTGGCAGGCAGGCACCGTGAGCGACCACGAAGAGACGGCCGTGTCCGGTTTTGCCTTCTTGATGATCATGGACTCGGGTCGCTACCGCGGCGACCTGGTGGCGGCGCTGCAAAAGAGCGCCCAGGGGGAACGCGTGTCGCCGGAGGACGTCTTCGGCCTGACCCGCGGCTCGGTCGGACTGCTGATGCAGCGTTACTACGCCCAGCTGATCTCAGTTCCCGGCCGCGGGGGCCGGTTGCAGAACCCCTGAGGGTTCGCCCCGTCGCGGCTCTTCCCTACATCCCCGAAAGAATGCGCAGAGCTTCGCCGTGGACATCGCCGAAGCGCTCGTCCCATTCCTGGCCGAGCAGCTTGCGCAGCACCTCCCGGGCCTCCTCCAGCTGACCCGCGGCCCGCAGGCTTTTGGCCAGGCCGAGATAGCCGGGCGGCTCATCGCTGCGGATACGCACGACCTGCCGCCATTGTACGGCGGCCTCTGCGGGCCGTTTCTGGGCCATGAAGTGCTCGGCCAACTGCGCGTGTCCTTCGGACTGATGCGGCTTCAGCTCGGCCAGGCTGGTGAAGGCCCGTTCGGCGTCCTGAGTCTGCTCGGCCTTCTGCAAGCGGCGTCCGAGCTCGGCGTAGCTCGCCAGCTCGAACGGTGAGGCGGCGATGCCTGCCATCAGGCTGGCGACGGCGGCCTTGGTGTCTCCAAGCTTGTCGTAGGCTTGGAGCAGTTTCTCACGGGTGGCCTGGTCGTGGGGCTGCACGGCCAGAGCAGCTTGCCAGTGATGGGCAGCCTTGCGCCAGGCCTTGCGGCGGAACCAGGCCTCGCCCACGGCGCGGCGCAGCAACGCGCTCTCGGTCTTACTCGTTGCCAGCTCTGCCTCGAATTCCCGCACCCAGCCGTCGAGATCTTTCGCACCCAGCAGGACAGCCACCAGGCGTTCCAAGGCGTCACGGCGCTCGTCGCGGCTGTCGCTCCAGGCCAGAATCGCGCCGGCCGCGGCGTCGACCGCCTCGTCCAGACGCCCCAGCTTCGCCAAGGTGTCGGCCTGCTGGTTGTAGTAGTGGCTCAGGGTCCAGTCATTGAGTGTGACGTAGCGCTTCCGCAGGTTGATGGCTTCGGCGAACAGCACCGCGGCCTCGTCGAGGAAGTTGCACTCGAGGCAGACGTTGGCCATCCCGGCCACGACATTCTCATTCCACAGCTTGGCCTCACGCCAGTGGGCCTCGGCAGCTGCCAGCGCGGCGGCGGCTTCTTCCCGCTTGCCGGTGTAGTACAGTGCGCGCACCAGTTGCTGGCGGTACACCAACTCGTGCGGAACTTCGACCACCAGCTGTTCGGCCAGCGCGAGAGACTCCTGCCAGCGCTTCTGTTCCTGCAGCCAACGCACCAGCGTGGAGCGCAACTGCACGGCTTCCAGGCCGCGCGCCCGGCCGCTCTTCAGCGCATCGATGGCAGGGTTGAAATAGTGCAAGCCGCTGTAGAGGTACTCGGCCGCGAACATCAGCACCGACAGCACATGACCCCGTTCTTCGACCACAGCCTGGGCAACATCGCCGAAGTCTTTCCGCTTGGCGTTCCAGAAGTCGCTGTTGCCGATGTAGAGCATGTTCCAGTTGCGCATATTGCGGCGTTCGAGGTCCTGCTGGAGCGCAGGCAGCACCAAGGCCAGCAGACGGTCTTCGAGATCACCCAGCTTCGACACACGCTTGCGCAGGTCGCCGAGGGTGTACGAATGGTAGCTCCAATAGTCCTGGTTGGCGTAGCCCAGCCAGCGGGGCTCATTCTCAGCCCGCACGATCAGAAAGCGCAGGGCAGTGCGCGCCGAGCTGACTTCGCGCAGCGTGCTGGCGACGTTCTGGACCATGTTCTGGCCGTTGCGGTACTGGTACAGGGCCAAAATGGGGGGCAGGCGGTTGAAGGCGAAGTCCTCCAGGTCCCGCTCCGCCGTGCGCTCGCGATGGTCGTCGGCTCTGTCGACCAACCAGAGCAGCTGCTGCACCAGGTTGGCCGCGTGGTTCTCGTCGCTACGTTTCTCGAGCTCTGCCAGCAGGCTCTCGAAGGTCTTGCGGTAGAGCTGCGCGCCTTTACCGAAAGAGGTGGTGTAGCCCGGATAGGCTTCGATGTGCACGTTGTAGAATTCGCGCTGGAATTCGCGCCGGCGCTGCTCGCTGTACGGTCTGGCCAGCTCGGCGCTCCACATCCTCTCGGCCTCGGAGTATTCCCCCAGCTGTTTGGTGTAGGAGCTGAGCGTACGCAGAGCGTTGTCTGCAGAGGCAGGCAGCGTGCTGTGGGGCGGCTGGCGGCTGGCGTCGATGGCGTTCTTGAGCACGGCGTGGGCTTCGACCCGGCGGTTGTAGGTCCACAGCAGGCGGGCCCACAGCTCGGCCAGAGGCAGGTAGTTGTCACTCTGGCGCGGCTGGGCGGCGTACAGCTTGGCGACCGCCGCGCGCTGGGCCTCATCGAGCGGTCTCGGCAGCGCGCCGAGATTGCACAGGAACTCGGCCAGCAACCGGATCTCCTCGGCTTCGGCGGGTTCGGCCAGAGCTGCTTCGAAGCTCGCCAGTGCGCGTCGCTGCCAGGCTTCGGCTCCCTGCAACTGGCCCGCAGCAGCCTGCGATGCCAGGAAGTCCAGGAACGCCAGGGCGCGGCGGTCGACGGGAGTCTGGGCAGCTGCGCGGGCCTCATCGATGGCGACGGCCAACAGGTCGGCCGTCGCCTCTTCGTGCACCAGAGACAGGATCTGCCCGACCTGTTGCAAGTAGTTGTAGATGCCCTGGGGGGTGTGGCCGATCACGCCTTCGGACAGGCAGGCCAACAGGCGGAAGTCTTTGGTCGTCGAGTAGAAGTTCTGGATCACCCAGCAGTGGTTGCCCGGCCAGCTGGCCTGGCGCAGCAGGGCGCGCAGCATCAGCGGCGCTTCCTCATCGACCCGGGCCTGGATGCCATCGGCTTGCTGTACGGCCTGCCAGAGCCGGTTCTGCAGCTCCCACTCGGGCTGGAAACCATAGCTGGCGACTTGGGCCGCCGCGGCATCCGCATCGCGCTCGAGCAACAGATACCATGTGGAGAGCAGCTTCAGGTCGGCTGCCCCCAACTCGTCGTCGGCCTGGAGCTCTTCAAAGCGCGCGACGGCGGATTCGAGGTCGCCGGTCTCGGCGTACAGCACACCGAGCAATATCCGCCAGCTGCGGACGAGAAAACGATCGCTGTCGGCCAGCCAGGCCTCCAGGGTCTCGCGGGTGGCATCGGCTCGGTCCAGACACAGCAGCAGCCCGATCTTCAGCGACTGCCAGTCGTACAGCTCGCTGCCCGAGGCCAGCCGCGCGTCGCAGACGGCCAGCAGGCTATCGGCCGCCGCAGCGTCGTCCAGAGCCGTCACGGCGAGATGCGCCAGGCTCTCCAGGCTGCGCGTGGCCAGGAATTGGCCCGCCAGGCCGGTGCTGTCGGGAACGCTGGCGAAGAGCTCCCAGTATCCTGCCTGGATGGGCGCGGCTGGTTCTTTCAGCTGGGCCTGCCAATACAGGGCCTCGGCCTGGATGTACGGGCGCAGCGCCTCGACCGGGAAGGTCTCGGCCATCCCGGCGAGCCGTTGGCTGACCGCGCGGCGGGCATCTTCCAGCCAGGTCTCGCGCTGGCTGGCCAGGTCGCGCCGGCTCCGCTGGTTGGCGTCCGGGTCGGCCTGCTCGGCGTCGGCGCGGCGCCCCGCGATGGCCCAGTCGACCAGCGAGCGCAGCCAGCTATCGGCAGTCAGGGCTGGCTCAGCGGTCTCGGGATCCCAGGCCTCGGACAGGGTCTGCATCGCCAGGTCTTCGCGCTCGGCGCTCCAGCTGGCGCTGTGCAGCGCGCTGAGCAGGTTGGATGCCGCGGCGGGAACTTGCAGCTCGGGGTCTTCGCGCGCCGTGGTCAGCTCGAGCTTGCGGATCTCGACCAGCCGCTCGGCACCTGCCCAGGACATCAGCGCAGACAGCAGCTGTGGATCACGGCCCGTCTTCCAGCGTTCGAGCAGTCGATCGACCAGCGCCTGCCAGGCATCATTGTCGACGTTGCCCGCCAGCCAGGACAGGCGCTGATAAAGGGCTCGCGGTTCCATCGACTCGAGCTCGGTCTCGACGCGCTTGCGCACACTTGCCAGCAGCCGCACGCCGGTCTCGGACTGGACAAACCAGCCCTCGCGAAGGATGCGGCCGATCTGGCTCCAGGCCTCGGAGGTGTCCCGATGGCGCGCGACGAAAGCCTCGAGCTCCGGATGGAAGCGCGGGTCTTTCTGGTTGTAGTAGAACAGGTTCCAATACTGCCCCAACGCGTGCGAGATCGCGCCTTGTACGCGGGGTAGAGCGGCGCTGTCGGTCGGATCGAGCTGCAGCCATTCCCGTATGCGTGCGTCGGCCTCTTCGGTACGGTCGAGCATGATCAGGGCGGCCAGCACGTTCTCCCAGTGGCTGGAGCCGAAGCGCAGCGTCTCGCCATGCTGTTCGCTGTAGCTGAGGAACTCGTTCAGGCGCCGGCTCTGCAGGCGCAGGTTGGCGCCCTGTTGGCGCAGGGCGACCCGCTCGTTGTCGGTCCAGATGCCGCGCTCGACGGCAAGCTCGACCTGAGTGAAAGCTCCTTCGACGTCCAACCTCTGGAACTTCAACTGGATGCAAGTGGATTGGATCGAGTGATGGTGCGGCCAGTCTGCCTGCAGCTGTTGGGAGAGCTCGAAGGCCCGGCTGGGCCAGCCGAGCTGCTGGTAGAGCTGGAACAAGCGCTGGCCGTAGTCTGCCTGTGCGTCCAGCAAGGGATCGGCGGCCGCGAAGACCGGCTCGAGGGTTTCGAGCAGGACGCGCTGCTCGTTGGCGTGGAAGCTGTAGGCCTGGCCGAGCAGCTCTAGCGCGACGAACAGGGGCTCACGGCCTTTGCCGGCGGCGAGCTCTGCGGCCCAGGCCTGCAGCAGCTCGAGGGCTTCGGCCTGGCGTCGTCCGTGCAGCAGCAGCTCGCGCCGCAGCCGCCGCAGTCCGGGTTTGTCTTTCTGCAGCGCAGCGAGCTCGTCGAAGCGCGCGCGTGCCGTCTCCCAGCGGCCAAAATAGAGCTCGAGGTCGGTCAGGACCAGCAGCGCGGCGCCGTCTGCCGTGCCTTGGGCCGCCTGGCTCTTGGCCTCGGCGCGCTCAGGCAGGGTGTCGGGCAGCATGATCGCGTCGCTGGCGGGCTCGAGTAGAGTAGCGAGACGGGCGCTGAAGGTTTCGGCTGTGTGCGTTTGCAGCTGGTAGCGCGTCGCCTGGCTGAGTTTGCCTTCCGCGTCGCGCAGCTCACGGCTTTGGGGCCACCAATAGCCAGCAAGCTCGACGAAGTCGCCGAAGATCACGCGTTGGCTGACGGTACCCTTATGGCTGCTGAGCACTTCGAGCACGACCTGGCGCACGGGGTCTACGCGCACTTCCACCAGATAATCGGGGCTCTGCGGCGAGCGCAGGCTGATGCGCAGGGTATCGCCCAGCTCGTCGAGCTCGGGCTCCAGGCTGGCGAAGCTCGTCTCCAGGGTTTCGAACAGATAGGGGATCGGCCCGGTCCAGGCGTCCAGGTCGCCGTCTTCGGCGGAACGCTCGCGGCCCAGTCCGTAGGTTGCGTTCAGGCTGCTACGCAGGGCACCGTCGGTCCACTGCAGGCTGGTGGCCTGCCGCGGACCGGAGGCCACCTCCAGCCAGCTCTCGGGGCTCAGCAACCAGATCTGCGCCGCTTGGGGAATCACGCGCTCGAGCTTGTCGTTGCCGCTGTGCTGCGCGCTGCATTCCAAGCGTAAGCCCTCCGAAGCCAGCACCGCCCGGCGGTCGAGTCCCAGTACAGCGGCACGTACCGCCTCGGGCCAACGCGCTGGGGGAGCCTCAGCGCGGGGCTCACCGACGCGAGGAAACAGCCCAACGAGCTGAGGACCCTGAGGAGCATAGAAGCTGCGACTGTCATCATAACGGCCCGCGAAGCCGCCCGCTTGCAGGCTGGAGCGCAGCTCTTCCCGGAGTCCAGCCACCCGGAACAGCCCATCGTCCATGGCGAGGCTCGCTTCCAGCTCGAATGTCGAGTTCTGGCGCGCGGGGGCGGGCGAGTTTCTCGCGAGGCGATCGTCTGCGAGATCGAAGTCCATGTTCTTGTCGCCGGACATGGGGTCCATGACTATCGGCGATTCGGCAGGCGCCAGCGGTTGGGCGGTTGCGGTCCAGTCCAGTTCTTCGAGCTCCTTGCTCGCCGCTTCGCCAAAGAAGTACTCCGCGCCGCCGGAGGGCGCTCCCGGTCCCCAGCCGTCTCTGTTCAGACCCCGCGTGCGACGCTGTTCGTCCTGCCCTTTGTAGACCTCACCGGTGGTCACGACGACGGCGACCTCGCGCCGTCCCATCTGGGCGAAGTGCTGCAGGTAGCGCCGCTGCAGCTGCACACGCCAGCCCCGCGCCATGCGCAATTGCTCGCGCTGAAGCTCCAGCTGGGCGAGATCGTGGCCCGCCTGAAAGAATTCTTCGCCGTCGCGCATCTTGAAGCGCCGCTCGACAGCGAAACGCTCGCGGTCCGCGTCGCTCTCGAGCACCAGCAGCGAGGTGTAGGGGGTCATGATCTGGAAGTCTTCGCTCAGACCGACGATGCGCCCTTGGATCAGCGCGCTGGGGATCTGCTCGAGCAGATGCTCGAGGTGCGAGCGGGCCCAGAGCCGGGGGATGAACGAGTTCTCGCGGCCCGCTTCGTCCGAGCTGGTCTGCAGGCTGTGCTCGACGGTCTGCCCGCCAAGCTCGCCGCGCAGGGTGATCTTCACATCAGCAGGTCCTGTGCCCGGCAGGTAGCGGCCCACCACGAACAGCTGCTGGCCGGCCGGCAGGCTGGTGAGCCGCTCCGGGTAGACCGCGGCGGTCTCGATGCCCTCGATCTGCAGCTCGATGTTGCGCAAGGAGGGGTAAAGGATCTCTTCGAGTAGCGCGTCGGCCGCCAACAATGCCGATGAGCGGTCACGAACCACCCGGTTGCTTCCGCTGGCGCCGATGGCACGCAGCACCTGGCCTTCATAGCTGCTGCCCAGGCCGATGGCGTGGGAGACCAGGCCGCGATCGGCCAACAGACTACGGATGCGCTGGCTGTGGGCCGCTGGCTCGGCGTCGCCGGTGGTCGGGATGGCATCGCCGAGGTATACGAGCTGTGTGCCCGGAGCAGCCGCCCGGGCGGCAGCCTCGAAGGCGGCGTCCAGGTCTGTCCAACCCAGCGAGGCTCGGCGCCCCAAAAATTCCAGGGCGGCGTCGATATTCTTGTCGGTCACCGGCAAGGGGGCGTCAAACGCGGCCACGCTCTCGATGTCGAAGGCGTGCAGCTGGAAGCGGTCGCGCTTGGACAGGGCTCCGAGCAGGGCCTCGATACAAGCGGCCTGCAGGGCGCGCTTCTGGGGGTCCATCGATGCCGAAGTGTCGGCGAGCAGCAACAGCTTCAGCGGCTCTGCGTCCGGCAGAGCGCGCAGCTCTCCGGGCCGCTCGGGCCCGTCGATGGCGAGCAGGAAGTAGCCCTCATCGGAACGCTTGTGCGGGATGAAACGCATCGGCACCGGGCTCGGCTCGGGCACCACCAGCAGCTCGAAGTCGGCTGTCGGAGTGACCTCTTCAGCGTCGTAATGCAACGTAGCTGTGTTGGACTGTTGGCGCAGCCGGACCGGGTGGCTCGGGCAGCTGACCGAGCTGAGCGCCACACTCGAGCTCAGGCTGACCTCGATCTCGAGCTCCTTGAGCGGCCGCTCGCGCAGCAACTCGCTCATCAAGGCGTAGCGGTAGCGGTAGCCCTTTCCCTTCCGGGGCAGCACCTGGGTGTAGCTGATCTCGATGCGTTTGGTGTGGGCGATCGGGTAGACGCTGGCCTGAAACAGGTTGCCGCCTTCCCACTCGAGCAGCCCGGGATCGCGCTCTTCCCGAAGGATCTGCTCGTAGATCGCGCGGGCACGCTGTTTCTCGACGATGTCCCCTTCGACTTTCTCGCCGCCGATCCACATCGCAAAGCCCGAGACCGACGCGCCTTCGGGAAGTGGGAAGGAAAAGACGCCCTCCAGGATGTCGTCGGTGTGGTTGACAAAAGTCTGCACGATGCGCGTGCGGGCGATCTGGTCGCGGATGTCGACGAACACTCGGTGATCCTGCACCGACAAGGCCACATCACGGCCATCGATGTTCGCGAGCAGCGAGCCGAGCGGCTCGGGTTGGTCCTGTTTGTAGGCAGCCAACCAGGGCGGAGCGGTCTCCAGCGGCGTCAGGCCGGCAGCGCCGACCTGCAGCATGGTCGGCTGGGAGATCTGCAGCTCGGTTCCCTTGGGGCCGACCACTGTCAGCTGGGAGCCTTCGGCGGGTTCCAGATCTACAAAGCCGCGCAGCAGCTTGATGCGGCTCTCGGCTTCGACCTCGACCAGCGTGCCCGGTCCCAGCAGGCACAGGCTGCCGTCTTTGAGGCGGACCTGCAGCAGGTTGGCACCACGGGGTGAGGTCTTGAGCCAGTCGCCGATCAACAACTCCCCGTCTTTGCGGGCCGCCTGCCAGCGGTCAGCAGTGGCCGGCCGCAGCTGGCTCAGGCCCTGGCTGTCGAGGATCTTGCCCAGGTAGGGCTCGTCCGACAGCCCGAGCTGCGAGAGCCCGAACACGGTGAGCGCGAGCACGACGGCGCTCGCGAGCTTATTTTTCCCCATCATGGTGATTCCTTTCTGTAGCCAGACCCAGGGCCACAGCCACTGGGCCCAGCCGGCGCGAGCGCGCTCCCGCAGTGTCTGCAGGGCTTTGCTGCTGCGTTGGGAGACGGCCGAGCTGGTGATTCCCAGCTGGCTGGCAACTTCTTGGGTAGAGAGTCCTTCGAGGTATTTCAACTGCAGCACTTCGCGCTGCGCGTCGGTGAGATGGCGGAACTGCTCGAGGATGTGACGGATATCGTCTTCGGAGTATTTGTCTTCTTCCGGCTGGGCGAACGTGTCCATAGAGCCGACCTCCACACGCTTCTGGTCACGGCGCGATCGTTTGCGCGCCCAGCTGATCGAGAAGCGCCGCACGACCGCGGCGATCCAATGCGCCAACGGCCCACGTTGCTGCCACAGCCGCTCTTTCTGGAGCAGCCGCGCCACGCATTCCTGGGTCAGCTCATCGACCTCATCCCGGTCGCGGGCTACCCGGCGGACCTGGCTGCGGATGTTGCTGAGGTTCCTGGTCAGCTCTTCGCGGAAGTCTTCGCTCATATGGAAGGGATCCCCGGTTTCCAACCCATACTGACAGTTGAGGGGGTCAGGAATTTAGCTCGAAGTCAGATTAATTTTTGCGGTGAGATTCTGTCCAGGTGTTGACAGGAGGAGAGTGTTCTCAGGATTGGATCCCATCTCCAAGTTGAGACTGAAAAAGTACGGTTTCCAGGGGGTTTTCAGCTGAAATGGAGATGGTGCGGAATTTGCATAGCTGTGTGGAGATATTGCACCGAATCCCCATGTTGTGCTGGAGATCTGTTCATGAGAAGCCCCCGCTCATGCGCCTGGGCGACCGCGCTCTGCGTACTGCTGGTCGGTTGTGGAACCAAGCATGATGTTCCCACATTGTTCCTTGGAGACAGCGACGGCGACGGCATTCCCGACTACGCGGAGGTCGCCTTCGGCAGCGACCCGCGTGACCCGGACGACCCCTTTGTCGGCGGGAGCGCGGGGCGTTATCGATGCGAACCGGTGCTGGTCTCGGCCCAACGTCGCAGCAGCGCGGGCGCGGACACCTTCGAGATGTTGGTGCCCGCGACCAACCGCTTCGTCTCGGGCTACACCATCCAGGCAGCGGAAGGCTACACCAGCTTCATGAACATCGTCGTACCTGAGGGTTTTGGGGAACGCATTGTGCTCGACGGCAGCTCGCTGGGAGACCTCGGCATCACCTTCTCAACGGTACCCGGCACGGCGCTTGAAGGCGCATTGGTCCCTGTGACGGGGGGATCGCATACACTACGTGGACCGCAGCCCTTTTGCGTCAATGTGTTTGGTTACGTGCCTGCGATTGGCTACGGGTACACCGGCAACCAACAGATTCCGCATCGCTGAGACGTCGATGCCCCTCGGGTTTCGATGTCCTAGTGCCTTCGCGCACAAGTTCCGGTACATCCGGACGATGTGTGCGTCGTGGATAGCAAATTCTTGTAGGGGAGGGGTTTACCCCCTCCCGCGGCTACCGGGCGAGCGAAGCGTCCGAGTCCGCGAAAGCGAAGCGTCCGAGTCCGCGAAAGCGAAGCGTCCGAGTCCGCGAAAGCGAAGCGTCCGAGTCCGCGAAAGCGAAGCGTCC
>JAJDCP010000148.1 GCA_029260765.1 Planctomycetota bacterium
GGGCGAGGAACCCGCTGCGCACGCGGCTTCCGGCGCTCACAGAGCGCCGCTACAGCGGGAGGAACCCCTGCGCACGCGGCTTCCGGCGCTCACAGAGCGCCGCTACAGGGGCGAGGAACCCCTGCGCACGCGGCTTGCAGCCGCTGTAGCGTCGGTCTATGACCGACGGGAACACCGACCCGCATAGAGTCACCCCAGATCTTCGGCGTAGCCGCAGCGGACGCGGCTTCCGGCGCTCACAGAGCGCCGCTACAGGGGGAGGAACCGCTGCGGACGCGGCTTCCGGCGCTCACAGAGCGCCGCTACAGGGGGAGGAACCGCAGCGGACGCGGCTTCCGGCGCTCACAGAGCGCCGCTACAGGGGGAGGTGGTATCCAGATGTTCTGGGTTTACCATACAGATCGATGATCTCGTCGGTTATAGACCGACGCTACATGCGGTTCTCAGCAGATCGAAGGCCTTGGATGAGGGGGCGTCCAGGTCAGGAGCTCCGGGCTCAGTCTTGTAGCACGGAGCGAAGTGTGCTCTTCAGCGCTGCCAACTCGTAGGGTTTCTGGATGAAACCCGCCACGCCTTTGCGGCGCTCGGGATCCTCCGAGTCCTGCTCACAGTAGCCACTGGAGAGGACTACGGGTACCTGGGGACGCAGTTTGTGCATCTCCTCGAAGGCTTCGATGCCGTCCATGACGGGCATGTTCAGGTCGAGCAGAACGCAGGCGATCTCGTCATGGTTGCGGAAGATCTCGAGTGCTTCGGCGCCGTCTCGGGCCGTCAGGACGGAGAAGCCCATCCAATCGAGTGCATCAGCGGCAACCTCTCGCACCGTTTCTTCGTCGTCAGCCAACAGGATCACACCCTGGCCGCGCCAGGCAGCGCGCTCGGGTTCGACTTCTTGCAACGCCATAGCCTCCTCGCGGGGGGCGGAGGGGAACCACAAACGGAAGGCTGTGCCTTCCTCCAGGGTGCTCTCGATCTGCACGGCGCCATTGTGCGCCCGCACGATCCCCTGCACCGCGGCAAGCCCCAGCCCACGGCCGGCGAACTTGGTGGTGAAGAACGGGTCGAAGACCTTTGCCAGCGTCACTGCGTCCATGCCACAGCCGGTGTCGGAGACCTCGAGCAGGACATGCGCCCGCGTGCCGTCGAGGTCGTGGCCCGAGGGCAGTTGCTCCGCAGGGCAGACGGCCGTGTGCACCGCCACCCGCCCAGAATGAGCCCCGATGGCCTCGGCAGCATTGGTCACCAGGTTCAGTACGATCTGGCGCAACTGGGTGGCGTCGCCGATCAACAACGGCAGGTTCGGAGCAAGCACCAGCCGCAGGCTGACCTTCCGTGGGATCGCACTCGAGAGCAGGCTGTGGAGGTCATGGATCAGGGCATTCAGGTCGAGCGCCTCGACGACCAGTTTCCCGCGGCCTGAGTAGGCGAGCATCTGGCGGGTCAGATCGGCGGCCCGACGCACCGCCTTGAGGATCTCGCGCACGTAATTCGCGCCGGACTCGCGCGCGGGCAAGTGGGCCAATGCAAGCTCTGCATTCCCCATCATTCCCATCAGCAGATTGTTGAAGTCGTGGGCGATGCCGCCAGCCAACACGCCCAGGCTCTCGAGTTTCTGTGCCTGGCGCAACTGCGCCTCGAAGTCGCGGCGGTCTCGTTCGGCTCGCTTGTGCCCGCTGATATCGTGGATCGCCGTGATGCGGCAGTTGCGGCCAAGGTACTGGATGGCCCGGCCACACACTTCGATCTCGACGAGCGAGCCATCACGGCACAACAACCGGTGCTCGTAGGGCTCGTTGTACCCGTTGCGGATGTTGGTGGCGACCAGCTCACGGTCTGGGGGCGCAACGAGATCGAAGACGCGCATACCGATCAGCTCGTCACGCGAGTAGCCGACCAACTGTCCGAAGCGCTCGTTGACATCGATGATCGTGCCCTGCTCGGAGATGCCGACCCCTTCGAATGCCGCCTCGTAGAACGCCCGGAAGCGCTGCTCGCTCTCACGCAAACGGATCTCGCCGTGGCGCTGCTCGCTGATGTCGCGAGACACGCCGAGCAGGCCTATGATGTTTCCTCGGCTATCCAGCCACGGCACCTTGCTGGTCAACACCCAGCCGATCGCGTCGGAGCCTTCGATCTTACCGATCACGGGCTCTCCAGACTCGATCACTCGTAGGTCATCGCGGATCGTCTCCTGGGCGACCTCTGCAGGGAAAAGATCCTCGTCACGCTTGCCGAGAATCTCGTCGATGTCTCGCTCGAACAGCTGACAGAACTGGCGGGAAACCCGCACGAAGCGCCGCTCTCTGTCCTTGAAGTAGACAAAGTCGGGCAGCGTGTCGAACAGGGCCTGAACCTCGAGGCCGAGACTCTCCAGCTCCGCATTGCGGCGCCGACAGGCGGCGAGCTCTGCGATCAGCTGTGCGCGGCTCTTGGCGTCGTCCGCAAGGTGCGAGCTGGGAGCATTCATAGTGGATCCGCGGTTGCGATCAGCAGCCCGTCGACCGCTTGCACGGGCATCGCGAACTCGAAGCTGTCCACGGCTGCAGCCTGTTCGAGGTCTCCGGGGCTCATCCAGGGGATCGAGGGGTCGAAAGCCATCTGGCCGGCAGCGCAATCACGCACGCGCGCCTGGTAGGGGGCTGGATCGGGTTGACGTCCATCGAGCAGCAAAGCAAGGAACTCTGCACAGGCCACGTCCTCATCTCCGTCGGGTCCGAACGTCGAACGCATCGCCAACAGGCTGACCTGGCCGACCTCGCGATCCTTCAGCCACCGGGCCGTAGCCCCGGCAACGGCCAGGCTTCCCAATAGCATACGTTCTGCAGCGGACACCGCCACGACTCCCTGGGTTCCACTGCTCGAACGCAAGACCAGTGTACGCCCCCGCAAGTCGAGCCGCCGCATCGCTTCTGGGGAATTGCCATAGTCGAAGCCGGCGATGCGTTCGCCTCCCGATTCCCCGACCAACAGCCAATCTGGGTGCGTGGTGCGCAGGGAAAAGGCCTGCTCAGCCTCGCCGACCAGGACGATGCGGGACGCTCCGGAGCCGAATGCGCATGCCGCCGTGGTGAACGCCCGGATCACATCGATAACGACCACATGGCCCGCACACTGGGGAGCGCCCGCCAAGCCTTCGTGGATGCTGCATCGCACGCGCGCCCCCCTTTTCAAGCATTGTAGCCTTACAGACTGCTTAGTATACTCGTGGACTCGCAGCCTGCCGGGAGTCACGTTGGAGAAGTTCCTTTCCAAGCGCATTGTCCTGGTCACCGGCAAGGGAGGCGTCGGGCGCAGCTCGGTGACCGCCGCTCTGGCCCTCGCTTCGGCACAACGCGGCAACCGCGTGCTCGTCAGCGAGATCGAAGAGCCCTGCGGAGGCTTCTCGCCTCTAGCACGTCTGTTCGGCCGCGAGCATTTGCCCGTCAAGCCCATCAAGCTGGCTCCCGGCATAGAAGGCGGACAGCTGACGGCCGCCAAAGGACAAGAGGCGTTCCTGACCAGCGTGTTGAAGGTGCGGACGATGGCTCGTCTGGCCATGCGCACCAAACCTCTGCTGGCCTTTCTGCGTTTCGCGCCGTCCTTCCACGAGATGGGGATTTTCTTCCATCTGCTGACCCATATCAAATCGCAGACCCGGGACAAGCGGAATCGCTACGACCAGATCCTGATCGACATGCCCGCGACCGGCCACACGCTGGCTCTGACAGCCCTGCCTCAGCAGCTGCTCGAGTTGATCCAAAGCGGTCCCATCGCCGCCGGCATGCGCGAAGGGCAGGAATGGCTAAACAACCCGAAAACGGGTGCAGCATATGTGGTTACGATTCCAGAGACCTTGCCCGTGACGGAGTGTATGGAGTTGATCGACGGACTGCAGCAGACGAACATGCCTGTCGGGGGGGTGATCCTCAACATGGTGCCGGAGAATCCCTTCAGCACCAGCGAGCGCGAGGAGTTGCAGGGCCTCTTGAATGGGCACAGCTTCTTCGGCCAGCGCTACCTGGACCGCATCGCCACCACCAGCCGCGCGGCAGAGAAGCTGCGCAGCGAGGTGCACGTGGGCCTCTTGTCGGTCCCGTATTGCAAAGCAAGTGGCACGGAGCTGCCCAAGATGATGGCCTCCAGACTGTTGGGAGAATCCCTGCGTGAGTCGTGAGCTGCACGAGCTGATCGAAAAGCAGCGCATCCTGGTCTGTTGTGGGGCTGGCGGTGTGGGCAAGACCACTGTCTCCGCTGCACTGGCGGTGGCGGCGGCGCGGGCCGGGCGCAAGGTGCTCGTGTTGACCATCGACCCGTCCAAGCGCCTGGCGCAGACACTCGGCGTAGGGCGCAACCATCCCGAGCCCACGCAACTCAGCCGCGAGCGCCAGGAGGCGATCGGCATCCAAGAGCCAGGCTGCTTGTCTGCCTGGATGATCGACCCCAAGTTGATCGCCGACAACGCTGTTCGGGGCATCATCAAAGATCCCGGTGAGGCCCAGCGTTTCCTGCGCAACAAGATCTATCTGGCGGTGACAGACATGATCGCCGGAATGCAGGAATACACGGCGATGGAGGCTCTTTATGAGCTGGTCGAGTCGCACCAATACGACCTGGTCGTGCTCGATACCCCTCCGTCCCGCAATGCCCTGAATTTCCTTGAGGGGCCCGAGAAGCTGAACTCCTTCTTGGACGGCAGCGTGTTCAAGCTGTTCATCCCGAAAGAGGGCAGCACCCTGATGCGTGTAGCCAGCGCGGTCATCCACCCGGTGATGCGGGCGGTCTTTGGTGAAGAGCTCTTCAACGAGCTGCAGACGGCCTTCGGAACCTTCGGCAGCATCTTCCGTATCCTCAATGGCAACGCACAGAATATGCGCGCCTACCTGTCGAAGCCCTCGGTTTCCTTCTTTCTGATCACCAGTCCTTTTGACGAGGCGTTTTCCGAGGCGCGCTTCTTCCGCCGCCGCATCGCCCAGCTGGGGCTACCGTTCAAGGGCATGATCCTCAACCGCAGCTATGCCCACTCTGAAGACATGATCTTCCCGGAGGCGGCGCTTGGCGGGCGAGAGCCGTCGGCAGACCTGCGCGCCGCGCTGGCGAAGCTGCATGAGATGGCCGAGCTCGAGCGCGACCGCTCGTTGGCCGACCAAAAGCTCTTGGCAGGGCTGGAGGAGGAAGCGGGTCCCGACTGCTTCGCCATGGCGTTGCCCGAGCTGCACGAGAGTGTGGACGACCTAGTCAGCTTACGGACCATCGCGGACCTGTTGGTCGCCGAGGCGTAGGAGCCTGGTTTCACGTGGAACCGGCTGCGCCTCGATTGCACTCCCCAGACAGACGGTCTACACTCGACAGGCCTGCAGGTGCCGGGAGGGCCGCCGATGTTCGAGTTGTGCGATCTGCGTACGGGGATCCGCATTCCCTTGAAGGGACGAGCTATCGAGCTCGGCCCCCAGCTTTTCCCGGACGCAGAGCTTGAGCCACGCCACGCGCGGCTGCGTTGGCGCGACGAGGCCTGGCAGCTGTCGGCGCTGCGTGGAGAGGTGCGCCACAACGGGCAGGCTCTGCGGGGCTCGACGCTGCTTGAGGTGGGGGACACCCTGGGGCTGGGGGCGGCACACCTGCGCTTCGAGCCGGACCCGCAGACTCCCTGGTTTCTGCCCGGCGCGTCGCTCGACTGGGGGCCGCCGGGGGTGTTGCGGGCGGGGAAGGCCTGGGATAGCGGCGCGGACGTGTTCCTGTGGCGGGTCCTCGAGCTGCCCGAAGGCGACGGTGTTGCGTACAACTTCCCGATCCTGGCGATGCTCAACGTCGGCGAGCGGCTGTTCGTGGTCAGCGAGCCCTGGCGGCTGGGGAGCCTGCCAACGCTTGCGCCGGCCGCAGCTGTGCGGTTGGTCCAGCAGAGCCTGCGGCCCTTCCGCGAGCTGGGAAGCCGTGCGGTGGGCTGTGCTCCCGACAGGGTCTTTTGGGATACACAGAACCGTACGCTGCGCCTGCTACCTGCCGAAACGCGGCCCTGGACGGGCTGGGACCGCTGTCTGGATCGGCGCGCGCGGCGGGGGCCC
>JAJDCP010000149.1 GCA_029260765.1 Planctomycetota bacterium
TTGTTGATTGTTGGTTTTCTGCCTCGACCTCTGATGCCGCAAGCCGTTGAGCACTCAGTGCTTTGTACAGTGTGCTCGGTGTCGTACTCTGCCTCGACCTCTGATGCCGCAAGGCGTTGAGCACCAGCTGCGCGGTAGCCCCCCTTCGGCAGGTTGGCCCCTGCCTCGACCTCTGATGCCGCAAGGCATTGAGCACATGCCGAGATCCCCATCGCCCCCAAGCTGGCGGATGCTGCCTCGACCTCTGATGCCGCAAGGCGTTGAGCACGGATAGGTGGTGTCCCCCCCCCGTGAGTTCATGCCGTTCCTGCCTCGACCTCTGATGCCGCAAGGCGTTGAGCACGTGAGCACGGGCTGGGCGAGGCTCGCGACATCGAGCCGCCTCGACCTCTGATGCCGCAAGGCGTTGAGCACGTGAGCACGGGCTGGGCGAGGCTCGCGACATCGAGCCGCCTCGACCTCTGATGCCGCAAGGCGTTGAGCACGAGTGGCTGCAGGACAACGCCGTCAACATTCTCGCTGCTGCCTCGACCTCTGATGCCGCAAGGCGTTGAGCACGTGCAAGCCTGAGCTCCCTGCCGAAGAGGTGCGCGGCTGCCTCGACCTCTGATGCCGCAAGGCGTTGAGCACACGGCCGCAAGGTGCGGCGCCAAGGCGACGTATACGCTGCCTCGACCTCTGATGCCGCAAGGCGTTGAGCACGGCCGAGAGATCTCTTGGGAATCGGCAGCAGCTTTCGAACTGCCTCGACCTCTGATGCCGCAAGGCGTTGAGCACTTGATGGTCACCCAGAGGGTGCTGGGGGCGCTCATTGGCTGCCTCGACCTCTGATGCCGCAAGGCGTTGAGCACGGCTCGCCCGACGGCCTACGCAGGGGATCCACCTACTGTCTCGACCTCTGATGCCGCAAGGCGTTGAGCACCCGAACGCCTTGTAACGGCGGGGCTTGGCCGTCCAGTCTGCCTCGACCTCTGATGCCGCAAGGCGTTGAGCACATTCGGACTCGCGGAGCTGCTGTGGCGTGGACGTAGACCTGCGCGAAGCCCAGATCAACGCCACACCCATGGGGTGGAGCGGTGCCTACGACGGGGCGGAGGTGCCTTGGTAGGGGCGCGGGTGATGGGCCGACCCGGTCAGGGCTGCCTGACGAGAACCCAGAAGTCCCGGGCAGAATCGGCGCTGCCATCGGACGCGCCCAGCAGCACGACGACGTCGCCGTGGGCGCTCATCGCTCCTGCCAGCGAGCCACCGCCGCTGAGGCTGACCGTGAGCGTTCCGGTGCTGCCCACGGAGTAGCTGCCCGAGGTGCTGTTGAAGTCCCAGACGCCCTCCCAGCTGCGTATGGCCGCTCGCCTCCCGAAACCTGGAACGCAGCCCTGGGCTTGGAGCTTGGCGCGCTGCACTGGCAGGGAAAGTCAGACCAAGGGCGTAGAGCGAGAAGACTTCCCTGGAAGGCGACGCCGGCTGTCAAGATCCCGGATTGCAAGAATAATGGGCGACCGGAGGCCAGGTTTTTTGGCAATAGTGAACATGCTTTACGGAGTGATCGCCGTGCACGGTTTGGCGCGCGCCTTGCTGACTAGCCAGCAACGACCGCAAACCTCAAAGGAGAGAACTATGCGCGCCAAGACCCAACTGAAAGCCGGACCCGAAGTTCCGATCTGCGGACACTGCAGCTTCCAGGTCAGACAGTCCCGCACCCGCCGCTGAACCACAACCAGGAGGAGAGATCATGCGCGCCAGGACGCACGGACCCGAGCTGCCCAGCTGCGGGCATAGTACCGAAGACATCCGCCGCTTCCGGGCCCGCCGCTGAGCCACCCAGGGCCTGGCCCTTTGCCTGCCCACTCACGAAGCAGAGCCGGACCGCATCTTTTCGCCGCAGCTTCGAGGCCCATTGCGCGCTCAGCCGAGCGTCCGCGAGACCACCCACAGCGCTTCCGTCGTCGGCAATTGTCTCGCGTGGACTGCGAGTCGCTGGCGCAACACGGCGCTCAGCTCGCCGTAGGCAGTCTCGGGATCGAAGCCGAAGGCCGCCACGGCCGGCGGCCCCGGCACCAGCAACAACGGTGTCGGCACCGCCCCTGGCGGGGCTTTACGCTCCTCGATGGCGAGAGCTTCCCCAAACTCCTGCGCGAGGCCGGGCCGCAGCGAAGCCTTGTAGAACACACAGCTCGGGCAGTGATCCCGCACATAGACAATCAGCGGCAAGGGGGCATCGGCTGCGGTCTCCCGGGGCAGGTTTTGCGCCAGCTGACAGGCGCGCGCGAAGAGCACCAGCGGAAACCGCCGCCGAGCCCAAGCGACGACCAGCCAGGTGCCGATCCCGCTGGCCGCCACGACCGCCAGCTCGATGCCCGAGAACGCTGCCGCCCAGCAGCCGATCGCGGCCAGAAGAGCCCCGGCCGCGGTCGCCAGGCAGGGAAGGCAACGGATGCGCTCGCGTGCCAGCAGGGCGAGCAGGGCCGTGTGCGCCCCTACGGGCAGCGCCCAGGCAAAACCGCGCCAGGCCCCCTCGGCTTGCAGCATCAGCGCGAGGCCGAGCAGTGTGTAGCCTGAGACCCCGGCCCAACCGAGGGGCAGTCCCCCTGCGAGCGCGCCCGCCCGGCTGCAGCTCGCGCAACTCTGGGTGAGTAGCGCGCTCCACCAGGCACCGAGCCAGGCCAACGCCCAACCCAGGCCGAGCAGCCAGCCCGGCCCGCCGACCCGTTGCAGCTCGCCGTGCCACCCAGCCGTGAGCAGCACCGCGAGCCAGGCGAGCGCGCCGGCGCAGAACACTGCCTGCTTGCGCTTGAAGGGAAACAGCCCGATCGGTCGTAAGAGCCGCGCATGCCAGCGGCGCTCGCGGACGAGCCGCTGCTGACAGGCGCGCAGCTTGTCGGGCAGGGCGGTCAGCTGGAAGGCATCCCCGCTCCAGCGCGCGACGAAGCTCTCGCGATCCTCCTGCACCGTCGTGCCCGAGACGGGGTCGGCCAGCAGAACCCCGGCCGCATCGATCTCGAGCAGGACGGCGTAGCGCTCGTGGCCCTCGCGCATACCGACGACGCACGGCCGGGGAACCTCGGGCAACTCGTCGAATGCACCCTCGAGGGGCAGCGCCTCGAAGCCGAGCTCACCAGCGACGAACAGCAAGCCGAGATCGTCGAGCCGCAGCGAGTCGAGGCCCGTCCAGGACAGAATCTCCGCGGGCTCGATCTCGAGTCCATGATGGCGGGCGAGAGAGAGCAGGCAGGCAGTGCCGCTCTCCCCGGCCTCGCGTTGTTGGACCGGAACGAAGGGCGTCGACGCCATCAGCGATCCCCCGAGTCAAGCTGCGACAACGCGATAGTTTCGCTGCTGCGCGCCGCAGTCTGCTCAGAGAGCAAGTCGTCATCGCAGCGGAACCCGAACGTGCGGAGGCGCCCTGGCAGGCCGGTCAACGGCCATCCTTGAAGTAGATCGCGCGGATCTCTGCCAGCGAGTACCCACGCAGCAACAGCCTGCGGATCAGGCTCAGACGGGTCAGAGTGTTGCCGTTGTAGAGATGGCGGCCGGTGGTGGTCGTGAGCTTCGGCTGGATCAGGCCCATCAGCCGGTACTGGTACAGGCTCTGGCGGGAGATGCCACTGCGGCGGCAGATTTCCCCGGGTTTCAGCAGTGCTTCATTTTTAGCATCAGCCATGGGACAAACACCTCACCATTTAACCTACGCAGAATTCACGGGCAATGCAATCCCTTGCTTGGTAGAAGCTTCTGTGGGATGCGCTGCTGACTTACGTCGAATGGCTCCGACCCTTGGGACCTGCTGCGTTGCCAGGAGCCGCAATCTAGTCCGGGAGTCGGCCTGGGAAGCCGATCGGCGGACAAACTGGCTGTTGAACATCATCGGACGCTTGGGCGGCTGTGGCCAGTTTTTCTGGCTGGTGCGCCGGTGTTCCGCGGGCCTGCGTGGAGCGCTGGCCTGGCCAGGCTGAGCGCTGCAGACCGGCCGCATCGCGCCCAGCCTCGAGCTCGGTTGTAGCCTTGCGCAGCGGTCCCGGCGAGGGCTTTCTGGAGGAATCGGCGTCGCCTACGAGGGGGTCCACAGCCCTGTGCTGAAGTAGCGCTCTCCGGTGTCACAGAACAGCGTCACGCAGCGGCCCGTCTTCTCGCGCGCCGCCAGTTTCGCGACCCCGGCCAGGTAGGCACCGCTCGACTGTCCCACAAACACCCCGCGCCGAGCCAGCCGCTGGCACCAGCTGAAGGCTTCTTCCGCGAGGACCGGGATTCTCTCGTCGATGACGCTCTCGTCGAGGATGGCAGGCCGGATATCTTCGGGCTGGGTCAATGGCTTGAGGCCTTCGATTCCGGGGAAAGGATCGGGCAGTACGCAGACCACCTTGATCGTGGAGTCGTGCTCCTTCAGCCGTCGACCGATACCCGTGATGCTGCCGCCCGTGCCCACCCCGGCGACGAAGTGGGTCAAGCGCCCCTCGCACTGCTCGAGGATCTCCTGCGCCGTCTCCTCGTAGTGGGCGCGCCAATTGTTGTCGTTGGCGTACTGGTCCGCAAAGAAGTACGCTTCCGGGTTCTCCTCGAACATGCGATGGCAGGTACGCAGCGCCTCGTCGTACCCTTCCAGGGGATCGGTCAGGACGATATCCGCGCCGTGCGCCCGGATCCGCTGCAAGCGTTCGCGGCTGGCATTGCCCGGCACGACCAGACGCACGTGATGACCGAGCAGGCTGCCCAGCATCGCGTAGGCGATCCCCGCGTTGCCCGAAGAGGAGTCGAGGATCGCGCGGCCTCCGCCCAGCCGCCCATCGGCGATCGCTTCGAGCAGGATGCGGCGCACCGGACGGTCCTTGAGCGAGCCCCCGGGATTGGTCCACTCGGCCTTCGCAAAGACCTCGAAGCCTGGGAACTCTTCGATGGCGTCGACTCGGAACAGCGCAGTGTTGCCGATCAGCGCTAGCGCGGGATGGCGCTCGAAGACCGCCCGATGACGCCGAAACAGAGCCTGCATAGCTTCCCCCTCAAGGGCCACTGAGCGCCGGGTTGGCGCAGAACTGCTCGTAATCCACAAAGCCCGGGAATTCCACTCCGTCCCCGCAGACTCCGCAACTCGCGTTCCGCCGCAGCTTGAATTCGTTGAAGCTCGCAGCGAGCGCGTCGTAGGCCAGCAGCCGTCCGATGAGCGGGTTCCCGACGCCGATGATCAGCTTGATCGTCTCGATGGCCTGCAAGAGCCCGACCACACCCGGAAGTACACCCAGGACGCCCGCGTCGGCGCAGGACGGTGCCAACTCCGGCGGCGGCGGCTCGGGATACAAGCAGCGGTAGCAGGGCCCGCCGCGCCCGGGAGCGAACACCGACACCTGGCCGTCGAAACGGTAGACGCTGCCGTGTACGCAGGGCAGTCCGAAACGCACGCAGGCGTCGTTGATCAGATAGCGGGTGGGAAAGTTGTCGCTGCCATCGACGACCAGGTCCCAACCCTCGAAGATCCGCTCGACGTTGGAGCTGTCGAGGCGCTCTTCGAAGGGCACCACCTCAACATCGGGGTTGAGCGCCTGGATCGCCAGGGTCGCTGAGGCGATCTTGGGCGTGCCGACCCGATCGGTGGTGTGCAGGATCTGGCGCTGCAGGTTGCTCTCGTCGACGTTGTCAAAGTCGACGATCCCCAGCCGTCCCACTCCGGCGGCCGCCAGGTAGATCGCAGCGGGGCAGCCCAGACCACCCGCACCGATCATCAACACCCGAGCCTGGAGAAGTTTGCCCTGCCCCGCCAGACCGACCTCTGGGATCGAGAGATGACGCAGGTAGCGACGGCGCTGGGCATCACTCAAGGCGAAAGGTTTCTCGGTCGGCAAGCCGGCTGTCTTCCATGCCTTGTAGCCACCCGCCAGCGAGCGCACATCGCGATAGCCCAGGCTGCGCAGGGTCTCTGCGGCGAACAGCGAGCGCACCCCCCCGGCGCAGTAACAGACGATCGGCGCGTCCTTGTCGGGGAGCCGTTTCTCAGCCTGCATCTCCAGGAAGCCCCGGGGTATGTGCAACGCCTGGGGCAGGTGGCCCTCACGGTGCTCGTCGTTCTCACGCACGTCCACCAACACCACCTCTGGGCGCTCACGCGCTTGCGATGCGGCGTCTGCGGCGCTGATCTCGGGGATGCGCTCGGACAGGCTGGCACGCCACTCAGTGAAGCTCGGCATCGTGTGCTCCTCGCAGGCCACCGGCGACGGCGGGCACGATGCTCAGCACGTCGCCGTCTCTTACGGTGGTATCCAGACCTTCGAGATGGCGGATGTCCTCGCTGGCCAGGTAGACGTTGACAAAACGGCGCAGCTGCCCGGAGTCGTCCCGCAACCGTGGCTTGAGACCGCCAAAGGCGCTCTCCAACGCCTCCAGGGCCTCGCGCACCGTGCCGCCCTCGACAGCAACACTATCCTGGCCACCGGCCAGCGGGCGGAGTGGCGCGGGAATTCGGATCTGAACCGGCATGGCTTGTCTCCTTTTACGTGGGTCTCGACTCGCGTCTGGGGTGGATCAGCGGATCTCGATCGGACACTCGACCGCTTGTCCCTGCACGACCAAATAACAGCGCATGGTGCCGGCGCGGCCTTGCCGTACCGAGCTGACGAGGTAGGCGTAGGTCGCCGGCAACCAGGGCTCGCCGAATTGGAATTCCTCGGAGCTCTGCAGATCTGTCGCCGAGAAGTAGGCGTCGTGCTCGGGGTGGGAATGGTAGAAGCCGACCAGCTCGAGACCGGCCCCGCGTGCTCGTTCCTCGGCGGCCAGGCGGTCTGCCGGATGCAGCTGGTAGCGGTCGAACACTGTCACAGGGCTGGTGTTGCGCGCGCGCTGCAGCCCGACGACCTGGCGCGTGTTGCCGTCGCGGGTGCCGAGCAGCAGGCCGCAGCACTCACGCGGGTAGGCTTCCTCGGCGTGGGCGTTCAACGAAGTGATCAACTCGGGATCGAGAACGAGCACCGTTTGCCTCCCGGAAATCTGACGCACCTTTGAACCATTGTATGACGCAATGCTTCATGACTGCAATGGTCGGGTATCTTTTCCATGGCTGTCAACGTCTCTGGGGGCGTCCGGGTTCCCTGCGACTCTCGAGCGAGATCTAAAGAGGGAGATTGGCCAGGCAGCCATGTCAAGGCGAGGATTTTTTTTCCCCGGCGAGCTGAAACCCTGTTCCCCAACCCACGAGCCACGTCTCCATCCTCTAGAACCACAAACAACTGGCAGGATCCGCAGGGGCTGCCGAGGGGAGGAACCATGCCTGGCAAGGACTGGTATCTGGGCGTCAAGGAAAAGCAACTCGGGCCGTACTCCGAGCGGAGGGTTGTCGCTACCGTCGCCGCAGGCAAGCTCAAGGACTCGACCCGCGTCTGGGCCGAAGGTATGGACGACTGGCTACCGATCTGGGACATACCCCGTTTCGCCCAAGCGCGGCCCCAGCCCGCGGCCCCAGCGCAAGCGACGGCCTGTGCGGTCGCGGTAGCGCCCAGGGATGCACGCGGGAGCTCCAGGGCCACGCGGCGCCGCGCGCCGGCGCGGCGCGCAAGCTCGAGCA
>JAJDCP010000150.1 GCA_029260765.1 Planctomycetota bacterium
CCGAGGGATGCAGGCTCCAGACCTGCCGCTTCAGCTCGCCATAGCCCAGCGTCTTGTCGGCCGGTCCCGCAAGCTGCTGCGCCAACACGGGGCTGAATTCGTGGAAGGCGCTGTTGCCCGCGAACACATAGAGCTGGAAGTAGGGCCGGCCACTGACGTCGAGGATATCGATCTGCCCCGCCTGGCCGATGTCGACCGGCGCATCAGGCTTGACCGTAAACAACCCCCGGCTGGGCAACGAGCCCGCCGAGACGGGCAGGCGGGTACCCGGTAGGGTATGCACAACCAGGCTGCCTTGCTCGCGGCAGATCAAGAAGTGGGCGCGGCTGATCCGGGTCAGGAAGCTGAGGTTCAGAAACCCCACCGAGCGCTTTCCCAGCAGCCGCTCGAGCATTTCCCAGCGCCCTTGCAGGCGTTGTTTGTCGCGCGCAGAACCTTGGGGCCGCAGCGCGTCGAGGCTGGCGGCGCGGCCGACGATGACCGCGGCCTGACTGAGCTCGCGCTCCAGACCCACCACCTCGCCGTGGTGTTGGCTGGGAAACAGCAAGATCTTCATCGGGGCCTGGCCGGGCTCCTGCAGCAAGTCGGGCAGCGTGCGGTGCAGGCCGACCAGGTCGATCGGACCTGTCAGGTTGCTGCAGACGGCCGTCAGCTCCCGGAAAAGCTCGGTGAAGTTCCCCCACCACGTGCGCCGCTCGAGAGCCCGCAACACCCGCAGGCTGACGGGACGGCCGGCCAGCGAGCCGAGGATGGCGTTGCGCAGCGACGGCGCTCCACGCTCGGTCAGAGGAGGCAGCTGCAGCGTCACCGCGACGATCTTCTGGATCTCCGTCTTGTTGAGACACCACAGAGCGTTCCGTTCGTCGGGCGCCTCACTGCTGGTCACAAGGAGCGGCGCGCCCGCGCCCACCTCTCCCAGCTGCCCGAGATGGCACACCTCGATGACGTCTTCGGAGCACTCGATGGCGGCGGCCTCGACGACATGGCGCAGCTCACGGACGTTGCCCGGCCAGCTCCACTCTTGCAGGCGCGCCAGCGCCTCGGCCGAGAAGCTCTTGCCTGGGCTGGGCAGGAAGTGCTGGACAAGCAGGTCGATGTCCTCGGGACGTTCGCGCAGAGCCGGCAGCCGGCAGATCGCGCTGGGATTGAAGCGGTACAGCAGGTCCTCACGGAACTCCCCCGCCCGCACCATCTCTTCGAGCTGGGAATTGGTCGCCGCGATGATGCGCAGGTCGACTTCGATCGCGCGGTCTGAGCCCAGGGGCTGCACGGTGTGTTGCTCGAGCAGCCGGAGCAGCTTGGACTGCGTCGACAAGTTGAGGTTGCCGAGCTCGTCGAGGAACAGCGTGCCCCCATCAGCTTGCACAGCAGCGCCGTTGCGCGCCTGTTGGGCTCCGGTAAACGCACCCTTGGCGTGCCCGAAGAGCGCACTCTCAAGCAGCCCGACGTTGCGGGTGTTCAAGTCGATGGCCACGAAAGGCCCGCGCCGGCCACTGGCGTCGTGGATGGCCCGGGCCATCAGCTCTTTGCCAGTGCCTGTCTCGCCATAGATCAGCATCGGCAAACGGCTCTTGCTGTAACGCACCGCTTTCGCCAGCAGGCGGCAGATCGCCGGACTCTCGCCGACCAGCGGCGCGAAAGCCGGGTCGTCAGGCCGCGCCGGAACCTCGCCCCAAGCGTCCTGCCAGACCGCGTCGGTACCTTCTTCAGCCTGCAGTCTCTCCCGCAGGGGCGCCAGCTGTTCGGCGCTGAGCTGGGCAACCTCTTCGTAGAGCTGCCAGCCGCGGTTGTGGGCGCGCTCGCTGCTCCCCTGCCGGATCTGCTGCAACGCCGAGGTCCCCAACATCACGTGCGCCCAGCGCGCCAGGCTGCGCTTGCCGGAGCCGGGTGGCCCCGAGAGGTGCAGCACCAATTGCGCCCGGCAGTACGCCAGAGACGCCTTGCGCAGACGGGCGAGGCTAGGGTCGCTGGCCAACAGATGGTAAGGATCGCGCCGTTTCAACACGGCGCGGATCTTGGGGCTCAGCGCGCGGACCTCGACGCCCTCGAGCACGATCCGCAGGCCGTGGTTGGACGCCAGGGAGGCGAGTGCCTCGTCGGTCCAGAGGTCCTGCCAGCCAGCCTGGATGTAGATCCAGCCGCCCGCCGCCTGCTCGAAGGGCTCACGCAACACCCAGGCCGGCTTTCCCCCTCCGCAGCGGGCCGGGTCGAGATGCACGAAGGGCCGCCAGCGCGGGGCATGCGCCAGCCAGTCTCGATACAGGTAGCGCGCCACGACCAGTGTGGGAAGCCCCGCGAAGCGAGGAAGGCGACTGACCCCGGGGCGATGGTTGTGCGTCCAGTTGGAGAATTCCTCGAAAGCCTGGATAGCGGGAATGTCCACGGCAGCTCTCCTTGCTCGGCCCGATACTCTACTATCTATCGACAGGCTACGTCGACCGACAGACTCAAGACTCGAAGATCTGCCGCACGCTGGCGATCGTGTCCGCTTCCCCCGCCTGTTTGTCTGGTCGATACCGTTTGACGCGTGCGAAGCGCAACGCCATCCCGGCAGGATAGCGCGGGCTCGCCTGCACATCGTTGAAGGCGATCTCGACCACCAGCTCAGGGCGCACGTAGACCGTCCAGGCATCACGGGCGATCTCGAGCTCTTGCAGCCGTTGGGTCTGCCAGCGTAACGTCTTGTCCGTCAACCCCTTGAAGGTCTTGCCGAGCATCACGAAGCTGTTGCTCTGCGCATCGCGGGCGCCGAGGTGCAGGTTGCTCAACCAGCCTTTGCGGCGCCCGCTTCCCCACTCGGCAGCGAGCACCACCAGGTCGAGCGTGTGCACGGGTTTGAGCTTGAGCCAGTCTTTGCCTCGTCCACCGGCTTCGTAGGGGGCGGTGAGAGACTTGGCCATCACACCTTCGTGGCCCTGCGCCAGCACCTCCTGCACAAAGCGCTCGGCTTTGAAAGCATCGGAGGTCACCAGGCGCGGCACCGTCAAGTCTTGCGGGAGCAGGTCGGCCATCGCCTCGAAGCGGTCGGCCGCCGGGCAATCCAAGAGCAGAGCACCGTCGAGGTACAGGCAGTCGAAGAAGAAGGCGCTGAGCGGCAGTGTCGCGCGCAGCCGGGCAACATCGACTTTGCGGCCGAAGCGACGCATGGTGGTCTGGAAGCGCTCGGGGCGTCCGTCGGCTGCCAACGCGAGCGCCTCGCCGTCGAGGATCAGCTCCTGGGCGGGCAGGGCCTGCACGGCCTCGACGACCTCCGGCAGCGCGCCCGTTACTTCTTTGAGGTGGCGCGTGAAGATGCGCACGTTCTCAGCTTGCTTGTGGACCTGGATACGGGCTCCGTCGAATTTGGCCTCGAAGGCCGCCTCGCCATGGTGTCCAAGCACTTCGGCCACGTCGTCGGCCTTGTCCGCCAGCATCGGGCGCAACGGCTGGAAAAGGCGGACGCTGAGCTGGGCCAGCCCCGGCTCGCCTTCAGTCAGAGCCGCCCTGGCGACATTGCCGAGGGCGCCACAGAGCATGTGGGCGCGCCGGACGGGCTGGGACGCGATGCCGGCGGCGCTGGCGATCGCCTCGACCATCACACCTTCGAGAGCGCCCTGGCGTAGCTCGCGCAGCAGCAGCCGCAGCAGGAAGCTCTGCTCGGCGGCCGTGGCCTGACCGAGCAACCTGCGCAGCTGCTCGAGCTTGCGGGCCGCCGAGCCCGCTCCGCTCAGGCTGGCGATCTGGCTCAGCCCGGCATCGACCTGCAGAAGCGTGAGGGCTGGCTCGGAAACAGCTGCCACCGGAAGCGCGCGGCGCAGGGCTGCGGGACCGATACCGATGCGTCCCTGCGGCAGCTCGCCCGTCAGGTAGGCGACCGTCAGCTCGATCTCCTCAGCCGCGGCCTGAGACAGGCAGGCAGCCAGCACGGCGATCTTGGTCTTGCGCGCCCGGGTGGCGCCGACTGTGGTGGAGGTCTGTACCAGCTCAGCGAGCCGCATCGCCGCTTCCCCCCTTTCCCGCCTGATTCCTGCAGGGCGAGGCCTGGACAGCAGAAGTCGATGGTGCCCACAGAGCGCCGCTACAGCAAGCCTCACCCGGGCGTTGGGCAGCCTGGACCCGCAAGCGGCTCCCCCCTACTCCAGACGCGCTTCCAGCTTGGCTGTGTACTCCGCTGACAAACGCCAGTCCCACGGTGGCTGCAGGCCGTCCAGCGCAGCCGCATCGGCCGCCAGCGCCGCGGCGATGCGGGCCTGCAGAGCCTGCTGGCGCGGGCTGAGCCAGCTCTCCACGGGCTGATGGGCCGCCAGTGCCGCGTTGCATTTGCTCGCCTGGAAGCCTGTCAGCGGCAGGTAGCGGAAGGCCGAGCGCCGCAGTGAGAACTTGGCATCGGAGCTCTGCGCCGCTCCGATCGGCGCGTCGCTACGTACCACTCCCTGATGCAGAGCCCCGCGCGCCTGCTCGAGCTGCGCATCGTCCCGCGCGAAGACACACCTGGCACAGCGGAGCTTCTGCGCCTCGGCCAGCAAGCTCTGATAGCTCAGCTGCTCTGGATCAAAGCGCAGCTCGACCACTTCCTGCCCTTCGAGCCAGCCGACCTGTGTCTCCAGCACGCCTTCGAGGCCTCCCAATTGCGCCTCGCCGCTCCAGAAACAGGCCATCGCCAGCGTGGCCGTGCTGCCTGCTTGGGTCTCGGCCGCAGCCCAGCGCAAGGCATCAGGCACAGGACGTTCGGCGGCTTCGAGCACCTCGATCAGGCGCTGGGCAAAGCCCTCGGCCGTCCAGATGCCGTCTCGGCGGGCCACGATCTCCTTCCCATCGGCCTCGAGAAAGCGCGCGACCGGGTAGTTCCAGGCGGGCTCTTCGAACCGTAAACGTACGGCATCATCGGCGCCCGGCTTGTTGTTGTGGATGGCGACCGGCACAAAGGCCGTCTCGATCACCTCGACCAGCAGGGGGTGGGACAGAGCCTGCTCGCCAAAGTCGACGCAGGTCTGGCAGCCCGGCACCTCTTGGAAGAGCAGCAGCAGCGGCTTGTCCTCCGCAGCCGCCCGCTTGCTGCCCGCTTCGAAGTCTCGTAGCCAGGCGACCTGTCCCAGCTCAGCCGGATGGCCTGCCTCCTGCGCACACAGGACAGCTCCCAGAACGCACAGAGAAGCAAGCACTCGCAGCATGACCGGCTCCCTCAATCCTTCCAGTCCGGGCTCGACAGGATCGGCAGTCTGCGCACACGTTTCCCCGTGGCCGCGAACAGAGCGTTGACAATGGCGGGAGCCATCGGCGGCACCCCCGGCTCACCCACCCCGACGGGAGCCGCCTCGCTCGCGACCATATGCACGTTGATCTCACGGGGGGCCTCGTGCATACGCACCACCGGGTAGGTGTCGAAGTTGCCCTCGACGATACGGCCGTTCTTCGCGCTGATCTTGCCCGACAGGGCGATGCTGGCCCCGAAGACCGCCGAGCCTTCCATCTGCGCGCGCACGCGGTCGGGATGGACCACGAGGCCGCAGTCGATGGCCATGTCGACGCGCGGAATCCGGATCTTCTTCCCATCAACCGCGACCTCGACCACCACCGCGATGCAGCTCAGGAAGCTGCGGTGCACCGCGAAGCCCAGGCCGTGTCCAGCGGGGAGCTTGCGGCCCCACTCTCCCTTGGCGGCGACCAGCTCGATGACATGGCGCAGGCGGCCCGTCTCGATCGGGAAATCCTCTAGCGACACCCCGTAATTGGGGTAGTCGACACCCGTCAAGTCGAGCACCCGGTCCTCACCGAGCAGCTTGAGCGCAAAGGCCACCGGATCCTGGCCGGTCGTCGTGGCCAGCTCGTCGACGAACACACAACCCGCAAAGGCATGGAAGATGTTGCACACCGAGCGCAGCCAGCCGATCCGGAAAGGCGGCGCCACCTCGCCGCTCTCACAGCGCAGGTTCGGTACCTGCCAGGGCAGGTCGGTCATGCCCATCATCAGCTCAAAGCTCTGAGCGATCGGCAACCCCGGCACGAACGTCGAGGCGATGGTTGGGAAGGCGCTGCGCATCAGCAGGGCTTGCACATTGCCCTCGCTGTCGAGACCGGCCTCCATGTGGACGGCCGCCGCGGCATGGTAGTAGTCGTGCCGGATGTCATCCTCACGCGTCCAGACAACCTGCACGGGTTTGCCGGCCATCCGAGACAGCAGCGCGGCCTCGCAGATCATGTCAGGCTTGGATTTGCGCCCGAAGCCGCCGCCGAGCAGGGTGACGTGCACCAGGACCTGCTCTTTCGGCATCTCGAGCACCGCAGCCAGCGTATCCTGGGCCGCCTGGGGATTCTGGGTGGGCGCCCAGACCTCACAGCCCGTCTCGCTCACCTCAGCAACCGCGCAGGGCGGCTCCATCGGCGCATGCGCCAGGAAGGGCAGCTGGTAGTCGGCCTCCAGCACGGTCTCGGCGGCTGCCAGAGCCGCATCGACATCGCCGTCCTCACGCACCACCCGGGCGGGCGCACGGGCAATCTTCAGCAACTCTTCGGCATAGCTGTCGCTGTCGAAGTCTGCCTGCGCGCCCTCGTCCCACTCCAACACCAGCCGCCGCCGCCCCTCGAGTGCCGCCCAGGTGCTGGTGGCGAGCACGGCCACGCCGCCGAGAGCCTGGAAAGCATGCGGCGGCACAAAATCGGGGATGGTCCGCACATCGACGACGCCCGCCAGCGCGCGCGCCTTGCTGTCGTCCACACTCTTCAGCGTGCCCCCGTACACGGGACAGCGCGCCACCACCGCGTAGAGCATACCTTCGCGCCGCACATCGAGGCCGTACTGTGCTGTCCCGCGCACCATGTCTTCGACGTCGAAGCTCTTGAAGGACTTGCCTACGTAACGCCGCTCCGCGGGCTTCTTGAAGCGCAGGCTGGCCGGCTCGGGAACCGCCAAGGTCGCCGCCAGCGCGACCAGCGCGCCAAAACCCAGGCGCCGGCCGCTGGCCGCGTGCACCACCTCGTGCAGCTCGGCCCGGCAGCTGTCCGCCTCGACCTCCCAGGTCTGGGCAGCCGCAGCCTCGAGCATAGTGCGGGCCGTGGCGCCCGCAGTGCGCATGGTCTGGTAGAAGTTGCGGATGCTGCGCGAGCCATCGGTGTTCTGCGAGCCGTAGGCCGCGTCCCCCGGCGCTTGCTCGATCACGACCCGCGCCCAGTCCGCTTCGAGCTCGTCGGCCAGCACCGCGGGCAGGGTGCTGCGGATGCCCGTGCCCATCTCCGAGCGGTGGGCGATGATGCGCACAGCCCCGCTGGCCTCGATGGCGACGAACAGGTCGGGACGGAAGACGACCTCGTCCTCTCCGTCCGCCAGCACCAGCCGCGGCGTCCCCAGCAGCGGCACGCCGAGCACAAAGGCGCCGGTGCCCAACAAACCCTTGAGGAATCCCCGCCGGTTGAGGTGTTGCATCATCGCTGCGCCTCCGCGGCTTTGTGGATCGCGGCGCGGATCCGACAGTACGCGCCACAGCGGCAGATGTTGCCCGCCATGGCCTGGTCGATGGCCGCATCGTCGGGATCTGGCTCATCGGCGAGCAGAGCCGCCGCAGACATGATCTGTCCGCTCTGACAGTAGCCGCACTGCGGCACCTCCAACTCGACCCAGGCGCGCTGCAGCGGATGGCTGCCGTCCAGGGACAGGCCCTCGATGGTGGTGATCTCCTTGCTGCCGACGCCCCCGACTTCCTGCGAGCACGAGCGGATGGGGCTGCCACCCATATGCACGGTGCAGGCGCCGCACTGCGACATGCCGCAGCCGAACTTCGTGCCCGTCAGCCCCAGTATGTCCCGTAGCACCCAGAGCAGGGGCGTCTTGGGATCCGCCTCCAGCTCGTGCATCGTGCCGTTGACCTTGATCTTCATGACGCCTCCTGGGGCCAGGTGGGAGGAAGTGACTCCGCACAAACTCTACGATAGGAAAGTAGCGTCGCTGATGGCTGAGCAACGTTCAAGGGGGCTTTTGCTTGCAGCCCACAGACACTGCCGCGATCATCGAGGGGCCAGCATTGGGAGCTGCGGCTTCCAGAATGGTACGGAGCTGTGCAGACGATGGTGCTTCCCCCCACAACCCCGGACCTGCTCGACGATGGTCTGCGGCCCTACTTCCTGTGGTGGACCGATACGACCACAGGCGAGCTACGCCAGCATCTCCGCAGCCCCGACATCAACACACGCGCGTATTGGCTGGGCGCTCTGTTGCGCGAGGCGAATTCTCGCGATGTCTGGCTGTTCACGACTCCGGAGGAGATCCGGGCACTCTGGCCCTGGCTGCTTCGGTACATCGGACACAAGCGCGCGATGTGGGCCTTCTTGCTGGAGTTGCCGCCGCCGGTGTGGCCGCCTGTCGAGGCGCGCCATGGCGGCTAGCTTCGATCGCAGAATCGTTCCCGAGCCGCTCGTCCGTATGCTGCAAGCGGCTCGGACGTTGGGAACATGGCATCTCGGTGGCGGCGCCGCGTTGGGGGCTGTACACCTCATGCATCGCCTCTCGCGCGATCTCGATGTGTTCGTGCACGACGCGCGCACGCATCGTGAGCTCGTACGGTCCCTGCCAGCCCTGCTTCAAACGTTGGGGCTCGGTTGCCGGCTGCTTCGGGACGGAGGAACTTTCGTGCGGATGTCGGTCTCCGGCGCGGAGCGCGCCTTTGAGCTCGACCTGGTCTTTGAACCCGCAGTCGACCTCAAGCCTCCGGTAGAAGTTGAGGGCATACTGACCGAATCGCACCTGGATCTGCGCGCCGCCAAGCTGACGTGCCTGCTGTCCCGTTCTGAGCCCCGAGACCTCGTAGACATCCTCTTTCTTGAGCGCCAGGGCTTTCGGCCTGAGGAGGATTTTCAGGCGGCGCTGAAGAAAGACGCGGGACTGGACCCAGCAATTCTGGCGTGGCTTCTCGCGACATTCCCCACCGCTCCGCTTCCGGAAATGCTCGAATCCCTCAGCGAGGACGAATTGCGCGCCTACAGAGACACACTGGCGGAGCGCTTCCGAAAGCTCGCAATTCCTGGGCAATCTTGAACTGCCCCCCTACTCGATCTCCACCGTCAGCGAAACCGTGTTGACGCTCGGTCCACTGACCGTGATCCACAACTCGCCGGCGCTGATTCCCTCAAACTCAAACCGCACAAGGCCATCGGCGTCGCTGGTCGCCCGCTGGTAGGCTTCACCTTGCTTCCAGGCACAGACCTGCAGGTCTGGCGAGCCGACGGTGATGCGCACGCTGCCCGCGTCGCTGGCCAGGGTCTTCGGCGCCTGGACCTCGGGGGTCACCGGCGCCCGGGCACGCATGTCCAGGGTGGGGTCGCCCAGCAGGTTGAGCTCGCTCAACACCCAGTGGTAGCCTGCCTCGTCGGCCGCGTCCGCGCTGAGATCCTGTTTCGCCCGAGCAAAGGCCTCACCCACCGTCAGGTTGTCTTCGAGGCCGTTGCACCAGAAGCGCGTCAGCAGCCGGGTGGTGCCGTCTTGCGTGACCCCATCCCGCGGATCCCGGCCACCGCCCTTGAAGACCGGCACGCCTTCACGCGCCGGCGCCACGGCCAACACAGCGCCCGCCCGCGGGGCACGCAGCAGCGACTCGGTGATCGAGGGGTCCTGCGCTCCGTCGAACTGGCCGGTGAAGCAAGAGACTGTCGTCATCACCAGATAGGCGTCTTCGTTCTTCAGTTGCGCAACGGTGTTGGCATCAGCCCTGCGATGGCGCTCGAGCACCCATTCTGTCAGGATGCCGTGGCCGTGCATGTGCATCTTGCCTGAGCTCTTCGCGTTGATGCGCTCAATCCAGTTCTTCGGCGACAGGTCGAAGTCTCCCGGCCGCTCGCTGTCCCAGGGTGTCTTGTCGGTGAAGAAGCGGGCGATGCTGCCGTCGGCCCACACTTTACCCACGTTCTGGTCCCACAGCATGTCGGCCTTGTAGTTGGCCATCGAGACCCCGCAGGTGTACGTGAAGCTCTCGGCGAAGCCGTCTTCGGGATAGGCAGTCTCATACGCGATCACCTTCTCGGTGTAGGCCTCCACGTCGGTCGGGCTGCGCACGGGGATCCGCCCGATGCTCGCGCCGTGGCTCGAGGTGTAGGCGATCGCCTCACGGTCGTTGCGCCAATCCCCGTAGACGCCGTCGCCGTTGGCATCCCAGTCCTTCTCGCTGATGTACCAGACGTCGCTCGGGATGTCGTCGTAGCGCAACGAGCCCAGGTTGTGGACGCTGTCGCGGTCGGGGACCGGCTGGCCGTCTTTACCGCTGTCTCCACCCAGAATCACCCAGCGCGTGCCGTGTTCGGCGACATAGGCGAGCACGCAGGCACGGATGCGCGCCTGGATGTCGACACCCTCGAAGCTCTTCTCGATCGCTTCGACCGTCACAATCGTAGTCGGCTTGCCGCAGCGGGTCTTCCACTCTGCGAAGGGCTGCCAGGACTCGGCCAGGGCCTCGCTGGTAACCAGGAGCACCGCAGTCGCAGCGTCCTCGCCGAGGTCTGGTGTCCAGACCGCGGCCGGGGTCTGGGCGCGAGCCAGGCCGAGGCAAGCCACGAGCAAGACAAGGGGGATGCGAACCATGGAAGTTTCCTCCTGCATTTCCGGAGTGGTGTGCAGGATGGTACGCGTCGGCCCCGCGGGCGTTTGAAGCAAAAACCCTTGAACAGCAACAGTTTGAGGTCGACAGCCTGCAGTCCATCAGGAAACGATGAAGAACCGCGATCGGGTTCCCAAGTGGGCTAGCCCGGATCCGTTGCCAGGTTCGTAGCGAGGGCCCGGATGGCCGAGAGAATTCGGGCTTGAGCAGCGCAGACGCTACGCGTGTATCTTCGAGCAGCGAGAGGTCGAATTCGCCGGTCAGGCGGGGCCGCAGCAGAAACTGGTGATGGATTCGGGCTACCGTCCGTGCAGGCCCTGCAGGAAGCTGATGACCTCCACCACCGTGCGTTCGAGATGCCCGTCGGGATTGGCCAGACGCAGGTCGATCAGGTCTTCCAGCCCCGGATCCGCGGGCTTGAGCCGAGGGTCGGAGTCACGGCTGGACGCGCGTGCTCTGCGTTCCTGCAGCTCGGCCGCCGGGGCCTCGAGCCAGATCCAGTGCAGGTCCGGAAACAAGCTGCGCAGATTCTCGAAGCTGGTGCGCTTGCAGACCTTGAAGACGTGCGTGCGCTCGGGAAAGGCATGCACGTTCTCGAGCAGCGCACACAGCTCGTACCAGTACCAGAATCCCCGGTACTCGACGTGGCCCCAAGCACCAGGGTCGCGACGGGAGAGGACGAAGTCTTCGCGGCTCTTGAAGTCGTAGTCGATGCCAGGACGCTCGTAGGCACGGGCCGGGCGGGTGGTGCACTGCCTGTGACGGAAGATCTTGTCGGGAAATCCCTGCGCGAGCCGCCGCAAGACCGTGCTCTTGCCCGCGCTCTGATCGCCGCCCAGGGCCAGGCAGCTCGGCTGCAGCGGGGCGGTCAGGGTGGGCAGTTTGGGCGGCAGGGGGTCGCTCCCCAACAGCACCAGGCAGCCCTGCACCAGGACCAACAGGCCCTGAGCCAGGGGCAGTCGCCATACCTCGAGCACGCTGTCGATCCGTTCTGCCCGGCAGAGCAGGTAGATCAACCGGGCCCACAACAAGCGGGCCGCGGCTGCATCTGCCACGTCGGGGCAACGGTAGAGGTTGGCGCCCAGATGCTCGAGCTGTGGGCGGCCCGCAAAGCCGGACTCACGCCAGGCAGAGGTGAGCAACTCGGAGAGCTCTAGAGGCACTGTGAGCGGTCGTGGCTCCACACCAAGTCCTGCAGATGGGGAACCCTTCTGGAATAGATCAGGGCCGCGGGCTCTGCAAGCGCAGCCCTGGCAACACCCTGCCGGTGGGCGCTGCGGCGGCAAGCGCTGCGCCGTTTCCGCGCCTCTGTTACGATGCCCTGGAGATATTCCCCACGGAGGGTTCTATGGAACGCCGAAGGATCGCGCTGTGTCTTTGCCTGATGCTCGCTTCGACGCAGGCCGACGAAGCCCTCGCCGAGCTGTGGTGGAAGCCGACCCGGACGCAGATCAACGCGTCCGATTCCTTCCATGTGCCGGTCGCCATCCGCAACGGCCAGGGGATGGAACTGATCCTCGCGCCCCCCGGCAACTTCCTGATCGGCTCTCCCAAGAATGAGCGCGACCGCAAGCTCAACGAAGGCACTTTGCATCTGGTCAGCATCACCAGGCCCTTCTATGTGCAGGCCGACGAGGTCAGCCAGGCAGAGTGGTACGAGGTGATGGGCCGCAATCCCTCCAACCTGCTCGAGGCCGGAGATGATGCGCCTGTCGAGAGCATTAGCTGGTTTGACGCGGTGGTGTTCTGCAACAAACTGTCGATCCTCGAAGGACTGGAGATCTGTTACCGCGTCGAGAATATGCAGATGGAATGCCACTTCTGCCAGAACCGCATCTCGGTGCACGAGAAGACCTGCCCCATCTGTGGCGCGGTCCTACGCACCAGCTCGCGGCCGATCTACGGCTCAATCCAGTCTGCGCGCGTGACCTTTCTGGGCCTCGGCCGGAACGGCTACAGGTTGCCCACTGAGGCGGAGTGGGAATATGCCTGCCGGGCCGAGAGCATCACCGCCTACTCATTCGGAGCCCAGTTGCTGCCCGAGCACGCCAACTTCAAGGGCAGCTTGCCGCCTCCGGACCCGGGGGGCTCGACCGACTGGGGAACCAGCGTCCCCGGGCGCAGCTACGAGGCGAACACCTGGGGTGTCTACGACATGCACGGCAATGTCGAAGAGTGGTGCTGGGACCGCTACGCCCACTACCCCGAAGCCGCGCGCCGGGTCGATCCAGTGGGCCCGGACAGTGGCGACGGCCGCATCAAGCGGGGTGGCAACTGGGGCAAAGCCTCGAACTACTGCCGCTCGGCCCGCCGCGAACATGCGCCTGCCGCTCTGGGCTTTCCCACGGTAGGTCTACGCGTCGTGCGTTCGGTGATTGCCGAAGAGTGACCGCAGCAGGCATGGGGCGCCGCACGGCTTGACGCCCCACTGCAGCTGCGCTATCGTGGGCGCCGACCGCAACGGAGCCCTCCATGCACCCCAGCATCGCAGCCTGCCTCGAGCTCGGTTCCTGGTCTGTCAACTACGAGCTGCAGAGGCCTCCGCCCGGTCAAGACGGCCCGCCCGTGGTCGGTGTGACCGACCGCTGGGACTACAAGGCGCGGCTTCTGGGCGATTCCCTCGAGCTGGTGGTGTGCAGCCCCAGCGCCGGCATGCCCCGCTTCCACATCTTTCTCGAGACCGCGCGCGGCTCCTTCGAAGCTTTTGAGGAGTGGGCACCCGGCGCGGACGAGCGCCTGCGTAGAGTCGAGAATCCCCAACCGGGAGCCACCTACCTGCATGCGGAGCAGGATGTGCCGATTCTGCTCGATTTCCCCTGCCTGCCTGCTGTCTGGGGTGAAAGCACCGTGAGTGTGGGCTGCGCGGGTTTCGAGCAGGTGGTGCAGAAGATCGTGCGCCACAAGCGCAAGGGCTGGCTGGTGCGTCTGTTCGGAAGCTGGCACGGCAAGCCCTTCACCGGAACGCAGGAGTATCCCGCCGAAGGCCCCCGGGTTTGGACCCGCGCCCAGAATCTGCGCTTCCGCAGCTACCCGATCGTGCAGGGAAAGCGCCTGCTGTGAAGATCCTGCATCTGTTCAGCAACTACAAATGGACGGGCCCCGCCGAACCTGCGCTGAACCTGGCGCAAGCCCAGCGCCAGCTCGGGGCCGACGTACACTTTGCCTGCGGCTCCGACCCCGAAGGAAGGCGCTCGGCGATCGCCGAACAAGCAGAAGAGCGAGGCGTGCCGGTGCGTGAGGACCTGATCCTCAGCAAACATCTGCGCCTGCTCTCGAACGTCAAAGACGCTCTGCGGCTCAATGCCTGGCTGAAATCCGAGCGCTTCGACCTGATCCATTGCCACCAACAAAACGACCATCTGCTGGCCGGCATCACGCGGCGCTACGCGACGCTACGACCCCCGATCGTGCGGACGGTCTACGACGGTGCGCCACCCAAAGCGGGCTGGCGGTCGCGGCTGCTGTTCAGGAAGTTCAGCGACCACCTGTTCTGCATCTCCGGACAGGTGTTGTCCGCGCTGCGTGAGCGTGAGCAGCTCGATCCGGACCGTCTGTCACACGTGGACACGGCCGTCGACCTCAGCCGCTTCACGCCTGGGAACCTGGCTGACAGCCTGCGGAAGCAGCTCGGGATACCCGAAGATGCTTTCGTGGTCGGGCTGGTCTCGCGCATGCAGCGCCATCGCCGCTTCGAGATCGCCATCGAGGCGCTGCGGCAAGCCTGCGCAGAGGAACCACGGGTGTATGGACTGTTCGTCGGCCGTGGCACCCATCGCGCGGCAGTGTGTGACGAGCCGATCGAGGCTGCCGGGCTGCAGGGGCGCATTGTGCTGCCCGGATACCTGCAGGGTCACGAGTTCGTGCGCGCACTCTGGGCGATGAGCTGTAAACTATTCCTGGTGCCGGGATCCGATGGGTCCTGTCGGGCGTTGCGCGAGGCGCAAGCCTGCGGACTGGCAGCGATCACCAGCCGGCGCGGAGTCTTGCCTGAGATCAACCCAGCTGACCAGACCGGGCTGCAGGTCGATGAGACTGTCGAGAGTCTGCGCGCTGCCATCCTCAAACTCTGCCGCGAGCCCGGGCTGACGTCGCGCCTCGGCCAGAACGCACTGGAGCGGGCACGCGAACGTTACGATATCCAGAGAGTGGCCCGAGGGGTATTGGAACAATGTCAGCCCTTACTAGTCCATTGAGTCTCTTCCCGAGCAGCCTGGGCGTCGCCTTGTTCGCCCAGCTCGATCCGCGCCTCTGGCTCGACGACGCCATGGCTTCCTGGCGCTGGTTCGCCGTGCTCGGCGCCGTGGTGGCATTGATTCTGGTCGTGCGCATGCTGATCATCACGCGCTTCGACGACCCCCGCCGGATCTACTACGCCAACAAGTTGGCGATGTATCTGCTCTTCCTGCTCGGTCTGGTGGCCGGACTGGCCGTCTTCCTGGAAGGCTCTGCCGACCTGGCCACCACGATCGGTTTCATCGGCGCGGGCCTGGCGCTGGCCCTGCACCGGGTGCTGGCGAGCATTCTGGGCTGGCTGGTCGTGCTCTCGACCCGGCTGTACCGCACGGGCGATCGTATCCAGATCGGAGAGGTGATGGGGGATGTCATCGACATCGGCATCTTCCGCACCGCGATGATGGAAGTGGGCAACTGGGTGGGCGATCAGCAGACGACAGGCCGCATCGTGACGGTGCCCAACTGCGAGATCTTCGAATCTTCCTGTTTCAACTGGACCCATGGCAGCCACCACATCTGGAACGAGATCAGCCTGGTTTTCACCTTCAGCAGCCATTGGAGGAAAGCCGAAGAGATCCTGTTGGAGGCGGTCAAAGAGATCGAGCCAAAGATCATCGAAGAAGCCAAGAAGGGCTTCTCGGGCATGACCCGCTCGTACGATTTCAAGATGGGGAAACTGACCTCGGTGGTGTGGATGCGTATCTGCGATCACGGCGTCGAGCTGACGCTGCGCTTTCTGACCGAGGCGCGCCAGAAGCGCGTCACGGTCGACATCGTCTCGCGCAACATCATGGACGCGGTCCAGCGCACCCCCGACGTCGAGTTCGCCTACCCCACCCATCACCACGTGATCAGCCAGTACCGCACTGGGCAGACTCCCATCTCGCCGAGGACTATCAGCACCGGCCGTTTCCGGCCCGAGCTGTCGCGCCCTGGCCCGCCGTCTCAGAGCCCGCCGCCGTCTCAGCCCGAAGCGGAGAGAGCATGAACATCCTCGATCTGCACTGTGACCTGCCGAGCGCCCTGATCCAGGAGGGCCGCGACCACCTCGGCCCGCGTTCGAGCGGCCACATCGACCTGCAGCGCGCGGCAACCGGGGGTCTGCGTGGCCTTTTTGCGGTCGCGTTCGTGCACGACAAAGAGACCGCCCCGCGTGCCTGTGCCCTGGCGCAGCTTCGGCTGAGCGAAGCACTGGCGCGCCGGCATGAGGGCGACGTGGTGCGGGCGCGCTGCGCCGCGGACCTCGACCGGGCCTGGGACGAAGGCAAGCTGGCGCTGTTCTCGGGCATCGAGAACGGCAAGGCTCTCGAGGGTAGCATCGCGGCCCTCGAGGAGATGTATGGCCTGGGCGCTCGCTATCTTGGCGTCGTCTGGAACGGCGACAACGAGCTGGGCCGTGGCTGCGCCAATGCGCGTGGTGGCTTGACCGAATTCGGCCGAGCGGCCGTGCGGCGGGCCTGCGAGCTGGGCATGTTGATCGACACGGCCCACCTGAACCCCGACGGTTTCTGGGAAGTGGCGGAAATGGGGCTGGGACCGCTGTTCAACAGCCACTCGAATGCCCGCGCGCAGCGCGACCATAAACGCAACCTCGACGACGCCCAGCTGCGGGCCCTGGGCCAGAGTGGAGGGGTGCTGGGGCTGAACTTCTACCCTCCTTTCCTGGTCGAGCACGGGCCCGCCCGCCTGGAAGACCTGCTGCGCCACCTCGAGCATGTGCTTGATGTCGCGGGGCCCGAAGCCGTCGCGCTCGGATCGGATTTCGACGGCATCGACCGCTCGCTCGAAGAAATCCCCGACTGTGCGGCCTATCCGCGCCTGTTCGACTTCTTGCGGGCGCGCGGCTACAGCGAAGAGCTGCTCACCGCGCTGGCCCATGGCAATGCCCTGCGGGTGGTGCGTGCGGCGCTGGATCGGGCGCTGACGGTTCCGGAGCACTCCAGCTCACACTATTGACCGTTGAAACCCAGGAGGTGCTGGCAATGATCCGAGGTGTCCACGCGATGTTCTTCTCTTCGAAACCCGAAGAAGCCCGGGCTTTCCTCCGCGACAAGTTGGGGTTGGCTGGCAGCGATGTGGGCGACGGCTGGCTGATCTTTGACGTCGCCGAGGGTGAGGTGGGCGTGCATCCCAGTGAAAAGCCCAGCCACGACATCTCGTTCTACTGCGACGATATCGAGGCCACCGTCGCCGAGCTCAAGGCCAAAGGCGTGGAATTCAGCACCGAGATCAGCGACCAGGGCTTTGGGCTGGTCACGAGCTTCATGATTCCCGGTGATGTTCCCGTCACGCTCTACCAGCCCAAGTACACAAAGGGCTCCTGACGTGTCGTCGGCATGAACAGCGGGTCTAGCCACATCAAATGTAGGCTCGTTGGTGCCGAAAAGTAGGGGCGGGGTTTACCCCCGCCCGTTCGCTCGGGAGGGGATAAACCCCTCCCCTACAAGGAATAGTACCTGGGCCTTGGACACGCGCACAGGCAAACATGTGATTTCT
>JAJDCP010000016.1 GCA_029260765.1 Planctomycetota bacterium
CACCGGAATTCGCAGACTCGTCAACGACTTCCCCAGGTAGCTCTCTGCGGTCCTCAGCGGCCCACGCGCTGCGCTGGCGCCTCCGCGGTTTCTCAGGCTTCGCAGATTGCTCGGACCAACAGATCCTGTGGGCGACACGGCACTAGCCCGCCTGGTTTCCGGCATCCAGTCTCGACGTCGATGTCGGCCCAGGCGACCAGGATCGCGCCCTCCTCGGAGTCGACCGTGACCACACGCAGCGGACACCGGCAGGTCGGCTCGGCTGCCGACGCCGACATCCGCTCGCGGCCAGAGCCGTCATCAACCTACCGGAAGCGCCTTGATGAAGCGGCAGATGCTGCGCAAAGCGCGTGTCGGTTGACTCTGGAGCAACAGATGCGGGCCCGGAAGCGTCTCGACTTCCACATCGGGGCGACAGCGTAGAATCGCCGTCAGCGCCGAGCGCGGCACCAATCGGTCGGATTGTGCCTGGAGGTACAAGATCGGCACCGGGCAGGCAGGCAGGAAGTTGCGTGCGTCCAGAGACAGGATCTCGATCAAGCGGCGAGCCAGAACCTGGCCCGCGACACTGCGCAGCGCCGCGCGCACGGCTTCGATCTGGTCCGCGGGAGCCCTCGCGTGCAGGAACAGTGCGCGCACCACCCAGCCCGGCGGAGTCCTTCCCAGCAACCAGCCAAGGACGGGTTCGCGCGCCAGCAAGCGGGGAAACCTGAGGGGCGGCACCACGAAGCTCGCCACCAGCACAACGCCTCGAAGACCGGCTGGCGCCTCGGCGGCCACCCGCAACGCGAGCGGTCCCGAATAGGACTCGGCGACCAGTACGAAGGGACCGGAAGGCAGCTGGGCGGTCACGAGCTCTGCAAGACCCACGTAGCCGCGATGCTCGTGCCGTGGATAGCCGACCACCTGGGTCGGCAGCCCGGCGGACGCGGCGGCCACGAAGGCTGCGAACAACGAGCCAGTCCCGTCCATTCCGGGCAGGAGCACCAGGGTTGTTTCACGGCGGGGCATAGCTGCATGCTACCACGTCACGCCAGTGCGGCGCGCCGCACACCACTCAGCGGTAGAGCGAGAACACCGCGATCCGCGCGTTGTCGCCGTCCAGCACCAGGATGTTCCCCCAACCATCTGTCCCCACGTCGATCGGACTGGGACAGTGGGTCGCCATGCCGTCAGTGAGCGGAGCCAGGCTCTGCAGGCGCTGGTTCAGAACGCCTACCTTGTGCTCGCTGGGGTCGCAGAAGACGGAGAGACCATTGACGAAGGTCCCGAGATCGCCGTAGGTCGTGAGATCAGATACGGGTTCGTACAGGTTCTCCGCGAAGAAGTGCGCACCACGGCGTGTGTAGCGCTTGATGTGGATGGGGTTGTCGCATCCCACCAGAAGATCCCCGCCGGAGAACAGCCCCACCGACACCGGATAGTTGATGTCCAGATCACGCGCAGTTGGGAATGCGCTCAGCTGAGCCCCCTGCGCATCGAAGTGCATCAGCGGCGTGTAGTTGCGGTACATCAGCACGGCAAGCTCGCCATCGTCTGCGGCATAGAGGTCGAGATGGTCGGAGAGCTCTTCCTCCCCGCCTCCCCCGACCCCGATCTCCCCGGCGAACGTCCCGTTGCGCTGGAACTTGCGGATGTTCCCCTTGCCCCTGTCGAGGACGTAGAAGTTGCCCCGGGCATCGGAGGCGATATCCACCGGCGTCTCCAGGAGCGCGTCTTTGGGACCCGTGTGCCCGAACTTGGCGGTCAGCCAGCCATCGGGGGAGAGCACCAGCACCGCTGGGATCTCCGGCGCCAACACGCCGACATAGCCGTCGAGATCGGCAGTGATCTTGGTGGCGTAGGCCAGGGCCTCGTTCTCGCCACCCCACTTGCCATAGAACCGCCAACTCGTGTTCCCCGTCGGCAGATAGCGGAACAGCTCTTCGCCCACGCCCCGGTCGGACCTGGAGATCACAAAGACCTCGCCGCTGGGGCTGACCCGGATGCGCGAGACCTCACGCAGGTCTTCAAAAGAAGCGCCCCCTGCAGCCTGGCTCGCGAACTGGGAGATGACCGCGTTGCCGGCCGCAAGCAAGGTTTTGATGGGCTGAAGATCCGGGTCTCCAGCGGTGTCCGCCAACACGAACACGCGGCCCGTGCGCGGATCGAAGTCCACGTCGACCATGGTCTCCCGAGCGTCCCCTACGACCACCTCAAGGGCGGGGCGGTGGCTCTCGAACAGCACGAGCTTCTTCTTCCGCCCGTTGTCCAGCACTGCCAGGCGGCCCTGGGGGTCGACCGCGATCGCGACAGGCTCTTCGAGCTGATTCTCGCGCGCGCCATAGACCTTCGAGCCCACGCTCAGCAGGAAGCTTCCGTCGACCCCAAAGAGCTGTACAGAGCCGGTTCTTCGATCGAGGATGTAGAGCTCGCCGCTGCCGTTGAGGGCCAGGTCTATGGGGTCCACAAGCTCGCCATTCACTCCGTCGTCGCCTGCCTTTCCCAGTTGCTGGGGAACCTGGCTGAAGGAGCCCTGGGCGGACAGCGGAAAGCGGTAGGCGGCCTTGGAGTAGCGATCCAACAGGTAAGCGAACATCTGCCCGTCTTCGGCCCGCATCTGCAGGCGGAAGAAGTCGTAGTTCTCGCTGTAGGGACCGTACGTCATCAGCGGCTTCCAGGCGTTGTCCACCAGGGTCAGCGTGCGGGCTTCGGAGTCCAGCACGTAGCCCTGTCCCTCGGCATCAAAAGCGATGTCCGCGATCTTGCTGAAGACGGCCTTGTGGTCTCCCAGCTGGCGGACAAAGGGATAGAAGCGCGGCATGAAGCCATCGGGCTCGCCCGTCGGCTGGATCCGCAGAGTCTTCGCTTGCGACTCCAGACCCGCCGCATCGTGAACCACCAACGAGATCTCCACCGGGTCGCCCTGGTAGGGCGCGCTCCAGGTGTTGCGCGGAACGCTGGTCACGGTGTTCTTGAGCCGACCCGCCGTACAGGACCAATGGTAGGCGAGCGGACCGCCGCGGGCGACGGCGTGCAACTCTACTTCGCCCGGCCAAGCGACCGCGGTGGCGCTGGCCGAGAGCTGCTCGATGCGAGGTGACTGGGGATTCTCGGCAGGGCCGGGCCGCGTGGACTCCTCGGGAAGCCGAGCCAACGCCGCTTCCAAGCTAGCGGTGCGCTCCGCGTTGCCCTGGCTGAGCACCAGAAGGGCCCGGAGCCTCCTTCGTGCCTCGTGCACATCATCCGCGGAGACCTGGAGCTGGCCGGGGACCGAGCCCGTCTCCTCCGCGACCAGGGCTTCGTTGAGAGCATCGAGCTGCCACCCGCTGAGCGTGTAGGGCCAACTCTCCCGCACCGCTGCCAGTGCGGTAGCAGCCTGTTCCATGTGCTCCCCCTGGTCGCTGGACAGCGCAGCTACTACAGAGGGGTAGGTTGCAGAGAGGGCCCGCGCGGCCAGGAATTCCCGGGTCGCCTGCAGCAGGACAGGGGTGACGAAAAGCAGGAGCAGGAAACGGCTCAAGAGCTTCTGCCGCCGAGCCCGCCGCTTCTCGATCAGACCCGACTCGATCTCGTAGACCTGTTTGGCGGCCTCGACGTCGTCCTCGCTGAGTTTCAGGATCTTGCGGTAGAACAGCAGGGAGGTTCCCAGCTCGCCGCTCTTCATGCCCTCCTGGGCCGCTGAGCGGTAGACAGCGAGCGCGGCCTCGAGGTCCTGCCGGGCGAGATGCGCTTCGGCGAGCAGCTTCTGCAGCTCGGTCCGCTCTTTCCCCAGCCCTAGAAGCTCTTCGTAGACAGCCACAGCCTGCGTGTAGAGATCCTGGCGCAGCGCGGCCGCGGCCAGCCGCTTGCCCGCCTCGAGTGCCTGCTCGATGGGCCCCTCGCTCAGCAGCAGGTCGAGCTGTTTGCGCCTGAGCGGCAGGTCGTCCGGCGCGGCGGCCACGGCCCGCCGGTAGCTCTCCTGCGCGCCCCGGGCATCGTGGCGGTCCAGTTGGATGAAGGCGAGCATCTTCCATTGATCGGCGGCCTGCTCGTAACGATCGAGCTGTTCGAGCAGCTCGGCCAGCCGGCTCCGCCCCTCCAACGAACCCCGCTCGATCTCCAGCGAGCGGACCAACAGCTCAGCGGCGGGCGCCAGCTTGCCCTGCGCCTCGAGGGCCTCGGCCTGGCGGCGGAGGTCTTCGGCCCCGACCGGCCGGATGTCGCGCACTGCGAGCAGGTTGCAGATCGACTCCGCCAGCGCGAACCTGCCATAGGGCAGTGCAGCGGCGACCGCATCCAGGTCCTTGGTCCCATCGAGCAGCTTGAGCACCTCGCGGTCCAGCTCGCTGAGCTCCTCCGAGCCCTCGCTCAGCGCCAGGTAGTGTTCCTTGAAACTGGGGACGACCCGCCTGAGCCGCGCCCAATCGTCCTGCCTGCGGGCCGCCTCCATCAGCAGGCCGGTCAGGGGTATGACGATCTTGAGGCGGATCAGCTCGCGGTCGAAGAGCCGGCTGTCGGGCTTCCCATCTTCGAAGCGGAAGCGGGTTTCCAGCCAGGAGAAGATCTCATAGACCGTCTCCCTGACATAGAATTCGACCGCGCTGCGCTGCTCGTCCAGCGAGGCCAGGCCTTTGTCCGCCAGCATGGTGCGGAGCTCGCGCCGCGCCCTGATCTTGATCTGACGCTCGAGGACAGCGGCGTCCACAATCCTCTGCTTGCGGAGAATTCCGGCCAGCGAGGTCCGCGCTTCGGCTTCGCCCGCAGAGACCGCGGCCAGCCCACCCTCGGAAAAATAGAGGTAGGCGGTCTCGCTCGGAGATTCGAGCCGCAGAGTCCCCGAGAGCCCGTTGCTCTGGATGTTCTGGAAGACATCCCCCAGACTCAGGTTGCCGAGGTCCCCCTCGAAGCTCATCCTCGCTCCCTGCACGCAGAACGCGCATCGGCCCCGATTTCCGGAGCACGATCGGCACAGATTCTACCACATGGGGACGAGACAACCGGCTTGGCTGGTTACTGGCGGCCACTATCCGTTGCGACCATCTCCAACATTGTCAAGCACGCACGAGTCGAATCCGTCTTCTGTAGCGGCGCTCTGTGAGCGCCGGAAGACGCTCTGGCAAAGGTTGCATCCAGAGGTTCTGGGTTCGCCATACGTCTCGGTCTTCTCGTCGGTCATAGACCGACGCTACAGGCGGCGCTCAGCCGATCGAAGGCATTGACCAAACCTGGCCGAAGTCTCTGCAGCGAAGTCTCAATGAAAAGGTACCAATGTCAGGAGCTCTGGACTCCGGCGGACCGAAGGCCGAGAGGACCGAGGGCCGGACCGGACTGGATACCCGCAAAGAAGCAGGGCGGGGTCACACCCCGCCCTGTCATGGGCTGCCTTCCGTCCCTGGTTCAGGCTCTGGCCCAGACCAGCAAGCCAGCTCTCAATCCTCCGCCACGGGGGTGAAGAACGAGAGGCCTTCATAGAAAGTGTCCCAATCCGCGTGGTTCTCGCCAAAGCTTCCCACAGGCCCGCGGATGTACAGCATCACCGCAGAGCCAGGCTCTTTTTGGGTCTTGCCCGCCACGATGTAATGCGCGTAGCGGCCGTCGATGTGCCGGTACGTCTGGTGGTAGGTCATGCCCTTGTGGCCTTCTTCATTGCTGTACTCGGGCAACTTCTCCCACTGCGCGGGGGGAATCTCGGTCAACGCCACACACAAGGTGCGCAAGGACGCCTTGTCAGGATCAGAGTTCTTGCGCGCCAGGCCCCAGATCTCGACGTTCCGGTGCGCCCCAATGACATGGGCACCCCCCCAACGGGGCAGGCCGGCGAACTTCTCCGTCTCCATGGTCGCATCGTCGGGAATCGACAGACGCAGCCCGAATTTGGGAAACTCGTGCTCGACCCAGGTGATCTCTTCCTGCGCCTGGAGACCGCTCAGGCAGAGGCAGGCCATGGCCAGACTCGCTATCGCTTTATGCAATCGAAACTCCTGTCGGGGAACCAACGCCCCCGGTAAGAATGGAATGCCTCCCAGCCAAAGTGTCGCAGACGCCCAGCTTTTCTGCAAGCAGCTTGGCTTTCGGGGCGGGTTGTGAGTGGTCGGCACGACACAGCCGAGCCGGCGGAATTCTGCGGATCTGCGCTGAGCTTCCAACGGCGCACACTCTCCCGAAGACTCGCTGCTCAGGTATCGGCTGCCTGCGTGACGTCGTCATTCTGTTCGGCTTGACGGGGCTGCTGTGGGCGCGATTCAATGCAACGTGCAAGAACCTCCTGCAACGTCTCCAGACGCGCACTGGAATGCCCTCGAGCACGAAACGGTCCCGGCCGACTCTGAGCACGATCTTCCCTTTCTCCTTCGCCAGACGCGGCATGGTCGAGCCCCAGAACATCGCTCGCCAGGGGCGGTTGCCGAACGCGCCCCGGGTCACCAGCAGACGGTCGCTGGTGAAGTGGAATTCCCGGCTCCGCCAGCGGGCCAGGTAGAACAGGCACAGCATACCCAGGCCGCCCAGCAGCAATGAGATCTGGCCGGATGCCCCCAGCCAGGGGAGTCTCTCGTCGAGGATCGGCCGGGCCTTGAAGAGGGCCAGCAGCAACGCACCCGCCCAACCGACCCCACGCGGCCAACCGCGCAGGACCAAGCGCAGAGCCGGCAGCCCTTCAGGCCGCGCGGTGTACAGCACGCGTTCCCAGGGTCTCAGCGGATAGGCGAGCAGGCCATTCACGGGAGTACCTCGATGCGGGATGTCCCGCCATACGCCAGAGTAGATGCGCGTCGAACGTGCGTCCATGCGGGTGCTGTCCGCAGCTGATGCTGCTCCGGCCCAAGCTCAGGCTCGCCGTGCAGGAAACATCGGGTATGCTGCCCGTTTCTCGAAGAGGAGACCTGGATGGATACTTTCGCCGCCATCGAGCAACGCCGCGCGGTCAAGCAATTCGACCCGGACCACCGCCTGAGCCCTGAAGATGAAACGCGCCTGCTCGAAGCCGCCATCGCAGCCCCGACCAGCTTCAACATCCAGCACTGGCGCTTCGTGATCGTGCGCGATCCTGCGTTGCGGGCCCGCATCCGGAAGGAATTCGGCAACGACCAGGCGCAGATGACGGATGCTTCGCTCTTGATCATCATGACCGCCGATCAGAAGGCCTGGCAGAAAGAGCCCCAGCGCTACTGGAAGAACGCCCCGAAGGAAGTCGCCGAGCTGCTGGTCAACTGGATGGGCCCCTTCCACGAAGGCCGCGAGTGGCTGCAGCGTGACGAAGCACAGCGCTCCATCGGCATGGCGATGCAGAACCTGATGCTGGGCGCCAAGGCGCTCGGGCTCGACTCCTGCCCGATGATCGGTTTCGACATCGAGAAAGTCGCTACCCTGATCCGTCTACCGGAAGACCATGTGATGGGACCTATGGTCGCCATCGGCAAGGGGACCAAGAAGCCGTGGCCCAAGCCAGGACAGCTGCCGCTCAGCGAGCTGGTGTTCGAGAACAGCTTCTGAAGTCATGCTGCATCCCGGCTCCAAAGCACGCCTCAACCCCTATACGGCCGAGCATTTCGACCCTGGCACCGCCTTCGGGCGCTGGGCACGGGCGATCTGCACCGCGGGCTGCCTGCCCCGCAAAGAGCTGTTCGAGAGCTGGGAGTTTGCCAAACGGGTGCGGCGGCGCTTCCGTACCGGGCGGATCGTCGAGATCGGTGCCGGCCACGGTCTGGTCAGCGCCAGCCTGCTGTATCTCGAGGCCGGGTTTGCCAGCGCGCGTTGTGTCGATCCTCGGGAACCCGCGAGCTTCTCGAAACTGCAAGCTGTGCTGGGGGACCACTGGCCGCGCCTGCGGGGCCGCGTGACGTTCGAGCAGGCCGGCCTCGACGAGGTCCACCTGGACGGCGATGAGCTGTTGGTCTCGGTGCACGGCTGTGGGGCGCTCAGCGACCGCATCATCGCGCGGGCCATCGCCGGACGCGCCCGGATCGCATTGATGCCCTGCTGCCATCGCGGCGACACAGGACAGCTCGAAGGTTGGTTGCCAGCGCCCCTGGCCATCGACGTGGTGCGCGCAGGCCGGCTACGGGCAGCGGGATACCGCGTGCATACGGCCACGATTCCGGCAGAGATCACCCCGCAGAACCGGATCTTGATCGGGGACCCGCTTCCCGGTGCGGCCCCCTGCTGAGCGCACCATGCCGATCAAACCTCAAACCGAGGAGATCTCGATGATGCCCGCGCCCGGGTCGTCATCCTCTTCATCTTCTGCACTCTGATCCTCGAAATGCCCGAGCCCCTTGCCCCTGGCGAGCAGGCGCCGCAGCCTCGAGCCCCCGGCCAACGCCCCGGTTCCCCACACGCAGGCCAGGCCCATGAAGGTGAAGGCGTGCTGCGGCCAGAGCAGTGAGGCAAAGCCTGCGCACAGAAAACCCCAGGCCGGACGCAGGAAATGGCGGTCGATGGTCATCGCCATCATCGCGAACAGCAAGCCGAGCAGCCCGCTCTCTTGCGCGGTGGCTTGCTGCAATGAGACTGCCAACACCGCCGCGGCGCCGCGATGACAGAGGATGGCGATGGCGAACAGGAAGGCACTCTTGGCGACATGGCGGTTGAAGCGGTTGGCTCCGAAGGAGCGCCGCCAGAGCAGAATGCAGCCCACGATCAGCGCGCAGAAGAAGCTGCCCGCCCACAGCTGGCTCTCATGCGTGCGCGGCAGCCAACCCAGGGCCAGGCCAAAGCTCAGGCTCGACCAGACCAGGCCCAGAATCAGGATGAACCCTTTGCGCGTCGCGCTGCCCAGCGACTTATTGCGATCCTGGCGCAACTTCAGGAGTTCCTGGCGCTCCAGCTGTTGCCCTTGCTTCAGGCTGTCCAACCGCGTCTGCAGAGCGGGATCGGGCTCCGGCAGCTGGCTCATCAACAGCTCGGCTGCCTCGACCGCACCGCGGTTCAGCTCGATGCCCGCCATCGTCTGCAGACTGCACTGCAACCCCTCGCGCGCCTCGCGGTTGTCCTGCCAGAGGCGCAAGGCCTGCTGGAACCCGAAACGGCACTCGCTGAAGAGCGGGTAGTGCTGGCCGTCCGCATCCTCTTCGGCGGCCGCGCGCAGCCTGTTCAAGCGCTCCCAGCTCGCATCCGCCAACGCCCGACTCTCGGCGTGTTGGCGGAAGTCGCGCAGCGCCCGCTGGAACTCCTGGACGCTGCCAAACCTCTGCGCAGGGGAGACATGCATGGCCTTCCTGCAGAGATCCTGCAACTCTGCGGGTACCGAGTCGGGAAACTGCAGCGGAGCTCCCATGAGCGCGCAACGCACCACCTCCATCAGGTCTTTGCCGGTGTGGGGCGGCCTGCCGAGAAGGACCTCACAGAGCATCCCGCCCAACAGGTAGACGTCGGTGCGCGGACCGATCTGGTCCCCCTGCCCGCGGGCCAATTCGGGAGCGATGTACAACGGCGTGCCGCACGGCGTGTTCACGGTGCTCTTGTGCCGCACACGTGTGTCGCTCTCGTGCTCGGCGATCGAGACGGCCAGGCCCCAGTCAACCACCAGCACTTCACCGAAGTTGCCCACCATCACGTTGGCCGGCTTGAGGTCGTTGTGGACGATGTCCTTGCTGTGAGCGAAGGCGACGGCGTTGCAGACCTGCAGCAGGATGTCGAGATGGGCATCGAGCCCAGCGTCGCCCGGGCCGCGCAGGATCTCTTTCCACGACCGCCCTTCGATCAACTTCATCGCCATGAACAGCTGACCATCGGCGTCGGTGTCCAGGCTGTGGACAGGCACGATATTGGGATGTTGCAGGCGCCCGGTGACCACGCCTTCGGCCAGAAAGCGCGAGCGTGCCTTGTCATTCCCAGCCTTGGAACCCCGCAGCTTCTTGAGGGCGACTTCCCGTTCGAGTGTGCATTGTTGCGCGCGGAAGACCTCGCCCATGCCTCCCTTCCCGATCAGCTCTCCGGCCAGAAAGGCCTGTTTGGGAGGCGTGTCTGGCTGGATGTCCTGGATGACGTTGCGCGGCCGATAGCTGTTGGTGAGGGACAGCGACGCGAAGTCCGCATCGTCGCCCACGGTCTTGGCCCATTCAGCTTTGAGTTGCGCGCTGTCCACAGCCCATCCTGGTGCTTGCCTGCCTCAGGACACAGCATTCCCCGTATCTGCGCGGGCATCAAGGACTATTGCAGGCTCAGGCTGATGGCTGCCCTGGAGCCGCTTGCTCCGTAGTTCCACCTTTCACGGCCGAAGCCTTCTCGACCGCGCTCGCCATGACCAGTGAGGTCACCCTCGGCAACCATGCCCGGGGTAGGAAACGCAGCAGCCACATCGAGACGGCATTCATGAAGCCTGTGACCACCGTGCGTCGGCCACGCAGCATCTTCGTAACCGCGATGCGCGCGCAGGTACTGGCGTCCATCATCGCCATCTCGCCCATCTTCTTCAGCTTCTGGTCGCTGACCTGGGCGAACTCGCTGTGCGTGCCCCCTGGGTTGATCACGATCGCGCGCACACCGCTGCCTTTGAGCTCGTAGTCCAGGGCTTCACTGAAGTTGCGCACGTAGGCCTTGGTCGCTGCATAGACCGCGAAATCCGGGCTGGGCGAGTAGGCTCCGATCGAGGCGATGTTCATGATGTTGCCGCGCTTGCGTGCGCGCATCGCCCGCGCATACAACCAGCTCAGCTGGGTGAGGGCGACCATGTTCAGCTGCATCATCGCGGCATGCCTTTCCCAGGGGATCGCCACGAAATGCTCGAAAGCACCGAAACCCGCATTGTTGATCAGCACGTCGACGGCCTGCCCCTCGCCCTCCGTGCGCTCGAACAGTCGGGCGGCGGCGTCCGGTTCGGCCAGGTCCTGCACCTCGACCAGAACCTCGACCCCATGGGCGGCGCGGATCTGATCGGCCAGGGCCTCGAGCCGTTCGCGCCGCCGTGCGACCAGAATCAATCCGGCTCCCTCGGCGGCCAGGACCTTGGCGATTTCAGCACCGATGCCGCTACTGGCACCGGTGACCAGGGCTCGGCGGCCGCTCAGGCGTTTCTTGGACATCAGACTTCTCGCAAGCATGTTGGGGGAACCAGCAGGCATAGTAACCCGGCTCAGGCCAGGAGTGTACTCCTCCTCAGGCCAGCTCTGGAATCTGATGCTGCCCGTCGCGCCAAGCCAGTGCCCAGACCTGTAGGACGGCTCGCTGCTCCAGCTCTCCATACAGATGCGGAAACAGCTGGCCACCCCGTGAGCTTTCCCAACGCAGGGCCGGCCCGAGTTGCTCGGCGTCGACCGCCAACAGTACCAGGTCGGTCTGGCCGTTGAAGTGCTTACGCAGAGTGCCCGCAAGCTGTGCGCGCGTGGACAGGTGGATGTAGCCATCGCGGACGTCGTCCAGCGAAGGGGCCAGCTTGCCCGTGGCACTAGCCTCCTGCCAGGCCTCGGCGGGAGCGATCTTGAACACCATGGCAAGCTCTCCAGTGCAGACACGGCACCCGTGTCTCAGCCTACTCAGGACCCTTGGGACTGCTGCATGCTCCGAAACACCAGCACTCCTACGACCACAACCACCAGCAAAGGCAACAGGATCAGAGGCAGGATCTTCAGCAGCGGAACACCGGGAGACTGCGGCACGGTCTGGCCCGGGGTCGCATCCGCGTTGACGAACGCTGCCCCTGATTGCTTGAAGGCGGCCACACTACGCGGGCCCTGGTGCACGCCGATGCGCTCGCCCGAGGCATTCATGTAGATCAGGTAGGGAAAACCACGCCCGCCCATACGCTGCAGCAGATCCTGGTTCTCATCTCCAGGTACGCGGCTGGTGATGTGGCAGAACAGTACGAAATCTCTTGCGAACTCGGAAAACTCAGGGGAGGAGAGCGCACCGCCCTCCAGGCTTATGCAGGGCGGTCACGGAGCGTAGGAACGGGTGAAATAGGCGAAGATCGGCCGCCCGCTTGCCTGGCTCTCCGCCAGCGCCGCGTCGTAGTCCGTCAGCCAGGGGTTCTGCTGCACCCAGGCCTCGCTCAGCTTGTGTTGTTTACGCTCTGCCATGCTCTGCGCGCAGAGCAGATTCCCCAGCAACAGGCAGAACAGCCCGGCGCCCTGGATTCCTCTCATGTCCTGGTCCTCCCTCGACGTGACAGCCAGCAGTTTCGGCTTTACACGCTGCTCGAGCTTAGCTTAGATGAGGGACAATTCCCAATCGGCTCGGGGTGGCCCACCGCCCCAGCAGGAGACAGCACCTTGACGATCTTTGGCAAGATCATCCGCGGCGAGCTGCCCGCCGACATCGTGCACGAGACCGACGAAGTCCTCGCTTTCCGCGACATCAATCCCGCGGCACCAACCCATGTGTTGGTGATTCCCAAACGCGAGATCCCCAAACTCTCCGATGTGCAGCCTGAAGACGCTGCGCTGCTCGGGACCTGGATGCTGGCCGTGTGCGATGTGGCCCGCAAGCTGGACCTGAGCGACTACCGCGTGGTGATCAATTGCGGCGCTGGCGCCTGTCAGTCGGTCTTCCATCTGCACGCACACATCCTCGCTGGCCGTGAGCTTAGCTGGCCTCCTGGTTAGGGGAAACCGGAGGAGGCCGCTGTGAAACCGTCTGAGAAGATCTTGATCGTCGACGACGATGCCGCCGTGCTCGCGGCGCTCGAGTTGGGGCTGCGCCGAGACTACTCGGTGGTCAAGGCTGCCGACGCCAGGCAGGCACGCGAGTGCCTGGCCCGGGACGAGTTCGCTCTGGTGATCTGCGACCAGCGCATGCCCGGCGAGACCGGCATCGAGCTGTTGACCTGGATGAAAGACGCGCACCCGGCCACGGTCCGCATTTTGCTGACCGGCTACAGCGACGAAGAAGACATCCTGGCAGCGGTCAACTCGGGCCGGGTCTTCCGCTACCTGGTCAAACCGTGGAGCAATGCCGCCCTGAAGATGGACGTGCGCAACGCCGTCGAGCATCACCGCGTGACCGCAGAACGCGACGCGTTGCTCGAGACCCTGCAGCACGAGAATGCCTCACTGCGCGCCAACATCGAGCAACGTGAGGGGGGGCTGATCGGTGATTCTCCAGCGATGCGCAGTGTGCTACAAGAGATCGACGATGTCGCCACCAGCCAGGCAACCGTGCTGTTGCTCGGGGAGAGCGGCACCGGCAAGGAGCTGATGGCGCGACGCCTGCATCGGTCCTCGCATCGGAAACACAAGGCCTTCGTCGCAGTCAACTGCGGGGCGCTCTCCAAAGATCTGATCGAGAGCGAGCTGTTCGGGCACACTGCCGGCGCCTTTACCGGTGCTCGGGCCCGCCAGGGAGTCATGCGAGAGGCCGACGGCGGCACGCTCTTTCTCGACGAGATCGGCGATCTGTCCCTCGACCTGCAGACGCGTCTGTTGCGGGTGCTCGAGACCGGCGAGGTGCGTCCGGTAGGTGCCGACCGCACCCACCAGGTCGACCTGCGTTTCCTGGCCGCCACCCACCGCGATCTCGAAGCCCGGGTACGCAAGGGCAGCTTCCGACTCGACCTGCTGCACAGGCTTAAAGTCTTCGTGGTGCGCATACCCCCATTGCGTCAGCGACGTTCCGACATCGACTTGCTGGTCTCACACTTCATGGGGATGTTGAGGAAGCGCGGCCAGCGCCTGCATCCGGACGCCCTCGACTGGCTGCGCGGTTACGCCTTCCCGGGCAATGTCCGGGAGTTGCGCAATCTGATCGAGGGCGCGTGCCTGCGCACCCGGGGGAAGATCGTCGGCCTCGATGCCTTCCCGGTGGACGAGCAGGTCCTGATGCAGGTAGGGCCGCAGACGCGCAGCGTGGGAAGCTACGAAGAGCACAACCAGCGCAAGAACCTGGCCCGCAAACAGCTCGCAGACCGGCTCGATCGCATGTTCCTCGAGAGTCATCTGCGCAAGGCCCAGGGCAACATCAGTCAGGCGGGCCGCAACGCGGGAATCTCCCGCACACACCTGCACGCGCTGATGAAGAACCTGGCCATCGACGCTAAGACCTTCAAGCCACAACCAGAGGATTGAGCCAGTGAAGATCGGGCTGACAGGCGGGATCGCCTCGGGCAAGAGTACCGTCTCGGCCATGTTGCACGAGCTCGGCGCCGAGATCGTCGACGCGGACTTGAAGGCTCGGGAAGTAGTCGCCCCGGGAACCGACGGGCTTGCCGCTATCGTCGCGCGGTTTGGTGACGAGCTTCTCGATAGCTCCGGGGCATTGCGACGCAAGCATCTCGGCGCCATCGTGTTCGCCGATGCGGAGCTACGCGCCCAGCTCAACGCGATCGTGCATCCGCGGGTGCTGCGCGCGATGCTGACAGAAGTCGAGGCCCTGGAGGCCGCAGGAGCTCCTTTGATCGTGCTCGACGTGCCCCTGCTGTTCGAGAGCCGCCAACAGTATCCCGTCGACACGCAAGTACTGGTCTGGGTCGATCCGGCCACACAGCTGCAACGGCTGCAAGCCCGAGACAGCTCGAGCGAGGATGAGGCACGAGCCCGCATCGATGCACAGATGCCGCTCGATGCCAAGCGAGCTCTGGCCGAGCACGTCATCGACAACAGCGGCAGCCTCGCCGCTACGCGCCGCCAGGTCGAAGCCCTGGTCGCCCGCTGGACACCTTCCTCGGAGCGGGGCTTGCTGTTCAGCTTCGAAGGCATCGATGGTTGCGGCAAGTCGACCCAGCTGCGCCGTCTGGAAGCAGCCTTGAAGGACCGCGGCTGGCCCGTATTGACCAGCTTTGAGCCGAGCCTGCATCCCCATGGACGACGGCTGCGCGAGCTGGCCGAGCAGGGGAAACGGCTCTCGCCCGAGGCTGAGCTCGAGCTGTTTCTGCTCGACCGCCGCCAACATCGGGACGAGACCATCGAGCCTGCCCTGGCAGCGGGTCGGCCGGTACTGATCGACCGCTACTACCACTCATCGATCGCCTACCAGGGGGCGCGCGGCCTCGACCCAGCGAGGGTGCGGGCAGCCAACGAGGCCTTCGCGCCCGCACCGGACCGCATCTACCTGTTCGACACCGAGATCGATATCTGCCTCGCACGCATCGCGGCGAGTGGGCGCTCCACCGATGCCTTCGAGACACGTAGTTGGCTCGAACGCGTGCAGAGCATCTACCGCACGCTTGACGACGCCGTCATTGTGCGACTGGACGCCGCGTTGCCGCAAGATATGCTGGCCGAGCGCATTCTCGCCGACGCCCTGGCGCTGTTGTCCAGGCGTTGAAGCGGCCTCCAGCGTTTGGTCTCGTGACCCCGCTGCTCTATACTGCAGATGGTTCTTGGACGCAGGAGGGGACCCCTGATGACTGTGGCCGAATCCCTACCTCGCAAACGCGAAACCAAAGACGACCCCCGGGCGCCGCTGCTCGAGAGTATGCAGGCGGCCGACCTGAGCAGGACCGCCATCTTTCTCGGCGCAGGAGTCGACCCCGACGGCCTTGCCTCTCAAGCGATGATGGCAATGATGATCGAGAGTTGGGGGGGCAGCGCACAATGCTTCTACCGCGGCTCATTCAACCGTCCGCAGAACCGCACCATGCAGCAGGTGCTCGGACTCTATCCGCGCCCGGAGCGTGAGTTCCTCAGTGACAACGGGTTCTCTTGTGTGATCTCTGTCGACGGACCTGCCAGTGTCTGCCCGGTCCTGCCCGACTTCATCATCGACCACCACCAACCTGCCCAACCTGCCAAGATCGGTAGCGACGTGCGACTGATCGGAGCGACCTCCTCGATCATCTGGGAATACGCGATGGCCAGTGGCGTCGATTTCGACAGCGAAGAGGGTGCGAAAATGGCGACGGCCCTGGCCATCGGCATCATCACCGACACCAAGAACGGCGCGGAAGAATCGGCCACCGACCTCGATTTCGAGGCTCTGGCCTTCTGCCTGAAACGGAAGAACAACAAGTTGTACCGTGAGATTCTGAATTTCCCCAAGCCTGCCTACTACAACGATATGTATGCCAAGGGTTGGGAAGCCCGCAAGATCGAGGGCTCTGTGCTGGTGACCGGCCTGGGAAACATCCCCGAGGCGCGCGGCGGAGTGATCTCCGACCTGGCCGAGAAGTTCGCCGAGACGGACGGGGTCAGCACTGCCGTCGTGTTTGGCATGGTCGATGGAGACATCGACATCAGCGTGCGCAGCTCGAACTCGGCTTTGAACGTCGATGAGTTCGTCAAGACCGCATTCGGAGGCGGTGGCGGCAAACGAGGAGCGGGCCGTGTGCGTCTGGAGATGCCGCTGTTCAAGAACATCCCGCAGGAGATGAGCAACGAGCTCTTCAAGGCGGTCTACACGGTAGTGGCGCACAAGACCCTGCAGATCGCTGGCGACGGGGTGCGGCAAAGAAAACCCTGAGCGCGGCGCTGCGGAAAGGCTTTCGAATGCCTCCGCTACGCTGGTAGAATGCGGCCTCCACCCGCGAGTGCCGCCTCAGCGTCACTCCATCGAGGACGCGACGTGCCCGCACCCACCTTCCGGTCTGTGATACGCTGGGGCGATCCCGCCCAGAGTGGTGCGCTCAATGCTGCCACCCGCGAGGCGCTGCGCGAGCAGTTCAATCTCTCGGACACCGCCTTCGAGCAACCTTTCCAGGCTGGCGACGAGCCTCTGCGCGTCGCTCCGGGGCAGCTGAGTGACGAGCAGCTGCACGAGCTGCAACAGCTGGTGGGTCCCGAGAACGTCGACACCTCTGACGTCGCCCGCGCGCGGCGCAGTAGTGGCCAATCCTACCTTGATGTGCTGCGCTTCCGGCTCGGCCAGCTCCCCAAGGCTCCCGACGCTGTGGTCGCTCCGCGCAATGAGGCCGAGATCGATGCGTTGTTGGCTTTCTGTGGCCGCCACTCGATGCCGATCGTGCCGGTGGGCGGGTCGACCTCGGTCACTCGCGCGACAGAGTTCCCGCAAGGTGGCATCTGCCTCGACCTGAGCCGGCATCTGAACCGCGTGCTCGAGGTCGATGCCAAGTCTGGTTTTGCCCGCGTCCAGGCTGGCCTGCTCGGTCCGCACTATGAGGCCTATCTCAACCAGCAGGGTTTCACCTGTGGGCATTTCCCGCAGAGCTTCGAGCACTCGACGGTCGGCGGCTGGCTGGCGGCTCGAGGAGCAGGCCAACAATCGACCTACTACGGCAAGATCGAAGACATCGTGCTCGGTATGAAAGTGCTGACACCCGCCGGCAGCATCGACTGCAAGCCCTACGCCCGCACCTCGACGGGGCCGGACTGGAAGCATATCTTTCTCGGCTCTGAGGGCTGCCTGGGGATCATCACCGAGGCCACCCTGAAGATCTGGCCGGTGCGTGGCCGCAGTTTCTTCAGCTTCTTTCTGCCGAGTTGGGAAAAGGGCGTCGAGTTGCTGCGTGAAATCCTGCAGGCCGATTTCGGGCGTCCAGGCGTGTTGCGCCTCTCCGATCCTGAAGAGACCGAGCTGGGACTCAAACTCAACGGCATGGCGGGCGGTACCACCGACACCTGGCTCCAACGCCTGGGATACAAACCGGGAGAGCGCTGCCTGATGCTCGGCAGTGCTGAAGGAGACACCCAGAGCGGACTGCTATTGGCCGCCCGGGTGCACGCGTTGGCGTTGCTGCGAGGCGCCCTGCCTCTCGGACCAGGACCGACTCGCAAATGGTGGAAGCAACGCTTCCATCACCCGTATCTTCGCGCGCCGATGATGGATCTGGGATTGATCGTCGATACGCTCGAAACCAGCGTCTCCTGGACAGGCCTCAATGCATTGCGGCAGGGGGTGCGGCAGGTTCTCAAGGCACGCCCGCGTACCTTGGCTATGTGCCACATATCCCACGCCTACCAGACCGGAGCCAACCTCTACTTCATCTTCACCAGCCCGATCGACCGCGATCGTCAGCTGGAAGACTATCAGCAATTCCACCAGCAGGTCGTCGACGCTATCCTGGCCCACGGAGGCTCATTGAGCCACCACCACGGCATCGGACGCCTGTTCGCTCCCTGGTTCCGCGAATTTGCCGGCGCGACCGCACTCGACCTGCTAGCGGGCGTCAAGCGCCAGCTCGATCCGCAGGGCATCATGAATCCGGGCGCCCTGGGCCTGGCTCCTGCTTGATCATCAAGGTGTGATGCTGCGCACCACGCGGAAACCGACGAAGTCGCGCTGCGCATCTTCGGGCAAGCGGTTGCGGGTGGCGGTACGACAGAAAAGTGCCGAGTTGAACCAACTGCCCCCGCGGTACACGCGCATGGCGCCTGAGGGTGGACCGACAGGGTCCGTCGCCGACTCCGGGTAGTCCTCAGCGTAGTAGTCCCAGCACCACTCGGCCACATTGCCGTGCATGTCGAACAAGCCCCAGGGATTGGGAGGATAGCTTCCTACCGGCACAGGCTCGCCCGGGCTGCTCGCCCGAGGTGTGTCCGGCAGCGGTTTGCGGGCGTCAAAGTTGGCGTCTTTGCTCGTCAGAAGCTCACCCTGCCAATAGCGAGAGACCGTACCTGCCCGGCAGGCATACTCCCATTCGGCTTCAGTCGGCAGACGGTAGCCTCCGTTGTGGAGGTCTACTACGGACCATTGCTCTTCTTCGAAGGCATAGACCGACGGCAACCCCTCACGCTCGGAGAGGGAGTTGCAAAACGTCACCGCCTGCAGCCAGGTCACGCTCTCGACAGGTGTCGTCGCGTCTGGATTGGTCGGGAAGCGCTCGGGGCTCTCTCCGAGCAGTACACGCCACTCAAAGACCGTGACTTCATGGCGCTGCATATAGAATGAGTGGCTGATCACTACGGTGTGCAGCTCTTCGTCCTTGCCGGCGTGAGGGTCGCTCGAGCTCGAGCCCATGTAATATTCGCCGCGCGGGATCAGCACGAGCTGCATCCCGAATCGAGTCGTCAGCTTGACTTGTATGTTGCTGGAATCCGCGATCGCCGTCTGCAGCGGGCTCGGCATCCAGGGCTTTCTGCCCGAAGAGATCACCAGCATCAGCAAGCCGAGCACGACCAGGACGGCGACGGTACCAAGAAGCCAGGGAAACCAGGCAAAGGGCTTCCGGACCACGGGCGCTGATCTCCGACCTCGCCCCGCGAATTGGTCCGCAGCTTTCCTGCTGATCCCCGCAAGGTTGCGCTCGAAACCACGTCCCTTGCCTCGTCCGCTATCAGGAGTCTTCGAAGGAGGCTTTTCCTGACCACCCTTGTCTGCCATGGTTGGACCTCTGGCCAGACCCGTTCAGCCCGGCGTATGCTGCCATCCGCAAATGTTCTTCAAGGATCGCGGCATTTCCCAACCATTGCAAGCACTTGCCGCGCGACCACCGTGCCGCTGCGGAGCAGCCATGCGTATTCTGAAGGGAGCGAAACCCCTCCGGAAAACCTGCCTGCAAACTGACTGGCGGGGTCAATCGCCGTGGCCGTGTCCGGTATACCAGTCCAGCACCGGATCCGAGGACTGTACCGACTCGTTCGCGGTCCAATGGCTGCATTCGGTTGCGACGTTTTCGGTGTTGTGACTCATGAATCGCTCCTGAAGAGGCCGTGCACGAAGCCGGCCGGACTAGGTGCGGTCAGTTCTCTCTGACCGTACATCCTTGCATCATTTCTATCGGAATCCGACGGCGGGGGATTGAACCCGAACCTGCAAACAGTGAAGATGCGCAGGCTTTTCTTTCCCTCGAAGGTTTCCCGATGGCCGATTACGATATTTTCAACGGAGACGCCGACGGCCTCTGCGCCATACACCAGCTGAGATTGGCCAAACCCAGGCCTTCCAGTAAGCTGATCACAGGCGTCAAGCGCGATATCGCGCTCATCGCTCAGGTGCCTTTGGAGCCCGGAGCTCGCTTGCGCGTCTGTGACATCTCCCTACGCGTCAACATCAAATCTGTTGCCAAACATCTCGAGCTCGGCAACCACATCCTCTATTTCGACCATCACCAGCCGGGAGACTATCCTCAAGAAGTCGCTGGACAAGGGATTCTCGAGGCACACATCGACACAGGGGCAGAGACCTGTTCCTCCTACCTGGTCGATGCCTACCTTGGCGGCCGCTCCAGCCTGTGGGCCATGGTCGGTGCCTACGGAGACAATCAAGAGATGTGCGCCCGCAAGCTGAACACCAGTTTGCCCAAGCCTTTGGAAGACCAAGATTCCCGCTACCTGAGACAACTCGGCCAACTCTTGAACTACAACGCCTATGGTCGAGACCGCGACGATTTGGTCTACCAGCCCGAGGAAATACTGGCGGCCCTGGACGGGTTGGCGGATCCCTGGCAGCTGATGGAATCCTCGGAGATTCCCCGCCGCCTCTGCGAGAGCCGGATAGAAGACAGACGCCAGGCCGAAGAAGTCCGACCCACCTTCAAGTGCGGGGCTGGAAGCGTGCTCTCCCTACCAGACGAATCCTGGGCACGCCGCGTGATCGGCGACTACGCCAACAACCTCGCCCGGCGTGAGCCTGGCCAGGCTCACGCCGTCGCGCTGGACAACGGGGATGGCACCCTGTGCGTTTCGATCCGTGCTCCGCTGCGCCGCCCGTTCCACGCTGACGAGCTGGCGCGCCGCTTTGGCGGCGGTGGGCGGCCGAAAGCCTCCGGCATCAATGCCCTCCCCCAGCGCCGACTCGCTGGGTTTCAACGCAGCTTTGCCGACATTTTCGGTTGAAAGCGGCCACCTGTCGGATTTTCGACGCGCAGAATCGCACAGTGGCTAGCCAGACCTCCACAGCTTGTGGCTTTCCTGGTATAACCCCGGCTGCATTCGGCCAGAATCCCTGGTCACCGCCGCGAGGAGCCCAACATGACCGTCGAGAAGAGCGCCATCCTCGATGTGCTCAAGAAAATCGAAGACCCAGACCTGCATCGTGACATCGTTTCGCTGGGTTTCATCACCAAGCTGGATATCGACTCCGAGGGACGGGTGGCCGTCACCATCAACCTCACCACACCCGCCTGCCCGATCAAGCAGGAGTTCAAGGACAAAGCCACTGAGTTGATCCTCGCCGTGCCGGGCGTGATCGCCGCCGATGTCCAGATGACTGCCGAGGTACGACGCAACGCGGCCGCCCCCAACCAGGGACAACAACAACCGCTGCTGCCCAAGGTCAAACATGTGATCGCCGTGGGAAGTGGCAAGGGGGGAGTGGGCAAGTCCACGGTCGCTGTCAACATCGCGATCAGTCTTCAGCGCAGCGGCGCCCTGGTCGGTCTGCTCGATGCGGATATCTATGGGCCCAGCCAACCGATGATGCTCGGACGCAAGAGCAAGCCCACCGTGCTGGGAAACAAGATGCTCCCGCTCGACGCCCACGGGCTGAAGTTCATGTCGGTGGGTCTGTTGCTCGACGACAACGCGCCCGTGATCTGGCGCGGACCGATGGCCCACGGAGCAATATTGCAGTTCCTTCGCGATGTCGAATGGGGTGAACTCGACTATCTGATCGTCGATCTGCCGCCAGGCACCGGCGACGTTGTGTTGACCTTGTCCCAGAGTCTCGACGTCAGCGGCGCCGTGGTCGTCTGTACGCCGCAAGATATCGCACTGCTCGACGCGCGCAAAGCGGTCGGCATGTTCGAGAAGGTCCGCATTCCAATGCTCGGTATCGTGGAGAACATGAGCTATCACAAGTGCGGCCAGTGCGGACACAGGGAGGAGATCTTCTCGCACGGTGGGGCCCGCAAGGCAGCCGCTGAGCTGAATGTCCCCTTCTTGGGAGAGTTGCCCATCGAGCTCAAGGTCCGGATCGGCGGAGACACAGGCCAGCCGGTGGTGGTCTCGGATCCCCAGTCCAGTGTGGCCCAGGCGTTCACCAAGATCGCCGAGAACATGGCTGCCCAGGTCTCGATCCGCAGCATGGAGTCCGGAACTCCTACGCTGACCATTCACTAGGTCTACACGCTGCAGCGCCGTGTCTGTCCGTGCCTTGGGAGGGGATCAACCCTTCCCTTGTTGTCATCTGGGCTGGAGTTTGGCGCTTCGTGTCGCGTGCAGGCGCGACAGTCTGGGACGGCTGTCCTGCCCAAAAAAAACCGCAAGAAAACCTCAAGCGCTGTTCTCCTGCGACCGAAGAACACAACAACGACTCCCCTGCGGAGCCGCAGCCGCTCGTTGTCCAAGCAAGCAAGACTGGACGCAGGATGGCGGCCCCAGACTGCGGAAGAGCATCGGAGAACCCGGGAAAACTGCGTGCAAAACCGGGCTGTTTCTCCACAGCCTGGGGAGAACTCAGAGAGTTCTCCGAACTTGTCCGCATCCTCCACAAGCCCTCCACGACCGATCCACATCGGGATGTGCACAGCCTGCCGAGATCCAAGTCCTTGTTCCATCTGCCAGATGGTTCGGACGCGGGGTCTTTTCCACAAGAAAATCTGGCTAAGAAGAAGAGAGAAGAGAGTCTTTCCATCTATTCTTTCTTCTCTTCTAGTGGTGTTTCTTATCGACCACCCAAATTCGCTGTCAGGCTGCAGAATCAAAGCAGAACGGCCTTACCCCACGTAGCGGAATCTGGTAGACTGGCGCCTCGTCCATCAACCCTCAGGAGCCCAGCAATGCACTTCGAGTGCCCCCTGGCAGAGATCCGTGATGCTTGCCTTGCACTGGCTAGTGTAGTGCCGTCTCGTTCTCCCAAAACCGAGCTGCTGTGCTTCTATCTGGCGGCCAAAGATGGCGGCCTGATTTTGCGGGCATGCGATCTCGAGCTGTTTGCTGAAACCGTGGTGCCTGGCATCGAGATCCACACTCCAGGCGACGTGTTGCTGCCTGCACGGGAACTGGGGCAGATCCTCAAAGAGCTGGCGGTCGATCGGGTCAGCTTCGAGTTCGACGCCAAGAGCTCGCGGGTCGTCATCCGGTCCGGACGTGACGTCTTCCGGTTGGTGGCGCAGCCCTCCGACAACTTCCCGCTCTTCCCCGAAGCCCGAGGGATAGAGGTCTCGGTTCCCGGTGCGGATCTCGAACGTATGATTCGACAGACCGAGTTTGCGACGGCGCAGGAGAGCCGCAAGTACGCTCTGAATGGCGTCCTGTTTCATTTCGAGGCGACAGTTCTACGCCTGGTGGCGACCGATGGGCGGCGCCTTGCAGTCAGCTCCTGCGCTGGCTCCTGCCCCCAGCAGGTGTACCAGGTTGTGCCGCTGAAAGCTCTGGGCCAGGTGCAGAAGCTCTTGCGCACGGGTGCTGAGAATGTGTCCCTGCGTGTCTCCGAGAGTGAGATCGGTTTCGAGATCGGCACCAGCCGTTTGTTCTCACGTCTGATCGAAGGCCGTTTTCCTGAATACGCCAGCGTGATTCCGACGCAACTGGCCATGCCGATCCAAATGGACCGCGAAGCGTTCATGCAGGTGGCGCGTAAAGCGGCGCTGTTTACCAACGCCAACAGCTCTACGGTGCGCTTCCAGTTCGGCAACAACCAGATGACCTTGTCGTCTTCGCTGCCCGAGCTCGGTGAATCGACCATTGTGATGGATATCGACGCGCCAGGAACGGTGACAGAGATCGGTTTCAACCCTCAGTATCTGATCGACGCGCTGAAGGTGATTCGTGAGGACACGATCATCTTTGAAGTCGAAAACGCGAGCAAACCGGGCATGATCCGCATCGGCGACACCTATCTATATGTCGCCATGCCCATGATGCTGTAGGCCAGGGCATGGTTGACCAACTCGGAGACATTCTCAAGCGGGTCCTGCCGAAGAAACAAAGCGGCAGTCGTCTGGCTTCGACCTGGCGAGCCATCACAACGGAGACCGAGGCACGTTGGTCCGAAGTCTCCGTGCTGAAAAAGGGCACTCTGCACGTTCTGGTCAAGAACTCAGCTCTGTATCAAGAGCTGAAGACCTACCGGAAATACCAGCTGCTAGAAGCATGGAACAAGTTGCCGGGACCCAAGATCACCACCATTTGTTTCAAAGTCGTATAGGCGTTTAGGTACAGGTCGGTTCATGAGTCAGGATTACACAGCCGAGAATATCCAGCACTTCGAGAATATCGAGCATGTGCGCCGCAGGCCGGGCACCTACATCGGTGCGGGGGGCATCCACCACCTGGTCAAAGAGGTCATCGACAACGCCATCGACGAGGCCCTTGCTGGGCATTGCGACAAAGTCAGCGTCGTGATTCGGGAAGATGGCACGATCGACATCCTCGACAACGGGCGAGGCATCCCGACGGGTATCCACCCGGAGGCCGGTATTCCTACACCCGAGCTGATCGTGACCAAGCTCGGTGCGGGAGGGAAGTTCGACGCCAGCAGCTACAAGGTCTCCGGCGGCCTCAATGGCATGGGCGTGACGCTGGTCAACGCGCTGTCGAGTTGGTTCGAGCTCGAAATCTACCGCGACGGCAAGATCCACAGCCTGATCTTCGAGTCCGGAGTGAAGACCTCGGATTTTCAGGTCATCGGGAAGACACAAAAGACCGGAACGCGGGTCTGTTTTCGGCCAGACACCGAAATCTTTCCGGATGTGTCCTTTTCCTACGATATTCTCCGCCAGCGTCTGAAAGAGGCCGCCTACCTCAACAGTGGTCTTGAGTTCAGCTTTAGCGATCGGCGCACAGGCCGTTCCGAGACCTTCCGTTTCGACCGCGGGTTGATCGATTTTGTCACAGACTTGAACGCCAACAAGAAACCGCTGCACGAACCGGTCTTCATCAGCGCAAGTCTTGAGCAGGTGCGGGTCGACATCGCCCTGCAGTACACCGATTCCTACAGCGAAGTGATCTTCAGCTTCGCCAACAACATCCTGACCGAGAATGGCGGGGTGCACTTGACGGGCTTCAAGACGGCCTTGACCCGTTCGATGAACTACTACGCCAAGCGCGAGAAGTTGTTCAAAGATTCTGGCATGACTCCCACAGGCGACGATCTGCGGGAGGGTTTGACCGCTGTGATCTCCATATTGGTTCCGCAGCCACAGTTTGAGTCGCAGACCAAAGTGAAGCTGATGAATCCCGAGGTCCAGGGGGCGGTCGAGAAGATCCTGGGTGACTTCTTGTCGACGTACGGCGAAGAGAACCCGGCCGTGATGAAGCTGATCATCCAGAAAGCTGAGTCGGCACGCCAGGCGCGGGAAGCAGCGCGCAAGGCCCGCGAGATGTCACGGCGCAAGACAGTTCTTTCGAGCGGCGGCTTGCCGGAGAAGTTGGCAGATTGCAGTAGCAGAGATGTCGCGCGGACCGAGGTCTTCATCGTCGAGGGAGACAGCGCCGGTGGCTCGGCCCGGCAGGCGCGCGACCGGATCTTCCAGGCTATCTTGCCGATCCGCGGCAAGATCTTGAATGTCGAAAAAGCCCGTGAAGACAAGATCTTGCAACATTCTGAGATCGAAGACATCGTCGCGGCATTGGGAACCGGCATCGGTCCTGATCCCGAGGTTGGATTCAACTCCGACAAGGTCCGTTACAGCAAGATCATCATCATGACCGACGCCGATGTCGACGGCTCGCACATCCGCACACTGCTGCTGACGTTTTTCTACCGACAAATGGGAGGCTTGATCGAAAGCGGCAGAGTCTATATCGCCCAACCACCGCTCTACATGATCTCGACGGGGAAAGGCCGCAAGAAGAAGAACCGCTACGTGCACTCTGAGAAGGAGCTGGCTGCGACGATCCTCGAGCTGGTTTCCGGGCAGGCCAAGCTGACGGTGGCGCGGAAGGATGCCGAGGAGGTGTTCGAGGACGAGCGGCTGCAAGAGCTGCTCGAGCTGCTCTTCACCATCAAAGATCTCGAACTGGGAATGAAGCGTCGACGCCTGAGTTTCCGCGAGTATCTGCAGTACGCTCGAGCCGAAGACAGCAGCCTGCCGATCGCTTTGGTCTTTGATGGAGAGACGGTGGAGCCGATCTTTGGCGCCAAGGCCCTGACGCTGAAACAGGGCAGCTTGAGCTCGGAAAACGGCGAAGCCACAGCCGTGTTGGAAGAGTACCACCAGCACAAAGAGATCGGTGCGGCGCTCAAGGGACTGGCCGCATTCGGTTTCGATCTGCTGGCCGACTACTATGGCGAGGGCGAGACGCGTTTCAGTCTGTCGCTTGAGAGCAGCGACCATGACCTTGAGACTCTGGTCGAGGTCCGTGAGACTGCCCGGAACAATGGCGGGAAAAACTGGCCGATGAAGCGCTTCAAGGGTCTTGGCGAGATGAACCCCGGCCAACTCTGGGACACGACTATGGATCCAGAGATGCGCACGCTGCTCAAGGTCAAACTCGATGATGCCATCGAGGCAAACAGGATCTTTGACGTATTGATGGGCGAGAAAGTCGAACCACGCCGCGCGTACATCGTCAAACACTCGAGTGATGTCCGCTTCCTCGACGTCTGATGGCCTCCGCAGGTGTCAAGCCGCTCCCCCGCATCCTCTTGATTTATGGGGTTTTGCGGGGTCTGCTGTTTCTGTCCTGTTACGCTTTGGCTGGGGTGAGACTGGCCTTCGTCGTTGCGCTGGGCGACCTGCTATTGCTGGTCGCGGAGTCGGCAGTCTGGCAGGGACAGAGGGCGGGAGCCGGGGGCCGCGCTGTCGGCGCGAAAAAGCCGGCGGTGTATATTGTTCTAGTACATGTAGTTCCGTCGCTTCTTCGCGGTTACCCTTTCGCGCCCTTGCTGGTTGGGTCAAAATGGTGGCTAGCCGCCTTTTTGAGGGCGTGTTTTTGCCGCGGGGTCCACAACCCGGCCGCCTGGGTGGCGGTAGCCATGGGTTGCGTAGTTGTCTTGTTGCCGTTCCTCGCGGGTTTCATGGCTGGACCGGGGCTTGAAGGGGCATTTCTCGAGAGCCTGGAAGTTGTTGGTCCCTATCTCCCGTTGCAGCAATTGGCGCAAGCATTGGGAATGGATCTGCAGAGAGAGTTGGCGACGATCTACGCGACGCCCTATGGCGATAGCATTGCGTTTCAGGCGGCAGCGCCTGGAAACTACCTGTTGGTGTCGGTACTGCTGGGGTTGATCTTCTGGTCGGCCGCGTGGTGCCTGCAAAGGATGGCTCGATGACGACGTACCAAGGACAGGAAACCTCTCTTGTGGCGCTGTTGCTGAAAGAGGGCCTGATCACCCTCGAGCAGGGCGAACAGGTCGAGGATATGGCCTACGGTACCGGCCTGCATGTGGGCGAGGTCCTGGTTCGCGAGGGCTACATCACTGAGAAAGAGATCGCGCGCTTCCTGACGATCCAGTTCCAGAAACCCTTTGTGCGTGTCAGCCACTACGACATCGAGGATGATGTCCTCTCCCTTCTGCCCCCCACGCTGTACTTCGAGCACAAATTCCTGCCGATGGACAAGTTCGACGACATCCTGCTCGTCGCCTCTGCGGGCATCTTGTCCGACGATGTGATCGAACAGATCTACACGTTGACCCGCTGCGATGTCGAGGTCTATATCTCCTTGTTCAGCGAGATCGAGCAGAAGTTCTCCGCTGTCTATAGCGATGATGTCATCAATGAATCCCTGGGTGCTCAGCGTGAGCGGGCCAGAGAGACAGGGCGCGTGTCGAATGCGCGCGAAGCCGAGCTCCCCCCAGAGGTCGCCAATTTCTTCGATTCTGTCGCATCCCAAGCATTCAGCAGCCAGAGCGTCGAATCGCCAGTGATGGTGTCGTCTCCAGAGATGAGCGGGGTGCTGCCCCCAGATGTGCTCAACTTCTTCGACACCTGCGAGTCGGCGAGCATCACGCTCGACACACAATCGGTGGGAGCTGTCGCCACGCCCAGAGAACGCGGGGGGGCAAAGTCGCCCGAGCTCACCAGTGAACTGCCCCCGGACGTGATGAACTTCTTCGATACTTGTGAGACCCGCCAACAGACTGAGCCAACCGCCCCGGCGGAGAACTCGCAGGCGAACACCGGCCCCCTGCCGTCGGACATCGTCGAGTTCTTCGACACCGCGAGCGGTGTCGTGGACAAGAGCCACCAGCAGCAAGCTGCGCCCGTACGCAACGCCATGCATGGAGATGATGTCTCGGCGGGCCTGCCCTCGGATGTGCTGGATTTCTTCGATACGGGCGGCTCGGGGCAGCAAGAAGCCGTAGGCGCAGTGACTGCGGGCGACTCGCTTCCCGATGACGTAGCCGGATTCTTCGATACGGCCTCGGGCAAGGTCGAGAAGAAGAAGAAGAAAAAGAAGAAGAAGAAGGGCAAACCACCCAGCACAGGGACGGCCTCGATGCCGGCGGACGTGATCAACTTCTTCGAATCCGCGGAAGTGGATGTCGCGAGCAAGGATGGGAAGTCTGCAGAGCTGCCCGCTGACGTGTTGAATTTCTTCGACACCAACACCCAGGCCACACCTTCGGAGATCAAGAAGAAGAAGAAGGTCAAGGCGCCCAAGAGCTCGAAAGTACGTACCAAGAGCAAGAAGAGTAGCAGTAAGAGCAAAAAGTCGTCCAAAAAGAAGGCTGGGGATACGCAACAGGCCTTGAGTTTCTTCGAGTCATCAGAGCACGAGACGGTTCCGCCGACCCGACGCACAGAGCTTTCGAACAAAGAGCCGGGAGAGAGTGCGGAGTTGTTTATCGACGCAGCCTCGACCAGTGAGTTGCCAGCGGATGTGTTGGATTTCTTCGATACCTGTGAGACGCCCGAAGACAAGTCGTAGCCCGGTGGGCGCGCGTGCGAGGTGCGGAGGCAGAGAGTCCGTCTGTTCTGCCGCGGGGGTGGGTCTGTGACTGTTCGCTTCAGGGGACTCGCCAAGCCATCGATCTTCCGCCGCATCGCCAGCGCGATGTGGCGGCCACCGAACAATCCGAACATCTATGGCAGTCTCGATTTCGACATGACGCGGAGCCTCGCCTACCTCGAAGAGTTGAATGCGCTTGGAAACGGCAAGGTGACGGTGACCCACCTGGTCATCCGGGCTGTGGCTCGGGCTTTGGCCAAGCACCCAGAATTGAATGGCAAGGTCTGGGGGAGCAAGGTGGTCCTGCGGGACCAGGTGGACATGTTCTGTCAGGTCGCCTCCGATGGGGGCCGCGATCTGAGCGGAGCCAAACTCGAAAACGCGGACCGCATGAGCCTGTTCGAGATCGCGGGGCAGGTCCGCGGGCAGGCGCAATCGATTCGGGCCGGGAAAGACCCGACCTACAAAGGCAGCCGCAACCTCTTCAAGTTCTTGCCAGGCATGCTGATTCGCCCGCTGTTGTGGCTCTCGTCTTTTCTGAGCAACAGCCTGCATCTGCACCTGCCCGGCATGGGCCTGCCCCGCGATCCCTTTGGCAGTGCGATGGTCACCAGCGTGGGCATGTTCGGAATCGAGTCGGGCTTTGCCCCGTTTCCCCCGATCGCACGCTGCCCGATGGTGCTGGTCGTGACAGCCGTCAAAGATCGGCCCTGGGTCGAGGACGGAGAGTTGGTCGTGCGTCCTGTGTTGCGACTGTGTGGCACCTTTGACCATCGCATCATCGACGGCTTCCATGCCGCCCAGATCTCCGACACCGTCTCTGAGTACATGCGCGATCCCCGGCGCATCGATGCGGCAGAGTCGCCGGATGCCAAGGGATCTGCAGGGCTTCCCGAGGTTCCCAGCGACACGACAGAGGGCATGACGCCCTCCCAGAGCTGAGGCCTCGACATGCTCGACCGCTCAGCACGCTGGGGACGCCTGGGGATCGTGCTGGCCTGGTCCGCGGCAGATTATGCCCGCCTGCGGGCGGCACAGCGGTTGGGGGCCTCCGAGCGCCGTATCACACAGCTGCAGCGCCAGATGGCGGACCGGTTGCGACGGAATCTCGCCGCAATGCGCGGCATCTACATCAAAGCGGGCCAATTCTTGAGCCTGCGCAACGATGTCCTGCCCAGGATCGTCTGCGAGCGGCTTGCAGAGTTGCAGGACCGGGTGCCGAGCGTGCCGTTTGGGCGTCTTCGGCCGCGCCTCGAGCGTGAGCTCGGCCCGTTGCGGGATGTCTTTGCTGAGCTCGAGGCGCGCCCGGTGGCGGCCGCTTCGTTGGGACAAGTGCATTTCGGTGTGTTGCGCTCCGGTGAGCGCGTGGCCCTGAAGATCCGCTATCCGGGCATCCGACGCACCATCGACGCAGACTTGCAGAACCTGTCTGGTTTGTTGTTGATGGTCCGCCCCTGGCTGCGCCGCGTGCCTTTGGAGAGCCTGCTCGCGGAGCTGCGCAAGGGCCTCGAGGAAGAGCTCGACTACGTTCATGAAGCCGCCAACCTCGAGATGTTCCGCAAGGTCTTCACAGCCCGCGATGACATCGTAATTCCTCGCCTGCATCGTGCGTATTCGAGTGGCGCTCTGCTCTGTATGGAACGCCTCGATGGCGTGCGCCTCGGAGATCTTCCGGCTCTTGAGCGCGCGGGCGTCAGCGGTCGCCAGGCGGCCTTGCTGGTCGTGCGTTTCTACACCGAGCAGATCCTCAAGCTGGGTTTCTTTCACGCCGATCCCCATCCGGGCAACTTCTTGATCTTGCCGGAGGGTCCGCGCCTCGGGGTGCTCGATTTCGGCCTGGTGCGCCGCCTTCGTCCGTTGCAGGTCAAGGGTATGCGCAGGCTCGGGCTGGGTTTCCTCGGGGGCGATGCGGAGGTAGTCGCCCAGAGCTTCGAAGAGATGGGCTTTGGTAGGGATCCCGCGCAGAATCCCGACTTCCTTCCGTTCGCGAGGTTGTTCCTGGAGGCTGCGCAGCGCATGCTCTACGCCCGTCGTAAACAGGTGCATCTCGGCGCGTTGTTCGCTAAGCTTGGCGACCTCGCACGCGAGCATCCGGGATTTCAGGTGCCGACCGAGATCCTGTTGCTGGGGCGAGTGCTCAGCCTGCTGTCGGGATTGGGCAGGAAGCTCCGTGCCGGGTTGCAGCTCGACCAGGTGCTGCTCGAAGCGTGAGTTAGACAGATGCGGGTGAGAGTCGGCATGAACAGCGGGTCTAGCCACATCAAATGTAGGCTCGTTGGTGCCGAAAAGTAGGGGCGGGGTTTACCCCCGCCCGTTCGCTCGGGAGGGGATAAACCCCTCCCCTA
>JAJDCP010000151.1 GCA_029260765.1 Planctomycetota bacterium
AGAGCGGCTTCCGGCGCTCATAGAGCGCCGCTACAGCGGAGGCTTCCGGCGCTCATAGAGCGCCGCTACAGCGGCGGCTTCCGGCGCTCATAGAGCGCCGCTACAGCGGAGGCTTCCGGCGCTCACAGAGCGCCGCTACAGGGCTTATCCCCGCCCGGAAAATCGACCCGGGCGCGCCCCTTCCCCAACCTCCAAAAAACCTTGTTCCGTAGACCAGACGATGGCCCTCAATCCCCCAGTAGGAGGGAGAGTCATGCAGGCACGCGGTTGGCAGTTGATGGGGTTGGGTCTGATCTGTCTGTGCTGGGGCGTCGTCGCGGTGATGTCCTCGCTCCGCGGCGCCCGCGCCGTCAAGCCTGGGCTCAGCCTGTGCGGATCGGGATTGTTGTTCTGCCTGCTGGGGTGGACTGTCGAGGCTGACGCGCGCCGTCAGAGGTCGGAGGATGCGGCGCTGGCTAAGATTCCCGAGCCCCGGAACGACAAAGCCCGGGTCTCCTGAGCCGCCTCACTCCCACTCGATGGTGCCCGGCGGCTTCGAGCTGATGTCGTAGACCACCCGGTTGACCCCCGACACCTCGTTGATGATGCGGCTGGAGATCACGGCCAGCACCTCAGACGGCACCCGCGCCCAATCTGCGGTCATGCCATCGACCGAGGTCACACAGCGGATCGCCAGCGCGTTCTGGTAGGTCCGCTCGTCTCCCATCACCCCGACGGTCTTGACCGGCAAGAGCACAGCGAAGGCCTGCCAGATCTCGTCGTACAGATGGTTCTCACGGAGCTCTTGAATCAGGATGCTGTCGGCGTGGCGCAGCGTGGCCAGGCGGTCTTCAGCGACCTCTCCGAGCACCCGGATCGCAAGGCCCGGGCCCGGGAACGGATGCCGCCAGAGGATCTCGCGCGGCAATCCCAGCTCGTCTCCGAGCGCGCGCACCTCATCCTTGAACAGGTGGCGCAGGGGCTCGAGCAGCTTCAGCCCCATCTTCTCGGGCAGGCCGCCGACATTGTGGTGCGACTTGATGACTGCCGAGGGCCCCTTGACCGAGACGCTCTCGATCACGTCCGGATAGAGCGTGCCCTGCGCGAGCCACTCGACATTCCCCACTCTGCGCGCCTCTTCCTCGAACACCGCGATGAACTCGTGGCCAATCAGCTTGCGCTTGCGCTCCGGATCGCTGATCCCGGCCAGCTTCTCGAGGAATCGCGGCCCAGCCCGCACCACAACCAGCTCGCTGCCGAGCTTGGGACCAAAGGCGGCCTCGATCTGTTCGGTCTCGTTCTCACGCAGCAGACCATTGTCGACATGGATGCAATGCAGCTGCGGGCCGATGGCCTGGTGCAGCAACGCCGCCAACACCGCCGAGTCGACGCCTCCGCTCAGCCCGAGGATCACATGGCTGTCGCCGACCCGCTCCCGCACATCGTCGATCTGGCTGCTGAGGAAGTTCTGCATCGTCCAGTCGCCGCGCGCCCCGCAGATGTCCCGCACGAAGTTGCGCAGGATGTGGCGCCCGCGTGGCGTATGGGCCACCTCGGGGTGGAACTGCAGACCGAAGCAACGCAGCTCACGATTCTCGATCGCCGCGAGCACACCACGCTCGGTCATCGCAGCACGCGCAAACCCTTCGGGCAGGCGGACCACCCGGTCGCCGTGGCTCATCCAGACCGGCTCGCGTTCCTGCCCCCCGAGCCCCGCGAACAGGCCGTCGAAAGACTCGACCTCGACACTGCTGCGGCCGTACTCTCCCGGGAACCCGCCCTGCACCTTGCCCCCGAGCAGATGCACCATCAGCTGCATGCCATAGCAGATGCCCAGCACGGGCAGACCGAGCGCGAACAGCTCCGGAGAAACGCTCGGCGCGTTCTCTCCGTAGACGCTCTGCGGTCCGCCCGACAACACGATGCCCGCGTAGCCGGAGAGGTCCGTCTGGGTGGTACAGGGCAGGATCTCACAGAACACCCCCAGCTCGCGCACGCGGCGCGCGATCAACTGCGTGTACTGGGAGCCAAAATCGAGAATCACGATGCTGTCGGCAGGAGCGCTCAAGGGATCATCGCCTCCTCGGCGGGTTTGCGGTCCACGTAGTGTCCGTCGACGCAGGCCATGCACAGCCCGCCCGGCCGCCCCAATACGCGCACCAGGGCTTCTTTGGACAGGTAGTGCAGCGAATCGGCACCGATCTCCGCGCGGATCTTCTCGATGTCTCCACCGTGACGGGCAGCGATCAGGTTTTTGCGGGTCGGGATGTCGATGCCGTACAGGCACGGATTGCGGAACGGCGGGAAGGTGATCAGGGTATGCACTTCAAGCGCGCCCAGGCCCCGCAGACGTCGGACCATCTTGCGCAGCGTAGTGCCCCTGACGATGCTGTCGTCGACCAGGCAGACCCGCTTCCCCTCAAGGGAGGGCTTTACGAAGATGTACTTGAGGTCGGCAGCCAGCTCGCGCAGCTCTTGACTGGGTTGCTGGAAGCTGCGGATCGCGGCCCGCTTGATGATGCCCCCGTAGGCCTTGTCCCAGAGCGTCGCAAGCCGGGTAGCCGTGGCGATGGGAGTGTCGGGCACAGGGCAGACGACATCGACCTTCTCACGCAGCTCCGGGAACTCTTCGGCGAGCGCGCTGCCCAGCTTCTGACGGATCTCGTAGACGTGCTGGCCCAACAACACTGAGTCGGTTTCCGCGAAATAGACCGGCTCAAAAGCGCAGAAAGCCGGCTGCTTGGCACGCACCACAGCCGTGTGTACGTTCCGCTCCATGTCGACATACACGACCTCGCCGGGCTCGAGGGGACGGATCTCGGTGTAGTCGCGCATCAGATTGAGAGCCGTGGTCTCCGAGGCGAACGCATAGCTGCGCTCACGGGTGGCCTTGCGCGCAAAGGACAGCGGGCGGATGCCGTGGGGATCGGTGAAGCCGACCAGCCCGTAGCCGTCGAGCAGCGCGACCACAGAATACGCGCCCTGATTGCTCAAGCGGTCCATCAGCTCGCGCAAGCTCGGCACCAACTTCTCGACGAAAAATTCCGTACCCGGCTGCGCGCGGTAGGCCTTGAGCTCGACCAGGGCCTGGCAGAATGCGTAGAGCAGCACTTCGACGTCGCTGTTGGTGGTGAAGCACCAGCCTTCAGAGATCAGCTGCGGCTTGAGCTCTTCCATCGCCAAGTGGCCGTTGTAGGCGATGGCGATGCCTGGACGCGTGGTGAAACGCGGCTGGGCATCGTTCTCCAGGTCCTTCTTCGAGGTCGTGGTCGCGTAGCGGTTGTGGCCGATGCCCATCGTGCCCGGCAGGGAAGCCACGTCGAAGTCGCGGAACAAGAAGTCGATATCTGACGCCCCACGCCTCCAGTAGAAGCGATCACCCGCCTGGTAGGTCGCGATGCCCGAGGAGTTACAGCCTCGGTTGCGGGTCGCATACAACCCGAGATAGATCTCCTCGGCCACGTCCCGATCCGAAGCTACACCAACGATGCTGCACATCCACTGTCTCCTGGAGAATCAATGCCGGAAGTGCCGGCACCCGCTCAACAACATCGCCATGCCCAGGGCATTGGCACGCTCGGCCACCTCTCCATCCTTCCTCGAGCCTCCGGGCTGCACCAGATACTTGATGCCGGCGGCTGCCGCCGCGTCGACGTTGTCAGGGAAGGGGAAGAACCCATCCGAGGCCAGGACTATGGTCTCGGCCAACTCAGGGCTCAAGCGCTCGCCGGCGTGTCCTTCGAGGGCCAGATTCTGAAGCATCTTGGCGGCCGCAAGCCGCAGCGCAGCCACCCGGTTGGGCTGTCCCGCACCGATACCGAGCAGCTGCAGTCCGCCATCGGGCAGCTGCCGGGCGATGGCGATCGCGTTCGAACGCACCTGCCGGCTCGCCAGTACGGCGAACCGCGCCAGCGGCAGCAGAGTCTCTGGGAAGGGGCAATCGGTCACACACTCGGCATCGCTGAAGGTGGCCTCGTCGCTGTCTTGAATCAGAAGCCCGCCGCGGATGGAGATCATGCGCTCACGCTCGCGGCTCGGTTCGAAACGCACCAGACGCAGATTCTTGGCCTTGGCCAGCAGGACCCGCGCGCCGTCGCTGAGGTCGGGCGCGGCCAGCACCTCGAAGAAGCGGCGCTGCGTCCTCGGACCGCCAAAACCCAGAACCTCGAGAGCGGCACTGTCGACCCGACAGTTGAAGGCGATCACCGAACCAAACGCGCTGATGGGATCGCCGGCCCAGGCCCGTTCGAGTGCCTGCGCGGCGTTGTCGCCCGTGGCAAGCCCACAGGGATTGGTGTGCTTTACGACGGCGCAGGCGGGATCTTCCAAGGCCGAGACCGCTTCACAGGCAGCGTCGAGGTCGAGCAGGTTGTTGTAGGACAGCGCCTTGCCCTGCTCAGACCGGAAAACGAAAGCCCCCGGCCGACGGAAGTACTGTGCCTTCTGATGCGGGTTCTCGCCGTAACGCAGCGTGCCGGCCTTCTCGAAGGCCAACAAACGCCGGTCGGGATCGCCCCCCAGCGCTTCGAGGATGGCCGCCCGCTGGAACGCCACCTGCGCGACCGCTTCGGCCGCCAACTCGCGGCGGGTGACCTCAGACAAGCACTCCTGCTCGCCCAGCTCTTGCAGCACACGGCCGTATTGTTGGGGACTGCTGACGACCGCTACCGATTTGTAGTTCTTGGCGGCCGACATCAGCATGGTCGGCCCACCCACGTCGATAAACTCGAGCAGCTCGTCGCCCGCCAGGCCCTCGGCCTTCTTGCTCTCGAAGGGATAGAGGTTGCAGATGACCATGTCGACGGGTGTGATCTCGAGGTTGCGGGCATCTTCTTCGTCCCGGCCACGTCGGTACAGAATGCCCCCGAGCAGACGTGGATGCAGAGTCTTCACGCGTCCGCCGAAACACTCGGGAAAGCGGGTGATCTCCCCGACTCCCGTGACTTCGAAGTGTTCACGCAACGCCTTGGCCGTGCCCCCCGAGGCGACCACCTCGAGCGCGGGGAAGACAGCCTTCAGGCCGGCGACAAAGTCGACGACGCCTTCTTTGTCCCAGACACTGATGAGCGCACGTTGCATGGCAGGTCCTCGAAGTCAGGCCTCAGCTCTGCAGCTGGCTGACAATACTAGAGAAGATCTTCAGCCCGTCGCCCGCTTCCGGCAGACTCTCGAGGCGCGTCCAGAATGGGTGCTGCCAGGCGCTAAGGAACGCCTCGGGATGCGGCATCAAGCCGAGAATGCGACCGCTCGCGTCGCACAGACCGGCGATGGCGTCCGCGGAACCATTGGGATTCTGTGGATAGGCGTCCGTCGGCCGCCCTTCGGCATCCGCATAGCGGAACAGCACCCGAGCCTCCTGCTTGAGCCGGACCAACACGGCATCGTCGGCGAGCAACTTGCCCTCGCCATGGCGGACCGGCAGGAAGAGCGGTCCCCAGCCGGCGCTGACAGGCGCGACATTCGCGGCCGGCGACAGCCGGACCCAGCGGTCTTCGAAGCGGCCGGAGTCGTTGTGGATCAGCGAGACCTGGGGCTTTCCATCCGCGTCGAGATCGGGCAGCAAGCCACTCTTCACCAGCACCTGGAAGCCGTTGCAGATGCCGAGCACGAAGCCCCCCGCGGCCGCGAAAGCCCGGATCTGCTCGACCAGAGAGCGCCCACCCGGCCGCGCGTGCTGCAGCAAACGGGCCAGAGCCAGGCCGCTGCCGAGATGGTCGCCAAAGGAGAAACCGCCCGGCAGGCTGAGAGTGTCGAACCCCTCGAGCGTCAGGCTGCCAGCGACCAGGTCGTTGACATGGGCGATGCGCGCTTCGGCACCCGCAAGCCTCCAGGCTTCGGCGGTCTCTTCTTCGCAGTTGATGCCGTGCCCGAACAGCACCAGGGCGCGTGGCGTGTGTGTCATAGCCAGTCCAGCGTCTTTTTCCAGGCAGCCTTCAAGGAAGCGAGCGGCACGTCGATCAGAGAACTGCCGTCGGATGCGATCACAGACAGCCGTCCATCGCCCAGCACTCTGCCGAGCAGACCCCAGGCCTGCCCCAGGAAAAGCTGCTCAAAAGCCTCGGCGTCCGCCTCGCGCACCGTGACCACAAAACGGCTGTGGGTCTCGGAGAACAACATCACATCCGCACGCTGCCGCCCCTCGTAGGGCAGCCCGGTGAGACAAACCTCGGCCCCCAGGCCGCCCGCCATCGCGCTCTCGCTCAGAGCCACCGCCAGACCTCCGTCCGAACAGTCGTGACAGGAACGCAACAGACCTCGCGAGGTCGCTTCGGCAACAGTGCGGTAGCGTCTGTGGGCAGCCTCGAGATCGACGCCCGACACGGCATTGCCCGGCAAGCCGCACTCCGCCAGGTATTCCGAAGCGCCGAGATGGTCGCCGGTCTGACCCAACACGTAGATGCGGTCGCCAGCCGCCTTGAAATCGGCCGTGACGCAGCGGCGGATGTCTTCGATGCGCGCCGCCGCGGTCACCAACAAGGTCGGAGGAACCGACACTTTCACGCCGCCTTTGGCGAAGTCGTTCTTCATGCTGTCTTTGCCCGAAGTCAGCGGCGTCCCGAAGGCCACCACGGCATCGTGCAGGCCACGGCACATCTCGACCAGCTTGCCCAGTTTCTCGCGGCCGTCAGGGTTCTTCTTGGGCTGCCAGACGGAATCGGGCACGCAGAAGTTGTCGTTCAGCGACCACATATCGAGACCCGGCGTGTCGAAATCGGGCAACCGGCCACCGACCGCCACGATCTGGCGTACGGCCTCGTCGACGGCCCCCTGCGCCATCTTGTAGCCGTCGAAGTCGCCGTAGCGCGGACAGATGCCATGGGCCACCGCGATGCCGACGAACGGCTGACGGAAGTCGGGGCAGATGACCGCTGCATCTCCATGGCCGTCGAGCTCGGGACCGCACAGCGGCTTGAGCACCGTACGTCCCTTGACCTCATGATCGTATTGGCGGATCAGCGGCTCGCGGCTGCAGACATTGAGCCGGGCCAGCACGCGCTGCAACAGATTGCCCAGGTCCAATGGCCAGGGCGGCAGGCGCAGGTCGCTCGGCGCAGGCAGGATGCGCGCCTCGAGCACCTTACGCGGCACGCCCTCATGCAGGAAATCGAGCTCGAGGCAGGCGAAGCAGCGCTCGCCATAGCGCACCTCGAGTTGGCCGGTGTCGGTGAAACGGCCGATCACCGACAACTCGACATTGCGCCGCCGCGCCAGCGCGTCCAGCGCCTCGACGTCGGCCTCGCGTACGGCCAGCGTCATGCGCTCTTGCGACTCGGAGACGAAGATCTCCCAGGGCGCCAGGCCGGCATACTTCAGCGGCACCTTGTCGAGCCAGACTTCCGCCCCACCCGGCTGCAAGGCAAGCTCGCCGATCGACGACGAGAGGCCGCCCGCGCCGTTGTCGGTCACCCCCTGCAGCCAGCCATGCTGCGCCGCTTCGCGCAGGAAATCGAGTGTGCGTTTCTGGGTGATCGGATCACCGATCTGCACGGCAGTCGCGGGACTGGACTCGTCGATCTCGCGCGAGCTGAAGGTCGCGCCGTGGATCCCGTCGGCCCCCACGCGTCCTCCCACCATCACGATGCGGTGGCCGGGCTCGATCGCTTTGGCATGGGTGGGTACGCCCGCGATCTCCGCGGGCATCAGACCCCCGGCGCCGCAGAAGATCAGCGGCTTGCCGCGGAAGCGCGCATCGAAGACCAGGCTGCCATTGATGGTCGGCACGCCGCTCTGGTTGCCGCCATCTTCGACGCCCTTGCGCACGCCCTCGAAGACCCGCCGCGGATGCAGCATGCCCGGTAGCAGGGGCCCGTCGTAGTCAGGCGGAGCCAGACAGAAGATGTCGACATTGAACAGCAGTTGCGCGCCCGTACGCCCAGTGCCTGCTGGATCACGATGCACCCCGACCAGGCCGGTCAAGGCGCCACCGTACGGCTCGAGAGCCGACGGGCTGTTGTGGGTCTCGACCTTGAAGACGAAGTTCTGGTCGGCAGAAAAGCGCACGATGCCCGCATTGTCGTCGAAGACCTTCAGCAGCCAGCTATCACCGCGCGCCTCGAGCCGTTCAGAGATGCTGTGCGTGGCCGCACGGATATAGCTGGGAAACAGGCCCTCGATCTCGGATTCTTTGCCACTGCGCGTATCGCGCACCAGGATGCGGGCATTGAATTCCTTGTGCTTGCAGTGCTCCGACCAGGTCTGGGCGAGGATCTCCATCTCGCAGCGGGTCGGCTCAGACAGCCCAAGCCGGTCGCGGTGCTGCTGCACGTCCTTGCGCGCGAAGTACTCGCGGATCGCGAACAGCTCGCGCACATCGAGACTCCAGACGTGGGCGTCGCTGAGCGCTTCCAGCTCTTCTTGCAGGCGGTACAGGTCAAAGGTCTCGGCATCGAGATGCGCGTGCAGCTCTACCCGCGGCAGGGGAAAACGACTCGGGTCCCAGTCGACCCCCGCAGCGGCACGGCAAGACTGGATCAGGGGATTGCCGAGGCTCGCGCTGCCGCCCGACGCAGAAGGGCCCGCTTTCTGCAGCAGCGTGGCCTCGTCGAGTTGGCTGGTGTCGAAGTCGCCGTACAGGGCGTACAACACCGAGGTAAAGACGGCCCCACTCTGGGGCCAGGCCTCCCGCAGAGCATGGCGCAGCATCTCGGCAGCCGTGCTGCCGGAATTGTCCGTCACGCCCGCCTTGTAGCCGATCTCGACGTACGCAGCAGGCGTCTCGAACAGGGGCTGATCGCAGGCTGCGCTCTGCGCCACGGGATCGTGTAGACAGGCCACCGCCTGGGACTGCGCCTCAGCGGGCAGATCCTCGCTCAAGCGGAAGACGTCGGCGCTGCGGACCTGCACCGCGGCGCCCAGCAGCTGGCCGAACAGCCGAGCCACCCGCTCGGCGCGGAAGTCGCGGCTGCCCGGTTTCAGTCCCACTTCGATGCGATGCGCCATCTTTCCTTCGTTGTCTGGCCGCAGACCTTCAAGTGTCCAACGGCAGCTCGAGCCAAGCCTCGCCAGCCTCGGCCCCAAGGTTCTTCAAGCGCAGGCTGTTGCCCACTTCGACGCGCCCGGCTGGACGCGCCTGCAGCCCACGTTCAGCCAGAAAAGCGACCAGCCCCGCCGGGTCTTCGGCCACCACACACAGCCCATTCCCCATATTCCAGCAACGGTAGGCCTCCGCATCCGCGACCCCTCCCAGACGCTGCAATGCGAGCACCCAATCCTGGGGCGGAAACAGCTCGTCGAGAACCGCACCGCAGCCGGAGGGCAGGATGCGCCGCAACTTCGAGGGCAGACCACCACCGGTGATATGCGCGACAGCCTTGAGCTGGATTCCCGCCTCGTGGGCGGCCACCAGGTGACGGCAATAGATCCTGGAGGGCGTCAGCAGCCAGGCCCCCCAGCTCTTGCCCTGCCAGAGCGTCTCGTGCCAGTGCTCACCATGAACCCGCGACAGGATCGCGCGGGCGAGGCTGAAACCGTTCGAGCGCAGCCCGTCCGAGGCGACAGCCACCAGTGTGTCGCCCGCCGAAACCTGTCCACCAAAACCTGGCAGTGGTACACCCAGCGCCGTGGCGGTCCAGTTGAAGTGCATGCCAGGGCCGTAGCCCCCTACGCGCGAACCCAGCTCGGCGATCTCGCCCCCAACGATCGCGACGCCGGCTTCGGCAGCCGCGGCCTCGAGCCCCTGCATCAATTGGGAGACAACGCTTGCGTCCAGTCGGTCCACATCGAGAATGTTGGCGACATTGCTCGGCTCGATGCCCGCAGCGATCAAGTCGTCGGCCACCATCGCCAGCAGGTCGAAAGCCAGGCTGTGATAGCTGGCCGTGCGTTCGGCCAGCTCGATTTTGGTGCCGATGCCGTCGCTGGTGACACCGATGCGCTGGGGGCCGAAAGCCAGAGTCGGGGAATAGCCGCCCAGGCTGCCGGGAACGACTGCGCCAGCGCGTCCGTGACGGTTCTGCAGAGTGCGCCGCGAGGCTTCGGTGGCCAGCTTCGAGCAGGCGTCGCCGAGTGCCACCTCGACACCGCTCTGCCTGTAGGTCAAGCCGTCGTGCGCCACGCTCAGCTCCCACGGGACCGCAAAACGCTTACGTTAACCATTTCAAGGTTGAATACAAGCACTGTCCATGGCCTTGTCGGCGACCCAGCAGGCCGCCTATGATGAGAACGTTCCAGACCAGGCCGGGACCGACTGGCCTGCGGAGAAAACCATGACCGGTGTCGATCTGCTGTTTGCCGTGGGCGTGCTGTTCTTCGTCTTCTACGGCTACCTGCGCGGCGCTGTGCGGGCGCTGCTCGCCATGGGCGTCGGCCTCGTGGCGTTGTGCGCGGCGGCCTGGTGGTCCGAGGCCTTGCACCCGTTGCTGCACAACCAGGGAGTGCCCGTGGTGTTGCAGAGCCTGCTCGCCCCGGTGCTGATGTTTGCGCTTGTCGACATCGGCCTGGGCAGCACTCTGGCCGTGGGATTCTGGCTGGCGCGCCGCAGCGCGAAGAGGGCTGCCGCGGAACGAGCAGAGACGGCGCAGCAGGACCCCGACGGCGGCGAAGAAGAGCAGGAGAGCCCAGCCAAGACGCGCTCTCCGCTGGGAGCCCTGGTTTTCGGCCTGCTCGCCTGCGTCTACGGCTTGATGGCCTTGTTCATCCTCGAACTGCAGACCTTCCAGCCCCAGGTGGCCGCCGAGGTGCGTGGCTCACGGGTCTATTCGATGCTGCTCGAGCCCTGGCTGCGGGACTCTGAGTTGCCCGCTCTCGCACCGCTGCAGCTGGCCAACGAAATGCGCGAAGACCCCGAGCTGATCGAGGCGGTGCAGAACCACCCGCAACTCGCGAGTTTACGCGACTACCAACCCCTCAAGCAGCTGGCTCAAGACGCGACGCTGCGCGCGGCCGTCGAAAGCAAGGACTTCGACGCCGTCTGGAACCACGAGGGCGTGCAGAAGCTGCTCAACGACGAGGAGTTCGCCCGCATGCTCGAGTCTGTCGACCTCAAGAAGATCCTCGACGACGTGCGCAAACAGCGCCAGTGAGCCATGACAGGACTGTGCCTGCATACCTTTGGTTCCCCGCGCCTCGAGCTGGACGGACAGGCGTTGCGCCCCGACACCCGCAAGGCGGTCGCGCTGCTGTGCGTGCTTGCCCTTGAGGGCGGAAGCCAGCGGCGCGACGACCTGGCGGGCTTGCTGTGGTCCGGCGACATGTCCAAGAAACGCGCGAGCCTGCGGCGCACGCTGTCGGCTCTCAACCGGGTCATGCCCACGCCGTTGGAAGCCGACCGGCAGCGCATCGCTCTGCCCGCGACCACGCTCTGGGTCGATGCCCTGCAATTCGAGACGCAGCTGGCTGCGGCCCAGGCCGGGCAAAGCGGCGCCGAGGGCGCGCTGACCCGGGCCGTAGCGCTCTACTCCGACCACTTCCTGCGCGGGTTCAACCTGCGGGGCTGCCCCTTGTTCGACAACTGGAAGCTCGAGCGCTCCGAGCGCCTGTACCGCCATCTGACAGGCGCGCTCGGGTCTCTGTTGCAGCTGCTCGACAGCCGTGGTGCCCACGAGGAAGCGGCGCGGAGGGCGCGCCGCTGGCTCCTGCTCGACCCGCTGAAAGAGACCGCCCACCGCGCCTTGATGCGCAGTCTTGCCGGAGCCGGTCAGCTCAGCGAGGCTCTGCAACATTACGACACTCTGTGTCTGGTCTTGCAGCGCGAGCTGGGCGTTGACCCTTCACGCGAGACCTGCGCGCTGCGGGCGGAATTGCTGGCGAAACGGGCCCATCCGCAGCCCATCGTGCCCCTGGGCCTGCGAGCCCCCTTGCTGGGCCGCGACCGCGAGCTCGCACACATCGGCGAACACTTCGACGCGGGTTGCCGGCTGGTCTGTGTCTGCAGTTCCCCCGGCGTCGGCAAGACCAGCCTCGCTCACGCTTGGCTGGAGCGCGAAGCGGCACGATTCCCCGGCGGCGTCTGCACGCTCAACGCCGACTCCTTGCCGGAAGGGGCGACAGCCGAGCGCCTGTCCGCCTGGCTGGCCGGCACTACCCGGCCGGGCCTCAAGCTGGCGCTGCTCGACGGCTGTGAGGCACGCGCCTCCGAGGCCCCCGGCTGGGGGGAGTTGCTGGAAGCCTGGCCCGAGCTGCGGCTGTTGGTCTGCTCGCGACAACGCTTGCAGCTGCGCGGCGAACAGATCCTCGAGCTGGCAGGGCTCGACCTGGAAGCCTCCCGGGCGCTCTTTCTTCGCGAGGCCCGCAAGAGTCGGGGGCAGGAACCGGGAGAAGACGAGCTCCGCGGGCTGGCGGCGTTGATCGGGGCCCTGGGTGGGCATCCGGTCTGCCTGCGCCTGGCGGCGATCTGGTCACGGCTGCTCGACTGCCAGGAGTTGCTGGCTGAGTGGCAGCGCGCTCCGGACTTCCTGGTCAGCCCGCAACGCGATGCATTGGAGCGCCATCAGAGCGCACGACGGCTGTTTGCCGACGCATGGCAGTCGTTGCCCGTGGAGGCGCGCCCGCTGCTGAAGGAGTTGGCCGCCCTTGCCCGCTTCCAGCCCGCTGGTCGCGAAGATCTGGGCAGTCTGGCGCTGCTGCAAGATCATTGCTGTCTGGAGAGGCTCGACGAGGAACATCTCCGGGTGGTGCCCTGGCTGGCGAGCTGGGTCGTACGTTCGTAGAATCTGGTCAACTACATAGGAGCAAGGCGATGCAAAAGGTCGTACGAGCCCGCGCCGATGGCGCAACCTTCCTCATGCGTGGCGATCCCCTTACAGGCAGCGACCCCAAGCTGGACGGCGGGGCTCTCCCCACCCTGCTCGAGAGGGACTGGAACGTAGAGTCGGTGCACATGACCGCCTCGGCAGGCGTCAACGGCGAGCAACACGCCGCCTTCTTCATCCTCAAGAGCGGCTTCTGAGCGGGTCGCGGCGACGCAAGAACTGGACCCGAATTTGTGCGCGGAGGCACTGCTGGCCTATTGCCCCGCGAACATCACCAGCTCGCGATCGACCAGATCGGCCATCTCCAGGGTCTTCTTCAGGTCGGGATGCCGCAGCATCAAGAAGCCATCGCTGAGCAGCGTCTGCCTCCAGTTCCGCCGCCGCGCCCCCAGTGGCAGCAGCTCATGGCGCAGGTAGCTCTGGCCGAGCGCGCCGACGACCTTGTCCAGTCCCTTCACACGCTGGATGCAGCCCTGGCCGCGGGCGCGCTTGAAGACGATGGCGACGTTGTAGAGACGCTCAGGCTTGTCGCTCAGGCGGCCGTGGATCAGCGCCTCACCCCAGGCGCGGTAGACATCGAAGTCGCAGGTGCGGTTCATCAGCTCTCCCGAGCAACCTCCCGGCGGCCGCGCTGCGATCTCCCCGAAGACCACCTCATCCTGCTCGGTGTGGAACCACTCCATGTGGGTGAAGCCGGTCCGGTAACCGAGCGTCTCGATCACCTTGCGGCCCATGGCGTACGCTCTCTCAAAGACAGGTGCACTGAGATCGCGTAGCGAGATGGTCTGGGGGCTGATGCCCTCCACCGAGCGCGCCGTCAGCATATCGGGGCGGTACAGCTCGATATTGTGGAACAAGATCTCGCCGCCGGCACAGACGGTGTCGAAGGTGTACTCGGTGCCCTTGATGAACTCCTCCACGACCACCTCGCGGATATGGCGCAGCGCCACAACCACCCGTTGCAGCTGTTGCGCGTCGTCGATGCGGTAGGTGTTGGCCGAGCCAGCGCCGGAGACCGGTTTGATGATCAAGGGAAAGCCCGTGTGCTGGGCGGCCGCGAACACCTCGCTGTCGGTCTTCGCCAGCCGGTGGCGCGGATTCCGCACGCCTGCCAGGTCGAGCACCGAGCGCATGCGGTCCTTGTCGCGGAACAGCTGCGTCGCCTGGCGGCTCAGCCCGGGCAGCTTGAAGGCCTCACGGACCAGGGCGGCCAGCTCCATGCCGACTTCCCAGAGGCACTCGACACGATCGAGCTTGAGCGGCAGCGGCCAGGCACGGAGGGCAGCGACCAGCGCGCGCGCATTCCACAGATTGGAGACATGCAGGTAGGCGCTCAGGCCCTCCTGGGCGACCGCGGGCAGCGAGCCGCGCGGTTGGTCACCGACCCCCAGGACGCGCGCGCCTGCTTGCGCCAGTCCACGCACGAAATACGGGATCTCGGCGGGAAAACCCGGCTGGATGATGAGGATGTTCATACACACTCCGCGGCGGCATTCTCGGCCAACAGTATGCCAGGCTTTGTTCCTCTGGTGAGGGAAATCTGCGCTGAGCACGGATGCTCCGTGGGGCATCTGCTAAGAGCTGTTTGGCATTTGGAGCATGCAGGCTGGCTTGATTCTCGCGTCCTTCGCCAGCAAATTGAGGACCTGCGAGACCAGCCTGGCCGCCCAACGCTGCCTGCGCGCCCTGGTGGCCTGCCACCGGGTCGAACGGCAGACGGGTAGCTTTCCGCAGGAGCTGTCAGAGATTGAAAGCCTGTTGGGGGAATCTCTGCTCGATCCGTACCTGGCAGGTGACGTGCCGTTGCGGCTGGCGGTCCTTCCCGACGGCCGCTTGACGATCTACAGCCAATTCCTGAACCAGGCCGACGACGGCGGTGCCCGCGCCGATTCCCCCAGCTTTTTCAGGGACTATGACGGCGACCTGGGATTCTGGACGCGCGCGCCAGCGGACAGCTTGGAATAACGGAGTGGACCCCGAGCACAAGAGACCAGGCTTTGCTGCTCAGGCCGCCGCGGCCGCTGCGCCTGCTTTCGCTATGCCGGCTTGTTTGGGCTCGCTATCCTGGCCGGTAGAGACCTCGAGCGAATCCGGCACAAAGCCCAGGCCAGACGAGACCTCGAGAGAATCTGGCGTGAAGCCGAAGCCGCCGGTGACTTCGAGAGATTCGGGCGCGAAGGCCAAACCACCGGAGACCTTGAGGGAGCCCGGGACGAAACGCACGTCTCCGACCGCTGGCGTGTCAACAACCTGCTTGGACGCAGGAGATGTTCCGTCCCCCCCCTGAGGCCCCGCCCCTCCCTTGCCTTCGACATGTTCGGGGTCGTAGATGCCAGGCCCCGGGGCACACTGCGGCCGGCCCGCTGCGAGGCCAGGCTCCCCACTGACTCCGCCCTGACCCTGGACGTAGGCGGGATCGTAGGCCCCCCCCGTGCTGCCTCCGCGCACCGTCGTTCCCGTGCCGGGGGTGCCGCTCACGCCCGCAACGGCGCTGGCGCTAGCTGAGCCCTGAGGAGCGGAGAGCGGCGGCTTCTCGACTTTCTGTGCCTGGCTGAGGGACTGCTGTGCGTCGACGAAGTCCGGATCCCCGGGCTCGACGAACACGAACTCATGCCGTGTTCCCGTCGTGATATCAAAGGGGACGTTGGCCTGCACCCGCTGGGCCGAGATTCCGCTTTCGTTGTTCATCAATCCCACTCCCGCAGGGTTTCCGTGCCCGTTCCCGGGTCCGCGCCGCGGTCTCAAACCATGAAATGCATACCAGAAAGGCTGACCCAGCCGTGGCCTCGTCCGCCTGCGACCCACTTGATCTGGCCGTTCGGCATCACGTCGACGCGGGCGGTGCGTTCATGGTTGTTCAGATTGAAGATCAAGCGCTTGCGCGGCCGGTGGCCGGGCGGCAAGATCGCCATGGGCCGGCCCCATGCGGCCCCCCGCAAGAGTCCATCCACCACGACGAGGCTGCCATGGCGGCGGCAGTAGGCTCCGCGATAGCCGTGGCCGTAATCCCTCCAACCACAGACCGGTCGCAGCTTGCGGTTGGGCGGCCTGGAATAAATGATCCCGTCGAGGGACACCCAGCCCGTGCGCGCCACGCCCTCTACCGTAATGATCCCGTTGCGGTGGATGTCCACACGCAGCGTCTGTCCGTCCTGGTTCTGGTTGAAGATCAAGCGCCCGGCACGCGGAGCCAGAGCCGGCGGGATGCGGGCGAGCACACCGCGCTTCCTGGGCATGCGTGCCAGGCCGCTCAGTACGACGAACGGACCCTCCCGCATCCAACCCGGATGGGTGTAGCCGCTCCCGTAAGGCCTGGCGCCACAGAGCAACTGCAGCGGCCGCCCCCCGCGGGTCATGAAGTTCATGCCCGTCAGGCTGATCCAGCTGTGTTGGTTGGATCCCCGAACCCTCTGGATCTTGCCGTCCTTGAGGGCGTCGACACGCTGGGTGTGCTGGTGGCGGTTGAGGTTGTAGATGCAGCGCACGAAGGGGCGTTTGCCTTCTCCCAACTGTGCCAGCAGCCCGGGTTTGCCATTCTTGATCAAGCCGCTGACGACGCCGATGCCGCCCTGCACCTCGACGCGTGAGCCTTCATAGGGACCGCCATAATCGACCCAGCCGTTGACCAGCTCGATGTCTTTGGGGGGTTCTTCAGGCGGCGGCGGTTCCGCCGTTTCGGCCGCCAAGACGCTGAAGAACTTGCGGATGGTATCTTTCTCGGCTTTCTCGCTCTTGACGCTCAGCTCGATACCATACTCGCCCGCCTTCAGGTCTTTCGGCAGCGAGGTGCGGATCGCGATCTTCGCGGCCTCTTCGTCCCCCAACTCGACCTTGCATGCCAGCTTGTGCTTGCCTTCACTGGTGAGCTCGCCAGGGTCTTTGGGTGGAGTGCCGGTGAAGCTCAGGGTCGCGAGGACCTTTTCCTTGCCGGTAGCGTCTTTCAGATCGGGCAGCTTTCCTTCCCACAGAGCCCAGTCGAACTTCAGCGGACCCTCGTCACGCCAAGCCTGGAGCTCTGCAGAGATCTTGACGGAGCCACCTGCGCGGATGGTGCTGGGCATGTTTCCCTCGCATTTGTGTTGGGAAGAGTTCTTGATGGTTATTATAAACAGCATCCCACACGATTGTGGTCCATCGCACGAAGAATTGTGCCGAGCGCCCTCTCCTCTACCACTGAAATGTCACACAGGGAGACCTGGTCCTATGGAAAAGAAGTCGCTGGTCGAGATCACCAGGGAACTGACCGTCGCCGTGCTCGAGAATAAGCGCGCACTGGATGAGGAAGTGTCCGACATCTATGCCAAGTTGTTCAAGACCGTGCTCGCCAGCTACGAGGCTGAGGCGAAACTGCGCGAGAAACTTGGCGAACCTACTGGGGGCATGCCCGAGATCGAAGATCCCGAGGATGACGAGTTGGATGGCATGGAAGATTCGATGGGCGACGACAAGGAAGAAACGACGACCTGATCCGCACTTGGCTTTCCACCGGCCAAACCTCCGCGAGGGTCCAGCCCTCCAAGAACGACCCAGCCAGACCCGGTTTGCGCTGGGTCTCTCTGCATCGGTCCATGCCCAACCCGGGCGCTCCTGCGCCTGCCAGACTTTTCTGTAACATCTGCGCGTGCGCTTCCGTTGTCCGGTTGAAATGGCGACTGCAACCCCGATGACCATCGACGCTTCCCTGGTGGACCGGGCCCAACGCGGCGACGCGCAGGCTCTGGAGGAATTGTTGCGCCGGCACAGTGCTGGCCTGTTCCGGTTCTGCCGACGCCTGATGCAGGGTGACGCCGACGCGGAGGATATCGTGCAGGAAGCCTGCCTCAAAGCATGCCAGAAGCTGGCCGGTTTCGGCGGCAAGCGGCACTTTCGGGCCTGGCTCTACAAGATCGCGCAGAACCTCTGCTTCGACGCCCTGCGGGCGCGCCGGCGATGGCAACCGCTGTCCGGAGGCGAGGCTGCGGCCAACCCTCCACAGAACAACGAACGCCTCGAGCGTCTGGACCGCGCCCTGCTGGGGCTCAACCCCAAGCAGCGCGCGATTGTGCACTACACCTACACGATGGGCTGGAGCGGTCAGGAGATCGCTGCCCAGCTCGAGATCAGCAGCTCCGATGTACGCGTCAGCCTGCATCGGGCGATCCGCAAACTCCGAGAGCGCCTGGCATGAAGCATCTTTCTGAAGACGACCTGCTCGACCTCGCAGCCGGCCTCGAATCCGAGGCCGATCCACACCTCGACAGCTGCGCCGCCTGCGCGGCTCGTCTGCAGAGCCTGCGCGAAGAGCAGGAAGAGCTGCGCGGCTTGTTTGCCGAAGAGGCAGAGCTTCCGTCCGGCTTTTCCGAGCGCATCGGAGCCACCGTTGCAGCCGCTGTTTCTGTACCTGTTCCTCAAACCTCAAGGAGCGCGCGCATGAAACGCCTTGCCCTGGCCAGTGTCGTCTTGCTTACCGCGGGAGCCTGCACCTGGTATGCGATGGTCCCTCCCGACCCCGAGTCCCCGCCGACGGCCCAGCTGCCCGCTGGAGCGTCGCTTGATTCCACCGCCATCCCGATTGTTGTCGCGGGGACCCTCATCGACAACACGCTCGGCGGCGGCCAGCCCACCGGCTACCAGCTTGTTGACGGGAGCGGCCACGTGATCATCAACAGCATTTTTGGCCAGCCCTCCACGAAGACACTTGAATTCGGCGGGCTTCCCCGGATCGCGCACATTCCAGCCCTCAGGCTGCCCGCCGACGCGGACGCGACGTGGAGTGAAGGTCCTGGCAATGAACGCTATGGCACCTTCGTCGAGAACCGCTTCGTGTCCGCACGCTCGCAACCGCTCTCGACCTTCTCGATCGATGTGGACCGGGCCGCCTACGCCAACACCCGGCGCTACCTTGAGGACGGCCTCCTGCCACCGGCGGACGCGGTGCGCATCGAAGAGCTGCTCAACTACTTCTCCTACCAGGATCCGGCTCCCGCGGCCGACGCAGAGCATCCCCTGAGCATCCACGTCGAGAGCGCCTCCTGCCCCTGGCAAGAGGGCCAGCGTATCGTACGTATCGCCCTGAAAGGCAAAGAGATGGAGCAGGACTCCCGGCCCGGTAGCAACCTGGTCTTCCTGATCGATGTCTCGGGCTCGATGGGCAGCCAAAACAAGCTCCCCCTGGTTCAGAAGGCCCTGAAGCTGCTGGTGAACAAGCTCGACGAGCGCGACAGCATCTCGATGATCGTTTACGCCGGGGCCGCCGGACAGGTTCTCGAGACGACCTCTGGCGAAGACAAAGAGACGATCCACGCCGCCATCGGCGCGCTCAGCGCGGGCGGCTCGACCAACGGTGGGCAGGGCATCGAGCTGGCCTACCGCGTGGCCCGCGAGAACTTCGTCGAGGGTGGCATCAACCGGGTGATCCTGTGTACGGACGGCGACTTCAATGTCGGCGTCTCGGACATCGGCGCGCTGACCAGGATGGTCGAGGAGAAGGCGCAGAGCGGCGTCTTTCTGAGCCTGCTGGGCTTCGGTACCGGCAACCTCAACGACGCCCTGCTCGAGAGTCTGTCGAACCGGGGCAATGGCATGTACGCCTACATCGACTCTTTCAAGGAAGCCGCGAAAGTCTTCAGCCGCGAATTGCTCGGCAGCCTCTGGACCATCGCCAAAGACGTCAAGCTGCAGATCGAGTTCAACCCCGCTTTCGTCGGGGCCTACCGGCTGATCGGTTATGAGAACAGGATGCTGGCCGCCGAAGACTTCAAAGACGACACCGTCGACGCGGGCGATCTCGGCGTCGGCCACAGCGTCTGCGCGCTCTACCAGATCGCGCCTCCGGGCGAGGCCCTGGACGATCTGGTCGACACCCTCAAGTACAGCGATCTGCCGGCACTGCCCGCCGATCCCAGTCCTGAGCTGCTGACCGTCAAGTTGCGCTACAAGGCCCCTGACAGCGACACCAGTCAACTCCTGGAAGTCGCCCATATCGATACGCTTGCCAGCCTGGACGAGGCCTCCGAAGACCTGCAGTTCAACACCGCGGTGGCCGCCTTCGGTCTGATCCTGCGCGGTTCACGCTACGCCGGCAGCGCTACGATGGCCGGGGCCATCGAGCTGGGCGACAGCGCGCGCAGCTACGATCCTGGCGGCGACCGTGAGGCCTTCGTGGCTCTGGCCCGCCGTGCCCGCGAGCTGCTCGAAGCCCGGGGTGCGCACGAGGTCGGGGCGCCCGAGCCGCGGGAGTAGTACCTCGCCGCGTCCTTTTTTCGAAGGCGCGCGTAAGAAAGCGCTGCCAAGCCGGAACCGGGTATGCGCGCGGCCACTACACCCAGATGGTGTGGCACAACCAGGGCTGGGGATTTTCGTCCGTACCACGAATGGGCACGGTCGTTGGCGGGGCGACGTCCTGCCAATGGTAAGCACTGTTTCGCTGTCGCCGCAGGCCCGGCAGCACATGTTGGCCTGGCCTCACGGCGGCTTCCACTTCGCCGCGCACCGCAAGACCGGCCCACTCGTCTGCGCAAGGTGTTGTGCTCTCTCTTCCGCCACCCCTTCCGGCCCGAGGGGATCCCCAACTACCAGCCGCAGACCCACAATCTCGTATACCAAGACCAACGGGCGAAGAGACGCCACGGTCTGTTGAAGCCCACCTTCGAGGTGTTCGAGGCCGACGACTGCATCGCAACGCTCGCCGACGAGCGGCGCCATCAGGTCCGCTACTACGCCGCCCTGAACCCGCGCGTGTGTATCTGGGAGCTTGTAGCGCGTGCGCCGTGCCCCCGAGGGCTGACCCGGCGCGCCGGCGCATCTCGGTCGTCGCAGTTGGGCGAAGCAGCTGTGGCGCGGGGGTCGATGCTCTGGCTTGTGGCTTCGGCGCCAACGACTGGTAGTCATTTCGATCATCCGCCATGACCCGATAGTGCTCAGGATTCTGGCACACCTCGGCCTTCCGTCCCAGCTATCGGCCCTGGCCCCGGTGAGAGCGCGGCGTATGCCGAGCAGGATGGCGGGGACGCTCTGGAGCCTGAGAGACAGGGTCACGGGGACCTGTTCGCCGATTCTCCTGTTTGGGAAGAACCGGCCTGCGACGTCCACACAGCTCTGCCCATGCCACGGAGCTGGATCTCGAAGACTACCCACCCAAAAAGAAACACTGGTGGCTTGTGGCCGAGCAAGCCCGTGCGGGTCATTTCACTGGTTTTCAAACCCGGGGTATGGAACGCCTGTACAACACCGATGACGATGAGGAGAAGGGCCCAGAAGACTTGCGCTGGCAGGCGAGAGGCGCGATCTGGGAGAAGATGGTGCCGCTGATCGACCGGCAGAACGTAAACATCCTGGAGATCTACCGGCCTGACGCGGAAGAGCCGCCTCAAGTCGGCCCCAAGCCTTGTGTGCGCGACGCGATCCTGGCCGCGAGCGCGATCCTGGCAGGCTTTGGGAGTACCATCGACAAGCGCGACGCTTTACGACGTGGGTGACAGGAAAGCGTCCCTGCTGGATGAAATCGGGGTCAAGGTCTGGCCTGTAGCCAGCCGTGTGTATGGCACGCTGCGCAGTCCACCGTCACATTGACCTGCGTGGTAGCGGCTCGTTCCTCGCTCTCATAGACCCATGTGTAGTGATACAAGCCGCCTGGCGAGTCATGGCTTGCATCGGAACCTGGAGCATTGAGCGCACGCCTCCAGTGATCGGCTCGCTCGCCAGCACCGCCTCATTCCCGCCGAAGTCCCCGTACTGCGTCGTCTCCATCCCTTTACACAATCGGAGGGGGAAACAGGTGCGTCGCTTCCCTTCAGTCTCCAGCCCGGCGTCCAAGACCTCCATCCTCGGGACCAGGATGAAGTTTGAAGCCTATGAGCTCTCGCTCGAGCGGATCGCAGCTCTGCGACCACTGACCGTCACACTCCGTCGCCACGACAAGGACGTGGCTCGACAGCTTCGGCGAGCTTGGTTTCAATTGCCGTCGCCGCGCAGCGAAGCGGCCCAAGGGGTCGACCCAGAGGCCTGGCGCACCGGTTGCTGCCGCTCCTGAGTGTGGCAGGCGTCGCAAGTCTTTGAGGCCGCTGGGGGGGCAAGCGGCGCGACAGGCCGGAGGGCTCTGCTGCAAGACGGTGTTGGCGAGATCGCGTGCGTTCACGTTCTTCGATGAGTGCGCTCATGCCAATGATCGCCCGATTGACGGCTGAATTACTCGCGTCGAGTAGGCGAGACAGCCGCAAGATTCACTCGGATCGCCTCCGAGGCCGACTCGGATCGCGATGGCGGATCGCGATGACGGATAGCGATGACGGATCGCGATGACGGATCGCGAGGGCGAGGGCCGACTCAGATCGCGAGAGCGAAGCCGGCCAGGCCGGAGGCCGCCCGTCAGGGCTTGCCGCCACGGCCGTGGGTGAGTCCTCGCTTCGCTCGGCCGCTCTGGCCCCCCGCCTCGTTCCTCGGCGCGGGACCTCGCTGAGCAGCATGGCCAGGACACGGTCGAGCAGTTCCTGGGCATCGACTGTCTGACGATAGCTCAACGTCCGCCAGGCAACGGCCACACCTTCGGCCGTTCGCCCTTCCTCGCTCGTTCCTCGCTCTGAACGACTCACTGACGCGCAGCGACGACTTCGTCGGCACTGCCAGCGGCTCAGCGCAGCGGCCGATCGACAGCCCACCTCCGTCCGACGCCTGGGGCACGAAGGGGTTGGACGGAGGTGGGCTGTCGGAGGTGGAAGTGGTGGAGGAGCCGGTCGCACCTTGACGTGTGCCCCTCGTACCTCGGGGCGCACGTCTGCGGCCGCTCGCCCTCTCTCGCTCGTTCCTCGCGCGAAAGGGCTCGCTGATGCGCGGCGATTGCCTTCGGCGATGTTCAGGGGAACTGAGGAACCAGCATCAGCGAAGTGCCCGAGCGTCAGCTCCCGAGGAACGAGGGTGCTGGCGGAGGTGGATCTGCTTGGCCAGGTCGCGGTCGCTGTGGCGGATGATCTCGACCAGCGGGCGCAAGGCCTCGATGGCTTCGTACGAGAGAGCTAGAACTTCGAACTTCATGGGCGGCGTCGCGTGTGGTGGGAGTCCGCCGCTCGGGCGGAGATTCGTGAGGGCATGCCGGTCTCAGAGACGGCCCGTCCCAGGCGGTGCAGAGATCCGTGTCGGAGTCCGGATCGTGCTCGCGATCGCAATCCCGATCGCACATCCGTCATCGCGATCGCGATCCCGATCGGCCATCCGTCATCGCCTTCGCGATCGGACTCGGCCTCGGAAGCGACCCCAAGAAGACGCACGGCAACCAACAACACACGACCCCGCAACGCGAACCCCGAGCACGTGCCGCCAACCAGCCCCAATCGAGCCCAAGTCCTTTTTTCTCATAGAGTTTCGCCAATGCCCCGTCTTGCTGTCGCCGCGCAGCGAAGCGGCCCAAGGGGTCGACCCGGAGCTCGGGCCCCCTGGTTGCCCGCGCTGGTTCGGAATGCCTCTTGCGAATCATCAGCTTCGTTGCTGTCGGCGCAAGCAGGGGGCCGGAGCAGAGGGCTCAGCGGCGAAACGGTGTTGCGTGGCCGGAGTGCAGTTCCGATCCGGAACCGGCGAAGGGCGGTTGGAGGTCCTCGAGTCTCTTCGCTGAACGGGGCCTTCTCTCAGCCGAACGTTTAGTGGGGAAGAGATCTATGAGGAACCCAGGAACCCAGGATTCCGAAAACCGCCACGTGCGAGAACCCGCTTGGGAATAAGCTTGTCACTGGAAAAGTTGAGTAGCAGCCCGTGTTCTCGTCGGGCGGCGCGCAAGTACGAACGGACGACAACGAAGTGGACATCCTGCAGTTGCTTGATCGCCTTGAGCTCAACGACAGTAAGGTCGGCGACAAGCATGTCCCATCGATGACGAGCGTCCTCCTGACCGTCGTAGAGCACAGCGATCTCAACCTGACGCTCAAAATCTATGGCTCGCTTGGCGAGCTCGATCGCAAGGGCGTTCTCGTATAACGACTCCAGGAAGCCTGGACCCAACGAGCTGTGAACTTGAATCGCTGCTCCGATGATCTGGTGTGAGGTCTTCATGCACCAACATGCAGCGAATCCTGGGCTCCTGGGTTCCTCATAGCTAGTTCTTTTCCCACGAGAGCTCAGCAAGGTTCGACCGCATTGTGCCCTTCGATCCAAGAAATGCAAACAAATGTCTGCATTTTGTTGTGTGGCCAGATCATCCCGATTTTCGCCTCACTGGAGTCTTCCGCTAGCCTCTGCGCGGCCCAAGAAACACCAACCGCGTCAACCTGCGTACATGTATCAACAACTGAAGTGCCGAGACTACGCAACAGGGTCGAAGCCGTTCACCGAGTCGGGTCCGGCCAAGACATGCCCCGGGCGAGTCGATCCGACTTCGTTTTGACCACCTGGGTAACGGTGTGGCCAAACCCAGGTGCAAAATCGCCAAACTCCAGGCTAGGCCCAGCCCCTTGCCAGCCCCGGGGATGTGCCGGGCAACATCATCTTCAGGCGGCGTCCTTGAGCTCGAGGTTCTCGAACAGGATCGTACCGCGGACCCGTTTCGCTGACGTACACTGGTCCTGGGTGGGAGTGTGCTGCTTCACAGGAGACACCGATGTCGCTGTTCTCGGCAATCCTCTGCATCGCAGCAGGCCTCGCCCTGGCTGTGTGGGGATCCAGCCTGCTGATCGCCGGAGCTTCGAAGCTCGCGCAGGCGTTTGGCATTCCGCCCTTGATCGTCGGGCTGACCGTTGTCGCATGGGGTACCAGCATGCCCGAGCTGTTCGTCAGCGTGACCTCGTCCCTGCAGGGCAAGTCGGGGCTCAGCCTGGGCAACGTCGTCGGCAGCAACCTCTTCAACGTCCTGTTCATCCTCGGGGTTTCAGCCCTGATCACCCCGATCATGGTGGTCCTGCGTATCGTCCGCAACGACCTCGCTATCATGGTTGCCGCCTCTTTCCTGGCCTGGTGGCTCGCCAGCGACGGCCTGGTCAGCCGCATCGACGGGCTGCTGTTGCTCGGCGGCCTGGTCGTCTGGACCGGCTTCCTGTTTCGTCAGGCCCGCGCCGAGCAACCGCCAGAGGGCGCAGAAGAACCTGCGGGGCAGCCCAACTCGCGCCTGCGCCTGGCGTTCATGCTGCTCGGCGGCCTGGTGGTGCTCATCGGCGGCTCGCATCTGCTGCTCGAGGGCGCGATCTTCATCGCCCGCGCGGCGGGCGTCGAAGAGAAGCTGATCGGCCTTACCCTGGTCGCGGGCGGCACCAGCCTGCCGGAGTTGTTCTCATCGGTGACTGCGGCCTGGCGGGGCGACCGCGACATCGCTGTCGGCAACGTGGTCGGTTCGAACATCTTCAACCTGCTCGCGGTGCTCGGTGTGTCCAGCACGATCGCTGGGGATGTGGTCGCTGACACTTTCCTGCCGGTCGACCTGCCGCTGATGTGTGTGGTCGCGCTGGCCTGTTTCCCCGTGTTCTACACCGGATCGCAGATTTCCCGTACGGAAGGGGCGCTGTTCCTGGCTTCGTGGTCCTGCTACGTAGGGTGGCTGTACTGCTCCTCCAGTGCCCCCGCGGCGGCTCCCATCGCCCGGCAGGTCGGTCTGGTCCTGGGCGGCGCCGCGTTGCTCGCGCTGGGCCTAGCGACAGCGCGGGAGTTGCGCAGGCGCAAGCGGGCCGATGCACCTCCCGATGCGTAGGGAAATGAGACGCACCCGCCTCCCTACCGTACAATGGCCCTCCCCCGCACAGGCACCGCAATCGGTTGCGCAGAGCAGGAGTCTGTATGTCAGAGGACAATAGGCGGACCAGGAAGGTCCTGGTCGCACTCGGCATCGCCTTCACAGTGCTGCTGTGCGCGGCTGTGGCGGTTCTGCCGACCATCCTCCAGAGGCGCAGGGCGGAGGCGGAGCAACGGCAACTCAAGAAGATTCTGGCCCTGGGCGTGGGATCTGATAACGAGCTGCGTGACCTGGCCGGTGGGTATGAACCGCGTACCTAGGTGACACATTGTACCGGTAACAGATTTAGCCCATCCTCCGGGTTGCAAAGATCGCGAGGCCGATGGCCGATCGCGAGGCCGATAGCCGACGGCCGATGCCCGATCGGGATGGCCGACCCGGATCGCGAAGCCGACTGCGATCCCGGGGCCGGTCAGGCCGAAGACCGGCCGTCAGGGCTTGCCGCCACGGCCGTGGGTGAGTCCTCGCTTCGCTCGGCCGCTCGCCCGGCCCTCCTCCATGCCCGTCCCCCTCGTTCCTCGGAGGCCTCGCCCGTCGGCCGCTGCGCTGTGTTCCTCGGCGTGACCTCGCTGAGCAGCATGGCCACAGGATGTAGTTGCGGAGGTCGCCACGGAGCTATCGGAGTTCAGGAGTCAGAGTTGACGTGAACTCTGCCCTTGTGTGAAGACCACGCAATGGCTCTGTCTGGCCATCGCCGTAGGCGACCTGGAGCCTTGGCTCGCCGGTTGCGGCCGCGCTGGAGTGTGGCTGGCGTCACAAGTCGTTGAGGCCTTTGGGGAAGGGGCAAGCGGCGCGACGGGCTGGAGGGCTCTGCAGCAAGACGGTGTTGGCGAGATCGCGTGCGTTCACGTTCTTCGATGCGTGCGCTCATGCCAATGATCGCCCGATGGACGGCTGAAGTGCTCGGCGTCGAGTAGGCGAGACAGCCGCAAGATTCTCTCGGATCGCCTCCGAGGCCGACTCGGATCGCGATGACGGATCGCGATGACGGATCGCGACGGCGGATCGCGATGACGGATCGCGACGGCGATGGCCGACTCAGATCGCGAGAGCGAAGCCGGCCAGGCCGGAGGCCGCCCATCAGGGCTTGCCGCCACGGCCGTGGGTGAGTCCTCGCTTCGCTCGGCCGCTCTGGCCCCCCGCCTCGTTCCTCGGCGCGGGACCTCGCTGAGCAGCATGGCCAGGACACGGTCGAGCAG
>JAJDCP010000152.1 GCA_029260765.1 Planctomycetota bacterium
TGGGTCAAAAAATCCATCCAGTCGGAATTCGGGTTGGGATCATCCGCGACTGGAGCTCCAGGTGGTTCGCTCGCAAGAAAAACTTCGGGGATCTGCTCGTCGAAGATGCGAAGATCCGAAAATTCATCCAGTCCCGGTACAACGACTTCTCGAAGCGCAATGCGGTGACCCGCTATGCGGCCATCTCGAAAGTCGAAATCGAGCGCTACGGCAATGAGCTGAAGGTGTTCATCTATACCGCGCGCCCCGGACTGATCATCGGCCGCAAAGGCTCGAAGATCGAAACGCTGAAGGCTGAGCTCTACCGCTTGACCGACAAGAAGGTCTCGGTCGACACAGTCGAGGTTGCCAAGATCGAGCTCAACGGCCAACTGGTCGCAGAGAACATCGCCGAGCAGCTCTCGAAGCGTATGTCGTTCCGCCGCGTGCTGAAGAAGGCCGCCGAACAGACCATGATGGCCGGAGCCAAAGGGGTCAAGATCCTGTTGGCCGGTCGCCTGGGTGGAGCGGAAATGGCGCGTCGGGAGAAGAAGCTGCTCGGGTCGGTTCCCTTGCAGACCCTGACCGCAGACGTCGACTACGGCTTATCCCTGGGGGAGTGCTCCCCAGCCAAACGGTGGGAGGGGCGGAACCGTGCGGGCTCCGCAGGCCTCAACCGTCCTCTTCCGCCAGCCCCGTCGGCTCAAGCTCGAGCCCGAATTGATAAGTGGCCGGAAAAAAACAACGAAACCAGCGCCGACCGCAGGGATCCGAGGAAAAGACCTCACGGACCTGCCGACGGGTTGGAGTCTGCGCGCCTGGCTGCGACTTGAGAGGAAGCAGCACTTCCTCGCGCCGGCGGGTTTCGTGGCCCACGAGACTTCCCACCGATCGGTGTGGGGACACACCCGTTGCGCCGTAGATTTCGAGAAGAACGCGCGGCGAGACATGATGGCTGATATCGTATAATGCACACGCGCGTCGCAAGCACCAGGCATGGACCTACCACGCGAGGAGATCAGAGGTGCCCGAAAACAACCCCACCGCCAAGCCCGTCGCGCAGCCAAACACACAGCTGCTGCACTGCCCGAGGTGCACACAAGCGCTGCGTGTCCCGGAGAGACTGCTAGGGAAACGGGGACGCTGCCGGGCTTGCGGAGAGGCATTCCTCCTGGCCGTGAACCAGCCCCCGAAGCCTGCGGCGCCAGCAAAACCCGAACCCCCGCGGCGCTCGCGTCCGAAGTCAGCGTCTGCAGGCCGGAGGCGGGCGCAGACAGCCGTGACAGGCGAAATGGCAGCGCGACGGGACTTGCCGAGGACCATCGGCTATGCGATCGGCGCACTGGCGTCGTGCGTCCTTTGCATCAAAGCCGCTGGCTGGGCAAAGGCCCCCCCGCCCCACGGCATCGGCTGGCTGGGGTGGACCCTGTGCGCTGGTGCCGGGGTCGTCGCGCTGGGTTGTGCGCTGATGGCGATGCGGACCAAGAAGGCGCCGTGCCCGCATTGCGGCCAGGATCTGCCGCATAGCGTGGATCCGACACCAGAGCTGTGCGTGCACTGCGGAGACTACGTGGTCGCTGAGATCAACTTCTTCCGATCCCCGGCGGACGATCTGGTCGAGAGGAAGCCCTTCTTCACGGCTCTACTCCCCGAGAAGATCAACATCCCGGAGATGTGCTCGGTCTGTGGAGGCCAGGCGACACACACCGTGGAGGTGGCGAGTGTGCCCAGGGCCGGCCAGGCAGAAGAGAACGCGCTCGCGACGTTTGCAGGCGTCGCCACGGGGCTCACGATGGGGGTCGGCTTCGTGCAGTCGGGAGGGGCCACCGATTTCCTGCGGATCCCGGTTCCCCATTGCGACAAGCACAAGAACGGCGTGGCGCTCGGGCAGGCCGAGTCGTGCCACTTCATCCGTTTTCGCTCCTACCGCTATTTCCGTGAGTACTGCCGCCGCAATGAGGTCCGGGGACTGTTGCTCAAGTAGCTTCGTGGGGGGCGCGTCAGCCTTGACGGGCGAGGGGAACGCGGTCCCAGCCTCCCGGCCAACCCCGAATACGCAGATTCCTGGATCCTTCTGGGAGTCTGCGACGTCATCGGCTTTGCTGAAGGCGTGCAGGCGGGCGCCCACCAGCTGACTGTCAACATCACCAGCAGCGGCACCAATACCTGCACCGGCTGGCAATCGACCTTCCTGCTTCAGGTCGAGGAGCTGCCGGCGCCTTGAGCAGTTGGGCGTGCTCCCGACCACGACTGCAATGGATATCGCGCTCCCGCATGTCTTGATGGCGAGCTTCGGCCAAGTACGGCAAAACCCTGCTCTACCCTGTCATGCCTCTGTTCCGGTAGGGCGGGAAAGCTGTCCTCCAGAATGCCATCGTGTCCCGGGAACCAAGCACTACTCGTCATAGGAGATGGTCACCGCCCTGCTCGTCGCATCGATGACGGCCGTGGCCCAACCCGTCCGGGGTGTCAGCCCCCACAGCACGACCTCTATCCCTTATGGGCTCGAACGCAGTCTGGGCGTCGCTGGGCTGGTGCTGGCGAAGATCCTGCTGCTGCTCGCTGCTTTCGGCCTGGCGCTGGCCCCCGGGCTGAAACGCGGCTCGTTGCCTGTGCTGGGGCCCCTGCTGGCCTTGGCCGTGCTTGCCTCGAGCCAGCGCTTCTTTGTGCGGCCCGAGCTTCTGACCCTGCTGTTTCTGCCCCTGTACGTGTGGCTCCTGCACCGATGGCTGGAAGCGGCGGCGGGTCCGGCCGGGCGGGCGATCTGGCTGTTGCCCTTTCTGCAAGTGGTCTGGACCAACAGCCACACCCTCTTCATCCTCGGGCCCCTGCTCGTGGGGTTGGCCGCAACGGTCGTCCTGGTCCAGCACCGACGTCGAGGAAAAGACCGGCCGGCGACCGTGCGCACGGCGGCTTGCCTGCTGCTAGCCTGCGCGGCCGCCTGCTGCGTCAATCCCTATGGGTTGGAGGGCGTGGCGCTTCCCTTCCAGCTGTTTGCGCAGATCCGCGGAACCGTGTTCAAGCACGCCATCGGCGAGACCATGAGCCCCCTTGCCTACGACCTCGGCTCGCCCGTGCTGATGGCTTGGTTGGCTCTGCTGGGAGCGTGTGTGGGCAGCGCGCTCATGAACCTGCGGCGGATGTCGTGGTTTCTGGCCGGGTGTGTGTTGGCGATGGGCTATCTGTCGTTCCTGGCCATCCGCAACCTCCCGCTGTTCGCGCTGGTCGCCGTGCCCTTTGTGCTCGAGAACCTGAGAGAGCTGCGGATCGGGAGTCTGGAACGCTGGCTGCCGCCCCTGGGCGCCATCGCGGGATTGGTGACGCTGCTCGTCTGTAGCGCCCTCTGCTGGCAGCTGGCCACAGACCGTTTCGCGGTCGCGAAGGGAGACACCAACCAGTTCGGTCTGGGGCTCGCGCAGCAGCGCTACCCGGAGGCTTTGACGGAATTCCTGAGCACACACACGGTTCCCGGCCCCGTGTTCAACACGCTGGCGGAGGGTTCCTACCTGCTCGCCCATCAGGTGGAAGTGTTTGTCGACCCGCGGCTGGAGGTGTACGCGCAGGAGCATTTCGCGCGCTACCTGCGCCTGCTGAAGGACGAGGATGCCTGGCAGGGCGCGCAGCGGCAGCTCGGTTTCCAGAGCGCCGTGGTCGACATTGGAATCGGCCTGATCAACCGGCTGCTCGCCGATCCGAGGTGGGCGTTGGTCCATTTCGACACCGTGGCAGCCCTGTTCGTGCGGCGCGACGCGATGCACGGGTTGTGCGAGTTGGAGGGAGATGCTCTGGCCGTCCATTGCAGGGCGTTGTTTGCGAGCCTGCCGCAGCCGACCGCCTGGGACGAGGCCGGGCTGCTGCAGCGCGTCTCGGCGCCGCAGCCCTTTCTACGCGTCGCCGAGCTGCTGATGGCGCTGCGCCGGCCGAGGTTGGCTGAACCCTTCCTGGAATGTGCGGCGCGGGCTGCCCCTCCTATCTTTCGGCCACGGATCGCGGAGAGGCAAATGCAACTGGACGGTATGGAGGACGCCGCTGCCGGTCCGCTGCAGCGCGCCGATCAGCTGGCGGCAGCGGGGAACGTGGCCGCGGCAGTCGCTCTGGTGCGCAGCCTGCTCAGCGAGGATGCGGAGCATGTGACCGCCTGGGCCCTGCTCGGCCGGTTGTTGGCGGACCAGCGCGACTTCACCGGCGCGACCGCGGCGCTGCGGGAAGCCCTGCGCCTCGACCCGGGCCAGCTCGAGACACGCAAAGGATTGGGGCGCGTGATGCTCGCTTCTGGGGATGCTGTCGGCGCGCGGGCCGTATTCGAGGCAGCTCAGCGGCTCGCGCCCACCGACCCCGGGCTGGACCTCGATCTGGCCTGGGTATGCTTGCAGCTGAACGACCTGACGGCCGCCCGTCAGCACGTCGAACGCGGCCTGCAGCGCGCTCCTGGACATCCGCAGCTGTTACAGATGCAGCGGCGGCTGGCGGCACAGCGGCCCTGACGGGTGTCTGGCAGCCTGCAACGAAGACCACGAAGCAGGCGGCCCCGATGCCCAGCCTCTCTCCCGCTCGCCAGCCATTCCCAGACCCTGGTAGACTGCCCGGGATGGGTCGGGGATGCAGCGCGCCGGGCAGCCCCCACCATGGCAGCGCGGCGCCACTTCGGTCACCCTGAACGCATTGGGGGGAGACATGAACCGCGCGGCTCTGCGGCACAGCTGGCAAGAGACACTCGGCCCGGGAGTCGACCTGCCGACTCTCGATCCGGGAGCGACCTACCCTCTTCACTGCCAGGATCCGCCAGGGTTGCCACCAACCGGCACGGGCTATGTCGCACAGGCTGAGATCGGCCGGGGTGGCAGCGGCATCGTCCAGCGCGCCCGGCAGGTCTGCCTCGATCGCCTCGTAGCCCTGAAGACGCTTGCGCATGGGCAGACGGACGATCGCAACAGAGCGCGCGCACACTTCGTGGCCGAGGCGTTGGTCAACGGGCGGCTGGAGCACCCGAACATCGTGCCGGTCTACGATCTGGGCAGCGCTGGCGACGGCGAGCCCTACATGGCGATGAAGCTCATCGCAGGCGAGACCTGGCGCTCGCGCCTCGAGGCCCGGCCCGACGCACTCGCCGAGCATCTCCAGATCCTGGTCCAGGTCTGCAACGCGACGGCGTACGCCCACAGCCGCGGCATCATCCACAACGACCTCAAGCCCGACAACGTCATGCTCGGTGCCTTCGGTGAGGTTCTGGTCGTCGACTGGGGCCTGGCGGTCACCTTCGAAGCGCCGGAGGCGGGCTCGGGCGTGCGTCACAAGTCCAGCATCCGCAACTTCTGTGGAACCCCGAGCTATATGCCGCCGGAGCTGGCTCTGGGCCGCGGCGATGCGCTGGGTCCTCCGACCGACATCTACCTGTTGGGCGGCCTGCTCTGCCGCATCCTGCGCGGCACTCCGCCGCACGAGGCGGACGGATTCGTGCAGACCATGGTGCACGCGGCACAGGGAAAGCTGCCCGAGCTTCCGGATGACGTTCCCGCGACGCTGGCGAGCACCTGCCTCAAAGCGCTGCAGCCCGATCCGGCGGAACGCCACAGCAGCGCGCAAGCCTTCAAGCAGGAGCTGCAGGTCTTCCTGCAGCACCAGGAGAGCTTGAGAATCAGTGGACGGGCTGCTGAGCGCCTGGCGGCCTGCCGTGGCGGCGGCGCAGGGGACCTGCTGGCGGAGGCGGAGCGCAATCGGCTCTATCAGGGGTTTGCGGCGGCGGTGGCTGGCTTCGAGCAGGCGCTGGAGCTGTGGGCTGACAACGCCGCCGCCCGCGAGGGGCAGGGCGAGGCTCGCCTGGCCTACGCCCGCGCGGCGCTGGCACAGGGCGACCTCGGCCTGGCTGAGACGCAGGTAGCGGGCCTGCCGAGCGACCTTGCCGCGGGGCGTATGCTGGCTACAGCGATCCAGGTTGCGCAACGGGCTCGCCTGCGGGCGCGGCGTGGCCGGCGCTGGCTGCAGCGGGTCGTGGTCGCCCACGTCGTGCTCGTTCTCGGCGGCCTGAGTTGGGGGCTGTGGACGCTGGACGCCAAGAACCACAGGATTGCAGCAGAGAAGCAGACCACAGAGCTCGAGCGCAGCCGGGCGCAGCAGGCCGAGTCCACCGCTGTGCTCGAGCGGGAGCATGCGGAAGAGCTGGTGCGTTTCATGCTCGGCGACCTCGAGGAGAAGCTCTCCGCGGTCGGTCGTCTGGACCTCCTCAAGGCCGTCGCCCTCAAGGCGACGGCCTTCTACCGCCGCGAAGCCGTGCTGGACGACCCCGAGTCGCGCTTTCTGAATCTGAGGGCCCTCCTCCAGTTGGGCGAGGTTCTCATGGACGAAGGCGTCATCGACGAGGCCGAGCGAGCCTACACGTCGGCCCGGGCCCTCGCCGAACACTTGCAGGCCGGAGCCGACAGCGTCGCCGGCTGGGACATGCTGGCCATCGTCCATTCCCGGCTCGGCGACGTCGCGCGCGACCGCGGCGAGCTGCCTGCGGCGCTGCAGTCGTACACGCTGGCTCTGCAGCTTGCGGAACGCGTCGTTGCCGACTCCCCCCTGGTTCGGCCGCTGGTGCAGCTGTCCGTGGCCCACGCGCAGGTGGGCCACGTGCTCCAGGAGCAGGGCAGGATCGGCCAGGCGATGGGTCACTACAGCGCAGGCAGGGGGATCGCCGAGCGGGCGGTCGCGCTCGGGCCTCCGAGCATCGACGCCAGGCGCCAGTTGGCTGCCTGCCACGCCCTGTTGGGAAGAGCGTTGAGCGAGCAGGGAGACTTGCCCGCTGCGCTCGTTGAGCTGCGCGCGGCCGCCAGAATCAACCAGGATCTGCTGGCCACGGAGCCGGAGCGGGCCCAGGTCTCCGACGACATCGTGATGGTGTCGAGCACGATCGGCGCGGTCCTGCAACGCCAGGGCCGACACGACGAGGCATTGGAGGCCTACCTGACCGGTCTGGAGATGTCCTCGCGCCTGACGACGCTCGAGCCGTCCCACGTCCACTGGCTCTCCAACCACACCTTGATCCTGGGCTCGGTCGCCGCGGTCTATCGTGACCTCGAGCGCTGGGAAGAGGCGGAGCGTTGTTACCTCGAAGCGGTGAAGCTCTACCCGAGGCTGGACTCACTGGACAGCCTGAACAGCCGACGCAACCGCTGGGACAGGATGGTCATGCTCGTGATGTACGCCGAGATGCTCGGCGACATGGGGCGACACGAGGACGCGATCGTTCAGCTGCGCAGGGGAATCGAGGCCGCGGGACGCCTACCACCTGAACGGCAAGCGGGCTTCGATTTTCAGCGAGAGCTCGCGATCTTCCACGCCAGACTCGCAAAACACCTGCAAAGCAGCAGGGCCCTCGACGAGGCCGCGTCTACCTATGAGCAGGCCCTGCTCGTACTCGAAGGCCCGCTTCAGGCGGACTCCACCCAGGTGCAATGGCAGCTGGATGCGTGGCGCATCCATCGGGATCTGCGGCCGGTCCTGCGAGAGCTGATGAGGCTCCCCGAGGCCCTGGTCCACTGCGAAGCAGAGCTGGCACTGTCTGCGTCCCTGCAACGGCAGGCTCCCGAGCTTGAGAACTGGACCCTGCTTCGGGCGGATGCGATGGTCCAGCGAGCTGAGCTCTGCAGCGCGTCGGCTGGCGAGGCTACCGCGCTCGTGGCCTGGGGCGAGGCCTTCGAGTTCCTGCAGGCATCGGGCGCGGCAGTCTCAGAGGATCCTCCCCTGGTCCAGTTGTACCTGCAGGCCACGCACTTCTGGGGCGTCAAGCTCGAGAAGACAGAGAAACTGGAGCCTGCTCTGCAGTGCTTCGTCCAGATGCGTGCCCTGGCCTCACGCATGAAAGACCAGCGGCCAACAGAAGACGTTTGGGGGCACTGGCTTCGTGACAGCTGGCATTGGATCGGTGTGGTCCAGAGAGAGCTCGGGCAGCTGCAGGAAGCTGCAGACGCCATCCATGCTGCCCTCGACCTGGCCGAACCGCTGGCTCACATGGCGGACGTGGACGCGCATCTCCACATGGCGAAGATGCACTACCAACTCGCCCAGATCTTGCGTGATCTCGGTCTGCCCGAGGCCAGCCGGGAAGCCTATGAGACTTCGTTGGCCATCGTCGAGCTCCAGGCCGAGCAGCACCCGCAATCCCCGAGTGTCCAGCCGTTGCTGGACGCGATCCAGAGCAATCCGCCCTAACCGGGGCACGACCCACTACTTGTGCTGCCAGAACCAATGACGGCCACGGATTCATCTGGACAGATCCGGGCGGAAGCGTCGAGTATGTCGTGAGGTGCGGCCTGAAGAACGCCAGATGAACCTCGACCAGATCTTCCAGAACTCGGTGACCGAGATCTACGTCTTCGATCAGGTCAGCCTGAAGTTCATCGCGGCGAACTTGATCTCGCTGGAGAACCTCGGCTACTCCGCCGAAGAGATCGCGCACCTGACACCGTTGGACCTGAAGCCCTCTTTCACGGCGGAGACCTTTTCCGCGTTGGTGGCCCCGCTCCGGTCGCAGGAACGTAAGAAGGTCGTTTTTGAGACCCTCCATCGTCGTAAGGACGGCACCACTTATCCGGTCGAGGTCCACATGCAGGCGGACACGTTGGCGGGGACTCCTGTCTTCGTGGCCATCATCCTGGACATCAGCGCGCGCAAGATCGAGCAGGACGCGCTCAAGGACGCCCTGGCACGGTTCAAGCTTGTCGGCGAGATCGCTCAGCTCGGCTCTTGGGAACAGAACCTGCGAACCGGCGCCGTCCGCTGGTCAGCCACCATGTGCCAACTCCACCGTCTTCCCACCGCATTGGCTCCGGGCACGGTGGTGGAGAGCCGGCGTTTCCTCCACTCCGCCGACGCCGAGCGCGTGGTTCATCCCGAGCGTGTGCTCGAAGACAGCCTGGCCCCTCGCCAGACACGCTGTCGCGTCATCCGCTATGACGGCGTCGAGCGCATCCTCGAGTCGACCTGGGAGATCTTCCCTGGACCTGATGGTCGCCCGGAGAGAGCCGTCGGGGTGACCCTCGACGTCTCGGAACGCGAAGCCACATTGGCCGGGCTCGCGGTGTCGAACAAGCGGCTCGCCATGGCACTTTCAGCCTCGGGACTGGGTGCCTGGACGCTCGACGTCGCAGCGTCGACCTATGAAACCGACGAGACGATGTCGCGCATGCTCGGCCTTGAGGAACAGGTCATGCACGACAGCCAGGATAGTTGGCTGCAGCGTGTGGAACCGAGCGACGCCCCCCTGCCCTTGCCGAGTTGGAAAAGTGCATCGACCGCACGTCCGAGTCGGTACGCTTCCATGTCCGTTTCCGGCACAACCAGGGCCATTGGGTGCATGTGGAGATCATGTCCACGGCACTGCATCGGGACCCGTCGGGTCGGGCGACACACCTGATCGGCACGGCACGGGACATCACCGAGGAGGTCGCGGAAGCCGAGCAACGCGAACGGATGCAGATCCAGATGCAACACTCCCAGAAGCTGGAGTCCCTGGGAGTGCTTGCAGGCGGCATCGCCCATGACTTCAACAACCTGTTGGCCGCCATGCTCGGCTATGCGAGCCTGGCCCTCAAGGTCACCGAGCATGACCACCCAGCCCGCGTGCGGATTGAGAAGGTGCAGGAATCGGCCGAGCGCGCCGCCGAGCTCACCAAGCAGATGCTCGCCTATTCGGGCAAGGGCAGATTCGTGGTCGCAGCCCTCGACCTCTCACGTCTGGTGGAAGGCATGGTCAACCTGCTGCAGATTTCGATCTCCAAATCTGCGGTGCTCAAGCTGAACCTCGCCGACAACATCCCGCTGATCGAGGCAGACGCCGCGCAGATCCGACAGATCGTGATGAACCTGATCACCAATGCTTCGGAGGCCATCATCCCTGGTCGATGGTCCAGCCGGTCAGCACCCGTGCCGTTTCCCACACATCGCGCTGTGTGTAGCCGTTGTCGACGCCCAGGGTGTGCAACTCGAGCAGCTCACGAGCGTAGTTCTCATTCAGACCGCGTTGGCGCGTCAGCTGGCGCAGGCGGGCAGGGGTGTTCGGTCCAGCAGCCGCAAGGGCTTCCTTCTCTGCTTTGTTCAGGGGCTTCTGCGAGTATTGGTTGTCCAGATAGATCAGCATCGCGGGATGCTTCGCAGAGTCCATCAAGAAGTCTGCGAATTTCCCGAAGGTG
>JAJDCP010000153.1 GCA_029260765.1 Planctomycetota bacterium
GGGAGGGGTTTATCCCCTCCCGAGCGAACGGGCGGGGGTAAACCCCGCCCCTACTTTTCGGCACCAACGAGCCTACATTTGATGTGGCTAGACCCGCTGTTCATGCCGACTCTCACCCGCATCTGTCTAACTCACGCGGAGGCCCCGATGGCAAACAACACCCTGCGTTGGCACCTCAGTGTCGCGTCCCTCGCCTGTTGCGCAGGGTTTGTGGCGGCGGCGCTGCCAGGCCTGCGTTGGTACATGCGCGGCAGTCCGCAACCGCTGGCGCTTCCCTGTGCCGCCTTTTTCGCCTCGCTGGCGGGCCTCTCCCTGGGCCTGCAGAGCTGGTATCTGCTCACCCTGCAGCGGGGACTGCGTCGGGAGCGTGAGGCTCTGCCCGAGGCCGTTCTCGAACGTCGGCCCAGCACCTTGAGCGCCCTCTCGCGCTGGCTCCGACTGCCCGGGTTCCTGCTCTGCTGCGAGTCCGCCACACCGCTGCTCGCCGTGTTCGCCGGGGCAGCGCTGGCGCTGGGAGCCGCTCGCCTCCGGAGCCTCCGCGAGGTGCGCGCCGGGCTGGTGATCGGTGCCGCGGCTGCGGCGCTGTTGTGCATGGCGGCCAGCTTCATGATCCGGGCACTGCACCGCGACAGCCTCCGACTCTGCGCGGCCACACACGCTGCCTACGTCAGCCTCTGCCGCCGCGACAACCGTCGCAGCGGCCTCAACTGGCCGGCCACCAGCGCGCCTCCCCGTGAGGTCGCGGCGGCCGTACTGTGCGGAGGGCTGGGTCTGGTCGGCGTGCTCGGCTTGACGGCGTGGCTGTGGCCTGGGCGTGCCCTCCCGCTTCTCGGACCCTCGTCGCTGCTGCGCTGGCTCGGCGTGATCGCGGGCCTGGGCTTGTGCTGCTGGCTGGTGTGCCTGGCGCGCCTGTGGTTGGAGGCACGCAGCTTTCAGCACAGTCTGGTGTCGATGCAGGGCGGACTCGGCAACCTTCGCGCCCAACCCAACCTTCTCAGCACTACCGGGATCAAGGTCCAAGGCCATCTGTGCGGCCTTCTGGCAGGCATCGGCCTGCGTGTCTGCTGGGGGGCAGGATTGCTTGCGAGCTGGGGCCTGCTCAGTGGCTGGTCCGCGGCCTTCCAGGCCACCCCCCAGACGTCGGTCCTGTTGGTCGCAGGCCTGCTCAGCGGGGCAGCCCTCGCTCTCAGCCGAGGCTACGCTGACGAGCTGGTCACGACGCTGTTGGCCTGGCAAGCCTCGAACGGGGTCTTCCTCCGCTGGCTCGACGGGACCCGCCGCGCACCGTCCGCTGTTCCCGAACCGCAGCCGGACCCGCCCTGGAGGCGTGACCTGCTGCGGGTGGACGTCGGCCTGCTGGGCTTGTGCGTCCTGATCGGGCTGGTCTCGCTGCTGCCCCCCGCGCGAAGGGCCTGGGGAGAATACCTGTTGACGTATGCCCAGCCCGTCGAGATCCGCGCCTACGCGGAGCAGATTCTGTTTGAGGTGACCAACAAGGACGACCTGCTCGATCTGGTCGAATCTCAGCAGGGCCAGCCGGCCGCGGTGGTGGCCAGCATGGACCGGCGGGCCCGCCAACTGGCCAGCGAGCTCTCCACCGAAGGTTGGATCAGCCTGTTGGAAGCTACCGCTGACCCGCGCATACGGGCGGCCCTGTTCGCGTTGCACACTCCCTGGCTACGCAAGGTCTCGCTGCTGGATTCTCACCAACGCAGGGTCGCGCGGATCGTCTGTGACGTCGAGCGCAGCCCGGAACGCGCGAGCTTGCAGTGGCTGGCGGCGAGCCTCCCGGTGGGAGATGCGCTCTTGCATGAGCTCTGGCTGCATGCCGGGGGTGCTCAGCGCACCCGCGCTCTGCAGGCGCTTGCCGTCTGCGGTGAGCCGGCCAGCATCTCCCAGGCCAGCCAGGGCGGGCCAGCTTTGTTGGGGCAGGTGGCAAGGCACTGCGAACGTGGCTTCCTGGCCCGCGCTCCCGAGCTTGTCGAGCAGTTCGACAGGATTCTGGTGCAGGCTCCGGCCGACACTGCCAACCTCGAGCTGGTGACGATCCTGGCGCGCCACTTGACGCCCCGGATCGGGGCCAGCCCCGACATCTTCAGGATCCTGGTGGGGGTGCTGGGCTTCCTCGAGCGTTTTCCCGGCACCCCGGCGGGACGCGCCCTGGCCGATCCAAGCTCCGAAGCGGCCCAGGCGATCGAGCGTTACCAACGCAACGTGGCGACGCCCATGCCTCGGGTCCGGCGTACCGCGTTCACCAGGCTCTTGCGCGACCCAAACGCGCACGGAGCCTTCCGACTCCGCCGGGACGTCTTGCCGGGCCTGCTCGACATCATCGTCGACGACCAGGCCTTCGGACGCGCCGACGCCTTCTGGTGGGTCCACGTCTGCCAGACACGTTTTCCGGCGCCCACCCGCGAGTTGCTCTGGGAACGGCTGGGACGTGCGTCCAGCGCACGCCGCGCCCTGGAAGCGCTGGCCTCTCTGGGGGACCTGGTTGCCTGGCACAGCCTGCTCGCAGAGGATCCGGCCGCCTTGCGCGCCGCGGCCGAGCTGTTGGCAGACGGGACCTACAGTGAACACCCTGGCTTGCTGGGGCTGTGGGAGAGGCGGCTGTTTGATGGTGGCGACGACCTCGATCGGGAATGGCTGCTCGCGCACCTGTGCGGACGCCTGCTGCGCGAAACCGAGGCGGCCGGACAGATCCACAGTCTCATCCAGCGTTTCCTGGAGACCCGGCCCGGTGATCCGGCGAGCCAACAGCTGGCCCGCGCCGGCTCCTCCGCCGGCCAGGATCTCGCCCGCTACCGGGCCCAGCACGCCCCCGCCGATGGGTTGGATTGAGCGGCAGCACGTGCCAGAAGGCTGCGGCCTCCGCGGGGGCGGCATGAAACTGCCAAATTTGGGGAAACCGTCCACATCTGCTATCGTGCAGCAGCTGATGCACCCTGGGTAGCATGTTCGAGAACCGTGTCGAAATACTGGTGGTCGAAGATGACCGTGTGCAAGCCCAACGGCTGCTCGGCCTGTTGGCTTCGATGAAAGCTCCAGAGGTTCGTGTCGCGCGCTGCGCCGACCTCGACAGCGCGCTCTCCGTCCTGCTGACGCACCGCCCTCTCGACCTGATCCTCACCGACCTCAACCTGCCAGACAGCTTCGGGCTCGAGACCTTCCAGGCGCTGCATTCAGCCGCGCCGACCGTGCCTGTGGTTGTGCTGACCGGTTGTGACGATCTCAACGTGGCGCTGACCGCCATCCGCGAGGGCGCCCAGGATTACCTGGTCAAGAGCGAGCTCAGCCGCGAGTTGCTCGTGCGCGCAGTCCGCTACGCGATCGAGCGCAAGCATGTGGCCGAATCCCTGCGCCTGAGCGAGGAAAAGTACCGCCAACTGTTCGAGAATGTCGCCGACGCGGTCTTGACCTTCGAGCCCGAGGGGACAAGGATCCTCGACGTCAACCCGGCCGGGCTCGAGCTGTTCGGGCATTCCCGCGAAGAGCTCCTGCGCCTGAGGCTCAAAGACCTGATCTGCAAGACCGGCACCTCGCGGCGCCTGGTACGCAAGCTACTCGCCAACGCGCAAGCGACGCGTAGCGGCATGGTGCGCCGCTTCCTCAAACGGGGAGGCAGCTCATTTCCGGCGGAGATGTTCGCGACCCAGGTTTGTTCGCCCGACGGCACGCCGCTAGTGATCGCTACGATCCGAGACCTCTCGCGCATCACCCACTTCAAGCTGGCCTTGGAGCTCAGCCAGGAGAGCTTCCGCAACGTGGTGCAAAAACACGCGGATGGCATCGTCATCACCGACCCGAACGCCCGGGTCTTGTTTGCCAATCCCGCCGCCGAGTGCTTCCTCAAGGGGAATCTCGAGACTACCGTGGGCAGGCATCTCGAGCTGCCCGTCCCTCCGGAAGCCGAGGCCGAGCTCGAGATCGTGCGCCTCGACGGCGTGCCGGGAATCGGCGAGCTGCGTTGCGTCGGGACCGCCTGGCAGGGCGACGAAGCGCGCCTGGTCTCGATCCGCGACATCACGGAACGCAAACAGATGGAAGAGCAGATCCTGCACGATGCGTTGCACGACGCCCTGACGGGTTTGTCCAACCGCAATCTGTTTCTCAACCGCCTCAGCCACGTGCTCAATCTCGCCCACCGCACCGGCGACCCTTTCGCCGTCTTGCTGCTGGACATCGACCGTTTCAAAAACGTCAACGACGGCCTGGGCCACATCGCGGGCAATCAGCTGCTGACCCGCTGCGCACACAGGTTGCAGGAGTGTCTACGGGAAGAGGACACGCTCGCGCGTCTCGGCAGCGATGAGTTTGCCATCCTGATCGAGAGTCTGCAGGACAGCCGCGAGCCCTTGTATCTGGCGATGCGCGTCCAGGAAGTCCTCAAACCAGCCTTCGCCATCGCGGGTCAGGACGTGTTCATCTCGGTCAGTATCGGAATCTGTCTCGGACCATCTGCCTACGGAAGTCCGGAACACGTGTTGCGCGACGCGAACACCGCTATGCACCGGGCCAAGGAGGTGTGCAAAGCGGGCTACGTAGTGTTCAACGAGGAGATGCACGAGCGCGCCATCCACCTGTTGCGGCTCGAGACCGACCTGCGCCGCGCCGTCGACCTCGGTGAGCTCGAGCTGCACTACCAGCCGATCATCGAACTGGCGGAGGGACGGCTGAGAGGTTTCGAGGCCTTGCTGCGCTGGCGTCAGCCCGAACGCGGACTCGTCGCCCCCGCCGACTTCATCGATTTTGCGGAAGAGACCGGCCTGATCCTGCAGATCGGCTGGTGGGTGTTCGAGCAGGCCAGCCTGCAGCTGCAGCGTTGGCACCAGACGCTGCCAGAGGCTGGAGACCTCACGATGAGCATCAACCTGTCTCCGCGCCAGCTGCGGCAGCCCCAGTTGGTCGAACGCATGGGACAGCTGCTGGAGAGCATGGGGCTTCCGCCCGGTCTGTTGGTGCTCGAGATCACGGAGAACGCTCTGATCGAAGACGGCGACGCCGCCGTCCGCCTGCTCCAGGACCTGAAGCAGCACGGCTTCCAGATCGCTCTGGACGACTTTGGCACCGGCTATTCATCCCTCAGCTACCTGCACAGGTTCCCGGTAGACCTGGTCAAGATCGACCGTTCCTTCGTGGCCCAAATGGGCGAAACGGGCCATCACGACGAGATCGTAAAAGCCATCCTGTCCCTCGCCCACATCCTCGGTCTCAGCGTCACGGCCGAGGGCGTGGAGACCAGCGAGCAGCTCGGTCTGTTGCGCGCTCTGGGCTGCGAGTGTGCCCAGGGGTATCTGATCGGCCGCCCGGCTACGGCCGAGCTGTCCACGCAGCTGATCATCAGCGACCGCCGCTGGACAACGGCCGACTTGATCATCGACTCATTCTGAGGCAGACGCCCATCGCGTTCTGTTCTCAACCTGACACGCGACCCGCGACCGGTGGCTCCGCAGCGTCAGCGCAGCTTGGCCCTTGATTTGCTCTCGGACCCTCCAGATAGACACAAACACTGTGGGGAAGGTTCAGGATGTCGATGCAGATCACGGGGGAAGCCTCGATCGTAGAATCCCCAACCAGCGCCAGCAGCTCCCAAGAGCTCCAGCGCATCATCGAGCGCTCCACAGACCGTCAGTTCCAGGTCGATGGCGACACTTTTGACGACGTGGAGAGGGTCGGCAGCGGGAACATGGGTGACGTGTATCTCGCCTACTCGCGCAAACACAAGCGCTGGGTCGCCGTCAAGAAGCTCCAGAAAGAGGCCGCCGAGCGTGACAAGACACGCTTCATGCGCGAGATCCGTGGCCTGACCGAGCTCTGCCATCCGCACATCGTCAGGCTGCTCGATTTCGGCATCCTCGACGGGCGGTACTACTTTTCGATGGAATACATCGTGGGCAGCAGCTTCGCAAAGCTCTGCAATGCACCCAACATCGACCTGGCGACCCGTGTCCTGCTGCTGAAACAGGTGGCCGACGCACTGCACTACGCCCACGGGCAGGGCTTTCTCCATCGGGATGTCAAACCGGACAATATCGTCGTCGAAGACGAAAACCACGCCTATCTGGTCGATTTCGGCCTGGCCAAACATCTGCAGAGCGACGTACCGGTCACGGCTTACAAGGCAACCGTAGGCACGCCCCTCTATATGTCGCCAGAGCAAGTCAGATCGCGGGATGCAGACATCGGCCCGGCATCGGATGTCTACGGACTCGGAGCGGTGCTCTACGAGGCAATGGCCGGCCGCCCTCCGCATCGGGAAGCCACCATGCTCGACACCCTGCGCTCGATCGTGGTCGACCCCGTCATCCCGCCGAGTGCGCTTGTAGTCACCATCCCTGAGGATCTCGAGCGTATCTGCCTCAAAGCCCTCGCCAAAGACCCCAAGGCGCGCTACGGGAGCGCGGGGGCCCTGGCAGGCGACCTCGATCTATGGTTGCGTGGAGAGCCACTGCCCCGGGCAGCGAAGCCTGTGCCGGTGAGCTCGGCACCGCCCTGGTGGCGGCGTTGGTGGAGCTGGCTGAGCTGAGCGGGCCTGCGAACTCAGCCCATCAGGGACTGGCAGCCGGCGATACTGCCATCGCGACAGATCTGCAGCCCTGCCGCCTCGAGCTCTGCGTCATGTTCCGGCACACCGACACCGCCGAGCACAAAGCGAAGCTGCCCCTGCCAGCGGAGGAGTAAGGCCAGGAAGGCTGGTCGATGGGCCGCAAACAAGGGGCCGCGCGTGACCGACAGCAGGACGACCTCCGGTTGCAGCTGTTGGATGGCCCGCTCGAGGTCTTCGAACGGCAACGCCGGCCCCAGATGCACGATACGTCGCCCCTGCCGTGCCAGGCGGAAGGCTACGCACAGCATACCCAGCTGGTGCTGTTCGTCGGGGAAGGTCGCACTGAGTAGCCTGGGCACCGTCGGGCCCGGATCACAATTGGCCCAGCTGAGCAGATTCGCCAGCCGCTGCTGGATCCGAGCGCTGAACAGGTGCTCGCCGGCGACGGAGCAGGTCCCCTGCGCCCAAAGCTCACCGATCTCGACCAGGCCGGGCTCGATCAGCTGTTCGACCACTGCCGGTGCGCTGCCCATGGCCAGCGCCTGGTCGAGCAGTCGATCGACGGCCTCAAGATCGATGCGCACGACCGCCGCGATCAGCTCTTTGCGCAGCTCGCCGAAGTCGCCCGAGAGCTTGCCTGAGGATTGCGGCGGTTGCCGGCTGAGCAGGGCGGGCCGTCCCATACGCGCGATCTCTCCGATCGAGCGCCCCGCATCGAGCAACACACGGATGCTGCGCAACACGGTCAGATCTTTTTCGGTATAGAGTCGGTGGCCGCTGGGAGCGCGTTCGGGATCGAGCACGGCGTGCCGCTGCTCCCACGCCCGCAGCACCGCAGGGCTGAATCCCGTCATCCGGGAGATGCTGCGCATCTTGTACTTTCCGCTCAGGACGCACCCCCTGTTGTTGACAGAGGATAGGTTCCCGCAGCCGATGCATCAAGTTGTGCCTACTTGAACCAAGCCTCGGTCGGCTCCAACTCGCTACGCTCGACGCCCTCGAGCACGGCCTCCTGCAGGCTCGCCAGGTCGACGCCTTCGACCAGACCGCCGATGACCAGGACATCCTTGCCCTGCTGCAGCAGAGACGCGCCGGCCAGCGGCGCGGGGCCCTTGGCTTTGGCCTTCTGCAGAGCGCTGACAAATTCGGCCGCATCCGCCTCGCTGTCCCAGGTCGAGAACCAGACGATGCTGACCTCTTCACGCTCGGGCAGCGCGTAGGCGTGGATACGGTCTCCGTCCCAGCCGGCGCAGGCCTTCTCGCCGTCGCTACCCAGCTCTTCGAAGATCACCCGCATGTTGAGCTCGCCCAGGGTGTTGACGGCCAGCAGCTCGGCGCCAGCGCCCAGATGCGCGCTCATGTCCGGCAGCTCAAGGCCGACCGGCTCGTCGCGGTCGTCGCCCAGGGCCTTTTCGGGATGCAGCACCTGCTCGGTACTGGTGGGGATGTGCTCGAATGCCTGGCTGATGCCTTCGATGCTCCCGGCTTCCTCGACGATGTTGTGCACGAACCAAGCGCCCTTCATGTAGGGGTCCAGCATACCGTGGTAGATATAACCCGGCAGCGCGTCGCGGGCATCGAGGGCTTCGAGCATCTTCTTGCCATCTGCACCCATCATCATGGCCTGGGCACGCTCCATCATCGACATCTGTTGACGCCCCATGTTGGCCTGCATGCGCAGAGCCATCTCCACCATGCCGCTCTGGCCCTGCTTGGCCAGCGAGTACAGGGTCATCGTGTAGGTCGCCTCGCCCTCGACCAGGAAGCGGAAGGCGAGCGCCCTGTCTTCATTGGTCGCGTCCGCGCCCGAGAGATCCTTCATCGGCTCGGCCAGCCCGAAGATCTGGTCTTGCAGCGCATGGTTGAGCTCGTGCAACACCATCGGCTCGACCATGTCCCAGGGCATGTCGGTCTTCAGCACGAAGAAAGCCTTCTGGTCGGGATCGTAGTACGCCAGAGCCTGCGACGAGGTGGCATTGATCATCTCTTCACGGATGTCGTAGCCCATCGGCAGCAGTCCGACCGCCGACAGCAGCCGCACATCGGCTTCGGCGCGCTCGGCCGGGTACTCTTCGTCGATGCTGGCGCGCATGAAGGCACGGAACTCTTCGTCGGTCTGGTAGTGGACCGGGACATCCTCGCGGAACTCGAGCCCCCGGATCTTTTCGAGGCTGCGCATCAATTCGGGAACCTGCTCGCGCATGCGGGTGACATCGGCCGGTTCTTCCCGATCCTGCGCGCTGAGGCTCGCCAGGGCCACCAGCAGGCTCAGGATCGACAACTTCCAGTTTCTCATCTTGTGCTCCTTCTGCTTTGTCTATGCAACGCAGTTTGGGCTGCAGTGTTGGAGGAATCATAGGAGGGTGTCGAGGAGCTTGCGGGCAGAAAAACATCCGCCGAGCTTCGCGCCTCGTGCAACAAGCCTTGTGGGGCGGACCGGGCAGGGTACCATGACACTGCTCAGCAAGCCTCTCGGGAGATCGTCATGCGCGCAGCTCTGACATTTCTGGTGCTCATCCTGGCTGGTTGCTCTGGAGGGGGTGGCTCCTCCGGCGGCGGATCCGCCGGCGGAACGAGTGGAAACACCGGAAACACAGGCAACAGCAGCAGCCCGTTCACGCTGTTGAGTGCGGGTGCGCTCAGTGAGACGCAGCTCGGCTTGCGTTTCTCCCACCCGGTCGATGCGGAGAGCGCGACGCGGCCCGACCACTATTCCATCGCAGGCCTCGGGGTGTTTGGCGCCGCCCTCGACCCGACGGACCCCCAACAGGTGGTGGTCGAGACCCATTATCAGGGCGCCCAGAGCTGGACCGTGCAGTTCGGGGCGATCCTGGACAGCCAGGGCCGCACTCTGAGTACCGCCTCCAGCAGCTTCCTGGGAGGAGGGACGCCCGCCCTGGAGCGCACGGATCTGCAGCCACCGGCGAGCCTGGGAGATCTCCAGACCCGCGGCTGGCTGGTCGTCGATGATCCGGCCGCAAACACCAGCGGTCCCTCCGCATGGACGGTCCAGGCCGGGGCGTTGCGGCAGACATCGAACATCTATGGCGGCAGTAGCGCGTCCACGCCCGAGCCCGACCGCCCCGGTAGCTATTTCGTCTATGGAGCGGCCAGCTTTGCTGATGGGTACCTGGAAGCGCGCATGCACAACGGAGACGACGACGCCTTTGGCCTGCTGCTGCGCTACGCCGACCATGACAATCACTACCGTTTCGAGTGGGACCGGCAGAGGCGCCGGCAGAGGCTGGTCAAAGTGGTCGCCGGGGTCGCGATGGAGCTGTGCTTCGACACCACCCGCTTCGAGCTCGGTGTCGACTACACGGTCGGCTTCAGCGTCGTCGCCGACCGCCTGACGGCCTTTGTCGACGGAGAGCTGGTGCTCAGTGTACGCGACACCGGGTTGGCTTCAGGCCAGGCGGGCATCTTCTGCTGGGGCAGCGACGACCTCAGCGCCGCCGAGATCATCCTGCGCCAGGTCGGCGGTCCTCCGCCGCCGCGGCAAGGACCGGTCTGGCGAGCGAGACCGGACGCGCCCCTGGCATCGCACGCACCTGCGGTCAGCGAGGTCGGCGAGGACCGGGCGATGCTTTGGGTGCGCAGCAGCGAGCCCGCCGAGGTCGTGTTTGAGGTCGCGACCGAGCCGAGTTTCCGCGCTGGCCTGGCCAGCGTGCCTCAGACGGCCGATGTCAGCAGCGGACTGACGGCGCAGGCAGACATGCTGGGGCTGCAGCCCGAGACCGACTACTACTACCGGGCGCTCTTGCGGGACCCCGCCGATCCGCAGCGTGTCAACCCCAGCCGGGTCGGGCGCTTCCGCACCGCTCCCCGTGCCAGCGACAGCCGTGACGTCGTGTTCGCGTTCTCCGCCGACTTCCACCAGGGGGTCCCCGACCGCTTCTCCATGCTGCCCGTGATCTCTGCCCAGCAACCCGAGTTCTTTCTCAATCTCGGCGATTTCTCATACCAGGACTCATCCCCGGTCTCGGTGACGTTGGAGCAATACCGCGCCCGGCTGCAACATCTGCGCAGCTTTGACCGGATCGAAGACTTGTTCCTCGATGTTCCGACGTTTTCGACCTGGGATGACCACGAGGTGCTCAACAACTGGGATGGAGGCACCAGCGCGGCGCGGGTCACCGCAGGGACCACGAGCTGGAAAGAGATCTTCCCGGTTCGGGCCGCGCCAGGCGCGGGGGCGGGCATCTACCGGAGGATACGCTGGGGAGCCGCCGCCGAGCTATTCATGCTCGACACCCGCAGCTTCCGCCCCGACAACGGGGTCGCGGACAACGCCTCGAAGTCGATGCTCGGCAGCAGTCAGAAACAGTGGCTGCTCAATGGCTTGGCCAGCTCGAACGCGACCTTCAAGATCATCATCAGCAGCGTACCCCTGCGTTATGGAACCACGGGCAGTGACCACTGGGCCGGGTACACCACCGAACGCAGCGAGATCTTCTCGTACATCAACAACCAGGGCATCTCGGGCGTGTTCTTTCTTTCGGGCGACCAACACTGGTGTGCTGTGCACCACCATCAGGAAGGCTTCGTGGAGATCCAGGCCTGCCCGATCAGCGCCGGGCTACGCTCGCTGCCCAACCCGCTCGACCCGCACGTGGTCTTCGCGCAAGAGGCACACTCGTTCGGGGTGGTGCGGATCGATGCGGCCATCGGCACCGCAGCCGTCGAGATCCGCGACGCAACCGGCCTGCTGCTGCATACGGAGCACCTGCCCTAGTGGCTTCGCGCACAAGTTCCGGTACATCCGGACGATGTGTGCGTCGTGAATAGCAAATTCTTGTAGGGGTTGGCTTACCCCCTCCCGCGGCTACCGGGCGGGGGTAAACCCCGCCCCTACGGGGTGTACCGGAACTTACGCGGCGAGGCACTAGTCTGGAGTTTGGCGCTTTCGCTTGCCGCGCTCCGTAACGCAGTCCCGTCGGAGGGGGGAGGAACCGCTGCGGAAGCGGCTTGCAGCCGCTGTAGCGTCGGTCTATGACCGACGGCAACACCGACCCGCATAGAGTCCCCCCAGATCTTCGGCGTAGCCGCTGCGCACGCGGCTTCCGGCGCTCACAGAGCGCCGCTACAGCGGGAGGAACCGCTGCGGACGCGGCTTGCAGCCGCTGTAGCGTCGGTCTATGACCGACGGCAACACCGACCTGCTTAGAATCACCCCGGATCTTCGGGGCAGCCGCTGCGCACGCGGCTTCCGGCGTTCACAGAGCGCCGCTACAGGGCGAGGAACCGCTGCGCACGCGGCTTGCAGCCGCTGTAGCGTCGGTCTATGACCGACGGCAACACCGACCTGCATAGCCTCACCCCCGATCTTCGGAGCAGCCGCTGCGCACGCGGCTTCCGGCTACAGGGGGGAGGAACCGCTGCGGACGCGGCTTGCAGCCGCTGTAGCGTCGGTCTATGACCGACGGCAACACCGACCTGCATAGAATCACCCCGGATCTTCG
>JAJDCP010000154.1 GCA_029260765.1 Planctomycetota bacterium
CACCTTCGGGAAATTCGCAGACTTCTTGATGGACTCTGCGAAGCATCCCGCGATGCTGATCTATCTGGACAACCAATACTCGCAGAAGCCCCTGAACAAAGCAGAGAAGGAAGCCCTTGCGGCTGCTGGACCGAACACCCCAGCCCGCCTGCGCCAGCTGACGCGCCAACGCGGTCTGAACGAGAACTACGCCCGTGAGCTGCTCGAGTTGCACACCCTGGGCGTCGACAACGGCTACACACAGCGCGACGTGTGGGAAACGGCACGGGTACTGACAGGCTGGACCATCGACCGCAAGAGCTTCACCTTCATGTTCCGGCCCGAAGTGCACGACCTCGACAAGAAGAAGGTGTTGGGCACAACCATCCGCGCGAACAACAGTGGACCGATCGAAGGGGAGCGTTTGATCATCGGCCTGGCCGAAGACAAGCGCACTGCAGGCTTCATCGCGCTGAAAATGTGCCGCTACCTGGTCGACGACAATCCGCCCGAAGAGATGGTCGCGCGCGTGGCCAAGGTGTTCCTCAAGACGGAGGGTGACCTGCGCGAGGTGACCAGGGCGATCATCTACGATCCGGAGTTCTTCAATCCGAAGTTCTTCCGTTCGAAGTTCAAGACCCCCTTCGAGTTCACCGTCAGCATGCTGCGGGCGCTCGACTGCGAGGTCGAGAACATCCAGCCGATCTTCGACAGCCTGCGCACCATGCGCCAGCCGATCTACCACTGTGAAGATCCGACCGGCTACTACGACACCGCCGAAGCCTGGCTCGACCCGGGCGTGTTGGCGCTGCGTTGGCAGCTGGCCCTCGACATGTGCACCGCGCGCAAGCCGGCGCTGCGCATCCCGAAAGACTTCTTCGTGCCCGATACGGTTGAAGACCACGCAGAGATCCGCCGCCAGATCATCGACAAGATCGTGCCCGGTACCCAACTGAGCAGCACCACGCGCAAGGTGCTCGACCGTATCTGCGAGAATTCGCAGGGCGCGGACTCGCGCACTCTGCAGCTGCGGCTGATGGGCATTTTGCTCGGCTGCCCGGAGTTTCAGCGGCAGTAGGACTTGTGGCTATGCGCTCCTATTCCAGGCCTGCGGCCGCCAGCTGACGCGCCAACCCCGGCTCCGGAGCGTAACCTCGCAACAGCGTCGACCACAACCCCACGCGCGACAGGCCCAGCTTGCGGACAGACCGGTCCAGCCGCAGCAATGCGCGCGCCCGGAGGTTGTCGGCCAACGGCTCGGGATGATGCCGGATGCGGTCGAAGTCGATGACGCGCACCTGCTGCCCCGTCACCAACAGGTTGCGCAAGTTCAAGTCCTGATGCTCAAAGCCGCGAGCGTGCAACCTGCCGATCGCTCTTCCCGCCTCTTCGACCAGCGCCTGCCAGTCGGTCCCCTCTCCCGCCAGCTGCTCGGCCAGGTCGCGGCTGCCCGTCAGGAAGACGGTCGCCAGGTAGTGCCGCCAGACCAGGCCCCGCCGGAGCGAGACTGCCGCGACCGGCCTGAGAGTCTCGACCCCCAGCTCGGCGGCCCGCGAGAGCATGTCCAGCTCGTGCAACGCCCGGCCCCCGTCAAGGTAGCGGTCTCCCAGCAAGGGCCCGAACAGGCCGCCACGCTGGTAGTGGCGCACCCCCAGCAGCGTGCCCTCCCTGGCCGGGAACACGAAGAAGCGCCCACGCCCTCCCTGGGGTGGTCCAGGGGTATCGGCGCTGCGGCGGGCCTGCCCCGCCGCGATCCAACGCTCGGGGTCGCGCAACGCGGCGGCGTTGACATACGCAGGTTGATACGCAAGCCGCAATCCGCGCTCGAGCACGCGTTCGAAGCTCATGCCCCTTTGGGACCGGGCGCGCTCTTGTCGCGCGAAGTAGCCAGCTGGTTGAGCAAGCGCAACAGCGCCAGCCGTGCCCGCATCATGCGGAGACAGTAGCGAGAGAGGAAGAAGAAGGCAGGCCCGACGAACACCGCCGCGCCGGCCACGGGATCCATCTGCAACCAATTCCCGAACACCAGCCCAGCCCAGCACAGCACCCAGGCGCCGCCGAGCGACAACACCAGGAAGAGCACACTCTCCAGGAACGATTGCGCGCGCTCGCGGGCCATCCTCTGCTTGTTGAGCTCGATCAGTTTCTGGACGACAAGATCCTTCTCGGCGTCGGCCACATCTTCTCCTTCAGGTCTCGGCGACCAGAGCCGGACGACGCTCACCGAGCAGCTCGGCCACCGCCTCATAGACGGCCGCGGGACGCAGCCGCTGCATGCAGATGTTGTCCGGACAGCGCCGCAGGGTACACGGCGAACAGTGCACGGGCTCGCGAGCCACGCGCACGCCTCCAGCGGACACGGGGCCGTACTTGGCGGGATCTTTGGGACCGAACAGCGCGACCACCGGGCGGCCGAAGGCGGCCGCCAGGTGCAAAGGACCGGTATCGGCGGCGACCACCACGTCGGCCCTCTCGAAGTAGCGGCCCAACTCGAGCAGGTGGCGGGTACGCCGCGTCAAGACTGCGCGCTGCCCCATGGCAGCTTGGACCTCGCGTGCCAGGTCTTCTTCGCCCGGCCCCCAGCTGAGCAGGATCTGTGCGCCCAGGCGGGCGACCAGCATATCGCCGAGCTCGGCGAACTGGCGGGGTGACCAGGCCTTCAACAGGGCAAACAAGCTCACGCCAGGATGGCAGGCCACCAGGGGACGGCCCGCGTCGAAGATGGCTTCGCAATGCTCGTCGACCCCCACACACAACCTCGGGGGGACGCGCAGCCGGGCCTGCGCTCCGGTAGAATCGACGCCCGCCGCAGCCAGCAGCTCTTCGTTCCAGCCCAGTTTGTGGCCCAGCAACCCGCAGCGGGGTCTCACGGCCACATCGAGCATCGCGGCGCTGCCCTCTTTGGAAAACGGGCGTGCGAAGCCGAGCTTCTTACCACGCAGCCTGTTGACCACCAATGCGCTACGCAGGTTGCCATGAAAGTCGAACACCAGGTCGAAGCGCCGTCGCGCCAGGCGGCTGTAGAAGGCGCGCAGCTCGTGCAGAACGCCCAGGCCATGGCTGGCGAAGCGGCCCCGCCAGGCAGAGCGGGGAATGACCACCAGCTCATCCAGCTGCCAGGCCCCTTCAAGCAATGATGCCGAGGCGTCTTCGACAAACCAGGTCAAGCGGGAATCCGGCCAGGCACGGCGCAGCGCGTCGAGGGCAGGTAGAACCCGCACGACATCCCCGATGGCTCCCAGGCGCACCAGGGCTACGTTTCGGGGGCTCGGGCTCGACATGCCTGATCCTGCTCGCTGCTCGGGGGGCCCGCGGCCGGGCGCAGCGCCCGGTACGGAATGATCGCGCTCCTGGGGCGGAAGGCGCGCCCCAGCGGTCTTTTCATACCAACCTGGGACGATGCCGTCCAGCAGGGTGATGCGGCGGAAAGCATGAAGCCGGGTCGAAGACCCGGCCTTTGCTTGGTTGGAGTTCTTTCGCCTCACAGCGAAAAAACTTGTGGAAGAGGAAGGCTGGAGAGTGGGTCCTTACGAAAGGGACCCGGCAAGTATTGTTCACGATCGACAACTAAGCAAACGGCAGACCAATCAGCAGCGAGAATCACAAGAGCCAGAAAAACGATCACAAGCGCAGGCACACGGGCCACTTGGACTCCGGTCCGCCGGACGTTCCAGCGGCCTGAAGCCGGCCAGCTTGGCTCCAGGTGTGACAAGCAGGGCGCCGATGTGACACACAGCGTGTCACATACCCGTAGCAGCGGAGGCTTGCGCAACCTGTCACGAAAGCGATGATGGCCTGGCCTGCCCAAAGTCCCGGCAGACACTACGGAGAGACATGCCATGGCAGAGTTGTTCGCGGGCGCCTTCAAGGCCCTCGAGTACTTCGAGCCCGAAGCGATCGACTTGAAGGGCCCGGCCAGCCAGGCCGACATCGACGCCGCCGAGAGGGCTCTGGGAGTGGGGCTCCCCTGGTCCTATTGCGAGTTCCTCAAACGCCACAATGGCGGCCGCCTGCCGGGTGAATTCGTCTACGGCGTGCCCCCGAACGAACGCCATCTCGATACCGTAGAGTTGACGTTGTTCGAGCGCGGCAACACCGACGGCTTTCCCGAAGGGCTCGTTGTCCTGCGCCCGGACGGCCGCGGGAACTACTTCTGTCTCGACACCGAAAGCCTCAACGAAGAAGCGGAGTGCCCTGTGGTGTTCTGGCAGTGGCGCGAGAGCTTCGTCAGCGCTCCCCTGGCGACGAGCTTTGAGCGGTTTTTCGAGCTGTTGTGCACGGTTCTTCCCAAGTACTATGAGGAAGATGGCGACCCGAAGCGCGGGGTGGAGGAAGAGGCTTGGCACACAGATCTGGACTACATCCGCAGCCTCGATCCGGGCATCGACAGCCTACGCGCCTCGTGGCATGGACGCTCGTCCTCGTCCTGAGCCTGTCGACCGGTCTGGCGGCCCAAGACCCTGGGGCGGCCGACTTCGTCGAGGTCACGCCCGAGATGCTGACGGCGCTCGACCAGGGACTGAGCTTTCTCGCTGCCCGGCAGAAACGCAGCGGTGTGGTCGGTGACCAGTACCCGATCGCCTCGACGGCCCTCGCGGGGGTCGCCTTCCTGGGCAGTGGACACACCCCCACGCGCGGAGAGTACTCCGAACAGCTGCGCCGTTGCATCCGCTACCTGAGCTCACGGCAGCAGCGCACAGGTTACATCGCGGTTCCCGGATCGCAGATGTACGACCATGGTTTCGCGACACTTTTTCTGGCCGAGGTCTATGGCACCTACCCCGACCTCGAGCTGAAAGAGACGCTGCAGAAAGCGATCGACCTGATCAAGCGCTCTCAGGATCCGTCGGGAGGTTGGGACTACGGTCCTGCCCCCAGCGGGCAATCCGACATCTCGATCACCATCTGCCAGGTGATGGCACTGCGCGCCGCGCGCAACGTCGGAGTGGACGTCGATGAAGGGGTGATCGAGCGCGCCTTGGCGTGCGTGTTGCGGGCGCAGAACTCCGATGGCGGTTTCTCCTACCGGATCGGCGGCGGCTGGGGAGGCGACGGCTCTGAATACCCGCGCTCGGCTGCGGGTGCGTGCATTCTGTACAACCTCGGCCAGTACGACCATCCGGCGACCGCCCGAGCGTTGGCGTATCTGGAACGGTTCAGCACCATCAACAGCGGCTTCTATTTCTACGCGCGCTACTACGCCTCCCAAGCGATGTTCCAAGCAGGTGGTGAGCATTGGCGGCGCTTCTGGCCCAGCCTGCGCAGCGAGCTGCTGGGGAATCAGGGCGGCGATGGCTCGTGGCATCAGGGGTCTGGCGGTCAGGCGGTCTCCACCGCGATGGGCTGCATCATCCTCTCGATCCCGTTCCGTTACCTGCCGATTTTCGAGCGTTGAGCCGATGACAAGAATCCGCATTGAAGTCAGCGGGCGCACGCTCACCGTGCCTGCCCACAGCTCCATCGCCGAGATCTTTGGGCGTGTCAACGTCGAAGAGCAACAGATCATCGCGGCCGTGCTCAACAACCACGTGGTCAGCCTGGACGCACGGATCAACGGTGATGCCGCCGTGCGCCCGGTGCTTCCCCGTGACCCCCAGGGCCAGGCCGTCCTGCGCAAGTCCGTCTGCCACATGCTGCACGCGGCGCAGAAGCAGCACTTTCCCCAGCTGCCTCTGCACGTGGGCCAGTCTCTCGACTGGGGGTACTACTACGAAGTCCAGCACGACGGCGTGGTCGACCTGCCACAGTTGGCCGATGCGCTGACCGGACACCTGGCCGCGCTGGCTGAACGTGAGCTGCCGTTCGTGCACCGGATCGTGTCGGTCGAGGCCGCCGATCGTCTGCTCGAAGAATCGGGCTCCAACAAAACCAACCTGCTGCGGGCCTGGGCTTCGCCCACGGTGTGTCTGGTGCAGCTGGCCGATTTCGTAGACATCGGCCACGGCCCCTATGCGCCCCACTCCGGATACGCGCGCGGGGCGCGCGTGGTCCCGTATCCGCCGGGCCTGGTGCTGCAGTTTCCCGATAGCCCCGCCCTGCCCAGCCCCCAGGCAGGGCGCAGTCTGTGGAACAGCTACTGCGAGGCACGGGACTGGAACCGTAGGATGGGGGTCGCCACGGTCGGCGATCTCAACGGTGCGATCCTCGAAGACCGGGTCGCCGACGTGCTCAGGGTATCGGAGGCCTTGCACGAGAAGAAGATCTCCAACATCGCCGAGACCATCGCGGCGCGGCAGGACGTCCGGATCGTGTGTGTGGCGGGGCCGTCATGCGCAGGCAAGACCACCTTCGTGCGGCGCCTGTCCGTGCAGCTCAAGGTCAGCGGCATCGAGCCCGTCTGCGTCAGCCTCGACGACTACTACAAAGACCGCAGCGATTGCCCGCGTGACGGCGATGGCGAGTACGACTTCGAGGCGCTCGAGGCTTTGAAGCTCGATCTGATCCATCAGCACACTACCGAGCTGTTGGCGGGCAAACCTGTGCGGATTCCCCGCTTTGAGTTTTCGCTGGGCACCACCTCCCCCGAGGGGAGCTGGCGCAGCGTTCAGCTTCGGCCCAACCAGGTGCTGCTGATCGAGGGCATCCACGGTCTGAACCCGCAGCTGACGGCACATGTCTCCGAGCCCGCGCTGTTCCGCATCTTCGTTGATGGTCTGACCCAACTGGTGATCGACGAGCACAACCGCCTGTTGACCGCAGACTGCCGGCTGCTGCGGCGCCTCGTGCGTGACCGGCGCTACCGCGGCACCAACGCCGCCGAGACCATTTCTCGCTGGCCGAGCGTGCAGCGTGGAGCCTGTCGGCACATCTTCCCCTTCCAGGACAATGCCGATGCGGTCTTCAATTCCGCGCTCGCCTACGAGTCCGCCGTGTTGAAGACCTTCGCCTGGCGCTACCTGCTCGAGGTGCCCCGCAGCCATCCTGCGAGGGTGGAAGCCTACCGGCTGCTCAAACAGCTCGAGCTGTTCGTACCGGTCTTTCCCGACGGCGTGCCCGCCAACAGCGTGTTGCGCGAATTCATCGGCGGCAGCGGCTTCTCGTACTAATCAGCAAGCTGCCACGACATGCGCGGGAGGATCGTCGATGCAGCCCTCGGGGACGCTGCCTTCGTCGAAACTCGCGCCATGGAAGTTGCGCCAGGCCGCGTTCATGTATCGCACACAGCGCCGAACCGCACGCCGGAAGACCTCGGGGTAGGAGAATGTGGGCGTCTCGAAGACCTGCCCCCGCTGCTGCCGCTTGGACCGCTCACTGACCAACCGCCCTCCCAGGAAACTCCCCAGCAACCAACTGTACTGCTGGTAACCCCGCGCCCAGCTACGCACCTCGCGCAAGCGCGGCGCCTCCCCCAGTGACTCCCGGTAGGCGCACTGCCAGGCCGCGAAGCTGGCGCGGTCACGGTGCAACCAGCGAGCCTCGACCCTGACATAGGCGGCGACCGCCGGATCACCGAGAAAGTCATAGCCGTTGCGTTGTTCATGAAACAAGACGCTCTGGTATTTCTCGACGTCGCGATGGTGGACCATTTCATCGCCTGAGAGCTGCGCCCTCGCCCGCGCGAGGCGGTTGACCAGGGGATGGGTGCAGGTGTCGACGGCCAGGTGGGAAAAATAGCCGACTGCCAGCGCCAACATGCGGCGGCCGCGGCCGCCTGCCAGCCGCTGTGCCGCCCGCACCAGCCCGCGCCCGATCGCCACAGGGCAGCGCTTGTGGAACAGATCGCCCCAGCGCGAAGCCGGCTGGGGCTGCTTCAAGGCATAACACAAGGCTTTCCAGGCAAAGCGCTCGAAGTAGGGAAAATCGACGATCAGAGCACCCAGACGCGCCGCTTGCCAGAGCGACGGTTGCGCCAGGAGCGCTCTGAGCCCTGGCTCGAGCAGCGCGTCTTCGCGGGCATCACTCAGCGCGGAGAGATGGATGGCTTCTGCGGCCACAGGCTGGCTCAGCCTTCGCCGAAGCGAGCGAGCTCGGCACGCCTGCGCAACGCCTTGGCTTCTTGGTGGTCGGACTCGAGCTCAAGCAACCGGTCGAGAGTCTCGATGGTCGCGTCGTACTTCTCTTGCGCGAACTGGGCCTGCCCGAGCATCAACAGCCCTTCGACGTTCTGCGGATACTGACCGGTCAGACGAGCGAAGACCGTCTCCGCAGACTGGTGGCTCTCCGTCTCGGCGTAGGACCTGCCCAGCAGCATCAGCAGCTCTTCGGAAGCCTGTTCGGCAGTGGACAGAGCCTCCTCGAGGACCTCGATGACCTTCGCCAGCTCTTGACGCTGGTAGTAGATCTTGCCGAGCAGCAAGCGGGGCTCGACCAGGCCGCTCACTTTGCGCCCATGCTCCAGCTGCACGATGGCCAGGTCGAAGTCGCCGTTCTCGAAGTGGATCTTGCCCATTTCGACCCGTGCGGCCACGGTGCCCGATTCCTTCAGTGACTGCAGGGCTTCTTCCTTCTTTCCCGAGAGCATCAAGATGCGCCCACGGCTGAGGTGCAGCTCGGGACTCGCCTTGATCTCCAACGCGAGCTCTACAAGCTCGAGAGCCTTCGAATAGCTCTCGGGCGCCTCGGGTCCGAGCCCGATGTAGACTTTGACCAGCGCCCCGAGCATGTCACTGTTCTCGTCATCGAGGGACAAGCCCTCTTCGAGAGCAACCCGCGCCTCTTCCAGATGATGCAGGCCGTACAACGCACGCCCATACAGCAACCAGGCCTCGGGATCGTCGTCCCTGACTTCGACCGCGCGTGCGCCGTAGCCCGCCGCATCGTCGAGCCTCTCCTGGGCCAGACAGAGCTCCGTCAGCGCACGCAGCGCTTTGAAATGCTCTGGATCGACCCCGATCGCGGCCTGCAGCAAACGCTCAGCCTCCTCCTGATCTTCGTCCCAATACGCGACGCGCCCCTTGCCGCACAGTCCATCCGCCTTGAGCTCTTCAGATTCCATCGCTTGCTCGAACTGCTCGATGGCACCCGTCGGATCCCCATCGAGCAACAGCGCATCGCCCATCAGCAGGGCGACCCTGCCCTGGTGAACGCTGTCGTCCCCCTTGGCATTGTGCAACGCCCTGATGGCCTTCGGAGCCTTGCCCAATTCGAGCCAGCATTCGCCGATCAAGAGATGGAACGGACCGACCGACTCGCCTTCTTTGACGACTTTCAGCCCCCTGCTCGCCGCCTTCTGCGCGTTGGAGTAGTTGCCGACACCTGCAAAAGCCTGCGCCAACGCGAGGTGGTAGGCAGCGTTCTCAGCATCGGCAGCCACTGCCAGCTCGAGGCTCTCGACCGCCTGCGTAAAGCGCCCCTGGCCCAAAGCCTTGACGCCCTCGGCATACTCGGCCTCGCCGGAGCTTCCCCCCAGCACAACCACCGCCACGACGACCACGATCACGAGCAACAGCGCGCCCAGAGCCCCCAGCACAAGCATCTTGCGCTTCGGATCTTCGGGCGTATCGACCTGCAGCTCAGCACCACACGATGTACAGAGCAGGTCGATCGACTTCACCTCGCTGCCGCACTCAGGGCAGTCTTCGAGGGTGATCCTCTCGCCATCTGCGTTGGTTGCACCTCGAGACGTGCCCGAAGCCTTCGCCTTGCGTTTGCCAGCAGAAGATTTGCCACCCGCCCCGTAGGCCCGCCCGCCACCGGAGCCGGAATCTGAACGCTGGCCGACATCGGCGAGCTCAGGAGGAAGGTCGAGCTCTTCCTGGGAGTCGAGGTCGAGGGAAATGCGCGCCTTGGCATCATTGGTGAAAGGGACACGAACCTTGGTTTCGCAGGCCGGACATTTGACCAGCTTACCCGCCAAAGCGTCCTTGACGTTCATGCTGCGTCCGCAGGTACACTGGAACTTGACCGGCATACTACTCGGCTCCATACAGGAGGTTCACCGGCACGGAGCGCGGCCGCGTCCGGTCAGCTGGCGCCTCGTGGGAACGGCGGCGCGGCTGGATTTTCGCAGGTGCGAGCTTAGTGAAGGGGCCACCGCCTGTCAACCCCGCGGGGCGGCGAGCGGATGAACGCCCCCTGGCCAACGATGACGTGCCCTCCCGGCTGAACCTGGGCCCTCCGCAAGGCCGCCAGGCGGCCAATTTGGGCTTGCCTCCCCGGGTCATCCTACTATGATGGTACACTTTGGCAACGCCTGCGGAGCTGGACCTCAGTGGACATGCAAGCGGTCGCTCAAGAGTTGGCCCAGTTGCGCTTCCTTCCGGCGAGTCCGGATGAGCGTCTCTGGTACACTGCGTTGACCGGTGACGGCCGCCAGTTGCGTCTCTACGCACGCCTGACCGACGCCTTTGTCCAGCTGCGCATCAGCCCTCTGACCACCGTCGCGAAGCCTCCGGTCGATCTCGAGCTTGCGCGGCGCCTGCTGCTATTGAATGAAGAGCTGCCGGTGGCCAAGTTCTCACTCGACAAAGAACACCGGGTCAACTTCTCCCTCGATCTGCCCAACACCTCCGCCGACAAAGCGCAGCTCTTCTCCGCCGTCTCCCTGATCGCCCGTACGGTCAAGCGCTATGATCGCGAGCTGCGGTTGCTGGCCGAAGGACCGAAGGAAGAGCTGCCCGGCATGCAGAAGCCGCGCAAGCAGACCGCACGGCGTACCGTCGTGCTCGACACCGACGCGGTACGCCGCGCGCTGACCCCAGAGCTGAGCGCCCCTGAGCGCCGTTTCGAGCCCGCAGAGCAGCGCATAAGCCAGGCCTGGGACTATGACGCGGGCGCAGCGCTGAGCGGTGTTCCGTATGTCCACAGCGACCGGGTGTTGTTCGCCTGCGGTGACGAATCGGTGCTCGCTCTCAGCCTCAAACGTGGCTCGAAGAAGTGGCGCTTCCCCACCGACGAGACGCCTTCCTCTCCGGTCGCTGCGGGCAAGCAGTTCTTCTGCACGGCGGGCAAGGCCGTGCTGGCCGGAGATATCCGCAGTGGTCGCCGCCTGTGGCGCTACTCCCTTGCCAGCGGGGCGCGCTTCGGAACAGCGAGTTTCCACGGCGGAGCCGTGTTGGTGGGCGCCAATGACGGCAAGGTCTATTGCATCGACGCCGAGCGGGGTGCGGTTGCATGGACCTTCCAGGCGCAAGCTGCGGTGCAGAGCGCACCGATCGTGCACGAGGGATTGGTCTACGCTGTGGCCCAGGACGGCCACTTCTACGTGCTCGACTTCCCGTCGGGCGTCGAATGCGCACGGTTCATGATCTCCGGTGGCATCGAGTCGCTTGGATTCGCGGCGCCGAATATCTACGCGGCCGCCGAAGGCAACCGCTTGCTGGCCTGCGACTTGCAGGAACGCCGCCAGAGCTGGGAGGTCGCTGCGGAGGACGAGGTGAAGTCCCCAATTCCCCCGTGCATCGCCAGTGAGCTGGTGATGTTCAACACCGGGCGCGCATCGAACAACCGGCTGTACGCCGTTGAACGCAGCAGCGGGAATCTGCTCTGGACCGCCCCGACCGGCCGCTGGGGTCAAGCCCCTACACTGGCCCCGAACGGGCAGCTGTGGATCAGCTGCGATGGTTGGATTCATGCTCTCAACGGAGCGGGAGGCACCGCGCAGGCGAGTGCAGAGCTTTCCGAGGCGGTCACGACCAGCCTCGGGATGCTCGACACGCGTGTCTTTCTCGGCACCGAAAGTGGGAAGGTCATTTGCCTGCAATGAAGCCTCCCCGACTGGCCCTGGTCTGGTTGAACGGTCCCTACGAGGGCCGCTGTTTCACATTGCTTCCCGAGAAGACCACGGTCTTCGGTAGCTCCCAAGAAGCAGACCTCTTCTTGCCGTCGACCGCGATCGCCGAGAAACACTGTCGGCTCGAACCTCGCGAGTTGGGCCTGCAGCTGGTCGACACCTCCGGCACGAGAGGCACCTACGTCAACAATCGACGTGTCGAAGAGTGCCCTGTAGACAACGGCGATGTGATCCGCATCGGAACCTGGGCGGCTGAGCTCTTCAATGCGGACCTCTCCGACCGCTACAACGGCAGCTGCGAGATGTGCCTCAAGCCGCTGCATGGCTTTGAGTCCCTGAGCAAGCTGACGACGACGGTCAAGGGCGACCGCACCTACTGTCCGGTCTGCTTTGATCGTCGGCTCGAGGTGGACCGCCATCTCGGGGACTACCGGATTCTGCGCAAGATGGGCCGCGGCCAGAAAGAAGTCCTCTACATCGCCGAGCACGTCGTGCAGAAGGCCCGGGTCGCGCTGAAGATCCTGCGCGCCAACCTGCTGATGGGCCGTGATGCGGTGCGCATCTTCCTCAACCGCAGCGCCGCCAGCCTGCGCCTGGTGCATCCACATGTCGTGCGCACCTACGAAGTACGCAGCCACTTCGGTTCGTTCTTTGTGGTGATGGAGGTGATCGAGGGACGCTGCATCTTCGACACGATGCGCAAGCGCCGCGTGACCCAGATCAGCGATGGTGTGCGCCTGGCACTGCAGATCTGCTCAGCCTTGAGCTACCTGTACCGCAACAAAGTGCACGCCGGGTTGATGCTGCCTCGGGACATCTACCTGCACCGCGGCAACATCAAGCTGCGCGACTTCTGGATCTTCCAGGACAAAGCAGCCCGCGGCTCGAACTCGAGCCGTGGCCTGTTCGTCAAGCGCCACTACATGCCCTACCTGCCTCCGGAGTTTTTCGACGACCATGCCGACCAAGACCTGCGCAGCGACATGTACCTGGTCGGCGCCTTCATCTACCAGATGTTGACGGGCCACGCGCCGTTTGCCGCCAAACGCGTGGCCTCGCTGATCCGCAAGATCGAGAGCAGCGCGCCACGGCCCATCGAGGCCTTCCGCGAGTCGACTCCGGCCAAGCTCAAAGCTCTGCTCGAACGCACCCTGGCCAAAGATCCCGCCGACCGCTATCCGGACATGAAGTCCTTCGTGCGGGCCCTGAAGACGTGCCTGAAGTAGGCCTGGAATCCGATGCTCCCTTTCTGCCTCGCCTACAACACCAGCGGCTTCTCGAACCACCGCCTCGAAGACTGCCTGCGCATATTGGCGACCCTCGGCTACCAGGGGGTCTCGATCACGCCCGACGTGCACCACCTCGATCCCTTTCAGGACAGCCCCCAGGCTGTCGAGGCCGTCGCTCGCCTGTTGGCCGAGTTGGGTCTGCGGGTGGCCATCGAGACCGGCGCGCGCTTCGTGCTCGATCCCTGGCGCAAGCACTGGCCCACGCTTCTCAGCGCAGAGCCCGAGAACCGGGCGCGGCGCGCCGACTACCTGTGCCGCAGCATCGCCCTGGCCGCACGGCTCGGTGCCGGCTGCGTGTCCTTGTGGAGTGGAACCCAGGACCCCCGGCTCGACGAAGAGCACAGCTGGGAGCTGCTCTGCGAAGGCTTGCACGAGCAACTCGGACACGCTGCAGAGGCCGGCGTGACGCTCTGCCTCGAACCGGAGCCGGGCATGTTTGTCGCAGACATGGCAGGCTGGGAAAAGCTGCAGCAACGGCTCCAGGATGCGCGCCTCGGCCTGACGCTCGACCTCGGCCACGTCGCCTGCACCGAGTCGATCAGCATTCCCGCCGCGGTGCGGCGCTATGGAAGCCAGCTGCGCAACGTGCATATCGAGGATATCGCGGGCGGCATCCACCAACATCTGCCCTTTGGCGAAGGCGAGCTCGATTTTCCGCCGATCCTCGCCGCCCTGGCAGACGTCGAATACAACGGACTCCTCAGCGTCGAGCTGGGTAGGGATGGCCATCGCGCGCCGACATTGGCACGGCGCGCGCGCGCATTCCTGCAAGCGCAGTGGCAGACCGTGGTAGACAAGCGTTGACCTGAAACCCAGCAGGGAGTACACCCTGCGTCACTGCGCAAGACAGCTGCAAGACAGGGGGACCGAGCCATCCGCATCACGAGACTGCCGCAGACGCTCCGCAATATCCGGCGGGCCCGCGAGATTCTCACCGTGCTGGCCAAGCACGGTTTCTCCGATATCGTTGAACGCGTCGCTCCGACCGTCAACAAAGTCACCCGCTGGATCACCTTCGGCCGCTTCCGCCGACGCAAGCAGGATTCGAAGCCGACGGCGGTGCGCATCAAGAACATCATCGAAGAGCTGGGGCCGACGTTCATCAAGTTCGGCCAGATCCTCGCCACACGCCCCGACCTGGTCCCCGAGTCCCTGATCATCGAGCTCAAGAAGCTGCAGGACGATGTGGCCCCCTTCAGCCAGGACCTGATGAAAGAGCACGTCGAGAACGAGCTGGGCATCAAGGTCGACGACGAGTTCTCCGAGTTCCATGGCTCTCCGATGGCAGCTGCCTCGATCGCGCAGGTCCACGAAGCGCGGCTCAAGGACGGCAGCCGCGTGGTGCTCAAGATCCAGCGGCCGCATATCCCCGGAATCATCGCGACCGATGTCGACATCCTGACCCAGCTCGCGGACGCGCTCGAAGAGAATTTCCCCGAATTCGCGCAGTACCGGCCGCGCCTGATCGTGGCCGAGTTCAAGAAGTCGATCCTCAAGGAGATCGACTTCGACCGCGAGGCATACAACATCAAGCGTTTCGCGGCCAACTACAAAGGCGACGCCCGCTACCACACGCCGAAGGTCTACGCCCAGTACTCCAACCAGCGCATTCTCTGCCTGGAGTACATCGACGGCGTCAATCTGCGCAGCGAAGACCTCAAGGACCATCCGGAGTTCGACAAGAAGGAGGTGGTGCTCGCCGCCACCGAGTTCATCCTCTCACAGACCTTCGTGCACGGCTTCTTCCACGCCGACCCGCACCCGGGTAACGTCTTCGCCTTGCCTGGCAACCGCCTGTGTCTGATCGACTACGGCATCGTTGGCGCGCTGAGCCAGGAACAGATCGACGACCTGCTGTCCTACATCGTCTTCATCCTGACCAAGAACGTCGACCGCATGATCCGCATGTATCAGCGGCTCGGGTTGATCGACGAGCATGTCGACCAGCGCATGCTCAAATCCGACCTGACAGACATCGTCGAGCGCTACTACGAGGTGACCCTCGAGTCGGTCGACATCGGCGTGTACATGGCGCAGATCTTCGACCTGGTCAGCTCGCATCGTATCCATCTGCCCGCTGAGTTGCTGCTGGTGGGTAAGACCCTCGCGACCATCGATGGCATCGCCCGCGACCTGGCGCCAGACATGGATCCGATCAAGGCGATCCGGCCCTTCTTGCTCAAGATCTACGCCCGACGCCTGCAGGACCCGACCTTCCTGACCCGGACAGCGGTCAAGACCGCGCAGGAGTTCAGCTACGCCCTCGAGACCTTCCCGCGCGACTTCCGCCTGATCATGGCGAAGCTGCGCAAGGGTGAGCTGAAGATCCACCATGAGCACGCCGGTGCAGAGGAACGCCACAAAGACCTGATGAAGGCGCGCAACCGTTTCGCGATGGCGCTGGCCATGGGCATGCTGCTGCTCGCTTCGACGGCGATGTTGCTCGTCGAGACAGGACCCCTGTGGGACGACTGGCACGCCTCAACCTGGGTCGGCCTGGTCGGCTATGGGACTTCGATTTTCTGGGGCTTCGGTTTCTTTCTGGGAACCCTGCGTGGAGGTGGAATGTGAGAAGGCCAGGCTCTCTCTTGGTGCTGCTGATATGCCTGCCGGTCTGTGCACAGAACCGGCTGCTGGACGGGCTGAGCCCGCAGGAAGGCCTGGCGGGCACGGTCCGTTTCGCCGCCCTGGTCGAAGGCGAACGCCGCGGCAGCTTCGAGCAGACTGTCAGTTACGACAGCGCGGGCCTGCAGGTTCGCGAGGTCCTGTCCTTGCGCTACGGACCAGATTCGACCAGCATCCGTACCGATATCGTGCTCGATCGCCAGCTACGGCTGCTGCGCCAGCAGCGCAAGGAAGGCACCCGCCTGACGGTCTGGCGGCGCCTGGCCAACGGCTTTGTGCGCGAGACCAGCATCCCGTCGGTCTCTGACGTGCAGGACTTGTCCGAGTTCGACTTGCCAGAGACTGATGTGGTGTACGGCTTCGGACACTTTCTGCTGCTGCTGCGCTGCGTGCCTTTGGAAGATCTCGACGGCCATCACCTGATCAAGCTCGAGCGGGCCGGGGCCGTCACGGTCTATGTGCAGCGCCTGGCTGGCGAGGGACCGGTGACCGTCGAGTACCGCGAAGTCTATGGGCAGCGGCCGGACGGCGACGACGAGCAGCGGATGCTGATCGAGCTTGACGAGGCGGGCGTTCCGCAGCGCATCACATCGCCGGAGCTGGTGTTCGAATTCCGACGATTGGAGCCCTGAATGGCCAGCACGGACCGTCCCCCTTTGATGGCCACAGTGGCCGCACTAGCCGCTCTGGCGGCCTTGTTGGCCTGCGGTTTTGGTGCCGGACTGGCCCACTTCGGGCAGTTGGCTCCGCTCGAAGGCTTCAGCATGTTTGCCGCCGGCAATCTGGCCGGCGCCGCCGCCCTGGTGCTCGGTTTCAGCGGTGTGCTCAAGACCGCCACCCGGCCGGGCCGCGGACGGGCCGTGTTCGCGACGCTGGTCGGTGCCATCCTGTTGGGATTGCTGGCCTGGCGTGCTCTGCCGGCCGCCAGCCTCCCGCGCATCAATGACATCACCACCGACACCGGCGATGTCCCCGCGTTCGTCGTGCTGGGCGCTGACCCCGCGAACGCCGAGCGGGACATGGCGTACCCCGCGGTCTTCGCTGAGGCCCAGACCCTGGCGTATCCTGAGCTCGCACCGCTGGTGCTGGCTCTGGATGTGGACGAGAGCTTCCAGCGCGCGGATCAGACCGCACGCGCGCTGGGCTGGCAGGTACGCCTCTCCGATCCGCGCGGCCGCCACCTCGAAGCTACCGAGACCTCGGGTCTGTTCCGCTTCGTCGACGACATCGTGGTGCGGATCCAGCCCCAGGGGGAAAGTACACGCGTCGATATGCGCTCCAAGTCGCGCGACGGCAAGGGTGATCTCGGCGCCAACGCCGCGCGCATCCAACGTTTCTTCGAGGCGATGCGCCCGGCGGAGGAATGACCTCGGCCTTCCCGCCAGGCAGACACAGCAGGAAAACTGCTTGCAGAGCAGCCGCCAAGCCAAAGAATGGGGAGTCTGCCGCGGGAGACCCACCATGCTCTGGAAGATCATCGCAGACCAACGCCAACAGGCTTCGGGTGACATCGACGCCCTGGCCCGGGCCGTCCGCGCCGCGGGCAGCGCCCACGGTGCGGATTTTGAAGAGCAATATCAGCAAGCTATGCAGCGAGCCCACGATCGCAGGCTCTGGAGCGCTGCAGGCTTGATCGCCGGTTGCGCCATCGACGAAGAGGCCTTCAGCGATTTCCGCTCATGGCTGATCTTGCAAGGGCGCGAGCTGTTCGAGCGCGCTCTTGCCGACCCCAATGCTCTGGCAGAGGCCGCCTGCGCCCGCCCGTTTACCGAGCATCTCGGTCCCGCCACCCATGGCGGCGACCCCTCCGGCCCCCAATGGTCGGACGAAGAGGCCGTGACGCACTTGCCCTCTCTTTCCCATCGTAAGGGGGCAGACGCGGGCAGCCTCGCGGAGGCAGTCGGACCAGAGCGCTTGCTGCGCTTCGTCTCCGCGGTGAGGGACTCGCTCGAGTCGGGCCGCATCTACCAGATGGGCGAGCTCGGCACCTTCCGCGTGCGCAAGCTCGGACGCGACGAGATCTTCGAGTTCCGGCCCGGACGGGCGATCAAGCTGATGCTGGCGGACAAGGGTACGATCACGGGCGACAGCGATGCCGCCGAGGTTTTCCGCGGCTTGGTGGAACGGCTCGACCAGCTCAGCAAAGAGATCGAGCTGGCCCGCCTGGGCACCTTCTCGCTGCGCATCAAACCCGGCCACGCCGGCCAGCTGCCGATCCGCACCCTGAGCTTCCGGGCGGCCCCCGACCTGCTGAAGGCGCTGGGCTTGTAGGCGCAGCGTCCACCGCTGCAGCGCCCGGCCGCAACTATTCGTTGTGACCGCCTCCAACATTGTGCAACACGCACGAATCGAAGCCGTCTTCTGTAGCGGCGCTCTGTGAGCGCCGAAAGAAGCTCTGGCGGAGGTTGCATCCAGAGGTTCTGGGTTCGCCGTGCGGATCGGTCTCTTCGTCGGTCATAGACCGACGCTACAGGCGGTTCTCAGCAGTTCGAGGGCACGGACCAAGCATGGCCGAAGACTCTGGGGAGCCGTCTCGTCGCAAAGGGACTCGAAAACATCCACGCGTGCAACGCTCGGCCAGGGGTCGCTCAGGACTCCTCGGGCAGCACCAGGAAACCCGCGTTGTCTTCTACCAGGCGTCCGGCCTTCCGCAGTCGCTCGACGGCCGCCTCGATCGCCTGGGACAAACGTCCGCCGGCGCGCCCGTAGCCCATCAGTTTGACCGTGCTGCTGGTCAGGTCTTCGGCGCTCTGCCCGAAAGTCTGCGCGACGACGAGCATCACAGCCGCTTCGAACTCTTCGGAGGGAATCGCGTCGACTTCCTTGACGGGGCAGTTGCCCCCCCGATACCGGACCCGGCGCAGGTCGTGGCTCGCATGCCAGAGGAAATCTCCCCGTTGCACGAGCTCCTGCTTGTCGAGCAGCTGCTGCAGAGCCGCCAGGCAACGTTTCTTGCGTTTCTTGGTGGCCCGCGTGCCGTACCAACTCGCCAAGGTGCGGACGACTTGATCGAGCGCCAACGGGCCCTCCGTGTACACGAGGTTGTGGATCAGCTGGGCCAGCTTGTCGGGACTCGTGGCTTGCAGATCCTTGCTCTCGCCCAGATACAGGCGGGGATGGGCGATGTACTCGCTGAGCCCGTCTGCGAGCGCTTCGGTGCGGACCTCCGAGGCTTCACGCGCGACCTCGGGAAGGTCGCGCGGCGCCGCAGGAATCGGCAGCTGGGGTAACGGGGAAGCCGCTTCAGGGCCATCCTCCGCAGGCTGCGCCGTTTCCGCGGGGGGCTCCATTGCTGGTTCGGGCTCGGACGCAGCCTCGGCGACGGAGTCCTGGCTGTCCGAGGATTGCCCTTCTGCCTCGCCGCGTTCCAGCTCGTCCTCCTCCTCCTCGTCCTCCTCCTCTTCTTCCCCCGGCTCAGCGGCCTGGGCCGCCAACTCGAGATCGACTTGCAGCATGTCGACAGCCGGCCGCGGCTCGGGGATGGGCAGCTTGAGAGCATCGCGCAGCCGCACCAGCAGAGCATCCCGGGTCTTCTTCGGCTGTTGGTACCAGTCCCACGACCAAACCCGGCACAGCGACCAGCCGAGACGTTCGAGCACCTCGCAGCGCAGACGTTCGCGGTCCCGCGCCGTCGACGATTGACGGTAGGTCTCGCCATCCCCCTCGATGCCGAGCAGGTAGTGCCCGCTCTGGCGCGGGTCGACGACGGCCAGGTCGATCGCGAAGCCCTCGTTGCCGACCCCTGCGTGGACTTCCCAGCCCAGCTCCTGCAGAGTGCGGCGCACCAGCGCCTCAAAGCCAGACCGGGGCATGCGTTGCACGCGTTCGAGATCTTGCGAGTGGCCGTGCTCGGCATAGTGCAGGTACTGTTTCAGCGCGACGACTCCGCGCGCCTTGCCGCGCCTGCTGTCGACATCCTCGGCCCGGATCGAGCTGAACACGAAGCAGCGTCGCCGCGCCCGGGTGACCAGCACATTCAGCCGGCGCCAGCCCCCTTCGCGGTTCAACGGCCCGAAGTTCATCGCCACCTTGCCGCTGGCATCCCGCCCATAGCCGACGCTCAGGAAGATCACATCGCGCTCGTCCCCCTGCACGGTCTCGAGGTTCTTGACGAAGAAGGGCTCATGCAGATGGCTCTTGAAGAAACGCTCGACCGCCGGATTCCTGGCACTCCGACGCAGGGTCTCGAGCTCGTCCTCGATGGCTTGCTGCTGCGCGAGGCTGAAGGCTGCCACTCCCAGACTGAGCTCCGGTTCCCGCAGGGCATGGCGCAGGACATTCTGTGCGACCACACCCGCCTCGATGGCATTGGTGCGCGTACGGCCTCGATCGTAGACGCCGTGGGGAACGTGGACGAACGAGACGCCCAACTCTTCCCGCCCGATATGGGGGCCCGGGAAGATGCGCAAAGAGCTGTCGTAGAAGCGCCGGTTCGAGAAGTCGATCAACGACGCGTGCCTGCTGCGGTAGTGCCAACGCAGCAGGCAGGTGTGGGGCAGGTGCACCAGTCCCAATCCCAGCACGCTCTCGAGATCCCCCGCGCGGAAGGGATCATCGTCGGGCTCCACGGCGGAGTCCTTGTCGATCTTGTTGAAGAAGCTGGTCGGAGGCAGCTGCTTTTCGTCGCCGACCAGCAGCAATTGGCGGCCTCGAGCGATCGCGCCGAAGGCGTCCGCCGGCTCGACCTGACTGGCCTCGTCGAAGATCACGACGTCGAAGCTGATCGCTCCCGGAATCAGGAACTGCGCGACGGACAGCGGGCTCATCATGAAACAGGGCTTGATCTTCTGCACGACGTTGCCCGCCGTACCGAACAACTTGCGCAGGGGCATGAAGCGCGTCTTCTTGCGCATCTCGGCCTTGATGATGCCCAGTTTCGAGCTGCGTGGCGCGTCGGCCCCAAGTCCGGGACGCAACTCGAGCAGACGCTGACGCAGCCGACGGCGGCTCAGCTCGATCCATGCGCGGTCCAGTTTGCGGAAACGCTCGACGCGCGAGTCCTGGTCCTCACCGCGGAACTCGCGCAACACCTCGGCGCTCTCGACCTCGCGGTCCAGCCATAGCCGGTAATAGTGCCGCGCGAACACGCGCGCCAACGCGCCACGGGCGCGCTCTCCGTCAGGACTCAGCACCCAGTCGAGGAACTCCCTCAAGCCGGCAGCGAGGATGCGCTTCTCGATGTCGTTGTAGGCGGCGCGCTCATGGGCGAGCTCGGTGGCGCGGAAGAGCGGTTGGAGGCGCCCGAGCAGGGCCTCGAGATCGACCTCCTCCACGCTCGCCTGCAACCAGCGCTCCGCGTCGCTTTCCAGGGCCTCGAGCCAGGCTTTCCAGGCGCCATCGAAGGCTTCGACAGCGGCGCTGAAGCGGACGAGCAGCTTCTCGACCACCGTGCGCTCGTCAGGCGGGCGGGAAGCGAATTCCTGCACCTGCGCGGCCTCCAGGCGCAGCTCGAGGATGGTGGCCCGCAGCGCGACCAGGCTCTCGGCATACTGCCGGTACTCGTGCCAGGGGCCCTCGAGGCCTTGCCAGGCGATCCCCAGACGGCCGCTGTAGTCGGCCAGTTTGACTTCGAGGGCATCGCGCAGCTCGGCGCTGCGCACCAGCTGCTGCAGCAACTCCAACTGCTCACCGAGGCCGGGCTTCTCGATGCCGGTGCGCAGGTTCTCGCGCAGCGTGCGGTTGTCGCGGTACCAGCTCGGCCGGAAAAACCGCCAGATCGAACGGCCGTGCGCGCGGCGGCGTTCGAGAACCGGCAGCCAGTCCACCTGCTCCTCAGCCTGGTAGCGGATGCTCGTGTTCCACAGCTCTACCAGGGCGGCGCGTTGCTGGCCCGCCTCGAGCCACGAGCTCAAGGCGGGATCGAGACGGTCCCACTGCTCATTGCCCAGGCTCGAGCCGAACAGCTCGGGGGCTTCGAGCAGCTGCTGGGCTGCCTTCTGCAGGCGGCGGCTGGCGCGCAGGTGCAGCGGCGGCTCGCAACCGAGCAGGTCGGCGAGCTCACGCCCGCAGGTGCGCAGGCCGCCGATCGCCTGCACCAGCTGGTCGAGGCCCTGCTCAACGCCCTGCCGAGTGCGCATGCCAAAGCTGGTCCAGCCCGCACCGCGCCAGGGATCTGCCTGCGGATCTCCGAGCCGCTCGAGCCGGCGGTCGAGGGTATCGACCAACTCGCCGGCTTTGCGCATCGCTTCCTGATCCCAGCTCTCCAGACCGGGAAGATCGCAGACCGGCTCGTTGGCATCGGACAGCACCAGGCTGCGGCAGACCACTTCATAGAGGGATAGACCCAGCGGCTCACGCCGCGTGTGCAGGGCGCTGCGTACGTTGTTGAGTTGTGCCCGCAGGCGCACGAGCTCGCGGGGATCAGCGTCTTCGGCATCCTGCCCGTCGAGGGGCGTCTCCAGAGATCGCTGCAGCTCCTTGAGCACTGCCTTCTTGCTGGTCTTGCGGCTGTGCAGCTCGAGCACAAAGTCGCCCAGACCCACGTCGCTCAGCCGCCGCTTGACCACGTCCAACGCGGCAGCCTTCTCGGCCACGAACAGCACGGTCCGGCCGGCTGCCAGACACTCGCAGATCGTGTTGGCGATGGTCTGCGACTTGCCCGTCCCGGGAGGCCCCTGGATCACGAGGTTGGCGCCCTGCTTGGCCGCCAGGATGGCCGCCTGCTGGCTCGAGTCTGCGTCAAGGATCTGGAAGCTCTCTTCCACCTCGACCCGGGCATCGAGGGTCGCAGGGTCGGGGAAGTCGAGATGCGGCTCGACCCGCGCCCCCGGCATGCCCGCGAGGGTCGCGATCAGCGGATGGTCATCGAGCTTCGCGTTGTCGGGCCAGCTCTCATAATCGAGGTCCCGGTACATCAGCAACTTGGCGAAGCTGAACAGACCGAGGTTGATCTCCTCTTTGAAGGTCCAGCCAGGCAGAGCCGCGAGCTGCTTCTGGATCTCTTCGAAATAGGCCCCCAGCTCTTCGGGCAGCGAGCCCGTGAACTCGGGCAGCTGCCAACGGAACTCACGTGCGCACAACTCGACCAGACAGGGGTTGGTGACAACCTCATCCTCGAGCATGCGCACATTGTGGCGCCGATGCACGCTGGGACGCCTCAGCTCGACCGGCACAAACACCAACGGCGCCCGCGATACGCTGGTCTTGCGCAAGCCATCGGGCCAACACACCAGCCCCAGGGTGAGGTAGAGGATGTTGTAGCCCTGCTCCTGTTGCGCGCTCGCGGCCCGGCGGGCCAGGTGCACCAGGCGGGTTTGCAGCGCCGTGCCGTCGAGATCGGTCAACAGGCTGCGTTCTCGGTGGCGGGCCTCCTTGCCGAGCGAGGCCGGTTCAAAACGGGCTGTACCCACAGGAACTTCGGCCTCGGGCTGCCGACTTCCTGCCACCGCTGGAGGCTCGACCTCCGTGGGCGCTTCTGCTGGGCGGCCCTCTTCGCGGGCCAGGAAGTGCATCCTGCGCCCCGCCACCACCAATTGCTGAAAGACCTCAAGCGCCTTGCGGTGTGTGATCTGCAGGCTCTGGTTGCTGCTGCTCTTGTGGTTGAGGAGGCGGTTGCGGCGTGACAGGTCGAGCAGCATGCGCCGCGTCTCGTCCAACTTGATCGCGACGCCGGGGCGCTCTTGGGCTTGTGGCTCGGAATCCTTCACTGCCGCCTCCTTCTGCCGGGTCTCGCCTTCGAACAAGCCTGTGTGCGGGGGCACCCAACTCCCGCACACATCGCACACAAAGCCGTCCGCCGCTCTGCGCCGCCCCACCCGGTACTCCAGCCCGCACTGGGGACAACTGTCGCAGACGAGGTCGCTGTCGACAGTGTCGCGTTCTGCGTCGCCCGCAGGTGCTGGCTCGAATTTGCGGTTGCACACACCGCACTCGAAACCGCCTCCCGCGGCCAGGGCTATGTAACGTGCCCCGCACCCCTGACAGGCTTTGAGCCTCACGGTGGACGGCGGTGAAGGGGGCTGCTGCCGGCCTGTGATCTTCTGCTCTGCTTGCTGGCGGCGCTCCTCCACTACGAAGTCGATATCACAGACCTTACAATGGAGCTGTTCGATACCTTCTTGCGCCTTGTAGGCCAGAGCGCAAACAGGACAGCGCACGCTGCGGATCCCCTCAAGCTTGAGCGCGGGCAGCTTCACAGAGCTGCCCGGTGGCAAGGGGAAGCTGCGCTCACAGACCTCGCAGTGCAGATTGCGTATCAGCAGCCTGCGATCGACCTTGTAGTGCAAGCCACAGCCCGGACAGACGATCGTGCGGCTCTTCGAGACCCGGAAGGTGGCGAAATTGCCGTCAGGCCTATGAGGCCGCAGAAACCGCCAGCCGCAAAGGTCGCACTGGACCTTGCGGTTTGCGCGCAGCGCATCGACCTTGAAGGTCATCGCGCAACGGGGACAGGTGATGTCCATCATCGGCGGATTCTCCGCGCGGCAGCGGGCCGGAGTCAGATTGCGTGGAACCGGGCCTCGGAGGGCTTCTTACCCCCCTCTCTGGCGATCTGACCGCTGACGGCCAGACGGCTCAACAGACGCCAGGCGAGCAAGGGATCGTCCAGGCCGGCCTGGGCCGCGAGCTCAAAAGCTGATTGCGCAGTCTGATCGAGCGCTTCGAGCAATTGCCTCTGCGCCTGCAATGCAGAGCTGGCTGCCAGCTTCCCCGCCTGCACCCCGGGTTGATGGTAGGCGTTGATGTCGAGCAGCTCTGCGTAGATCCCCACCGCCCTCTCGAAAAGCGCGATCAGAGCGCCCAGGCTGCGCGGCCCGAGGCTCTCCAGGCAGAGCTGCAACGAGTGCTTCCCATCGTCGCACAGCGCCTGCTGGCTGCCGAGCAGGAAGCCGTACAGCAGGTCGCTGGCCCGCGCGCCATCGATCAGCGGCGGATCGAGCTCGGCCGGGCGTTGTACGGTCAAGAAGCAGGCGAAGAAATCGTCGGGCCCATCGCGCAGCTGTTGGACGAAGGCGTGCTGGTCGGTGGTTCCCTTGTTTCCGTAGACACAAAGCCCCGCGCGCCGCTCTTCCCCCGAACGCGACCAACGCTTGCCCAACGATTCCATCACCAGCTGTTGCAGGTAACGGCCGAGGCTGCGCAGCCGGTCTGCGTAGGGCAGCACCACCATCGCCCGTGGGCGATCCTGCTGCGCTGCCAGCCAGGCCGCTGCCAGCCAGGCCGCCGGGTTGGTCTCCCATGGCTGACGACCGGCCCTGTCCATCGCCGCGGCTCCGGCCAGCAGCGCATCGGCATCGATGCCGAGCAGCCAGGCCGGAAACAGGCCCACGCTCGCGAACAGGCTCGTACGCCCGCCCACCCAGGTCCAGACGGGCAGACTTGCCGCCCAACCCTCGGCGGCGGCACGTTGATCGAGGGCTGAGCCGGGAGTGGTCAAAGCCACGGCGCGCGGCGCGAAAGGAACCTCGGCATCCACGTAACACTGCATTACGCGCGCGAGACAGCCTCGGGTCTCGGTCGTGCTGCCCGATTTGCTGACCACCACGACCAGCGTTCGTGACAGGTCGAGACCCACGAGATGGTCTGCGAGACCATCGGGGTCTATGTTGTCGAGCACATGGTAGCTGGCGGCGCTCAGTCCCTCAGCAGCCACCGGACGCAGGCTCTCTGCCAACAAATGCGGGCCGAGCGCGGAGCCTCCAATTCCCAGATGCAGCACAGCAGTCGGCTGAATGCCGGCCAGCAGTTCTTCAGCGACCGCGCGGCAGCGCCCCATTCCCTCACGGATGGACGCTTCGAGGCCGTCGGGGGCGCGTTCGGGAGCGCGCAGCCAGTAGTGGCCCACACGGCGACCGGGTTGGCCATCGTCTCCCGTTTCATCGGGGTTGGCCCGCCCGCCTGCTTCCAGCTGCTCCATCGCCTTCAAGGCCTGGTCCAGCCCTTCGGGTCGGGGCAGCGGGCCCCAGGACGCAAGATCTAGCAGGATACCGGTTTCGGGCACAGGCAAGACCGCGGCATCCAGCCGCTCGCGGGGTTCTTCCACGTTTCCTCCGTAAGACAGGCAATGCTCGCAACGGACCAAAGTGCCGCACTCTCGGGACTTCCGTCAAGGGAAATCCTGCCTTCTGGAGGGGTCTGCCTTCTCAAAGCGCTACTGGTAGACGGCCTCTTCGCTCACGACTCCAGCGATCAGCTCTTCGCGATGGTCCTGTACGAGCCGCTGCACGACCTCGGCAAGACGTCGAGAGAACGGATCGAGCTGGCCGTCGGCGTGCCCATTTTCGTGTTCGGGACGCAACAGCAGACCCGGGTCCTCGGAGAAGCGCTCCAGACCATATTCGAGTGCGGCACGCACGATATGACTGCGTGTCAAGCGCACACTCTTGGCAAGCTCGTCGAGACGGTCGATCATATCATTACGCAAACGCACGGACAGACTAGCCATTTTTCCATGCCTCATATACAAGCAGGGTACAAACACTCCATCGACGACAGCAGACAGAACAATTCCATCACCGGGACCTGGGGCCCCGGCCGCTCCAGGGAGCTGCTGCCTTCGATACAAACAACGACAGGGCAAATAGGTTGCCAAACTTCAAGACCGCATAGCCACGTGTCCGCTCGTTTGCTGCCGGGGCTCGATGTCTCGTTTTGGTCCACGTGGTCGGGCAGCGTCTCACGGTGGAACACGCGGAGGCCACAAGAGCTGCCGTTGGGTGAAAGAGGATCTACCATGGCGAAGGAACGAACCTACGCCGTCCGCTACATCGGTGAGGGCGTGCGGAATGTGCCGGACATCGGCGTCTTTCAGAATGGGACGATCGTGTTCCTGCCTGAGAAAGTCGCGCGCGGTTTGATCCGCGAGCCGGAATTCAGCCTGGTCGGCTGGAGCCATCTGCCCTCCGGCCGTTTCCCCGATGAAGAGCTTCCGCCACCAGTCGACGAGGCGCCGCGACCCGATTGGGAGCAGGCTCTCGATGAGAGTGATTGGGAAGACTGACGGGCTCGGGTCGGTCTGCGCCGACGATTGACCGGCGTGTGGATCCCCGCCATGATGCGAGCGTCTTGTTGTGGATAGGATGTCGGTTTGAGGTCCCTGGACTCTCTTGAAGACCAACCTGGCGGCGGGCGTTTCGTGGACAGCGACGAGCGAAAGCCTGGAGGGGCCGGGCTGCCCGGAGGAGCCGACAGGCTCAGGGGTGGCTCGCCGGAGGAGTCCTCCCAGGAATGCGGGCTCAAGCTGCGCATCGCCGAGCTCGAGCGTGCTCTTGAGCGAGCGCGCGGGGCCCATGCCCGGCTCGCTGCGCAGATCGAGACAGAAGGTGTCGGTCGCTGGAACCTCGATCTGGCGAGCGACCGCCTGGAGGTCTCAAACACGGCGGCCAGGCTCGCAGGCATTCCCGAGGGCGATGGCACGCTGGCGGCGGGCAGCCTGCTCGAGTGCCTGCCTGCAACCGCGCGCATGGACTGGGCAGCATGGATCGAGGGAGAGGCCGGGGACGCCTGGCAGGTCGACTTCCCTCGCCGCAGCTCCGGAGGCCTCTGGCTGCGCATGCGGGCCACATTGCTGCTAGACGCCGCCGGCCGGCCTTGCCGCTGCGAAGGGATCCTGCTGCAGGTTCCCAGCCCCGAGCAGGCAGATGCGGCTCTGGCAGACGCAGCGGAGCTGTTGCGGTCGGTCTGCCAGGCCTCTCCTGACTTCATCATCAATGTGGGGCGCGAAGGACGCATCAACTTCCTCAATCGTGTCCAACCGGGCCTCGAGCCCGACCGGGTCATCGGTACGCCGATGTGGGGGTTCGTGCGCGAAGACGACCATGCCCCCTTACGGCAGGCCTTGGAGGAGGTCTTCGAAACCGGAGAGACCCGCGAGCTCGAGACCCACGGTGACGGACCCTGGCAGTCGCCGGCGGCCTACAACAGCCGTCTCGGACCGGTGTTCAAGGATGGCCGGGTCGTCTCTGTCACGCTGGTCGCCACCGACATCACCAGGCTGCAGCGCACCGAGAGGGTGCTGGCCGCCTCCACGACGTTCCTGCACAAGGTGCTCGATGCCACGCCGGACCTGCTCTGCATCTTGAATGTCGCCGACTTCAGCCTCGACTACGCCAATCCTGGCGTCGCACACGTGCTGGACTACACCCCCGAGGCCCTCCGTGCCATGCAGGGCACGCTGCTCCAGCGGCTGGTGCACCCTGACGATCTGCCGCGCACAAGGCAGATCCGCAGTGTGCTCCCAGCGATGGACCGCAACACGGTCCGGGAGATCGATCTGCGGCTACGGGACCGCGCGGGCGCCTGGCACTGGTTGCATGCTCGTTACGTGGTCTTTTCCGACGACGAAGCGGGGGTGCCCAACCAGGTTCTGGTCGCTGCGATCGACATCACCGACCGCAAGACGGCGTTGGCTGCCCTGGGGAAGAGCCAGGAACGTCTGAAGCTCGCGACAGAATCGGTCGGGATTGGGGTCTTCGACTACCACGTCGCCAGCGACACGCTGATCTTTGACGCCCGCAATTGCGAGCTCTTCGATCTGGACCTGCCGCCTGGCAAGGTGCCGAATTCGTGCTGGACCCACAACGTGCTCGAAGAAGACCTGGTGCATGTTTCGCGCGAAGTCGCTCGCGCGCGCGCTCAGCGCACGCTTCTCGACACCGAGTTCCGCCTGCAGCTCCCCACGGGCTTGCGCTACCTCAAGGTCTACGGTCGTTTCCTCTACGGGCCCGGCGGCGAGCCCTACCGGATGGTTGGGGTCAACTTCGATCTGACGGAGCAACGGCTGCTCGAGCAGCAGCTGCTGCAGGCACAGAAGCTCGAGAGTGTCGGACGCCTGGCCGGCGGCGTGGCCCACGACTTCAACAACTTGTTGACAGTGGTGCTCGGGTATTCCGACCTTGTCCTGCGCAAGCTGCCTGAGGGATCGATCGTACGTCCTCATGTCAAGAAGGTCTGCGCTGCTGCCGAACGCGGTGCCGCGCTGACCCAGCAGCTGCTTGCGTTTGCCCGCAAGCAGATCATCCAGCCGCAGTCGGTCGATCTGAACGAGCTGATGCATAGCTCAGAGGGCATGTTGCGGAGATTGATCGGCGAAGATGTCGAGCTGGTGACCCGGCCGGAGCCCACGCTGGGACGGGTACGTGTCGATCCCGGGCATATGATGCAGTGCTTGATCAACCTCGTGATCAACGCCCGCGACGCGATGCCCCACGGCGGCCAGGTCGTCGTGGAGACCGGCAATCTAGAGCTGAACCATGAGGTCGCGGCGGGGTACGGCTTGGAACCTGGCAGCTTCGCACAGGTTTCGATCTGCGATACAGGCACTGGAATCGACCCACAAACGCTGCCTCATATCTTCGAACCGTTCTTCACCACCAAAGAGCAGGGAAAGGGTACGGGCCTGGGACTGGCCACCTGCTTTGGCATCGTCAAGCAGAGTGGTGGCCACTTGTGGGTCGACACGACCCCCGGCGAGGGCAGTTGCTTCCGTATGCTGCTGCCGCACGAGCAGGGTACGCTGGAGAGTCCTCCAAGCGTCGACCTCGGCGACCTGCCGCGAGGCACCGAAGCTGTGTTGCTCGTCGAAGACGACATCCTGGTCCGGACGATCGCGAAGATGCAGCTGCAGCGGCTGGGATACCGGGTCCTGGAGGCCGCCAATGGAGTCGATGCCGAGCTACTGCTCGAAGAGTACGACGGCGAGCTGCAGCTGCTGATCACGGACGTCGTGATGCCCCGGATGGGTGGCAACGAGCTTGCCCGCCGGCTGCGAGCGCGCTTCCCCGACATGCGCGTGCTGTTCATCTCGGGCTACCCGGTCGAGGCACACGAGGCCGAGTTGCACAGCTCCTTGCAGAAACCCTTCCGCGGCGAGGAGCTCGCCCTCAAGTTGCGTGAGGTTCTCGACCGAGCGTAGCCCCGACCTTCGCCCCGCACCAGCACACACCGCCGCTGAAGCATCAACAGTCTCCAGCTCGAGGATCAAACCATGCCACCAAGACAGAGAACCCTGGTGCTGCTAGCCTGCCTGCTCTTGGGCTGCAGCGACACCAGTCCCGCCCCCGGCGACTCCCAGGAGACTGCGAGCCCGCCGGAGCTGCCCGGTCGTTGGGAAGTTGTTTCCACCAGTGGCGAACAATCAGAGCTACAGCTCGGCGTGTTCTACGCATTCCACCCCGATGGGCAGCTGACCGTTGGCGAGGGTCCACTGGCCGCCGAAGGCACGTGGCAGCGTGAGGGTGACCGGCTGCATCTCGTGCTGGCCGGCGTCGCGATGGATGTCGACATCCGACTCGAGACGGACGGACTGACCTACAGCATCGCCAACAGCGACCAGGTCTTCAAAATGAAGAAGCAGCCGGATTAAAGGACTGATCCTCCTGCAAGGGCCGAAAACCAGCCCACCTGCAGGAGGAAATTCCACGACGCCGGGGCCGAGAACGGCCCCCCGCGCTGCAGAGACTTAGCGCTTCGAGAACTGGAAGCCACGACGAGCACCAGCCCGCCCGTACTTCTTGCGCTCGCTGACGCGCGCGTCCCGGGTCAGGAAACCCGCTTCGCGCAGCTGCCGGTTTTCCGCAGGCACAGTCTTCTTGAGCGCGCGGGAAAGGCCGTGCCGGATGGCACCAGCCTGGCCGGTGAAGCCACCCCCACGTACGTTCACGAAAACATCCCACTGGTCGAGCACGCCCAACAGTTTCCCAGGAGACATGGCATGTGTCGCCTGGACTTCCGAGGGGAAGTACTCATTCATAGTACGACCGTTGACCAGCACTTTGCCCGTTCCACGGCAGATACGGACGCGGGCAACCGAAGACTTGCGACGCCCGGTACCCAAGACATATTCCACAGCCACGAGGCTACTCCCTCAATCTCTTTCGTTACTTGGCGGTTCCCAGGACAAGTTCTTCGGGCTTCTGCGCTTGATGGCAGTGCTCGGCGTCATCGAAGATCTTGAGCTTCAACAACATTTTACGGCCCAGACGGGTTTTGGGAAGCATCCGGCGGACGGCCAACCGGATCACTTCGCGCGGCTTCTTGTCGAGCATCTCCTGCATAGTGGCTTCTTTCAAACCACCGGGACGCTGCGTGTGGTAGCGGTAGATCCGCTGCTGCTTCTTGCGTCCTGTTACCTGGACCTTGCTCGCATTCGTCACGATCACGAAATCGCCCGTGTCGACATGTGGAGTGTAGGTCGGCTTGTGCTTGCCCATGAGAATCTGGGCCACGCGGGAAGCCATGCGGCCGAGAATCTCATTCTCCGCATTCACAATCCACCACTTCTGCTCGACGTCCTGTGGACGGGCCACATAGCTCTTCATCGTTCACAAACCTCAATCAGACTTGGCCCCCGGTCGATTTCCGGGAAGCCCTTGTTACGACTCGCTGGCTTCGGTGGCTACCTTGGCCTTCTTCCGTGTACTGGACTTCTTCTTGGCAGTCTCACCAGTGCCGGCGCTCTTCTTCGCCTTCGCTTTGGTGCCTTTGCGTTTGCGAGCGCGGCCTGCCGTCTGCCCCGCATCGTCGCCGGCCTCTCCGGCCTTCGCCTGGCTTGGACGGCTGCGCGGCTTCTTGGCCGCGGGCTTGGCGTCTTCCTCGCCGCCTTCAGCTCGAGACTTGTTCGCCTTGGCTTTCGAAGCCCGGGAACGGCGCTTGGCCTTGGGCTTCTCCTCAGCCTTGGCAGCGCCCTCAGGCTCGGCCCTGGAGGCAGCCTTCCTGGCGTTGGGCTTCTCGGCCTTGGGCTTCTCGGGCTCGAGAATTCCGAGTGAGAAATCGTCAAAATCGAAGGAGCCGTCGTCAGCCGTGGCCGCAGGCTTCTCGACCTTCGCAGCAGGCTTCTCGACCTTCGCAGCAGGCTTCTCGACCTTCGCAGCAGGCTTCTCGACCTTCGCAGCAGGCTTCTCGGCTTTCGCCGCAGGCGTGTCGGCTTTCGCCGCGGGCTTTTCTGCCTTCGCCCCAGGCTTCTCGGCCTTCGCCGCATCTGCTGCGGGCTCGCCCTTATCGTGACGACCACGTCCTCCGCGACCGCGTCCACGACCGCGCTTTCCGTCTTCGGGAGCGTCAAAGTACTTGGGCGCTTCGCTGGTCGCCGCATTCCCCTGTTTGGGGCCAGTCGTCGACTTCAAACCGCGAATAACGTCCTCGATGCTCTCGAGCCCCTCGACGATACTGCGATCGATCGGCTCGACCGGCTCGTCAAGTTGCACAGGCGCACGAGCACGTCCACCGCGTCCCCGACGACCGCGCGTCCGCTCTCCACGATCGCCACGCGAATCGCGGCTCTGGCTATCGCGGCTCTTGGTGTCGCGGCTTTGCGTGTCGCGGCTTTGCGTGTCGCGACTTTGGGTGTCGCGACTTTCACGATCGCCACGGCCTCGCCGTCCACGTCCGCGTCGCTCTTCACCGTCGGACTCGCCCCGGTCGCGATCGCGTCGTCCGCGATCACTGTCCCGCTTCTCGCGGCTCGGACGACGATCATTGTCGCGCGGTCCGTCTCCACGGCCACGGCCGCGCTCTGCGCGGGGAGCGGCAACGCTCGCCTCTGCCGGAGCACGGTCTTCTTTGGGGGCCTTGGCCGCTGGAACCACCACGGGGGCAGCTTCTGCCGGGGCTGAAGCCGTCCGCGCCGGGGCCGCTCCGTCACGGTCACGGATGCGGCCGATGATTTCAGCATGACGCACGATACGTGCACGCCTGTATTCGTCGGTCGCATCGCGCACCAGACGCGCATCAACGTTGCGGCGACCGAGGCCACAACCGAGCAGCAAAGCCAGGTCACAGATATTGTTGACGACCCGGGGATTGCCCTGGGATACCTTATGGGCCGCCCGGCAGGCAGCCGCATCGAACAACCCGCGAGCACCGCCTACCGCCTCGATGCGGTGTGCGATGTAGGCAGCGGTATCGGCCTCTTCCATGCCATGCAGCGTCGCGAAAATATCAACGCGGTGGGACAAGCGAGGATGAGCGGCCAACAGCTCTTTGAGCTGCTCACCACCAGCCAACACCAATGTCAGGGCGGGGCTGCCGTTGGTCTGCAGATTGGTCAACAGGCGCAGCTCATCGAAAACGCCAGGCGCCGTCAGCGAGTCTGCCTCGTCGAGCAGCACGACCAGACGCTTGTTGCGGGCACGTGCCTCGCGCGCCATGGTCTGCAGGGCTGAGAGCATTTCACGCTTCGAACGCAGATTGCCCTGCTTACGGAAGCCGTCGATGATCTGACCCAACAGGTCGATGTTCGAGCCATTGATGGGATTGGTGACGACAGACACCGGAAAGCGCTGCGCGATAAGCTTCTGGCCCAAGTTGTTCAAGAGCAGGGTCTTGCCGGAGCCCGATGGGCCGGTCAGCACGACCAGAGTCTTGTTTTCCTTGACGGCGTAAACCAAGCGGACGAGGCATTCTTTGTGGTCGCCGGACGAATAAAAGAGGTCGGCGCTGAACTCGTTCGCGAATGGTTTCTTGTTCAGCTTCCAATATTTCTCATACATCTTGAGGAGTTACTCTCCATCTTCGGGGTCTCGGCCCTCGAAGCGTTGACGCTGCTGACATTCAACAGCGAGGATATGGGTGAGGAATCACATCAACTCACCGGTCCGATCAGGTTCCCTATGGCGTGCCACACCCCGTCGTCGGTTGGTCCCGACACCGTTGAACGGTCGTACGAGGGGGGCGTCTTTTCGGTTCAGCTCTCGCTTCCGCGGCAGGAGCCTGATCAAAGACGGAGTATTCTAGCTCGCAAGCATGGTCTGTCAATGCTCTTTCTTCCTGCGAGCGAAGCTGATACAAAAAGCGACCTGTCTCTGTCGCGGCGCGTCCCCGGCCGCGCGCGGCTTTGACAGTGTCGACCAAAAGCGGCATGATACGGTTCATCTCGAGAAGGGAAGCCGAGCGTGGTCGCCAGGTTCTACTGCGACGACTTGAGTGCTGCGACAGTGCGGCTCGAAGGCAAAGAAGCACGGCATCTCCTGGTCAGCCTGCGCGCGCGCCGCGGCCACACGGTGGAGCTGTTCGACGGAGCCGGCGGCTTGGCGCGAGGCATCGTCGCGGCGACCAGCAAACGCAGCTGCACGATCGAGCTCGGAGAACGCCTGACCGCCCCGCCCTGTCCTTCTGTCGCTCTCGATGTCGCGGTGGCCCCTCCCAAGGGAACCCGGCAAAGCTGGCTGGTGCACAAGGCCACGGAGCTTGGTGTGCGGCGGCTGACCGCACTGCGGACGCGACGGGGCAGTGTGCCCGCAGACTCCGTGACCGAACGCTGGCAGCGCATCGCACTGGAAGCTTCCAAGCAATGCGGCCGACTGTGGCTGCCTGAGATCGACGCGGCCGGCCTTGCCGACTTCCTGGCACTTGGGACCGACGCGCTTCTGTTGTTGCTCGACCCTTCAGGCCGCCCGCTGGGGCGCTGCCTGGAGGGCGTACAGAAGCATGTGGTCCTGCTGGTAGGCCCCGAAGGGGGTTTTGACGCTGAAGAGCAACGAACTGCAACTGCCGCCGGCGCGATTCCGGTCGCAGTCGCGCCTCACATCCTGCGCATCGAGACCGCGGTGCTTGCCGGGCTCGCACAGATGCAGGGTTTTCTTGGTTGGGGGACCAGCGATGGATCCGTATGAGCTGCTGCTGGACTGCGCCGCTTCGCCGCATCCCCTGCGCTGGACCCCCCTGGTCAAGGCGTGCGGTCGTAAGCTCTTCGGCTTGCTGGCCAAAGCTATCGGTAAGGAGCCCACTTGTGGCGCGGCCAGTCAGGCGTTGTGCAGCCTTGCACCGCCGGGCTTCGCAGAGGTCCTGCTGACCGGGTTCGCCAAACCTCAGGCCCCCGCCTGCCTGCGGGCGCGCCTCCGGGCGGTTCTGTGCCTCGACCCCCTGCAACGCCCCCTGACCCGCTCCGAACAGGTCGAAGCCCTACTGGACGGCATTCAGCGAGAGGAACGCGCCTGGCTTCCATCGATGTTTGAGACGCTCGATGTCGAACAGCGCACGATCTTCTTGCAGCAGTTGCCGGAGGCTTTGCCACCGGTGCCTCTGGCCTGGACTCTGGGAGCGCTCTTCGAGCTGTCCGCCGAGCCCCGTCATCGCCTGGACATCATCGATCAGCTGCTCAAGCTCGACCGGCAGGTCGCGGGCGGGCCCCTGAACCAGATCGCCAGGCAACAGCTCGACACGCCCGCGGGAACGAGCCCCAGCGAACGCAGCCGCGCCAGCGCTGCCGGTCCATCGAGCCAGCCGCCCCCTGGAGAGCCGCGGGTCTTCATCTGCAGCCCGGAGGGCTGGAGCTACGACGCCTTGCTCGCGCGCCCGGTCTATCTCGGAGTGTACGCAACGCACGACGTGCGGATGCGCCTCGGCGGCGGCCTGATCTCCTCCGAGCCGGCTGAGTTCTTCACGCTGCGCGGACTCTGGAGCTGGCGAAGGCGCCTCGAAGCCGAACACTGCCTCGTCGCGGAGCTGCCCGCGGGCAATGGTTTTGCCCGTCTGAGCCACGACCTGGGTCCGAACGCCGACGCGCTTCCGCTCGCTGGAGACTTTGCTGTCCACACCGAGTTCGGGAGCTTCTTCCAAGAGGCCGAGCGCGAAGCCGCTCGCTACGCGCGGGCCTCAGACCGCCTATACGAACGGCCGGAGTTCGACTTCTTCGTCTTCCTCCCCCACGAATTCGGCATCGGCGACTATGCGCTCGCCGCACAGCGCTTCTTTGATGGTGCGGGGGGCGACGCCGCTGCGCCCGACTACAAGAGAACCATGACCGATCTGGCAGCCATGGCGGGCGAACACATCGATGGCATCGACGGCAGCCGCGAGCTCCTCAAGAGCGCGTTACGCCTGTTCGCAGAGATCTATTTCTACAGCGGCAAGCGCGCCCCGGCCCAGACCCTGGCGGGCGTGCATCGGGCACTCTTCAACGCTCGCCTGCACGAAGTCCCGTTCACGCTGGCGATGCTGCGGCACTCGATCGAGCTCGAGCTCGACGGCCGCATCCTGGTCGAAGTCGAAGACGTCGAGGAAGAAGAGGGGCCGCTCTCTACAGGCGCTGGGTAGACCGGAAATCGCGCCGCACCAGCGCAACCAATTCGGTCCAGTCCGAGATCGTGTAGTCGGGTGCGCGGCTGCCCCGAACGCCCATGTACTTTCCATCCCGTCGCGAGAGCACCGTCGTCATGCCGATGCTGGCCGGGGGAGCCACATCCTTCTCCGGATGGTCCCCTACATACATGCACGCTCGCGGCTCCCAGCCGCAGTCGCGGCACGCCCGGGAGTACAGCTTGACATTGGGCTTGTCGATGCCGATCTGCTCGGAAATGAAGATCGCCCGGCCGTTGAGAAATCGGGTCAGGTCGAGGCGCACGAGCTTTTCCGCCTGTTTGATCTCGAGGCCGCTGGTAATGATTCCCAGACTCAAACCCTCCTTGCTGAGCTCTTGCAGGCCGTCCACGACGTCTGGGTAGGGCTTGAGGAGCTCATCCTTGGTGCGGTGGTATGCCACCACTCCCGCCGCGATCAATATGGCCGGATTGACATGGGCAAAATACTGCCGCGGCAGGCGCTTGAGCAGCTGATTGTAGTGCATATGGTAGTTGGAGCTGAACTCCGCAATGATCTCGAGCAGCTCTTGGTAGACCTCGTCCTCGTCGGCCTCGAGACCCGCTCCAATCATCGCCCGCACGGCATTGCGCCGGGCCTGCGCCGCGAAATCGGTGGTGGAGTAGAGCGTGTCATCGATGTCGAAGAAGATGGCCTGCAAGGGTCGACGGGCATCGGCCATGGGAGATCTCCGCTGCAGCAACCTCTTCCATTCTGACAAAACGAAAGGGCAGGCTCAACGAGCCTGCCCATGTCGTCAGCAAGGATACCTGCTCAATCTTCGTTGAAGCGGGCTTTCTCTTCGTCACGCACGACGATGATCCGCGCCGTCACAAGAATGATCAGACTCTTGTTGGTGCGCGTGTCGACCTCGCGCTTGAACAGATTGTCTATGATCGGAATGTTGTTCAAGAAGGGAACCGAAGACTCGTCTTCCTGCTCGATTCCGAGACGCAGACCGCCCAGCAAGGCTGTGCCGCCATCGGGAACGGTCACCGAAGTCCAGGACTGCTGCAGCGACACCAGAGGCACCTGGATCGGCACGTTGGTCGCCGCCGGAACCTGCGGGTTGAGAGTACCGAGGCTGGCGATCACGATGTCCTGCAGCTGGCCACGGGCCAGCGTGGGCCGCAGGTCCAGATGGATGAAGCGACGGTCTGCACTGACTGTCGGCCGCACCTCAAGCGAAACGCCCTGCTCGAAAGTACGGATGATCGGGTCGGCGATCTCGATCGCCGCGTTCCCGAACGACTGTGCGGAGACGTCATAGTCAGAAACATACGACTGCTGGGTGACCACGGCCACGTACACCTTCTGGCGGTCATGCGCAACGACGGTGGGTGAATCGATCAGCTTCTGCTCACGGTGCGCTTCTTCAGCCCGGAAGATGGCCGCGATCTGGAACGGGTCGAGCAGGCTGGCGACCAACGTACCGCCACCACCACCGAGCAGCGGTCCAGAGTCAGCATTGCCGGTCTGCACGAAGCCAGGGAAACGATCGATCTGGTTCTGCATACGTCCAGCGAAGTTCTGGTTGCCCGGACCAGGACCGGCGTTCGGTCCGTTACCCAAGCCAGGATTGACATTCCGCCGCGTGAAACCGACGTCGAAGAACGAGCCCTGCCGGCCGCCCTGCACAGCATTCTGCTGACGGGCGAGATTGAACTGGCTACCGAAAGCAGGGTTGCCCTGGCCGAGTCCGCGGAAATCGACGCCGATGTCCCGCAGGAAGTCGTCGAAGACGTCGATAAAGCGCGCTTCGACAACCACGTAGATGCCGGTGTTGGCGCGCAACTGGTCAAGCACCTCACGCACAACGCCGTGGACTTCACGGGTGTTGCGGACAAGCAGCTGACCGCGGTGGACTTCGATGCTGGTCAGCTCGTCGTCTTCCCAGGCCTCGTCGCCCGTCTGGGCCTCGATGATCTCGACCAGCTTGTCCTCGTCCAACGGCTCGGAGTCGTCGTCGTCGTCATCCCCGAAGGAGAAGGGGGTGAAACCACCGCCCGCGCCGCCCTGGTCGCTGGGATCCTGCACACTGAGGTCAGGAGCCGTGAAGTTGGTCAGCTTGCTGAGCAGGTCGTCAACGGGGTAGATTTCCAGGAAGGTGTCGGCCCGAACTTCTTCGGGAGGCAGGATCATGATCGCCTCGTCCGAGAAGTTCATCGCCAGGCCCGCCTCTTTCAGGATGACCTTCAGGGCGTTCTCGAGGGTGATCTCCGGCACGACTAGCGTGACCTCGGTGTCGAGCTCGACATCTTTGTGTACGACGAAGTTGAGGCCGGTCAGGCGACGGAAGTCTTCGATCACGTCCGACAAAGGCAGCTCAACCAGGTCGAGCGCGACGGTGATCTGAAGTTTGGCCTTGGCTGCACGGATCCACTCGGGCTCTTCGAGCTCGTCGGAGATTCCTTCGCGCCGTGTCAGCCGCTTCTCGAGCCATTCTTCCTTGCTGGGCCAGACGATGTAATCCTCATACTGGATCAGCGCCTCGTCCCACTTCTCGTACGTGCGACGCGTGTGCTCGCGGTTCAGATCGTAGATCTTCTCGGCCACTGCGACGTGGCGCCCTTCAATGGCCAGCTGCCGTAGCTTGAGCGCCAGAGGATGCTCGCGATCGAAGTTCTCGAGGATCTCGGTGGCGACGTCTTCCGCCCGGTCGTACTTCTTGCGGTTCAACAGGTCGGTGCAACGCTCGATCAAGGTGCGGATCTTGCGCTCACGTTGGCTCTGTACCTCCCCCTCTTCGGCCAGAGCTTCGGCGAAAGCCGACTTTTCGCGCTCGATACGCTCGGCGAGCTCATTGTTGCGCTGGCTCTTGTGGGCCTCGGCCAACAGTTGCTCTGCCTGACTGCGGTATGAGCCGGTGTCGGTGTCGATCTCGAACGGGAACCACTGGATGATCTCGAGCACCCGCTCGAGGTTTTCGCTCGCTTCCTGGTACTCGCCCTGGTTGAAGGCTTCGGCGCCAGCGTCGTAGTAACGCTTGACCTCAACCTTCTTCATGTCGATGAGCACCAGCTTCTCTTCGAGGAAGGCGTCGCTCAGAAAGCGCACCTCGCCGTCACGCTCTTCGAGCATCCACTGGGTCAGATCGAGCATACGCTGCGCCACCACGTTGGTCGGGTCGCTGTCGACAGCCCACGAGAAGTTGCGTTTGGCCTGCTCGAACTTCGACTCATCGAAGAGCTTGCGGCCCACTTCGTAGTAGTGATTGGAGATCTCGCCGCGGGATTCGAGGCGCCGGTTGCGCTCGCGCTCCCAATCGTCGATCGTGTTGCTGTTCCCACCGCTCGGTCCCTGGGCCAACAACGGGCCGTAGGGTTCGGGAGCGGTCTCGTCGCCCGGAGTGTCACCGCCCGTCGTCGACTCGGTCCGCCCCTGTCTGCCATCGACAACAGGGGTCTCAGGCGTAGCGCAACCGATGACCAGGGCGCTGATGCTCAGCAATGCAAGCACGAGTTGTGCGCGCGTCAGTAAACGAGACATGGGGCTCCTCCGCGTGTCCAAGCACAGGCATGATACGGCCGCCATTGTCACGGTAGCGTCACGCGGCGGTCACTACACAGTGATGACACGCGCCAGCCTGGCGCCCCCGTTGGACGCCCCGGACAACCTGCGACTCTTCATGGGGCAAACTACGATGCTTGTGTCGCCGGTTTGTCACCGGTAGGGAATTCTGTCCAGGAGGAGCAAAACCCCGCCCGGATGCGCGGGGTCCTTTGGCGAGGCAGCGACCCAAACCAGCGATTCACTCGATGGGCTGGGCTGCGCGTGCATAGGTGACATCGCTGATGCCAGCGATCTTGCAGGCATTCAGAGCCCGGATCACCATCTTGACCGGTACCTTCTTCTTGGCGTCGATGATCACTGGCTGCCCTTCGGGCTTGTCTGGGTTGTGATACCCCTCCGCGATCTCTTCAAGGTCGCGGGCAAGCTGCGCGAAGTCGGGCGAATCGCCGTCATACGCGATCACGGTCGGGTAGACCCGCTGGTTGACCTTCATGACGCACTCTTCGCCGCTCATCAGCAGCACGATGCGCACCTCTTTGGTGTCCGGCGTGGCAGGCGCCGCCGCCATCCCCCGGTCTTTGGGCAACCACGACTTGAGCGAGCCTTCTTTGGTCTTGAACTTGGTCGCGACCATAAAAAAAATCAGCAGCAGGAACGTCACGTCGATCATCGGCGTCATGTCCAGTTCACTGCTGTCATCTTCTGGGCTTTCGGCTTGGGACACGGTCGTCTCCTCGCGTAGCTGATAGAACCCGTCTCAAAGGGCTGAGTCAGGTCGGTTGCACGATGGCCTCACAAGCCACTCCGGACAGTTGGATCGAAGCGCACGGAGAGAGTCAGTGATGCCTGCGACGCTGTCGGGTCCATCTCAACACCACAGCTGATTCTCTCTTCTTGGGCAAGCGGCAAGCCTACTGCCACACCGGCGATGCTCCCGCACTGCGAGGAACTACTCGCCTGGTTCGGGTTCTTTGCTCGCGGCCATCGAGATCTTGTAGATCCCAGCCTTCTGCGCTGCCTCGAAGAAGTTCTGCACGTGTTGCCACTCACAGGCTTTGTCGGCGCGCACAATCAAAATCAGGTTCGATGGCAACAACTCGGGGTTCGCCGGATTCACGTCCTCCTGCCCCGCAGCGATCGCCTCACGGTCGAGGTACGAATCGAGAACCGGACCCGGCTCGAAAGCCGCACCGCCGATCTTGAACACCCCATCCTGCAGGATGTTGACCACCATCTTCTTCTCACGTGGCTGCGGCTTGTCTTCGACAGCCTTGCTCGCCACGGGCAACTGAATCTGCTCCACCTGCAAGCGGGAGATCTCAGTCACGACCATGAAGAAGATGATCAACAGGAAAACGATGTCGATCATCGGCGTCATGTCCATGTCCTGGGCAAGATCCGGATCGCTCTTCTTTTTCTTGGCCATGGGTTCTACCGCCTATTCTGCTTCGCGGAAGCGTTCCATCAGCTCATCGGAGATCGAGTTGATTTCCATGATCACGCGGATGACACGGTTACGGAAGAAGAAGAAAGCCGCCGAAATCGGAATCGCGACCAACAGGCCGAGGAAAGTGGTCACCAGCGCCTGCTGAATACCACCGGCCAGCTCAGACGGCTTCGGCGACGTCGTGGCTTTCGCGATCGAGTCGAAAGCCCCGATCATACCCGAGACCGTACCGAACAGCCCGAGCATCGGAGCCGTGTTGCTGATCAAGTTCAGGTAGCTGATCTTCTGGTGCAGCTTGGTCGATTCTTGGCTGCTGACCTCTTCCATCGCCTGACGGATGCTCTCGTAACCGCTGCCTATGCGCGGCAAGCCCGAGGCGATCACGTTCGTCAGGAAGTTGGGCTGAGACTCGCAGAGGTTCATCACCTCTTCGTAGTCTTCCTCTTCGAACAGCTCTTCGAGCCGGTTCAGCAAGTCGGGCGGAACGAGGTTGTCTCGTCGAATGCTCATCAGGTGCTCGATGATCAGACCGTAGCCGACGAAGTTCAAGACGACGAGAATCCAGCCAATCGGCCCGGCGAAACCCAGCAGCTCAAGGTAGCTGGTCTTTTCCGGCGGATCCTGTTGAGCCTGAGCGAATGCCGTCGGAGCGAACACTCCAATGCAGAGGACGGCCAGAATGCCCGCCACCCAAATCCGTTTCCCGCGTAGCATAGACGCTTAACTCCTCGATGTTCTGCAAGATCAGAAGATCCTGCCTGCAGCCGTCACGGCCGCGATCAGCTTTACAAAATACCTGTTTCAGCCGCCGGCGCGCGCGAGCTCTGCTTCGAGATCTGCGGCACGCTCCTCTTCATTGAGTGCCCGGCTGGCGTCAATAGCCCCTCTGAGTCCTTCCACGTATGCCTGGCGCTGGTTCGAGAACAACAGAACCACCCTCAGGTACGCGAGTTGTGCTTTGCGCGTGTTTTCGTCCCCACCCAGCTGCGCGTAGGCTTTGCCGAGTCCGTTGTAGACTCCCGGCAGGACGCCCAGACTGGTCGGCTGGTTGAGGATCTCTTCAAAAGCCCGCTGAGCCTGTTCCCAACGCTCTTCGGCCAGGAAGGTCTTGCCCGATTCGAGACTGGCCCGTCCGATCACGTCGGCGAAGGCCACTTCGCCGCGGCCCCGACGGACGACACTGTCGAACGAGCGCCGCGCGTCAGCGCTGTTGCCTCCAGCAAGCTGCGCCATACCCTTGCCGTATTCGCTGTAGAGCTCCGCCTTTTGCAGATCATTCTTGATGCCAAAGTCGGCCAACGCCGTGAAGGCTTCCTGGGCGCCACTGGCATCGTCATCTGCCAGCAGGCATTCGCCCTGGCCGAACAGCGCGTCGACAGTGAAGAAGTGCTCGGGAAACGCCTCGACGAAGCTGGCGAAAGCCGCTGCCGCTTGCCCGTTGCTGCCCTGGCGCTTCAACGAGACAGCCTTGAAGTAGCCCGCGTGAGCCCGGATCCAGTCTTCACGTTCGCTCTCACAATCGGAGAAGCGGCTGATCGCCTCGCCGTAGTCGCCGGACTTGTAGGCAACCATGCCTTTGCGGAAGGTCGAGGAGGCACCCGTGTGGGAGACCTCGAGCACATCGCGGGCATTCAGCTCTTGCCGCAATCCATTCTCTTCGAACTCGATCTTGTCGAAACGCTCGCGGGTGACGGTGACGTCTTCGCGTTTGTCGCCATTGACCAGATAGATGACGTCCGCTTGGGCACAAGCCACCAGAGCGCCTGCAAGCATCAAGACGTATCGAGATATCACGTTCCTGCTCATGATTTGCGCTCCTATTGCAGCTTGCCTTCGCGGATGCAGTCTGCTTTCAGACGCATGAATTGATCGACCAGGTTCCGTGGCAGCACATCGAACTCGTTCCACGTCTCGTGGAAGCCGATGTCCTGAACCACCTGGGCCCAGTCCTTGTTGTAGTACTTGACCAGATACATCTGATAGATGGTCTGGTAACGCTTGATACTGTAGTCTTTCACCTCGGCCGGGAAACTGCCGACAACATTGTCGTAGTTCTCCTGACCCAGCTCATCCAGCAGCAGGTAGAAGTCGTCGTAGGCGACCTTGACCCCATTCTCACCCAGCAGCAGGTTCGGATCGGGGCGGCCCTGCTCGCGCTGCTGCTGGTACAGCAGCATCTTGATGCGCGCACGCTCGGCCAACACGCCATACTCTTTGGGCTGCTCAACGTTCAACTGATCGAGCATCTCAGCCGCTTCTTTGAGGCGCCCCGTCTCTGCGTAGCAGACCGCCAGGTTCAGCTTGGATGCTGGCAGGGCTGCCCGTTGCGCACTCGTCATCGCCTCCGCCTCGGTCAGCAACTGCTCGTAGACGCCGATGCCCGATTCGTACTCGTGGCCGATGAACAGCACACTGGCGAGCCAGATCCGCACACTCAGGTCGAGATCCTGGCTCTGCTCGGCCCAGATCGTGGCGTAGCCGGCCGCGTTCTTCGCCGCATCGAGGTGCTTGGCATAGGTCTCTCTTTGAATCGCCTGCACATGTTGGATGGCCTGTTCCAGGCCGGCAACTGCGCCCGGCCGGTCAGCCATCGCCTTCTGTGTCTTGCGCAGCTTGCCGACTTCAGCCGCCGCCGCCTGGGTCGAGACATTGTAGTCCTGGGCGAACTGTTCATGGTGGCGCAGCAAAGAGAGCACAGCATTCTTGTACGCACCCTGCGCATCACTGGTCTGGTTAAGGGCTTCCTCGATCTCGGCCAGCTTCTCCGCCGCCTCGTCGGGCCTACCCATGCGGCAGAGCGCCTCGACCTGCAGCTGACGAGCCAGTGCACGCCATTGCCACTGGCCGTTGATCACATCGAAGGTCTCGTCGACTGTGGCGACGGCCGCCTCGAGGTCGCCCTGATTGGGGTCGAGTTGCACCCGGGCAGTCAAGAAGGCACACAGCGCCAGAGTCTCGATGTCGGCTTTCTCTTCGGCCCAGACGCGTGCCTTCTCCAGACACTCGAGGGCAGACTCGATGTCCTGGGTGCGGCCGTCTTTGACAAACACTTTGTAGTAGCAGTCGCCAGCTTTGGCCTGGGCCTTGCCGTAGAAATCGACCTCGACCTCTTGACCGGCCTCTTCGTCGTAGAAGGTCGGATCGATGCTCGCGTAGGTGGTCGCTGCGCGGCTGTAATCGCCTTTCTTCTCGTAGTTGCTGGCAGTATTGAAGAGGATCTTGACCGAATTCTCCCCACCTCCTTCGGACGCTTTGCGGTTGGCAGCGTCGATCAGATCCTTGAGCGCGCTGCCAGCGACCGTCATCTTCTTCTGGGACTTGAGCAGATAGTCCGCAGCGTAGGTCGCTGCCTTGGCAGAGATCGGAGCATTGGGAAACAGCCTGAAGATCTGCTCGAAGATCAACGCAGCCTTCAGCTCTTTCTCCATGCGCACGTAGCACATGCCGGCCTCGAACAGGCCCTCGGCTGCCTCGTCACGGTCGCGTTCGCCCCGCACGTTGATGACACCGCTGGCAAATGCGCGGGCAGCCATCTCCTGGTCGCCGCGGAAAAGAAAACCCTTGCCGCTCAACACCGCGCAGCGGGATGGCAGGTCGAGGTCGGTGCTCTCCCAGATCTCTGACATCTTCTGGCAGGCAGCCACGCCGAACTTGTCGAGCCCCAGCCATTCGTCACGCCGTTCGCGCGATTTCTCTGATCTCTCGACCTCTTCGATCAAAATCTCCAGGCCCTCGAGCGCGCGCCCAGCGGTCGTCAGCGTCACGGCTTTCTCGAGCAACAGCCGTCGCGCCCAGTAGCTTTCGACTTCTCCTTCCCAGCGAGGGCCCCGCGCCCCGGCATTGGGACCACCGAGGGCCTTGTCGGAGAAGACCAGCGCCCGGTCGAGATAACGCGAATCGCCCAACAAGCGGGAGCCCATGTTGCACGCAGACACCAGGTAGTAGAACGCTTCGAGGCTGACCTCTTTGACGAAGTCCTTGATCGCCTTCTGGATCTCTGGATCGTCCGGCATCTGGCGGATGCGGAACAGGCTCATCTCTTCGAAGTACTCCAGCGCCGCATCGAAATACGTGCTCTGGCTGGACCCCTCGCTCAACTCAGCCATCGCCAGATTGAGCTGACCATAGATGATGGTCGCCCAGCACCAGCGACTGACGTTGATCGGCGAGTAGCGGTCGAGGTAGTAGACGTCGCCTTTTTCGAGAGCCTGTTGGAGAACTTCACGTCGCAGCTCGTCGTCGACGCCGGCGAGCACATCGGAGTAGCTCTTGAGAGCCTTGAGCTCGAGGAACTCGGCGAGGTCACGGTCGTTGGCTTTCTTGGTCAGCCCCTGATCGCGGAGGATGTCGCGCTCGGTCACGCCTTCCAGCTCGCTGGAATACTTCTCGGTGAGCTGCTCGAACTCCGCCAGAACCTCTTCGAAGATCTCTCGCGAGCGGGCGAGCGCTTCCTGGGTCTCGGCCTCGCTCTCGGCGTCGCGGGCGGCGCCCATGTAGGTCTCGGCGCGAGTGACCTGGCCAAGCAGTAGGTCGAGGCCGCTGGTCGCGCCCATGACGTTCTTGTATTTCCGATTGAGGCCCTTCAGGTAGTCTTCGGCCGCTTCGAAGTCTTCGTCACGGCCCGACTTCTGCGCGCGGCCCTTGAGGATCTGGTAGTACATGAAACCCGCGCGCGCACGCAGCTCTTCGGGACCGCTGCCCCGCTCAGTCTGCAGACACACGATTTCAGCCAGATCTTCCCAACCGCGCCGCATCAGAGCTTCTGCAAAGTTGACATCGTCTTGCGCCGACAGGGTCGACGCGAGCACCAGCAGGCTCAATGAGCGCAAAGTTTTGTGCATGACCATCTCCAGTTCGCGTTGCCAGACGACTCAACCTTAGCCAAAAATTGCCAAAACGTCAACAGGGCATTTGCTCGTTGCGAAATTGGCAATCGGCAGGTTCCGCCCACCGGGCAACCTTGATCAGAGACATTTTGGGAAGACCAAGCATATCCGAAACAACCTGTGGTTGTCATCACGTATCTCGAGCCCGGAACCTACTCGTGGTAGGGTTCGCGTGAGCTGCTGTGTCCGAGACGACCTACCCTGGAAAATGGACCCCGCGGCTGCGGGGCCGTTTCTTGTCGCGCAGATTCTACCGCTCCCACGGGGCCTATGTGTCACAGAAATGTCCCTTCACTCCCCGGCCTTCAGACGGCCCCGGAAGCGGCCGGACGGGCATCCGCCTGCGTACAGACGTCCCCCCAAACAAGGTGGCCGGCTTTCCAGCCGGCCGCGGCGGCTCGGCGCCGCCAGAACAGTGCTTTGCAGACGGATCAGAAACCCAGGCCTTCGTCTTCGTTGAACAGGCGGGCTTCTTCTTCGCGCACTACCGTGATGTCCGCGCGCAACAGGACAACCATGCTGCGGCGCAACACCGAGCGGCCCTGACGCGAGAACAGGTGCTTGATCAGCGGAATGCTGCTCAAGATCGGAATGCCGCGCTCGGATTCGACTTCACGGTACTGCCGCAGGCCACCCAACAGCACGGTGCCGCCATCGGGGATCGTCACCGTCGAGCGGATCCGAGCCACGCGCAGAGTCGGCAGAGTGATATCGATATTGGTCAGGCCACCACGCAGGTTCAAGTTGAACGTGTCGAAGGTCTCGAAAATGGCCAGGGTCGGCTTGATCTCGAGAGTGACGAAGCGGCGGTCGTGACTGACCGTCGGCTTGGCTTCGAGGATCACACCGCTGCGCAGAATGCCGATGACCGGGTCGAGCACAGGTACCGAACCCGTATTGTCGATATCGACGTCGGAGATATAGGCCTGCTCTTGGATCGACAACACGTGGGCGCGCTGACTGTTGAACAGAGTCACGCGGGGTGCATACACCTCACGAGCCACCTGCTTCTTCGACACGGCTTCGATGATCGCCTGCAGCTGGAAAGTCTCGAGGATGTCGGCCTGCAACGTCAAACCACCCGTGGGAGTGATGTTGAACGGAGCGATGGTCGAACCGATCCCGAGAGGCGTGAAGAAGTTGTTCGCCGCGGCCCGGATATCGGTCAAGCCACGCCGGTCACGCCAGACATAACCTGCAGACTGCGCACCACCAAGGGGGCCGGGATTTGGAACCTGAGGAATCGTACCACCGACGGGAATGCCATCGATCAGGATGGTGTTCGGGTCGGAGATGTTGCCCGGATCCGGCGGCAGGCCCGTGTACTCGACTCCGATCTCTTCGAGGAAGTTGTCCTGCACGTCGATAAACCGAGCTTCAACGGTCACGACGATGCCCACGGTACGCTGCAAAGCCTTGAGCAGCTTCGCGACTTCTTGGTGGACACGCAGCGGAGCGCGCAAGAACAGCAAACCGCCGGTGATCTCGGGCTCGATGTCTTCGTTCTCTTCACCCAGAGTCTGAATGATCAGCTCGATCAGCTTATCGGCTTCGAGACCGCCCGAAGTGTCGTCGTCGTCATCATCCCCGAGCAGACCGCCACCACCGCCACCGCCACCGTCACCACCCGCAGTGGTGGTCAGGGCGATTTCAGGAGCGGGGTAGTCTTCGAGCTTGTTCAGAATGTCGCCGACGTTGTAGAAGGCGGTGTGAAAGTCGGAGACCGACTCGTCGTCAGTGGTCGTGATGTAGACGACGCCGTCGGCGATCTTCCAGGTCAGGTCTTCGTACTGAGCGACCAGGTGATTGAGCGCCACGCCCAGCTTGGCCTGATTCAAGATCAGGTCGTTGGTCTCTTCGTCGGCGACGTCTTTGGCATCGCTGGTCAGCACGATCGGCAGATGCGTGCTGCGCCGGATCTCTTCGACGCGCTCGGTAAGGGTGGTCTCACCCGGGAAGTTGAAGTTGACCCTGAAGTTGTCGAGCATCGACTGGATCTTCTGCTCAGCTTCAGAGAACTGGCGCCCCTCGAGAGCCGAGGAGATAGGGATTTCGCGGTTGCGCACATCCTGCCAGAAGTCACGGTCGGGCCACAGCAGGATCTCTTCGATGGGCACCGCGGTCAGATCGACGTGTTCGAACTGGCGCCGCTGGTGTTCAACCCGCAGCTCGATCGAGCGGATCTCGGACGCCAGGTGGCGCGCTTCGATCGCCCGATACTTCAGATCTTCGGCAGCCTTGTTGTCCGGATCCAGGTCGAGGATCTCATCGCAAATCCGCTCAGTACGTGAGTAGCGCTCGCGATCGAAGAATTCTGCTGCCTTTCTCTGCAGCGACTTGAGGTTCGCCTCGACGTTGCGGATATTGGCCTGCCGCTGGTGCAGAGCGTTGCGGATGGCGCCACGCTCAAGGTTCTCGCGAAACAGCGCGTCGCTTTCCTTGGCCTTGGTCTTGGTCTTCTCAATCCACCCCACCGTCTCGTCGCGCGTCGCGGCGTGATCGATGTTGTAGGGGAACCAACGGATGATCTCGAGCACGCGCTCGAAGTTCTCGAGAGCCTCGTCGAAACGCCCGCGCTCATAGAGGGCTTGCGCCTCGCTGAACAGGCGCTTCATCTCGACTTCGTTCTGCTTGATCTGCACGATGCGGCGTTCGGCAAAGCGACGACCCGCGTCCGCGATCTCGCCCTCGCGGATGCCGAGGATGTTGTAGATCCGATCGAGCCACAAGCGCGCTTCGGGGTCGGAAGGATTGACCCGGTAGGCCTCTTCGAAAGCACGGCGGGCGCGCTCGTAATCGAAGTCGAAGTAGTGCGCCTTACCCTGGCGCACATACTCTTCGGCGACGAACCGACGCTCGTCCTCTTGCAGGATCTGATCGGCGATCTCACCGATAGCCCCTGCACCACCGGGAACAGGTCCCGTACGACCACCTGGACCGTTATCCTGCTGTGGAGGAGGCAGCTCTCTCCTGGCGTCGGGCACCGACTGGCATCCCACCAGGAAAACGACCAGTAGACTCCATCGCGACCACTTCATCCGAGATGCCCTCCCAGGGCCCGGTCGAGCCCTTCGCACAATCAACAGACATTGCAGGCTGTACTCTAGGCCCGCACTGTCATGAAAATGTCACCTTCTCGCCAAAGCCCGAACACCGCACGACAGGGGGATCTTCGGGTATTCTTCGCGAGCAGAAAGAGTCTCCGGCGGACGACGGAATCAATCCTGCAACGCGCTGGGAACCACGCCTTCGACCAGCTTGCGGGTGCGGCCCGAGCGCGCATGCTCGATCACTACCCAGTACCTGAAAGGCTCATTCAGATTCCCGGGCGGGTACCAGCCATCCAGCTCACGCAGAAACCAGCCGGTGCGCTGCGCCCCCTCCCCCACCAACGTCGGTCGATTCTCGGGATCGTCGCCCACCAGCAGATCGCGGAAGCGCTTCGGCCGGCCATAGGCTTGCGTTTCGCCATCCCAGAAGGACACGGAGATGTCGATGCGGTCCCGAGTGGGCTCCACGAAGCCCCGGTCATCGGGAGACACGCGGTACAGCCAGATCAGTACGTCCGCGGGTGTGCTGACGTTCTCACTGGTGGCTGATGCCATCTCACGCTGCTCCCGGTCGAAGCTGTAGTTCTCCGAAGCGAGGGCCCGCGCATCCGGGGCCGCATGGCTGACGACGTAGTAGGAGTAGCTCGTGTCGGGCCCGACGGCTGTATCCTCGTAGCTCACCTCGAAGTCCCCGCCATCGACCTCGACCAGCTTGCTGAAGGCCTCGGGCTGCAGACTCGGGTCGTCGAGGTTCTCGGCACGGTAGAGCGTGTAGCGCTGGACTTCGACATTGCGGTTCTCGCCCTCCCGCCACGACAGGCGGACCGCTCCGCGCGCGGCTTCAGGGGTCAAGATCACGGGGCGCCGGTGGATACACTCCAGCGCTGGCCTGGGCTGCTCGACGGTCCGCAGCAGCAGGGGGCGACGGTGGGTCGCCCAGGCAGGGAAGCGGAAGACATCCACATCGCGCGCCGGTATGGCCCGCTCGCCCGGCAACTCCAGCTTCGGCGGAACACTGCGATCCACCACTCTCGCCTGTTGCTCGATCCGCTCGATGCCGGCGGAGATCGCGGCGAACCGCGCATCTCTGCCGCCCCTGAAGCCCATCACGACCATCAAAACCAGCGCCGCCCCACCGACTCCAGTCGAGATCTTGTCCATCTTTTCGATCAGGATTCTCTGCAGCATTGCACGACCTCCTTGCACGCCCTTTGGCTGGCTACCAAAGAACAGCCAAGGGCTGCACGGTCACCGGACCGTCACGAGAAACGGCAACCACAAGGGCTGCCGTCAACGCTGGAGTGCGGGCTGATCGAACCTCAGTCTTGGAGCTCGTCGGGCTCTACGCCCTGCTTCAGGCGCCGGGTCCGCCCGGAGAGGGCGTCTTTGATCACGACCCAGTACTTGTAGAGGGGATTGCCGACCATATCCTCACCATCCTGATCGGCGCCCAGTTCGAACAGGTACCAGGTGGTCTTGTACTCGTCCTCGCCGACAAAAACTGGCTCAGCCTCGGGATCGTCTCCGACCATCAGGTTGCGGAAGCGTTTGCCCTTGCTGAATGCTCCTTCATCCTCGTCCCAGATCGACACGTACATCTCGATCTTGTCCATGATCGGGTCCGGGAACTCGGGATCTTCACCATACACCCGGTGCAGCCAGATCAGCTTGTCTGTCGGGGTCGTGACGTTGTCGGTCACAATCGAAGCGAGGTTGTACTGTTCCTCTTCGAAGGCGTAGTTCTCCGATTGGGTAGCCCGATCGTCGGGAGCGGCGTGGCTGATGATGTAGTACGCGTAGCTGTTGTCGGGCTCGATGTCCGTGTCTTCCCACGTGACCTCAAATTCCCCGCCGGGCACGTCAGCAACCTTGCTGAAATCGTCCCGCTGCGAGCGAGGATCGTCGAGATTGCGCCCCCGAAAAACCGAATAGCTCTCGATACGCACGTAGCGGTTGTCATCGCTCTCTTGCCAGCTCAGCTTGATGCTGCCGCGTTCGACCTCGGGGTCGAGCAGGCGGGGCTTCTCATGCTCGCAGACGATCTCGTCCCTCTTCTTCTCGACATCTCGCAAGATCATCGGCCGGCGGTGGGTGGCCCAGCTCGGGAACTTGAAGGTTGGAAAGCTGGTCGCCAGCTTGCTGCGGAAAGTATCACTGGGGGTCGGGCTGGTCAGCTTACCTTCCGGCAGACGTCCATCGACGACCTCGAGTTGCTTCTCGATCTTGTCGATGTTCGCGGACAGGGTGTCGATCTTCTTGTCGTTCCCGCCGCCAAAGCTCAATGCGATCATGCCGACCAGCAACACGCCCCCTATCCCCAGGGAGATTTTGTCGACGTGGGCAACCAGGGCTTCGTTTGCCATCACTGTTCTCCCTTTTTGCAGTCGAGAACCACTCCCTCGATGGTCACCAGGCACGGCAGCTCGAGGAAGAGATCATCGTCTGAGGTCGCTTTGTCTTTTGCAGGGGTGTCGATTTCGAACATCAAATAGTAGGCGCTGAGCTTGAGCGCCTTCTGGTTGATGAGGTCCAGATTACTCGCGAGGGGCGGCCCAGCACGGGTGAGGTGCTCCTGCCGTAGCGGAGCCTTGTCGACCTTCAGCTTGTCGATGCGGAAGAACAACTCCGAATTCATCAAACCAGCCATCAACCGTGGCAGGTTGGCGAAAGTGATCTCCAGGTCGGCCCTGAACGGCAGCTCATTGACGTACTTGGCGTCGACTTCCAGATCGGGCTGCTCGCGCTGCCCGAAATTCCGCAGGGAAACCACGGAAAACGCTTCGGCCTCGAGGGCTGCCTTGAGGAAGGTCTCGACCAGCCAGAAGCGCTTCATGCTGAACTGCAGCTCGGCGGGCAGCAGAGGCTCACCGCGTTCAAGCGAGCTCAGATCGCTGCTGAAAGTCTCTTCCTTCAAGATCGCCGGCTTCGACAGCACCATCCGGTAGTCGCTGGCCATCTTGGTGATCGCGGTGTTCAAGCCCGCCTTGAAGACGTCCTGCCGCACGCCGAGGTCCATGTTCTCGAACCAGGTGTCGAGCTTCTCATTGCTCGCCTTGCCCACCCGTTCGCGCACGATGCCGGCTTCGGCGGCGATCGCCTCGCGCAGCGCATCCAGGCTGTCGAGCAGTGCTGGTGTCGGCAGCACGTTGTTGGTCCACAGGCTGATCGACTCCGCACTCGTGGCCCAGGCTCTGGGCGCAGGATCGGTGCGCTTGACCAACTTGGGGATGTCCTTGGCCGGCGATCTGCGCAGATCCTTGTCGATCTTTTCCCAGCGCGCCGCCGCGTTCATCTGGCCAAAGATGAAGATTCCCAGGGCCAACACGACGATGCCGCCGACAACTCCGAAGATCGTCTTCTCATTCATCCTCGCGCCCTTTCCCTAGGCTGGTTCCCTATGACCGACATGCGATGCTGCAGGAATCTCTAGTTGTCCTGGCTCTTGGCTTCCAACCAAGTATTGACGGGGTAGCCCCAGACGAACTCGACCTGGTAGAAGTTGGCCGCCCCGGGCGGAGCGTCTTTGTACAGCAGCGAGATCGTCTTCTGCGAGCCCGTGTCGACCTCTTGTCCCTCGGGAAACCCGAAGGCTCCCTCGATACCCCGCGCGACCTCGGATTTGATGGCGCTGAGCAGCTCGATCTCGGAGCGCGTGCCCTTGGCGCGAGCGACCGCAAGATGCACCTCGTAATAGCGGTGCCCGCCATCAGCCTTGCGTTCGACAGTCAGGCCCAACACCCAGGTCTTGGTGCCATCCAGCGCCTTCATCGCCGTGTCCGCAGCGACCAGCCATGCTGTCGGTTGGTCGGGCGGCAGCTCTGGTGGAATCGCCGCCCGGTTGTCCGGTGCAACCGGGTCACGCCAGGGCAACGCCGAGCCGTCAGGGATCACCTGCCCCAGCTTCTGCGCGATCTCCATCGGCCAGAGACGTTCGCTGACGAGCAACTCGAGCTCTTCGATGGTCTGCATCGGTGCTTTGAGCTCGCCGATCGTGTCCTCGAGGTCTTCGTCGGCATCGACGATGCTCTTGAACACCCGGGACTTCAGGCGGTCCGAGATACGCGTCTCGATATCGGTCAGACGCTTGTCCTGGATGAAGAAGTACAAGATCGCGCCGATCAGCATCAGCGCCGCCCCGGCGAAGATCAGCGGTGCCTTCTGCTGGATGGTGTGGCGCGTGACGACCGACTGTGGCAGCAGGTTGACGTTTGCCTTGCCCGCCCCGACCGCTTGGATCGCCAAGCCGAAGGCCACCGAGAACGCTGGCAGATGGTTCTTCAACAACTCCATATCGGCATCGGGGTCGATGCTGAAGTGGTTGAGCTGCTGGATCCGGCGGATCTTGTAGTCGAGCTCTTTGCCGAGATAACTCGACAGATTGAAGAGCTTGGTCCCGTTGCCCGTCAGCAGGATGCGGCTGAGCTTGGCTTTCTTCTGTTTGGACTTGTAGAAGCCCAGAGACCTCTGCACCTCGCTGAGGAAGTCTTTCAACACCGGCTGCATCACGCTGAAGATCTTCTTGGCGTTCGAAGATTTGCGCGCGTTCTTTTTGAGCTTCTCGGCCTCTTTGAAGGGGATCTGGAACTTGTCCTGCAGGCTCTTGGTGATGTCGTTGCCGGCAATCGGCAGATTGCGCAGCCACAGGCGCTCACCGTCGATGATGACCAGATTGGTCTGGTCGGCACCGATATCGAGCATGATCGCGCCACCGCCCGTCTTGCAGTCGAAGGTGGCGAAGTTGTAGAGCGCAAGGGGGGCAATCGTCAGCAACTCGGGCTCGAGCCCCTGGCCGCGCAGCTCGTTGACAAAGTCTTGAACCGCGTCCTTCTTGATCGCGAAGATGCCGACCTCAACCTGTTCGCCCGGCTCGTAGTCGCGCTCGATCTTGTGGTAGCCCCAGTTGACATTCTCGATCGGAAACGGGATCTGCTGCTTGGCCTCGAGCGCGATGGTCTCATCGATCTTCTTTTCGTCGACCGGAGGCAACTCGAGGAAACGGCAAAAAGCCGTCTGCCCTGGCAGGCATACGGCGATCGCATCACGCTTGATCTTCTTCAGCCCGACAGTGCTGATCAGCTCGTCAAGCGCCTGCCGGGACGCGTTGGTCACGTCGAGCCCGGGTGCGACCTTGTCGTACTGCAGATAGTGCAGCTCCTCGATCTCGAGCTCGCCTTTGATATTGCGGATCTTGACGGCTTTCAGAGAGGATCTGCCTACGTCGATTCCCCAGGCCACACTGCTTGCCATACTTATCTCTCATGGGTTCCGGGCTGCCACCAGCCAGAAACGGAGGTTGATCGGGATCAGCCGCGCGCGGACACAGAGTTCTGAGGGGTCGAAGTATATCCCTCCCTCTGCGTCGTGTCAAACAGCGGACACGCGGGGCCAACAGCCTTTGCCGTGCCCCGCCAGAGACCGCAACGTCCACAAAATGTAGCCGTTTTGCCGTGGCCGTCGTGCTCGTTTCCTTGGAGTACCTCCGCGCACAAGTCCCAGTAGCGCGGCACGGTCATAGCTGGTGTGAGGCCTGCCAGCCCTGAGAAACAAGAGGACTTGTCTTGGCAAGGCGTGCGGGAAGAGTCACGACGTCAACCCCAGCCCTGCCCATTGCCCACAAGTAGCCTTTGACAAGCTTGGCGGCCACTATCCGTTGCGACCGCCTGCAACTACCGAATCGAGGCCATTCTCTGTAGCGGCCCTCTGTGAGCAGGGCGCGCTACGCGCGCCAGGAAGGCGCTCTGGTGAAGGTTGAAAACAGAGAGTCTGGGTTCACCATACAGGTCGGTCTTTTCGTCGGTCATAGACCGACGCTACAGGCGGTTCTCAGCAGATCGAAGGCATTGTCCCAACCTGCCCTAAGCCTTTGCTGCGAAGTCTCAATGAACAAGCTACCAGGGCAGAAGCGTGCCTCCGCGTGTCGCGGCCACCCGCTGCACCACCGCTTTGAGGTCATCCCAGGCCTTTCTCTTGGCCGGCCGGGCCTCTTCGGGCGAGAGGCTCTCCAGCCAGCCGGGGTGGTAGCTCACCCGCAAAGGCAGGCCCGCGTAGCTGTGCCACTGCCCGCGCAGCTCCTCCAGAGGCTGCGCCGTCTGCAGCAGCGCCTGCGCCGCAGCCTCTCCGAGCACGCACAGCACCCGCGGCCGCACGCACGCCAGCTGGGCTCGCAGCAACTCGGAGCAGGCGGCCACCTCGTCGTCCAACAGGCGCGCCTCTTCTCCGCCGTGGCACTTCACCAGCGTGGTGAGATAGACGCTCTCGATCGGCAGCTCCATTCCGCGCTCGACCATCCGCTCGAGCAGCCGACCCGCCGCTCCCACCGACAGCTCGCCGCTTTGATCGGCCTGTGCCGACGGGGCCGCCGCCAGCATCAACAAGTCCGCCTGCTCCGATCCGCGCCCGAAGACGACCATCGTGCGCGTGCGGTAGCGGCGGCAGCGCAAGCAGGCCTGGTAGCGTTCAGCAAGGGCGGCAAGACCGCCGACCGGGGCGTTGGGTAGTGACGCTGCTGTTGCTAGCGAGGACCGGGCCTGAGCGGGCGCAGCGGTCGGCGGTTTCCGCGGCACCGTTCGCTCGGCAGGCGGGGGCGCGTGCCTGGCAGCCTTGGTGACGGCAGGCGCCGGCCTGCGCGCGATCCGGCGCTTGCGTGCCGGGGGCTTCTCTACCTCGAGGAGCCAGGGCGCGAAGCGCTGCACCCACAGACGCGCCGCGCGCAGCTGCTCAAAGGCCGCCATGGCTGTCTCCTGCTAGAAGCGCGGCCGGAAGGCCCCGAAGATGGGTGCACGCCAGTGGCTTGATGCCGAGAATCGAGGAAGAGGCCCTACGCGTAGCGGTGATGACGAGGACGAAGGCCAGCGAGCCGCTGGCGCGGTGCCCAACGAGGTAGGTTTCCGGCCGGGTTTCTAGAGCTCGGTGTCGGAGGGGGTCTCTTTGGTCCAGTGGATTTCCTGGGAGACGTCGCGCACTTTCTCGAGCACCTGGTCGGAGACCCAGATGTCGGCCTTCTCTTTCAGCGCGATCACCAGACAATCGCTGGGCCGGGCGTCGATCCGGACCTCGTTGCGCTTGCCATTCCACTCCCCACCCTCGGTCGTGCATTTCTGCTCGAGGATGATGGTCGCGTGGAAGATGTTCTTCACCAGATCGGTGATCACGATCCGTTTGACCTGGATGTCGAAGCCCAACAATATGTGGGAGAGCAGGTCGTGGGTCAACGGCCGAGGCGTCGCCTCGTCGTTGAGCTCGCGGATGATCGCGGCGCCCTCGTACTGTCCGATAAACATCACGAAGGTCTTCTTGGAATCGCCGAGCAGCACGGCCGTGCCGTTGCTCGTGGGTCCAATGACCTTCTTGATCTGTACTTTCCTCAGCGCCACACAATATCCACCATCCAACACTGCGATGCAGGGTAGCAGCGTGGGAACAGCGTGTCAAATGCGGAAAGGCCCGTCTCACGCCGCTCCCGCGCCGTTTCCGAGCCATGCCTGGGCCTCGATTTCTACCGATGCAGAGAGCGGAAGACCCGCGACTTGCACTGTCGCACGCGCGGGTCGGGTTGCGCCGAAGGCCTCTTCATAGATCCCGTTGAAGACTTGAAAGTCCCCAAGGTCCATCAGGTAGACGCGGCAGGAAACCACATCCGCCAGACCGCCCCCCGCCGCCGCCAGCACGGCCTCGAGGTTGCGCAGCACCTGGCGGGTCTGCGCCTCGATGCCACCTTCAACCATTTTCCCGCTGGCCGGATCGAGCCCGATCTGCCCAGACAGAATGCACCAGGGGCCGACCTTTATGGCCTGGCTGTAAGGCCCGATGGCCGCCGGCGCCGCCTCGCTCGCTATCCATTCGCGTTGCATCGTACTCTCCTCATTACCTGTTTCAGCTGTTCGCTAGCTTCTGCCGCAACCCGGCCTGCACTGCCGCGCTGACGTAGCGGGTTGCATCCCCTCCGTGGCGCACGATCTCTTTGATCAGACTCGAGCTGACGAAGGCGTATTCCGGAGACGCGACCAGAAACAAGGTCTCGATTCCATGGACCAGTGAGCGGTTGGTCACCGCCAGGGCCATCTCGAATTCGAAGTCCCCGCCGTTGCGCAAGCCACGCACCAGGACTTCGGCGCCGAGCTCGTGGGCGAAGTCGACGATGAGTCCGGAAAAAACGCGCACCTCGACATTCTCAAGGTCCGCCAGCCCTTCCTCGATGAAGCCGATCCTTTCGGCCTCGCTGAACAGGCCGGCTTTCCTCGAGTTGCGGCCGATGCCGATGGTCAGCTGCTGGCAGAGCCCGGCCGCCCGCCGAATGATGTCGAGATGTCCCTTTGTGATCGGATCAAAGCTCCCCGGATACACACCGTGCATGGTCATCTCTCCTCACGATATTCCAACGCCCGCTCGCCAGAGCTCAGGCGGAAGTCATCGTCGTCGAACAACAGGTCGGTCAGGCCGAATTCTACCCGGAAGCTGATGTCGTCGTCGCCCCGGTCCAGGCTGAGCTTGAAGTCGAGATAGAACTCATCGAAGATGCGCCGCAGCGTATAGTTGTGCTCGTCGAGCCGCTCCTCGTTCCAGTTGTAGCGCCCGCCAACCTGCCCCTGCCAGCGCTCGCTCAACCAGAAGCTCGCGAACATGTTCGACGCGGACGCCCGATCGCTGACGTAGCCATGGTCGACGGTGATGCGCAAGCTGTTCTCGAGCCAGTAGTCCACTCCCAGATTGGTGGACAGCCACAGGTCGCCCAGTGGATCGTGGCGTGTGCGCAGATACGCGCTCAAGGCGTATGTCAATGGCAGCCGCAGCTCACTGCGGATCGGACCCCAGGCCTTCCCCTGGTTGTCGCGCCGGGGATCGGGGAAGAAATCCTGCTCGAGACGCCACTCGACGAGGTCTCGCGACAGGCTGGGAGATTCGAGCTCTTCGACCTCGAGCAGTACGAGCCCGACCTCTTCGAGCGCCTGGCTGAGCAAGCTCAGTGGAGTCTCTGCCTGCAGCTCGACCAACAGCCCGTCTGGCTGGACCTCGAGCTCGAGCAACCACGGGTACGCCCGCAGCCACTCGGCCTGGAGGGATGCGCTCATGCGGGGGGCGCCGTCCTTGACCCGCAGTTTCAGCCTGCGCCGAGGCAGGCTACGGGTCTGCAGCCGCTGGCGCAGCTTCCAGCGGAAGAACTCCACACGCTCCAGCTCTTCGGTGCTGTCAAAGAACAGCAGCTCTTCGGGAGGACGGTTGACGTGGAAACGGTTCGAGTAGCCCAGCACGGGGAAGACACTGTGGCGCAGACCATGGATATCCAACAGGTCCCAGCGGAAGGCGAAACTGCGCGCCAGGAAGGTACCGACCTCGCCGCCGGCTTCGAGGGCGACCCGTTGCGTCCGTACATCCGCGTTCCAGGCGGTGAAGCGCGCCCGCGCCTCGGGCCGAAAAACAAAGTCTCCCAAGCTGAACGGGGCGTCGAGCCCGACCTGCAGATCTCCCCGCTCGGCACGGTAGCTCGGCAGGTCGAGCTCGCTGTCGAAGGACCGCCACACCTCGGCCAGCTCGCCGCGGGCGCTCAGGTAGATGCCCGCATCGAGGCCAGGGACATCGAACAGATGCTCGGGAACCAGCACCGCGCTCAGCGCAGGCCGGTACTCGGTCTGCGTCTGGAAGCGGTTCAGCCGCAAGCGGCCGAGCAACGCAGCCGCGAATGACTCGCGCGCCCAGCGGTAGTGGAGCAGGCTCTCCGGGGCCTTGTCCTCCTGATTCTCTCGCTCGAAATACTCTTCGAGGAAGCCACGATCGGAGATGTAGTTGAGCTGTAGCTCCTGGCGCACACCGAATGGTAGCTCGAAAACATCCCGTGCCCGCAGTCGGCCACGGTGCTCCCTCGGGGGCTCGAAGCCGTTGCCGTCACTGGCGCGGTCGTTGATCGAGTAGCCCTCGACCTCGAGCGAGTGGCCTGGCTGGCGGGTGCTCAGCTCAAGTCCGTAGCCCATGCCCCTGCGGCTGTAGTAGTCTGCCTCGAGCGTAAGCTTGGTCTTCGCAGGCAGGAACGGTACGCGGATGGTCGTCTCGACAGCCGTACCGAATTCGCGTGAGCTGCCGATCGAGACAGAGAGCGGGAACGGCAGGTCGCTGCGCCACCAGAGCGGAATCCAGTGCAAGCCGGGGAGCGAGAATTCCGCCGCCAGAGCTGCCGTGACCGGTAAGGAAAAGCGCGGCCGCAGCCCCGAACCAGTCAAGGCATAGACCCCCGGCTCTCCCTCGATGGGCGAGACGCGCCCGGTCTCGACGAACACACCGTAGTGGGGCACTTCATGCAGGCAGGTCGTCGCCAACAAAGAATCGCCACGGGCGTCGACCAGGCGCAAGTCCTCTGGCTCGAACCGCTGGCTGGCGAAAACCTGCTGCAGCTGCTCGAGGTTCTCTAGACCTGCGAAGGCGAATTCGAGCCGCGGCGCGCGGAACTGGAAGCTGCCGGAGTAGCTCCCGGACAGCTGGGCTTGCCCGAAGGGCAGGGCTTGGGCGGGATTGCTGATGCGCACGACGACATCTTCGGCCGAGCCCCTGCCCGTGCGGAAATCGAGGAAGACCGCCCGTGCGCTGAGGGAGTTCTGGGACCAACGCAAGACCACGCTGCCCTCGGCATACAGCTCGAGGGTCAGCCGCTCTCGCAGCACGCCGCGCCGCCGCACGCTGTCGTCGGGGTCGCTGCCGCCCCAGGCGGAGATGGCCGCCACCAGGCTGTCGGGATCCGCCCAGACCGCCACGGCCGACGCCTCGAGCTCGAGGTTGCGATAGCGCAGGCGCACGTCACCGCTCATCACCGCACAACTGTCGAGCAACTCGAGGCGGCGCGCGGAGGAAGCCCCCGCATGCCAATCGAGCTCCTGCCCTACCGCCCCGAGAGCCAGCAGTGCCAGCGCACAGACGGCGCCACGGCGCATCAGAAGGGGAAGGCGCGGATGGCCTGCACCACCGCTTCCTGCTCATCTTCGCGCAGGGCCGGGAACATCGGCAGAGACAGCACCTCGTTGCACAGCCGCTCAGCCCTGGGCGCCGAACGTTGCGGCAGGAAGGCGAAGCAGGGCTGGCGATGCAGCGGAATCGAATAGTGCACTGCGCTGGCGATACCGCGTTCGGTCAAGAATTCCCGTAGCGCGTCGCGCTTGCCACCAGGCACGCGCACGGTGTACAGGTGCCAGACGTGGTCTCGGAACTCCGCGACCTTTGGCAGAATCAGGGGAGTGCCGCCCAGCTCTTCGGCATACCTCGAAGCGATCCGGCCGCGCGCACTGTTCCAATTGTTGAGCTGGCGCAGCTTCAGGCGAAGCACGGCGGCCTGCAGCGCGTCGAGGCGGCTATTGGTACCCCAGGTTGCGTGCTGATACTTGACCGTCTGGCCGTGATCGCGCATCAACCGCAGCTTCTCAGCCAGGTCACGGTCAGTGCAGGTCGCCAAGCCCCCGTCGCCCATCGCGGCGAGGTTCTTGGTCGGGTAGAAAGAGAAGGCTGCGATGTCCCCGAGGGTCCCTGCCCACTTCCCGCGATAACGCGCGCCGATGGCCTGGCAGGCGTCTTCGAGCACCGCGATCTTGCGTTTGCGGGCGACCCGCAGGATGCCGTCCATGTCGGCCGTCTGCCCGTACAGATGTACCGGAATGACGGCTTTGGTCCGGCGGGTCACCGCCGACTGAAAGCTCTCTGGGTCGAGGCAGAAAGTGTCGAGGTCGACGTCGGCGAACACGGGAGTCGCGCCCAGCCCGGCCACGACCGAGGCGGTAGCGACAAAGCTGAAGGCCGGCACGACCACCTCGTCGCCCGGCAGCACGCCGAGCACACGCAGCCCCAGGGCCAGCGCCTCGGTTCCGCTGTTGAGGCCGATCGCGTGCTGAGCCCGCAGGAAGCGCGCCACCTCGGCCTCGAAGTTCTTGACCTCCTCACCGCCGATGAACGCGGTGTTGTCGATGACTTTGGCGATGGCCGCGTCGATGCTCGAGCGGATCGCGACGTGCTGACGCTTGAGATCGAGGAAGGGGACCATGGCGGCTCCTTTCGCACCCTTGCGACAGGGTTGCAACTGACGAAGGTTGGCTGATGGTACCCCGGGACGCGACCGAGCGTCAAGCCTTGCGGCGTGCGGCCGAGGTACCTGGACGCGGCGGCCTTAGCCCGAGCAGGAGCGCGGCCACCGCCTCAGAGATCGGCAGGCCCGCCGCGCGCTCGACGAAGTCGAAATAGGAGATGGTGTTCATCTCGAGAAACACGCAGCGCCCATCCGGGGTCAGGATCAAGTCGAAGGTAGCGAAATTGAGATCCAGCCGGTCGAGCATGGTCAACAGCGCGCGCCCCACGGCGTCGGGCAGAGCGTCGCTCGGCCGGAAGCCAGACACCTGCGATGGGTCGGTGCGCCAGTCAACCGGCGCATCGGCGCTGATCTCGATCGCTGCCACGAACAACTCGGCCCCCACCACGGTGACCCGCAGCTCGGAGGCCTTGGGAACGCGTTCCTGGAAGAGCATCGGGCTCAAACAGAGGCTGTCGAGATGCGCCAGATCTGCTTCGACGATCTGCTGTGTATAGACGGGTTGGCTGTCTGCCCCTTCCCCCACCCCAATGGCCCCGCTGCTGACCATCTTGGCAACCATACCGTGAGGACAGGCTGCGAAAAAAGAGCGCACGGCCTCGGGATCATTGCTGAGCAGACTGCGCGGAACGTCGATGCCCAGGGTACGGGCCAGCCGCAGCTGCCCGGGTTTCGCTGGAGCGCTTTGCAGCGCGTGCAGCGGATCGAGCTGAAATGCATCGAGGCAGCCCAGCATGCTGGCGAGGGCGTTCTCTGATTCGAGGCGCGCGGCGGCCAGCAGGTCTTCGCGTAGTCCCGCACTGGCCAGCCGTGCGCCGGCTTCGAGCTCGCGGAGCCAGACGGCGGTGACGTCGCGCATGGGGAGCCCGCCGCTCCACCGGGGAGGACCTGCCCCGAGCTCAAGGCTGAGACGCAGGTCGGTGGGAAACGCGTCGCTGGCGAGCCGCAGGACCTGACCGCCCAGGCGCTCGATCGCCGCGCTTACGGTGGTGACGCAGGGGTCATCGCTGGTTTCGGAGGTGCAGATCAAGACGGCCATGGAGAGGTTCTTCCGATCTGGCTGTCAGGGGGACTGTGGGTCTTCGGTTCGGAATGATCTTTTTGGCGGTCGCAGACCGCCGCTACAGGGGTCGCCCTCCGCTGTAGCGGCGCTATGAGCGCCGGAAGACCCATGCGCAGAGGTGGTTCCCCACGATTCTGGGTCTTGCATCCGGCACGATCTTCTCGGCGGCCGCAGACCACCGCGACAGGGCACTAATTCCCGAGCTTGACAGCTCTCTCATGGTGCTTGAGGCCCGACACAACGCCGGTCTTGACCACGAACGGACGGTCCGAGGTGTTGCGGGCAAAGAACGGCAGGGGAGTCTGCTTGGGTATATTCATAGTTGTGTCCTCTGTAGATGTGTTTGCTTGGCGGGTAGCCGAAAGCGCTAGGAGTCCAGCTTGGCCCTTTTCTCGTGGTGCGTGAGGCCGGACACAACGCCGGTCTTGATCACGAAGGGGCGGTCCGAGGTGTTGCGGGCAAAGAACGGCAGGGGAGTCTGCTTGGGGGTATTCATAGTTGTGTCCTTCCATGGGTGTGTTGGGGGGTTCGGTGGACTGCTGCGCGGAATTACCGCTTGCGGGCACGCTCGCGAGCGCCCGCGAGGACACCAGTCCTGACCACGAACGGACGGGCCTCGGAATGACGCGCGAAGAAAGGGACGGCCGGCGTCTGGGTGCTCATGATCCTTCTCCTGAATTCATGTGATGGGTTGTGGACACACCGCGTCAAGCAATTCCCGTTCCAATTCGACAGAAAACGTACCTCCTTGCCTCACAGCCGATCCTACAGCACAAACCAGCCGGATTCGTTCCAAATTCGACCCAAATGGGTCGCAAGAAGCGAACTTGACGCAGAGCGTTACTCTGCTATGCTGTGCCGCGCAGTGAAGGAAGCGAGGACATGGCGATGCAGAAGGCCGAAGAACTGTTCCAAGGCAAACCCTGGGCGACCACAAGCGTACAATTGAGCGGGGGCTCGAGGATCTCTCTGGTCGACGGGGGCCAGGGACATCCCGTCCTCTTGCTGCATGGTTTCCCCGAACGTTGGTTCTCCTGGCAGCATCAGATGGACGCACTTCTAAGCGCGGGCTACCGTGTCATCGTCCCCGACCTGCCCGGCTATGGCAGCTCGGTCCATGGCACGGGCGACCACAGTGTGCCCGCGTTGGCCGAGTTGTTCGGTGAGCTGCTCGAAAAGCTGGGCGTCGAGAGCTGCCATCTGGTCGGGCATGACTGGGGTGGCATCATCGGCTTCGAGCTGGCCGCCCGCTTTCCGTGGCGGGTCGACCGGCTGGCATTGCTCAACGGACCGCCACTGCCCGCGATCGAGGCGCTGATCCGTGACGAGCCCAGCCAGGCCCTGAGACTCTGGTACGGCCTGCTCTTCCAGGCTCCCCTCGCGGCCGAAATGCTGGCCAGCGACCCCGGTCGACGCCTGCTCAGCTGGGTGCTCGAACGCACCCTGGTGCGGCCTGCCGACGACCTGATCCGGCTGTGGGTGGACAGCATCGACACCGGCAAGGCGCGCGCAGCGGTCGCCTACTACCGCGCGGCCTTCAAGCTGTTGCTCTCCCCCTTGCAGGCCAATGAACGGCAGAAAATGCGGCTGTCGCGTGTGCGTTGCCAGAGCCTGGTGATCTGGGGGGAAGACGACTGGGCGCTCGACGCCAAGCTGATCCGCTACATCGAAAAGCTGCACACCGGTTGGCTGACCTTCCGCCCCATTCGTGGTGCCGGCCACTTTGTCCAGCAAGATGCCCCTGAAGAAGTCAACCGACACCTGCTCGAGTTCTTCGCTCAGAAGACCCGCCAACCCGAGAAGGTCGCCTCCTGGCGCTGAAACCAGGCTCCCAGGTCCCCCACAGCCCTTGCGCATCCCCCGCACATCGACTAGGATCCGCCGCTCAACCCCCGCCCGGGCGTGGCCGCGCGCCTGCGCCAAGGAGTTCCGATGAGCCAGCGCCAGGTCCGCCTCGACAAGCTGAAGCGTCTGCGTGACGCCGATGTGCCCGCCTACCCCGACCGCTTCGAGAAGACCCACAGCCTGTCCGAAGCCATGCGGCTGGACGTCGGAGCCTCCGACATCGCCCTGGCCGGACGGATGACCTCCCGGCGGGTGATGGGAAAAATGACCTTCGCGCATCTGGTCGACATCAGCGGGAAGCTGCAGCTCTCGGTGCAGCAAGACCGGGTCGGAAAAGAGATGTACAAGCATCTCGTCAAGCGCTTCGACCTCGGCGACTTCGTCGGCGTGACCGGCTCGATGATCCGCACCCGCACCGGCGAGCTGACGCTGCGGGCAGACACGGTGGTCTTCCTCGGCAAGACCCTGCGGCCGATGCCTGAGAAGTGGCACGGCATGAAAGATCAAGAGCTGCGCTACCGCCGCCGCTATCTCGACCTGCTGGTCAATGAGAAGACCCGCGAGGTCTTCAAGCTGCGCACCAAGCTGATCCGCACCATCCGCGACTATCTCGATGCCCACGCATTTGTCGAGGTCGAGACGCCAGTGCTGCAGAACAAGGCTTCCGGCGCGCTGGCACGCCCGTTCAAGGCCCATCACAACGCGCTGGACATCGACGTCTGCCTGCGTATCGCACCTGAGACCTATCTGAAGCGCTTGATCGTGGGCGGTTTCGACCGGGTCTACGAGTTCGCCCGCTGCTTCCGCAACGAGGGCATGGACGCCTCGCACCTGCAAGACTTCACCATGCTCGAGTACTACGTGGCCTATTGGAACTACGAAGACAACATGCGCTTCACCCAGCAGCTGTTCCAGCACTTCCTGCAGGAGGTGCTCGGCACCGACAAGCTGAGCTTCCGCGGACACGACCTCGACTTCTCTGGAGACTGGCCGCGGGTCACTTTCGACGAGCTGATCCGGCGTGACTGTGGCATCGAGCTGACCGAATTCCCGACAGCCGAAGCGCTGCTGACCGAGATCCGCCGCCAGGACATCCACCTCGAGCACAAAGAGCCCGAAAAGCTGGGCCGTGGCAACCTGATCGACGCGCTCTACAAGAAGATGTGTCGCCCCAAGCTGATCCAACCGACGTTCTTGACGGCGCATCCGACCGACATCTCCCCGCTGGCGCGCAAGAACGACGCCAACCCGGAGATCACCGACCGCTTCCAGCTTGTCGTGGCTGGCTGGGAGGTCGTCAACGCCTACTCCGAGCTGGTCGATCCGATCGACCAGCGCGCCCGCATGGAGACGCAGGCGCAGGCCAAGGAGTCCGGCGACGAGGAAGCCCTGGACGTCGATGAAGACTACCTGCTGGCGATGGAATACGGCATGCCCCCGATGAGCGGTTGGGGGATGGGCATCGACCGCCTGGTTGCGCTGCTGCTCGACCTCGAGAATCTGCGCGACACCGTGCTCTTTCCGCTGATGCGCCCTTGGGACAAGGACCAGCTGGCCGCCCTGGCGGACGAGAAGTGAAACTGGTCGTCCAGCGCGTCAGCCAGGCCAGCGTGCAAGTGGACGGCCAGACCGTAGGCAGGATCGGCCCGGGCCTGTTGGTGTTGGTCGGCATCTCCCGTCACGACGGCCCGGACGACGTGACCTTCCTGGCAGACAAGACGCGCAAGCTGCGCATCTTCCGAGACGACGCCGGCAAGATGAACCGCTCGGTGGTCGATGTGGGCGGGGCGATCCTGGCCGTTTCCCAGTTCACCCTCTACGGTGACTGCCGTAAGGGCACGCGGCCGAGCTTCGGCCACGCGGGCCCTCCCGAGCTAGCCGAGCCCCTGTACGAGAGCTACCTGGGCCAGCTGCGCAACCACGGCCTGCAGGTCGAGAGCGGAGTCTTCGCGGCGATGATGGAAGTACGGCTGGTCAATGACGGGCCGGTCACCCTGATCCTCGAATCTCCGCAACGCCAATGATTCCCTGCGCCCTGGGCTTTCTTCTGTTCGGCATCGCCCTGGCGGTCGGATTGAAGTTGCTACCCCGGCCCCAAACCCCGCAGGACGCTTCCGAACAAGCGCTGGTCGAGCGCGCCCCGGACGCTGAGGACGCCGCCCTGCTGCGTTTTGCCGGCTCACTGGCAGAGAAAGAACGCTTCTTCCTGCGCATGGGGCTCGCCCGCCCCGCCTTCGTGCGCGCCGCAGACACGCTGCAGATCTTCTCGGCTTCGCTGCGAACGCCCCTGTTTCGCATGCCCGTGCTGGTCGGCGTGTACTGCCAGCAGCGGCCCGTCAAGGCCGAGCTGTTGCAGCTGTTCTGGGAAGAGGTCAACAGCCGCAGCGAGATCGTCGCCGGGCTGGTGTTGACACTCGGGGAGTTCGGACCCGAGGCCCGCGAACTGATGCGCCTGGTGCGGCTGTTCCCGATCGAGGGTCCCCGACTGGCGCGCCTGCTCCGGGACCCTACGGCTTCCGACGAGGAGAATCCGGTGCCCGAGCAACCTGTCCGCATCCGCGCTGCGGGAGTCATCCTGGCGCGCCGCAGCCCCGCCGGCGTGCAACTGCTGCTGCTGAAGAACGCGCGCCACAACACCTGGGGCTTTCCCAAGGGACACCTGGACCCCGGCGAGGATGCTCTGGCCGGAGCTCTGCGCGAGTTGCAGGAGGAAGTGGGCTGGGCACCGACGGCGGTGGTTCCCGAATTCTGTTCCCGCAGCCGTTACCGCCTGCCAGCCAGCGCGGGATCGGTGGCGGGCCAGACCAAAGAGGTCGTCTACTACCTGAGTTTTGTTCCCGAGCACTGGCAGGTCGAGCTCAGCCCCGAGCACGTCGAATTCAGCTGGCAGTCTGTTGCTGAGACGCGGGAACGGGTAGGATTCCCCAGCACGCAGGCCGTCGTCGAAGCAGTGGCGGCATTTCTAGAAGAGAGCGAGACATGATTCCCGTTCGCTGCCAGAAGCTGGTCAAGCACTACGGCGAGGTCGAAGCCCTCAAAGGGCTCGACCTCGAGATGCAACCCGGCGAGATCTTCGGATTGCTGGGGCCCAATGGCGCCGGCAAGACCACCACGACCAAGATCCTGCTGACCATCGTGGCGCCGACCTCAGGCAAGGCCGAGGTTCTCGGCCTGGATGTCACCGAGAAGCCGCAGGAGATCCGGCGCAAAGTCGGCTACGTGCCGCAAGAGCTCACCTCTGACCCCAACCTGACCGGGCGGGAGAACCTCGATTTCTTCGGGCGCATCTACCATCTGGGCAAGGAGCGCCGCCGGCGCGTCGAAGAGCTGCTGGCCGAACTCGAGCTTGTCGAAGCTGCCGATCGGCTGGTCAAGACCTACTCGGGCGGCATGCGCAAACGGCTGGACATCGCGACCGGCCTGCTGCACAAGCCCGAGGTGGTGTTCATGGACGAGCCCTCGCTCGGTCTCGACGTGCCCGGGCGGCAGAAGGTCTGGCAAGAGATCCGCGCCCTGAAAGAGAGCGGCGTCAGCGTGCTGCTGTGCACCAACTCGATGGAAGAGGCCGACGCTCTGTGCGACCGGTTGGGCATCGTCTACAACGGCACACTGTGCGTCTGCGGCACTCCGCGCGAGCTGCGCTCCTCTCTGGGGGGTGACGTGGTCAGTCTGCAGTGCGAAGGCGGTGACAGCGCCTGGCAGGCCTTCCAGCAAAAGGCTGAAGCGCTCGAGGCGGTGGTCGACTTCCAGCGCGAGGCGGACCGGGCGCGGTTGACGGTCCAAAAAGGAGAGCGCTGCCTGCCTCCCTTGCTCGAGGCCGCACAGGGAGCCGAGCTGGGAATCATCAGCCTCGACTTCCAGCGCCCCTCGCTCGAGCAGGTCTTCATCCACTACGCGGGGATCAAGGTCGGCGGACACGCCGATCTGCTCTCCTGAACCGAGCACGGAGGTCTGCAATGTCGCACTTTGCCGCCGAATCCTGGGCGCAGTTCCTGCGCTGGGCGTGGCAGCTGAAACGCCGGCCGATGTTCCTGGTGATGAGCCTCTCACAGCCCTTGATGTGGCTGCTGATGTTCGGACCTGCAATGAAAGACAAGGTGCCGGTCAGCGCGGATATGGACTACCTGGCCTTCATGGTTCCGGGACTGATGGCCTTCACCGTGTTCGGCAGCGCGATGATGGCCGGCATCCCGATCCTGTTCGACAAGGAGAGCGGCTTCCTGACGCGGTTGATGGCCTCGCCCGCCTCACGCGGCTCGATGCTGGTCGGACGCGCTCTGTACACCGTTTGCATCACTCTGGCGCAAGCCGTATTGATCCTGGTGGTCGGCTGGGGAATCAGCCGCGGACTGGTGCTCAACCCCTTGAGCGTGGGGTATCTTCTGCTCATCGCTGTGCTACTGACGGTGGGATTGACCGTGCTGTCCCTGGCGCTGGCGTTCCGCCTGAAGCACCACGCGATGTTCTTCGTCTTGATCAGCACGCTGGGCATGCCCGTGATGTTCCTCTCGAGCGCATTGTTCAAGCTCGACGAGATGCCCGCCTGGATGCACTACGCGGCGCTGGCCAATCCCTTGACCTACGCGATCGACGGTATGCGCGCGGCGCTGTCCACAGGCAGCGTCGGGCAGCCCCTGCCCATTCTCGCGGCGCTGCTGGTGTTCAATGTGCTGGCGTTCTTCTGGAGCTACCGGGTCTGCTCGCGGGCGCTTGCCTGAGTGCGTGGAATCTGTCCGCGGGCCCTGATATCCTGCCAGCGGGAGACCGCCGACAGGAGGGGGACATGGCCGCGAAGAAGACAGTGCCGATCGACTGGGAAGACTTGCAGGATGCCTTTGAGACCGGCAGCCAGGAAGTCCATCACTTCCTCAATACGAGCACTGGCGCCATCAAGACGCTGTCCGATTGGGATGATGCAGCCGATGAGATCGAGGACTCCGAGGACGACCTCGCCATTCCCTACATCAGCTCGCGGGAAGGCTGGGAACACATGCAGGCCTTCACCGAGACCGTCAAGGAGCCGCGCGCCCACGCCAGCCTGGAGCGGGCGATCCACGGCAAAGGGGCTTTCCGGCGCTTCAAAGACACGCTCTACGACCTCGGCATTGCGGAGGAATGGTACGCCTTCTCCAGAGCGCAGGTATACGACCTGGTGGTCGCCTGGGTTGAGGATCAGGGAATCCGCCTGCGCACGCCCCAGCCCGCCCGTCCCGAGATCCCCGATCTGCAGGCGGCCGCGGGCCTGGCGGAACAGGCGCGCCGCCTCGATGCGCTGGCCGACGAGCTCGAGGGCGCCGTCGACCATGCCCGCGGCGCCGCCCGCCTGTTACGCGCGGGAGAGCTCGCCCGCGGCTGGGCCCACAGCCTGGCCTGCGACGGCCACATGAGGAAGGCCGGGCGGCTTCTGGACGAAGTCGCCTGCGATCACGCCGAGCACAGCCGCGCGCCGGAATGACCGCGGACGTTTGCAGATCAGGCCCTGGCCCTGCCCAGCCCACAAGTCTACCCGGACAGGTTGGCGCGAGCCCGGCGTTTGGCTTGCCCGGGCTCCGGGCTCCGGGCTCCGGGCTCCTGCCAACGGAGGCCACGTCATGAGAGAGACCACCGGAAACTCCGGGTACTCCAGCAGGCAAACGAGCTCGTTGACGAGCTGTACCGCTGTTCGCTGGGGTTCCCCGTCGAGGAGCGGTACAGTCTGCAGCCTGAAGCCGGAGGCCTGAAGCCTGAAGCCACGGCGCGAGGGGACGCCTCTGAATCCACAGAGCCGCCAAGCTTGTCCAAGGCTACTTGTGGGCAACAGGCAGCCCTACCCGACCTGGCAGCTGACCCCGCCCGCGGCGGGCAGGTACATCTTCTCGACGTAGTCACGGACCATGCGGTCGCTGTTGAAGCGCCAGGCCAGGGTGAGGATCGCATGCCGCATGTGCTGCACCCACTCGACGGGCACGCCCTGCGCATTGCGGTCGTAGAACGTCGGCACGACCTCGTCTTCCAACACCGCATAGAGGGCGGCTGCGTCGTGTTTGCGCTGCTCTTCTTTGTCCGCGTGCTCGAAGCCCCAGCCGATGCTGAAACCGTTGCGCCCATCCGCGGCCTCGGCCCACCAACCGTCGGGCACCGAGCAGTTCAGGCCACCATTGAGCAGGACCTTCTGGCCACTGGTTCCACAGGCCTCGCGCGGCCGCTCGGGGTTGTTCAGCCAAACGTCCACGCCCTGGACCAGATGCCGTGCCACCGAAATGTCGTAGTTCTCGACGAAACACAGTTTGTCGGTGAAGCGCGGGTCCTGCCGCAGCCGGTAGATCTCCTGAATCAGGCCCTTGCCACCTTCATCCTTGGGATGCGCCTTGCCGGCAAACACCAGCTGCACGGGCCGCTGCGGGTTGTTCAGCAAGCGATCCAGGCGCTCGCGGTCACTGAGCACCAATGTAGCCCGCTTGTAGGTCGCAAAACGGCGGCTGAAGCCGATGGTCAGGGCGTCTTTGTTCAGTAGCCGCTCGAGCTCTTCAGGATGTTTGCCGTTGCCCAGCCGCACCTCACGCCGCACCGCCAGGCGCCGGATGTAGTCGACCAGATGGTAGCGCAGCAGCTGGTGCTCTTCCCACAGCTCGGTGTCATCGACCTGCAGGATCTTCTCCCAGAAGTCAGGATGGACCATGTGCTGCGCCCAGTCTTTCCCCATGTGGCGCGCGTACAGGCGCAACATGCTCGGGGCCAGCCACGACTGGACATGCACACCGTTGGTGATGTGGCCGATCGGCACCTCGGATTCTTCGCGATCGGGCCACAGGGCATGCCACATGCGCCGCGAGACTTCGCCGTGCAGCGCGCTGACGCCATTGCGCAGGCGCGACATCTTCAGCGCCAGCACGGTCATGCAGAAGGTCTCGCCATGGTTGTGGGGATGCACCCGCCCGAAACCCATCAGCTCATCGAAGCTGATGCCCAGCTCGTGGATCAGCCAGCCCAGGCTCTGGCCGATCAACTCGGCGCTGAAGCGGTCGTGTCCGGCGGCCACCGGGGTGTGCGTGGTGAAGACCGTGCGCTTGCGGACCTGGGCTGCGGCCTCGTGGAAGCTCTCGCCGTGATTGCGCATGCGTTCGCGGGTGACTTCTAGTGGCACGAAGGCACAGTGCCCTTCGTTGAGATGGAACACGCTCGGCTCGATCTTCATCGCCCGCAGCGCGCGCACACCTCCGATGCCCAGGATGATCTCCTGGCGGATGCGCATGCCCTGACCCCCCCCGTACAGGAAGCGTGTCAGCTGACGGACGTCATCGTCGTTGCTCGGGATGTCCGAATCGAGCAGAAACAGCTTGATGCGCCCGACATCGAGGCGCCAGACGCGCAGGTTGATGCTGCCGCTGCCGCAGGGCGCCTGCACGATCAGCTCTTCCCCAGCCGCATCGAGGATCGGGCTGATGGCCAGGGTGTCGACTTTCGAGCTGCCGTAGGCCTCGCGCTGCCAGCCATCGCCGTCGATCTGTTGGGTGAAGTAGCCGTGGCTGTAGAACAGACCCACCGCCACCAATGGCACATCGAGGTCTGAAGCGCTCTTGAGGTGGTCTCCGGCCAGCACCCCCAACCCGCCCGAGTAGATCGGCAGGGCCTCGTGCAGTCCGAACTCCGCGCAGAAATACGCGACCGGCTGCCGCCAGAGCGCTCCGGCATGCGCCAGACCATAGCTGGTACGAGGCTTGAGATACTCGCTCAGGCGATGGAAGGCGAAGTTGATGCGGCTGGCCACCGACTCGTCCCCGCCGGCCTTGACCAGCTGCTCGTCGCTCAGCTCGTTCAGCAGCACGATCGGGTTGTGCGAAGAGGTCCGCCACAGCTCGCGGTCGAGGTCGCGGAAGATGTTGGCGACATCGGGGTTCCAGGTCCACCAGAGGTTCTTGGCGAGCTGCGTCAGGCGCTTGCGGATTTCGGGCGCATCCATGGAAGTTACGGGCTCCTCGAGCATGTGGAGATTCGAGCGATTCTAGTACCATCAGGCCGAGATGTCGACCACCGGTCACAGCCAGAGGCTGGTGACGAAGTTGGCGAGCCGGAACAGGACGAAGAACAGCGCGCAGAGCTTGTGGACAGGGAGCAGCTGACGTTTCCCGCGCGCGATCTTGATGCCGAGCACCAGCTGCACGAACCAGAGCAGCAATGAGACCACGGACAGGACGATGTGGAACGCCAGGAAGGCGCCAGGAAGCTCGAATTCCCCCACCCCCAGTGCCTGCTCGACGGCATGACGGCTCAGCTCGATCCACAGAACCAGGCCCAGATCAGCGGCCATGGCCGTGGCCATCAGGCCGATGTGCAGGTTTCGCTTGCGGCGGTAGATCCAGCCGAGGAATATGAGAGCAAGGATGCCCAGCGAGATGTAGTGGAAGTGGTTCAAGACGCCCCTTTGGTCGGCGAGTGGGCGGCATTGTAGCAGGCCTGGCGCCCAAAGATAGCCTTGCGCTTCGGAGCTCCGTTCGATGAAGATCGTGATCGCCCCCGATGGTTTCAAAGAGAGCCTGTCCGCGCAGCAAGCAGCCCAGGCCATCGAACGCGGCCTGCGGCGGCTTCTGCCCGAGGCTGCGCTGATCTGCCTGCCGGTCGCAGACGGGGGCGATGGGACGCTGGCGGCCCTGCTGCAGGCCAACGACGGGCAGCGCTGCTTCACCCGTATACCCGCACCATGGCCGAACGAGGGGACAACGCTGCAGGCCAGCTGGGGATTGTTGCACGGCGGAAGCTGCGCCGTCATCGAAGCCGCCGCTGCGGTCGGCCTGGCGCGCGTGCCTGCGGACCAGCGTGATCCGACCCGGATCAGCAGTTTCGGGCTCGGCTTGCTGATCCGCCACGCCCTCGACGCGGGCGTGCAGAGGATCATCGTGGGCCTCGGTGACAGCGCCAGCCACGACCTGGGTGTGGGCATGGCGCAGGCGCTGGGGGCCCGCTTTGCAGGAGCCCACCGGCCGGCCGCTGGGGGGCAACTGGCCCGCATCGAAGAGGTGTCGCTCGTCGGGCTCGATGCTCGCCTGCAGCAGGTGGAGATCTGGGGGGCCACGGACGTGGCCGCGCCGCTCTCTGCCGCCATCGGTTTCGCCCCCCAGAAAGGCGCGCGACCACAGCAGCTGCCGCTGCTGGCAGACGGCGCCCGTCGGCTCGTCGGTCTGGTGCCCGACGGGCCAGACCCTGAGCAGCCGGGCATGGGAGCCGCGGGAGGACTGGGCTACGGCCTGTCGGCCTGGTTGGGGGCTTCGCTGCGCAGTGGCATCGAGGTGGTCCTCGAGGGCTTGGACTTCGAGGCGCGCTTGGCCGAGGCCGATCTGGTCCTGACAGGTGAAGGCAGACTCGACGGCCAGACCCTGCAAGGCAAGGCCTGCCTGGGGGTAGCCCGAGCCGCGGCTCGTTGCGGCGTGCCCTGCGTGGCCCTGGTAGGATGCCTGGGAAGCGGCGCCTACGCTATGCTCGATGCGGGGCTGCAAGCTGCTCTGGCTCTGGGTTGCGCGCCTCAGCGGCCAGGAGCCGAGGCCGTCCCCGAGGAGGGGCGCTTCCCGCACAGTGCCGCAAAGCTGGAGGCCTTGGCAGAGCAGGTGTTGAGGATCTTCCTGGCGGGCCGCAGAGGAAGACCTTAGCGGCGGTCTGTGGCACGCCTCTCGAACGGTTCGATGCAACCGGCCTGGCGGGGTCTTGGCGGCTACTATCCGTTGCGACCGTCTCCAACATTGTCAAGCACACTCGATTCGGATCCGTCTTCTGTAGCGGCGCTCTGTGAGCGCCGGAAGGCGCTCTGGCAAAGGTTGCATCCAGAGGTTCTGGGCTCGCCATTCGGATCGGTGTTCCCGTCGGTCATAGCAGACTGCGGCGAAAATCGCTTCGCCAGCCACCACGGCGGTGGGCCCCTGGCTTCGTTGTCCTCCTCGCCGGCCATCCTGGCCGGCTGCGTCGTCCGCCTTGCCATCGACCCACCGGCGCGGCACCTG
>JAJDCP010000155.1 GCA_029260765.1 Planctomycetota bacterium
CCTGCTGACCCTGGCCGCCGTGACCCGGACCGAAGCCCTGCTGACCCTGGCCGCCGTGACCCGGACCGAAGCCCTGCTGACCCTGGCCACCGTGACCCGGACCGAAGCCCTGCTGACCCTGGCCGCCGTGACCCGGACCGAAGCCCTGCTGACCCTGGCCGCCGTGACCCGGACCGAAGCCCTGCTGACCCTGGCCGCCGTGACCCGGACCGAAGCCCTGCTGACCCTGGCCACCGTGACCCGGACCGAAGCCCTGCTGACCCTGGCCACCGCGCTGGCCCTGCTCCATCATGTGCTCACGAAGCATCTCAAGCATCTGCTGGAGCTGTTCACGACGCAGATCCTGACCGAAGTCGCCGTCGGGCGCGAATTCCTCACCCATGCCACCACGACGCCGGCGGGGGCCTTCTTCTCCTTCGCCCATGCCACGACGGCGGCGAGGTCCTTCTTCTCCTTCGCCCATGCCACCACGACGGCGGCGGGGGCCTTCTTCACCTTCGCCCAAGCCTTCCTGGCCGTGGTGGGGGCCTTCTTCGCCTTCGCCGAAGCCTTCTGGACGGCGGGGGCGCGGGCCTTCTTCACCCGGACCGGGACCGCGCATGCCCTGGCGCAGCTCTTCCATCATTTCCCGCTGTTCGGGGGTCAAGATCTCAGCCAGCCGGCCTTCGATCTCTTCGCGCATCTGTTGCATCATTTCCTGCGCGTCCGAGCCGGGGTTCTCTCGCAGCTCGCGGAACCTCTCGCCGAGCTCGGCAAATACCTGCTCGACGAGTTCGGCCTGTTCATCGCTCAGGCCCAGGCGCTCTTTCATTTGCTCGACGCGGTCCTGCGGACCTCTCTGCGCCCAGACTGACGTGGTCGCCAGGACCAGGCACACGATCATCGCGAATTTTGCCAATTTGCATTTCTCCCGCATTCGACGGCTTCAGTTTCGTGGTCAGAGCCACGCAGAAGACGACGTCCGTCCTCATTCCACCAGCACTGTAGCCCGGCCATGGTTACGGGAAGATTATCCGCAGCAGAAAATCTGGCAGAGTGCCGCACTCAAGGAGCCAGAGCCCGCAGCTCGGCGAGATGCCGCCGCAAGCAGTTCTCCAAAGCCCGTAGCCCCTCGGCATCGCTGTGGCGACCCAGCGAGATGCGCACCACGCACTTGGCCGCCGCCCGCTGCATGCCCAATGCCAACATCACCTTGGAAGCTTTGGCTTCGCCTGTGTTGCAGGCCGAGCCCGAGGAGATGCCAAAGCCCTCAGCGCTCAAGCGGTCGATCAACGCTGAAGCGGCGACCCGCGGGATCAGCAACGAGCAGATGTGCGGGAGCCTGGGCCCACCCGCGCCCACCGGCGCGACGCCATCGACCTCCTGCATGCGCCGCTCAAAACCGGCACGCAACTCTGCGAGCCGCGCAGACTCGCTCTCATGGGACGCCAAGGTGCGCTTCAAGGCCAGCAATAAGCCCACGGCCCGCCCCACATCTTCGGTGCCCGGACGCAAACCAGCCTGGTGCGCGCCTCCGAACAAGACCGGCTGCACGGTTGCGTCTCCAGCCAGAGCCAGGGCACCGACGCCCTTGGGTCCATAGAACTTGTGCGCGGACAGGGCCAGGAAATCTACCCCCAGTGTGCGCATGTTCAGCGGCAGTTTGCCCGCTGTCTGGATCGCGTCGCTGTGCACCCGCGCGCCCACCGCATGCGCGCGGGCCGCGATCTCTTGCAGAGGCTGAAGGGCGCCCATCTCGTTGTTCGCGTGCATCACCGAGACCAGCGCCGTCGGAGCCTGCAGCGCCTCGTCCAGCGCATCGAGGCGCAGCTGGCCCTCGCCATCGACCGGCAGCTCGACGAACGCACGGCCATCGCGTTCCGCTCGCAACTGGGCAGGCAGAGACACCGCCTTGTGCTCGATCTGCGAGACCAGAATCTGCCCATCGGGAAGCTCGGCGCCCAGCAGAGCGAGATTGTCGGCCTCGGTGCCTGTGCCCGTGAAGATCACCCGCTCGGCGCCCAGCAGCGACGCCAATTCTGTGCGCACCACCTCCAGCCGACGCGCGGCGCGAGCCCCGAAGATATGAGGACTGGATGTGTTGCCGAAGTCCTCGCATTCGGCCTCAAGCATAGCCCGGGCGGCCTCGCGGTCGATGGGAGTCGTGGCGGCGTAGTCGAAGTACCGGGGCAGGTCTGCGCTCATGTCTCGGATGTCTCCTCAGCCAGCGCCTTCGGGGCGGGCGCCGGCAGCTCTTTGACATGCAGGTCTCGCTGCGGGAAGGGGATCTCGACGCCATGGCTGCGGAAATTCGCGTCGACGGCGAAGCGCAGGTCTGAGGCGATCCGTGGCACGGCCTGCAGGTCTCGCGTCCACACGTGCAAGCGGAAATCGAGGGAGCTGTCGCCGAAGTTCATGAACAGCACGTCAGGTGCCGGCTTCTTCAAGGTCAAGCCATGGTCTCCGGCGACCTTCAGCAGGATCTTGCGCACCATGGAGACGTCACTGCCGTACGCGACGCCGACATCGATGCAGATCCGCGTCCGCACATCCTGGTGGCTCCAGTTGATGACGCGGTCCGAGATCAGGTCGGTGTTGGGAATGATCACGGTGATGTTGTCACGTGTCCGCAGGGTCGTTGAGCGCGCCCGGATGCGATGCACGAAACCGATGGTGTTCTCGACCTCGATCAGGTCGTTGATCGCGATCGGTTTCTCCATCAAAAGGATCAGCCCGCTGAAGAAGTTGCTGAGGATGTTCTGCAGACCAAAACCCAGGCCCAGGCCGATCGCGCCGGCCATCCACTTGAGCAACTCCAGATCGAAGCCGAGCCGCTTCGAGGTCAGGTAGATCCCGAACACAACCATCGCGGCGAACACGCCGGCGCCCAGGCTCTCGCGCGAAGAGATCTCCAGCTCGGTACGCTGCAGCACGACCCGCAGCAAAATCTCACGCGTCAGCCGCGCCAGAAACAGGAAAAAGAAAAACGTCAACACCGCGAAGCAGACGTCTGCCAACTGGATGCCCGGAATCGCGAGCTGGTCGGGTCCACCCTGGGTGCCCGGGAGAACCTCAAAGGCAAGCAGTGTGCGGAAGTCGGCCCAGTCGAGCCGCAGTGCCAGCACACAGACCACGACGAACGCAAAGAACAGGCTGATCTGCAGCAGTGTGTTGAAGCTGCCGGACAACGCACCGGCCCGTACCCGCGTCTCGGCCTGGGTGTCCTCCTGGACGCCTTCGATCAGCCGTTTCTCCAGCCAGCGCTTGAGATGGCCATGGCTCAGCCAGGTCACCGAACGCGACAACAGCGCGTACACGACCAGCAGTCCCGCGACCACCACCGTGCCGTTGGCGAGCATATAGAAGAGGTTCAGATAGCCGGCGGTCCACAGGCCGAGCAGGCCGACCAGGTAGATGGCCAGCAGGGGGTAGACGAAGCGCAGCACCCGCACCACCGCCTGCCCGATCGCCGAGTTCGGGCGGGGCAACAGCGCGAGCACTGAATCGCGCCGCACCAGCACGGCACACGCGGCCACCAGCCCGAGCAGCTTGCAGCCCGCCTCACTGAGCACCAGCAGATCGGGCGGCAAGCCCGCCTGGCCCGCGACGTAGATCGCGGGGGCGAGCAGACAACCCACCCAATTCAATATGCGCAGCCAGAAGTACAGGTAGCGCCCATGCGCCTTGTCGAGCTCGAGTAGACCTGTCTCGGCGGAGCGGGGATCGAGCAGCTCGACCAGCAGTGCTCCGACCAGTCGGTGACACACCAGGCTGCAGAGCAGGATTCCCACCAGTCTCGGCAGGGGAGTGTCGAGCAACAGGCTGCCGAGCAGGGCAGCAGCCACCAATCCCGCAGGCAAGAACGTGTACTCGAGCACACGCAGCGTCAGGCGCACAGTGCGCGTGGCACCCGGACCCAGCCGCACCAGCCGGCGGGCGGCCCGCGCCTGGTCGAGGGCGGTCTCTGTCTGCCGCTGAAACTCCCTCACGCGCGGCCCTCGGCTTTCTTCGAGGTGCCCAGGGGCACCGAGATGCGTTCGTTAGAGAAACTTCTCCGCAGACTTGTTGGGCCGCCCGCTGACCGAAGCCAGGCTCAGCTCGACCGCCGCGGCTGCCTCGCGGATCTCTTCTTCGCCGCCCCCGAGAAACACTCTTCCGAAGGCCCCGAAGCCCATCACTTCCAAGACCTGGATCGGGCTGCGTTTTTCGGCCTCGTTGGCAGCGAAATAGGCATACCCGGCAGGGTGTACCTCGAGCACCAGCATCGTGTCGTTGCTCAACAGCAACTGCCCGTGGCGCATGCGGTTGATCAGCATCGCGTGGTGGGGGTCGACACCATTGATGATCTGCTGGGTGAGAATCTTCGGCTGCAGGCGGTCCGTTTCGTCGCAGCCCAGGAAGTCCAGCGCCGCGTCGCCCGCGGCTCGGATGGCGCCATGATCGTCGTCGTGCACCTCGAGCACTCCGTAGGCCCGGTCGACGATCTGCATGCCCGGTGTGACGCCTGTGGCCTTGAGGATGCGGTCGGTCAAGCCGTTGACAGCGATTCCGGGCCCGATCTCCAGATAGAGCGATGCCTGGCCCTCGCGAGGCAGGAATCCCTGGCAGACTGTACCGAGGAATGAGGCCACCTGCGGTTGCAGTACATCGAGGTAGGTGAAGGTTCGCAGCTCCATGGTGCCGTCCAGTGTGTGTAGGCCTCCCAAGCTACCATAGCCGTGGCGACCCGACAACTGCCCGTAAGGCTGGAGACAACAGCTTGGCAGCCGGACCCGCGCGGCGCTACCCTGAGGAGGCTGGGCGGCCCCTGCAGGCCGCCCCCCAGCCAGGAGCGCCATCGATGCAGTCCGAGGATGCCTCTCCGTCCGAGAGAAGCGGTGACCTGCGCGCGCTCTGGGAGAAAACCCTCGGCCCCGAAGGCACGCTCGACGGCGTGGAAGTCGGCAACACCTACCGACCCCGCCCCTTGCTGCCCCTGCCGGAAGCCGCCCCGATTCCACAGAATCCCCACTTCGAAACCCTCGACCTGATCGGACGCGGAGGAATGGGGGAGGTCTACCGGGCACGCCAATCCTCCCTGGAGCGAGAGGTGGCCCTCAAGCGTCTGCGCCAGGACAAGGACCGCACGCGCCAGCGCCGTGCTTTCGTGGCCGAAGCGGTCGTGACCGGCCGCCTCGAGCATCCCAACATCGTACCGGTCTACGCGATGGGCAACGAAGGCGGCACGGACTACCTGGCGATGAAGCTCGTCGGGGGACGCAGCTGGAAGCAGCTGCTGCTGGCACAGCCGGACGCCCTGAACCAGCATCTCGAGATCTTGCTCCAGCTATGCAACGCCGTCGCCTTTGCCCACAGCCGGGGCATCGTCCACAACGACCTCAAGCCCAGCAATGTGATGGTCGGAGAATTCGGTGAGGTCACACTGCTCGACTGGGGCAACGCAGTCAGCATCGCCGCCGAGCCGGACAAAAGCATCCGCCATCGCTCACAGATCCAGTTGCCCTGTGGGACTCCGTTGTACATGGCACCCGAATTGGCCCTGGGGCGGGGAGATCAGATCGGCACCTGGACCGACGTCTATCTGCTCGGAGCCATCCTGTACGAGATCCTGACCGGAGGACCTCCACACCGCGGCCCCGACCCACGGGCGACCATCGAGCGGGCCGCCTCGGCCAGCCGCAAGCAGCTGCCCGACAGCGTGCCCACAGAGCTGCGGGCCATCTGTGCTCGCGCGCTGCGACGTCAACCGGCTGAGCGCTTCCCCGATGTGCCTTCCTTCCAGGCCGAGCTGCGCGGCTTCCTGCGCCATCGCGAGAGCCTGCAGATTGTGCGCAGCGCCCAGCAGCAGTTGCGGATCAGCCGCGAGCGTTCGACCCTCAATGAGCTGGAAGAGGCGCAGCGCGCCGAGCTCTACCAGGGCTTTGCCGAAGCGGCCGCGGGCTTCAAGCATGCCTGTGAGCTATGGCCGGAGCACCGCGCCGCGGCGCGCGGCCTGCAGGCTTCGTACGCGGCCTGTGCGCGCGCGGCCTTGCGGCTGGGCGATCTTGGCCTGGCCGCCTCGCAGGCCCATCAGCTGGTTGGGCCCGAGCGCGCTGAGCTGCTCGATGACGTGCGCGTAGCCCGGCGGCGCAGACGCGCAGGCCGGCGCGCGCGGAGACGGTTGCAGGTAGGACTGGGCGTGGCCCTGACGGGCTTGCTGGTCGGCTTGCTGGTCGGCAATCTGCTGTTGCAGGCGGCGCGCGACGAAGTCGCAGCCAAGAACATCGAGGTCGAGCGGCAACGCGCCGTCGCCGAACAGCAACGAGGCTTCGCCGAGCAGCGCGGCGAGATCGCGCAGCGGACGTTGGATCAGGTCACCCACCAGGTGCAGACGCTGCTCGAGGCTGAGCTGGCGGATGCGCGCGGCTACCGCATCGGCAAGCAGGCGCTGCAGATCGCGGTCGAGGGCTGGCGTGAGCTGCGTGACACTGACCTCGACCGGGGCACGGCGACGCGGGGGACGGCGCTCGCCCGCCTGCGCCTGGGTCGGCTGCTGCTCGACATCGACGGCGATGCACCCGCCGCGCTGGTAGAGTTCGAGGCCTCGGTCGCGGCCCTGGAAGAGCTTGCTGCCCAGACCGGAGCTCCCGATCTCGCGGGCAGCCTCGCCCTGGCGCGGCTGTATCTGGGAGATGCCTGCCGGGTGCAGGGCCGTCTGGACGAGGCAGAGGCGGCCTACGGTGCGGCGCTCGTCAGCCTCCGTGCGCTCGCCGAGCAAGCGCCCTCGGACGTGGACCGCCAGCGCAACCTGGCCTTGTGCCTGGTCCGCAGGGGCAACATCCTCGAGCTGGCCGGCGATGCCGGGGCCGCGCGCCGCGACTACACGGCCGCGGTCGCTCTGTACCGCAGCCTCGATGGCAGCGGCAGCGGCCCGGCTGCGGCCCGTGTCGACCTCGCCTCGGCATTGGACAAGCTCGGCGACATCCTGCGGCTGTCGGGGGACATGCCGGCCGCCCGCCGGGCCTGGGAAGAGTCCCTGGCCATCCGGCGCGGCGTGCTCCAGGCAGATCCCGACCAGCCGGTCGCGCTGCGCTACCTCAGCTTCAGCCTGCTCAACGTCGGCGATGCCAGCAACGCCCAGGGAGAGCACGATCAGGCTGAGGCCTGCTTCCTCGAGGCGCTGCAGATCCGGCGCCGCCTGCAGGCCCTGCATCCCCAGAGTGCCCTGGCCCAGAAAGAGTTGACGGTGGCACTCGAGCGCTGCGGCAATGCCGCCATGAGCCGGGCAGACTTCGGTGCGGCCCGCGGCTTCTACGACGCCTCGTTGGAGCTCGACAGGCTGCGCGTGGCCCAGGATTCCAGCAACTTCAAGGCCCGCCTGGATCTGGCGATTTCACTGGTCAAGTGTGGAGATGTCGCACTCAGCCAGCAACGGGTGCAGTCGTGTGCGGAGTTCTACCACGAAAGCCTGCGCCTGCTGCGCAGCATGAGCGCCGAGCAACCGCGTAGCATCAAGGCGCGCACCGCCCTGATCCAGGTGATCGAGCAGCTCGGTGAGCTGCAACGCGAGAGTGGCGATTTCGAGGCGGCACGGGCGACCCTGGCTGAGGGCCGGGAGCTGATTCTCGCCGCCGTGCAGCAAGACACGACCAACGCCGAGTTGCGCCAGGCGCTGGCCTCGATCTCGTTGCGCTACGGCGACGTCCAGTTCACGAGCGGCAACCTGGACAGCGCCGAGCTGGCCTTCGCGCAGGCGCTTTCTACCAGCCGGGCGTTGCACAGCCGCGATCCCAGCCAGAAGCAGGTACGGCGTCTGCTGTACCTGGCCCTGATCCGCAGCGGCGAGCTGAGGCTCAACCAGCGACGCAGCGCCGAGGCTGCCGCCTTGTTCGAGGACGCGGTGCGCCTCGGCGAGGCCGATCTGGTCGGCAGCGCTCTGGCGCAGAGCAATCAGTCGTCGCTGCTGTTGAGGCTGGGAGACGCGTACCAGCAGCTGCAGCGCCCGCTCGACGCATTGGCAAGCTTCGCCTCCGCCGCTGAGCTGCGTGGCGCCCTGAGCGATGCGAGGCCCGACGACTTCCGGCTGCGTGTCGACCACGCCATCGCCTTGCATCGCTGCGCACAGGCTGCCGAAGCCCTCGCAGCCCCGCGCCAGCGAGTCGTTTGGCTGGAGCGCGCGGTCGCTCAGACCCTCGTCCTGGTGCAGCAATCCGACGAGTTTGCCCCCGACCTGCAGGCTTTGCAGACCGAGCTGGGCGAGGCGCGCGAACAGGCGCGCCTGCAGAGCCTGATCGACGGCCGGGGCAGCCCTTCCGGACCCGAGGACTGGCAGGGTATGGCCGGGCTGCTCGCGCGCCGAGGCTTGCATGGCCGCGCCTTCGGTTGCTTCCAACGCGCCTTTGCGCTGCAAGACGAGCCCCACGGCCTCGACCTTTTGGCCGCTGCGCGCAGCGCCGCCCAACTCGTAGCTGCCGAGGCGCGGGCGCAGGCCAGGAGCTGGTTGCAGGGCTATCTCGCGCAGGTGCGGCTCGAAGTGCAGCGGCTCGAGGCGCGTGCGGCGGAACCAGGAGCCGCGGAGCAACTCGGGAGCCTGCGGGACTATGTGCGTGGCTTGCGGGATGAGGAGCCGGCGTTTGCGGGGGAGGACTTCCAGCAGTTGTTTGAGGGGTTTTGAGTGGAGCTGGGCCTCGCTCCAAGCAGTGGGATTACAGACAAGAAGAAGTTCTGAGGAAGCCAGGAAGCCAGGAAAAGAGACGGAGACGGACCCAGGAGTGACCTCGTTGAAAGCTGTCATCGGAGTTGATGGTTGCGTCACGCAGGGCGTGCACTCGGGAATGTACATACACATCGAAGACGACACCAAGAGCTCTGGAGGATTCTCTCTGTATCTTAGTCGAATCAAGACTTCAGGCCGATGTTCGACGATTGGCTCGAAGATGAGGATGCTCTGGGAAGGCAGATGGAGGAGTTTGGCTGCAACCTAGATGGGATGCTGTAGCACCTACCCGGCAGCCTGGAAAGCGCCGAGGTAGCCTTCGCCCAAGCACTGTCGCACGCCCGGGCCCTGCACAGCCGCGATCCCAGCCAGAAGCAGGTACGGCACCTGATGTACCTGGCCCGGACCCGCAGCGGTGAGCTGCAGCTCTAGCAGCGACGCAATGCCGAGGCTGCCGCGCGGTTGGAAGACGCCGCGCAGTTGGGTGAGCCGGACCTGGCCCAGGATTCTCTGGTACCGGCGCTCAGGACCCAGGCTCCTTTCTATCGAGACTGCTCTCCGCGTGAGTTAGACAGAGGTACGTGAGAGTCGGCATGAACAGCGGGTCCAGCTACATCAAGTGTCGGCCCGTTTGTGCCGAAAAGTAGGGGAGGGGTTTACCCCCTCCCGTTCGCTCGGGAGGGGGTAAACCCCTCCCCTACAAGGAATAGTACCTAGGCCTTGGACGCGCGCACAGGAAAACATGTGATTTCTGGCGCCACGTACCGTCTAACTCGCGCCACAGTTCTCCTTGACCAACTTCAACATCGGTATCAAGTTGGCATTGTCGGCTGGGTGATGGGTCACCGCCTGGCCGACGATGATCTGGTGCTCCCCGTCCACCGCCAGCTGGCAGTTGTACCCTTGTAGAAAGGCGCCTCCGCTCTCCATGATCCGGCTATCCGGGTCGCTGAAATTCCGCTGCGCCTTCGGGGGACCCCGCTCCGCTCGGTCTTCGGTCGGTGGCGAGACCGTCCTCCGTCTCGAACGGCCCGCGCGGCGGCGGAGGTCCGTCTGAATCGTGCCCCGACCCCTCGTCCGCCGGTCGTGTCTCTGCATGCTCCGGGGCCGGCGCCAGGGCCTCAGCCTCGGCCTCGTGCCGCTTAGCCAGTGTCGTCGCACGCGCACCGTCTTGTCCGCGTGCTCCAAGGCCCGCCTCCGGTCGCGCTCCGCCTGTTCGCGTAGTTGCTCGGCGCGGGCCTGCGCCGCCTCAGCTTCCAGGGACTTCTTGGCTTCCAGTAGCGTTTGTTTTTGCGGGATCGCAGGGCACAATGCCGTCGAACCTTGCTGAGCTCTCGTGGGAAAAGAATCAGCTATGAGGAACCCAGGATTCGTTGCATGCTGGTGCATCAAGGCCTCACACACCAGATCATCGGGGCAGCCATTCAAGTTCACAGCTCTTTGGGTCCAGGCTTCCTGGAATCGGTATACCCGATCGAACTCGCCAAGCGAGGCATAGATTTCGAGCGTCAGGTTGAGATCGCTGTGCTCTATGACGGTCAGGAGGACGCTCGTCATCGATGGGACATGCTTGTCGCCGACCTTGTTGTCGTCGAGCTCAAGGCGATCAAGCAACTGCAGGATGTCCACTTCGTCGTCGTCCGTTCGTACTTGCGCGCCGCCCGACGAGAACACG
>JAJDCP010000156.1 GCA_029260765.1 Planctomycetota bacterium
TGTCGCCCACAGGATCTGTTGGTCCGAGCAATCTGCGAAGCCTGAGAAACCGCGGAGGCGCCAGCGCAGCGCGTGGGCCGCTGAGGACCGCAGAGAGCTACCTGGGGAAGTCGTTGACGAGTCTGCGAATTCCGGTGACGAGGTTGAAGTTCAGGAGCAGACCGACTGGGCGCTTGGCGAGCCGAAGATAGGTGAGGAGTTGAGCCTCATGGACGGCCTTGATGTCCACTGCCTTGATTTCAACGAACACTTTGTCGTCAACATCCAGGTCATAGGGGGACTGGTAGACGTCGAGGACGTCTTCCATGCAAGCGACAAACTCGCCGCTCCTGCCGCGCGGGATCACCCAGTACTTCGAGCGGTGAGGTTGAAGTTTGTTTTTTTGAGCCGCTGCGCGACGGTCTGGAAGGAAATCGGCTCGTCGATGATGCGCAACTCGAAGATCTTGTCGGCGAGCAGTCGAACCGTCCACCGGGCCCGACCCTCAGGCGGAGGCCCGCATGCCAGCGCGATCATGCGTGCCTCCTGCGCCCCGTCCATCTTGGCGGCCGCGAGCCGCGATTTTTCTGCTTCTTCCGGGTGAGTGCAGATGCAAGACCTTCCTCCACGCAGCGCTGACGGAGACCTCTCACCGTGTTGGCATGCAGATCGAGCGCCTCAGCAACACGCGCCGGCCCATGTTCGCCTTCGTCAACCTTCAGCGGTGCCGTCGCTTGAGAGCTGCGACCCTACCTCGGTCAACCAGCCCAGCAAGTCTCGTCCGTTCCTCGTTGGTCAGCTCAACAACAAATCGCTTCGCAGACATCACGTTCCCCAACGCGCAACACGAGAGACCGTGCCGCTACCAGCGGAAACCCAACCTACATGAGCTGGACCCGACGGGGCACTAGCCGCCTGCGACGAAAATCGTGAAGCCAGGTGCCGCGCCGGTGGGTCGATGGCGAGGCGGACGACGCAGGCGGCCCGGATGGCCGGCGAGGAGGACAACGAAGCCAGCGCGCCACCGCCGTGGTGCTCCGTGAAGCGAGTGCTCCGACAGGCTGCTAGAATTGCATCGAAGGCGGCCTCACGGGCGCCTTCATGCGCAGGCCGCTCTGGAACTGCTTGGACAGGGCCGGGCGGACCGCCGCGAGCACCGCCGCTACCTGACCGAAAGGAACGACCCTCATCCATGAAGCCCCCGAAGGAAGTTCAGACCGAATTCGACGAGCGTTTTGAGCACGCCCGATCAGACAGGCGTCGCCGCGCGCGAGCCACAACCATCCTGTGGCTCTCTGTGCTCCCTGTCCTCTTGGCGGGCATCGTCTGGTGGTGGACGGGGTCCTGGCTCTGGGCCCTTGTGACTCTGATCGCGGCAGAGACCCTGGTGGTCGTATCTCCAGGCAGTCAGCGCCCTGCAGCGTCTCGGGAGCCGGGGTCCGGCGTCGGGGCGTCGGATCCGCCGATCAGCCGTGGCTGATCGGCCATGGTGACCGTAATCACACACCTCGAGTTGCTTCCTGAGAGCGGGATCGAGACCGTGTTCATTGACGACACCATGACATCCGGACGATGGACTTGGTAGGGGATCGTGGACTCTGGCGGGGTTTTCGGATCGGCACGTAGACAAGGCTGGGATCGGAACTTGTGAAACCCTCCCTGTCCCTGGGCGAAATCTCAGGAGGAAGGTAGGCCCTATAAGCGAAGCACTCGTGAAGTGGGTCGAAGGCAGGAGATGTGGCGGACGGGTCCGTGGTACCTGTGAAACGAGGCGAGGTGGTAAACGCGGATGAGCTACATGCGGGAAATCCGCACGTGTGGTTCTTTGGGGAGGCGATGGAGACGCGTAGCGAGCAAGCGAAGCGGTGATCCAGGTGGACAACACCCTGGTGAGCAGGACCCTGTCGACGGATGGCGCGCCATTGTTTCACCCGACAGTCAGGAATCAAGGAAAAGACATGGGAAGCGGGCGGAGTGGCGCGCGCTCGCCCGGGATCCGGCAGCCGTCAGCGCTCCTGCCATTGGCGCAGGCGGTCGCGCGCCCAGATCCACAGGATCTCGTCGACGTTGCCGTGCTGGATGGCGGCATGGTAGTGCTCCAGAGCCGCTGCTCGTTCTCCAGCCAGATCGGCCCGCAGCCCCAGCAGACCGTGCGCTTCGCACAGCTGGCTGAAATCGTCGCCGGCCGCCTCCAGCAGGGCGTCTCCGTCGAAGGTTCCGAGGGCGAAGGCGACCAGCGCCCCCTGCCAGCCCGAGGCGGCGAGATGGGGGGTCAAGGCCTGCGTTGAGCCGCCCGCCAGCACCGTCATGACAGCACTTGCAGGTGTCGGATCGACCGTCGCGGACCGTTGAAATTCTCGCAGGGCGCCTTCGTGGTCGCCGAGCAACAGGCGCAGTTGACCGCGCTCGATCAGCAGGCTGGGCACGTCCTGTCCCAGGCGCGCGGTGGCGGCCAGGAAGTGCTCGAGCGCCTCTTGATACGCGCCACAGGTGCGCTCAGCGGCGGCCAGCCCTAGTTGCACCATCACGATCTTGTAGCGCAGGTAGGGTTCGGCCTCCGGAAGCAGCCGGCTGCCCAGCTCGAAGGCCTCCCGCAACCGCTCCCGCCCCTTCTCGGGCTCATCGATCAAAAAGATGCAGGCGCGCCCGCGACGCTCCAGCAGGCCCATCAGCCTCTCCTGGAGGTCACGCCGATCCGGATGTAGCGCGGCCGCGGCACGCAGACTGGGCAGGGCCTGCTCGAGGAGCTCAGCAGCCTGCGTGTTATCGCCGGCGGCGAGGTTGCGCTCAGCGACGTCCCACAAAGACTGGGACTCGGCCTGCAGGGCTGCGAAATCGGAGGGGGCGCGGGCATGGGCTTCGGCAGCCGACTGCCGGGCGGCCATCAGGACCTCGCCGGCTTCATCGACGCGCCCGAGGCGCAACAGCGCATCGCCGAGCGTGCGCAGCTGGTTGTAGCGCCGCAACGACGCCTGCATGTCCGGCTCAGCCCCGGTCACGCCCTCGGCAAGGCGCCAGCCCTCCAAACCATGGCTGCTGGCGGCATCGAAGTCCTGGAGCAGTCCTTCGAAGAGTGAGGCCAACAACAGGGCGTCTGCCAGGGCGAGGCGTGAGTCGCGGGAATCCGCAGCAGCGCGCAAGCGTCGTCGGTGCCCGATCAACTCCAGAACCTGGATCAGCGCTTCGCGGGCGTGGCTCTGGGAAGGTTCTCCGTACTCGAGCACGCCATCACGCACCACACTGTGGTACCGGAGCTGAGCTCCGATTCCGAGTACATCAGCCAGCAACAGCCGGCATGGCAGGCTCTCTGGCGCCTGACCCAGGCGCTGGCGGAGGGCAGCCGCGCAGGCCTTGATGCGCTCGTGGCCGGCATCCTCGTCAGTGAGCTGTCCAGCCAATTGCGCGAAGCGAAGCAACAGTGGCCCCACAACCGCGCGCAGCGGGTCGAGCCGGCGACCTTCGACGATCAGAGGTTCCAAGGCCGCCAGTGCCTCGGCGGCATCCTCCAACGCGGCCTCGGGCTCGGCCAACAACGCGAGCAGCTCGGAACGCTGGCAGAGGGCTTCGGCCAGCTCGAGCAGGCCCTGACTACGGTCGGGCAAACGCTCTGCGAGCCCACGCTGAAAGCGGCACAGCTCGTCGAGCAGCGCGCGGGCTGCCTGCGGCCCCTGGGCGGCCGCCGCAATGGCGGCTCGCGCGAGCAGTGCGGTGTGGAGCGGGTTGCCGTGTTCGAGCCCGGGCGCAAGCTCCAGGCAGGCACGCGCCTGGGTCTCGGACTCGGCCGCCAGCTGTTCTGCCTGCTGTAGAGCCCCGTCTGCCAGGTGGGCACGGGAACCGGTAGCCAGGGCTCGCGCTAGCAGGTCGCGCGCTCTTGGATCTTCGGGTGCCGTCCGACAAGCCTTGCGTGCCGCATCCAACAGCTGCTCCAACCAGGCCGGATCGGATGCGCCTTCCAGCTGGCTCAACAGTTCGGCGACCGCCAGACCGAAGCCCAGCTCTGCCTGAAATGCGCTGTCGGGGTCCAGCCGCAAGCTCCGATACAGCTCCAGAGCCGCCTCCACCTCGCGCTGCGCGCCCTCCCGGTCGTGAAACGTCTCGCGCAGCACGCGCGCCAGGTCGAGGCGGGCCTGGGCCAGGCCCAGAGAGCTGTGGCCGGCCTCCAGCTCGGCGTCGCGCATCGTCTGCCAACCGCGGATGGCAATGCCCAGAATGGACCGCGCCACCTTCTGCGACTGTGGATCCCCCAGCACGTCGATCAGCTGGTGCTGCACCTGCACACTGAGGCTGTCCAGGGTGGTCAGAGCTATTCCCCCGCGCAGCTCGGAGACATGGCGCTCCAGCTCGATGCTGTGTACTTGGGAATCGATGGTCGCGAGCTGAGCCGCGATGGTACGGTTGGCCAGCCCCAGGCTGTCGTTGGCCACCCGCAGGGTCTCGCGCTGTGCGCGGAAGATCAGCAGACCGGACAGCAGGCCGAGCATCAGGGCCGCCAACGAGGTTCCCAGGCCGAGCTGCAGGCGGCGCCGACCACGCGACAGCCGCGCCCGCCGTCTCAGCTCGGCGCTGATCTCCCGTTCCAGAGTGGCGGCCGCGGGGGCATCCTCGGGCTCAGCCCCCAGCGACTCGCGCCAGACAGCCAGCTGCGCCTGCGCCAGCCCCAGGTCCCCCTGGCAAAGGGCGGCGCGCGCGTAGCCGAGCAACGCTTCGCTCTGTCCGCGGCGAGCAGCCACGTTGTCTTCCCACAGAGACCGAGCCCGCGCGAAGCCGGCCACCGCCTCGGCGAAATCGAGGTAGAGGCGGTTGCGTGCGGCCTCCGGCAAGGTCCCGGGCGCCTGTGCCCTCTTGAGACAGACGTCGAGGCCCGCGCGCGCGACCACGCTCATACCCAGGCTCTCGCGATGGCGCAGATAGTTGCGCAGCGCCTGTTGAAAGGCCTGGGCCGAGGGATAGCGGTCCTCGGGCGCGAAGGACAGAGCCCGGCTGCAGATACGCACAAGCTCCTCAGGTGCCTGCGCGGGCAGCTGCCAGTGACGTGCTGCAGTCGCTTTGCGCAGGCTGCTCTGCACATCCCGTGTCCCGTGGGGCGGCGTGCCCGTGAGGATCTCGAACAAGACCGCCCCGAGCAGGTAGACATCTGTGTGGGGTCCGATCTTCGCGCCATCACCGGTGGCCAGCTCCGGAGCCATGTACGAAGGAGTGCCGCACGGGCTCGTGATCTGCGAGCGGTGGCGGAGCGCAGTGTCCCCGGTAGCCTCCTCGAACTGTGCGGCCACGCCCCAGTCGAGCAGCAGCACCTCACCGAAAGAGCCCAGCATCACGTTGCCCGGCTTCAGGTCGTTGTGCACGATGCCGCGGCTGTGGGCAAAGGCCACCGCGTTGCACAACTGGATCAGGACTTCGAGGTGGAACAGCACGTCGTCGGGCTTTTCTTCGTGCAGCACATCCTTCCAGAGCTTGCCGTCGACCAGCTTCATCGCGAGGAACAGCTCGCCGTCGGGGCGTCTCTGCAGCTCGTAGACCGGCACCACGTTGGGATGCTCGAGGCGCGCGGTGATCAGCGCCTCATCGAGGAAGGCCTGCCGCTCGGTCAGCCTCTGCGAGCCTTCCAGGCCCGGCCGCACGGCTTTGAGGGCGACCTGCCGTTGCAGCCCGGTCTGGAGCGCACGGTAGACTACGCCCATGCCGCCGTGGCCCAGGACCTCGAGCACCGACAGCGGGCCACCTTGCAACGAGCTGGTGTCGGGCGGCAGCAGGGGGCCTGACGGCGTCTCGGGGGCCGCCGCCGGACTCACGGACTCCAGCCTTCCGATGCGCCAGGTCCCTAGAGGGTCGAGATGCGGTTCGTCCTCGTCGGGGGCGAGGGTCTCGTCTCTCCCGTTGCCAGGCATCGCGGTCCTCCCGTCGTCAGCACGCTGTCCGGGAGTCTAACAGCTGCGGCCTGGCAGACAACAGGTCGAGGGCGTGAAGCTCGCGCTTCAACGCCCTGGTGTTTTCTCGAGAGGGAGGTATGCCTCATGCTGCGCGTGGCTTCTGGAGCGTAGTCTGGCTATCGAACGGGGCCACGGAACGAAAGGGCCGTTCAGTCTTCCGAACGGTTCATGGTCTTGAAGCCGCCAGCCTGCACGCGGGTCTTGATCTTCATGGCAAGTCTCCTGGATTTGAGCCCCGAAACGCGAGGCAGTGATGTCAGTCTTCGGAACGATTCATGGTCTTCAGGCCGCCGGCCTGGACGCGGGTCTTGATCTTCATGGTGCTTCTCCTGGGTTGAGCCCCCGATGCGGGGCAGGTTTCTCAGTCTTCGGAACGGTTCATGGTCTTCAGGCCGCCGGCCTGGACGCGGGTCTTGATCTTCATGATTCTCTCCCTCATTGGCTTGTCTCCGGCCTCCGGAGACTTCTGCAGGAACTCCAAGCAAGCTGCGTGCCGAAGGCGCGGAATGTCTGAAGATCCTACCGCGCGCCGCCTGTTCTGCGGATCAAGCCGAGTGCAGGGACGGCACGCGCAGATGGAGGGCCGAAGGGCTCCCGGACGTTTTGCCTGCACGGTGCCCTGAGCCGATGCTGCCGGCCAGAAGCCTCGCCACACCAGAGCAAGCCCCCAGTGCTGCACTGAAAACCAGTGCATCGTTCAGGTGCTGACAGGCAGCTCGACGCATCGGCGGATGCCGACGGGGAGCTTGAGCCACAGCTGGCGAGCACCGTCCTCGTGCGCCAGCTGCGCAGCGAAGGCCTCGCGCAGCCCATCATTCGGCTCGTGGGCGAACAGGCGGGAGGCTGATTGGGTGGGATGCGAGCTGTCGAGGTAGCTGGCCAGTTTCCACAGCGTCTGTGCGCCGCTGGCTGCTTGCTTGCGCCCCCAAGCGCGGATGCGGCCGGCGAAGGACTCGCTGCGCAAGGCGGCGAGCACCAGCGGCACCAGGCTCGCGATCTCGGTGGCGCTCAGGGTCCAGATGGTCACGCGTTGCTTGGGTGTCCCCAGAGTCTTGCCAGCCGGCGGACGCAGGAAGCGCTCGGCGCTGCGTGCGTCGACCTGCGGGAGCTCGCCGCAGGCCACCAGCAAGTGCAGGTACAGGCCCCCCTTCGCCGTCAGCACGCGGATTTCGCCGGACTCCCCAAGGAACACCGGCGCTTCAGCCTCGACCCGGAAGGGCTCGCCGCCCGGGAAGGGACCCGCGAACACGGGCAGCGGGGGGTCGGGCAGGGTGTGGACCACCAGACCCCGGTCTTCCCGCGTGATGGCCAGATGAGCGCGGCTGAGGCGTCCGAGAAAGCTCAGGTTCAGACAGCCGGGGCGCGCGTCGCCGAACAGCTGTGCGAGGGCCAGCCAGCGGCGCTGCAGGCGTTCACCGTCCGAAGCGGCGGGGGCCAGCACGTCCAGATGCTCGATACGTCCCACCAAAACGGCGTTGTCGAGGAAGGTGCGCTCGAGGCCGACCACGCGCCCGTTGCGGATGCTCGGAAACACCATGACCTTGATGGGCGCCAGGCTCTCCCGCTGTAGCAGGTCGGGCATCTGGGTGTGCAGCGACGCCAGGTCTATGGGCCCACGGATGTTGCTGCACAAGGTCTGGAGCACCCGATGCAGCTCCGAGAAATTCCCCCACCAGACGCGCCGCTCCAGCACTCCCAGGGCCTCACCCGAGATCGGACGCCCTCCGAGCAGGCCGAGCACCGCGCTGCGCACCGCCCGGGGATCGCGCTCGCTCAGCGGCGGCACCTGTAGGGTGACGGCGGTGGCCTTCTGGATCTCGCTGCGCGACAAGGGCCAGCTGGTCAGCCGCTCTTCGGGCGGCTGGCTGCTGGTCAGCAGGGCCGGAGCCCCACCGACAGCCTGCGAGAGCGACGGCAGGTGCTCGGGCCCCACCGTCTCTTTGTCGCACTCGATGGCCGCGGCCTCGACGGCGTGGCGGAGCTCGCGCACGTTGCCTGGCCAGTCCCAGGCCATCAGCAGCTCTCGCGCCTCAGCCCCGAAGCGCTGGGCTGCGATGCCGCGCATGCGCCCCAGCAGGCTCTCGGCCAGCAGCACGATGTCTTCGCCGCGGTCTTTCAGGGCCGGCAGGCGTAGGGTCGCGTTCAGATTGAAGCGGAACAGGAAGTCCTCGCGGAACTCCCCCAGCCGCACCATGCTCTCGAGGTCGGCGTTGGTGGCCGCCACGATGCGCACGTCGACCTGCACCGGACGGTCGGCCCCCAGCGGCAGCACCTCACCGTACTCGAGCACCCGCAACAGTTTGGCCTGGGCTGAGAGTCCCAGGTTGCCGAGCTCGTCCAGAAACAGCGTGCCCCCGTCGGCGTCGAGCAGGGCGCCTTTGCGGACCTGGGTGGCCCCGGTGAAGGCACCCTTGACGTGCCCGAACAGCGCCCCCTCGAGCAGGGTCTCGCTGCGCGTGGTCAGGTCGAGGGCGACAAAGCGGCCCACTCGCCGGCTGATGGTGTGGACCGCGCGCGCCAGTAGCTCTTTGCCGGTGCCGGTCTTCCCCAGGATCAGCAGCGGCAGCCCGCTCGGCCCATAACGGGCCGCTTTGTGCAGCACCCTGCACAGGGCCGGGCTCGCGCCGACGATCTCATCGAAGGCATCGTGCTGGGGACGGGTGGTCTCGCCGCCGGCCACGGCACGGAATTCGCTGCCGAGGTCCTCGTCTTCGTGGAGGCGCTCGCGCAGCTTGACCAGCTGACCGGCGTCAAGTTGGGCGATCTCTTCGTAGAGTTGCCAGGCGTTGCCCGCAGGAGGGGGACCCGTACCTTGCCGGACACAGCTGAGCGGCCGCGTGTCGAGCCGGGCGTGCACCCAGTGGACCAGGCTGCGCTTGCCGCAGCCGGAGGGCCCCCACAGGTGCACGATGCTGCGCGCCTTGCAGTAGGCAAACAGGGCGCGCCGCAGATGGGCGATGGATGGGTCGACAGCGGCGAGATGGAAGTGATCCTCGAGCTGGATGCGTTGTTGCAGGCCCGCCGGAACCGGTACCGCTGGGGCATCCACGGCCAACAGCAGCCGGCAGGCGTGTTGGGAAGCCTTGGCGGCCAACGTGTCCCGGTCTCCGTGCGGCTGCCAGTCTGCGTCGAAAAAAATCCAGCCACCTGCGGCCTGCTGGAAGGCGCCTTCGAGGCCGTGTGGAGGTGTACAATAGCGCGGGTCCACATGCACCAGGGCGCGCCAGGGCTCGTGTTCAGCGATCCATGCGCGGTACAGCCAACGCACGACGAGGCCGCGCGCCAGGCCTCGAAAGGGGGGCAGGTCGGCGACGCCCGCGTCCCCGAGCGCGCTCTCGAGGTCCGCAAGACACGCCGCTAGCTCGGGGGCCGGTTCCGGCAGAAGCTGGTCAGGAAACAAAGGCACGTGGGCCACTCTTGCTTTGAATGCTTGGTTGGCGTCATCGTGTCCGAGAAGCGCCGGACGTGCAAGCGAATACGACCATCCGCGGCCCGGTAGCGCACACAAAGGGGATGAAGATGGCTGAACAGGACTCGACGCTACAAGACCAGGTCGCCCTCCACAGCGAGGCAGCCTTCGAGCACGAGCAGGCCGGCCGCCTGGCCGAGGCCGAGGCAGGCTACCGCACGGCCCTCGATCTCTTGCAACTGGCGGGCGCCGGGGACAGCGACGAGGCCGCATCGCTGCTCAACGACCTGGGGGCCCTGTGCCGCCAGCGCCAGCAACCTGCCGAGGCCGAGCGCTGCTTCCGCGCGGCACTCACCATCTTCGAGGCCCAGGGGGACGACGGGGCCGCCGACACCGGCAATGTGCTGCTGTCGCTCGGAGCCCTGCTCAAGGCCGTCGGGCGCTGCCAGGAGGCGCTGCAGGCCCACGAGCGGGCGGCGGCCATATACGCGCAGCTGTGCGCGCGGCTGGATGGCGGGGAAGCGGTCGACGCCGAGGTGGCCCTCGCCATCCGCGCCCTGCATCGTCGCAGCCTGGGCGAGCTGAGCGGCGTGCTGGTCGAGGCCGGACGCTACGCCGACGCCGAGACGGCCGCCGACGAGGCCCTGGCTCGGGGCCGAGAGCAGCTCCCAGCCGGCGATCTTGAGCTGGCCGGGCTGTGGAACTCCCAGGGGGTCGCCCGCAAGTACCGCGGCAACTACGATGGTGCCGAGTCCTGCTACTCTGAGGCCCTCGCCATCCTGACGGCCTGCCAGGCCACCGATGGCCCCGACGCCGCCTCGGTCTACCACAACCTCGCTGGGCTGGCCCACGCACGCGGGAACTATGCCGAGGGCGAGACCCCGGCACGCGAGGCCCTCGCCCTGCGCACGGCCCAGCTGGGCGAGGGGCATCCCGAGCTGGCCGTCGACCTGCACGGACTGGCCTCCATCCTCGGCTGGATCGGGCACGAGGCCGAGGCGAAGCGGTTGTACCTGCGGGCGATCGCCCTGACCGAGAAGGCCTACGGACCGGTGCACCGCGAGGTCGCCGTCAACCTGAACAACCTGGCCGCCCTGGCCGCCCGCCAGGGTGATGACGCCGAGGCCGAGAGCCTGTACCGGCGCGCCCTGGAGGTCAAAGAGCGGCTGTTCGGGCCCGCGCATCCGGATGTGGCCTTCGGGCTGTACAACCTGGCGCGTTGCCTGCTCAAGCGTGGCTTGCAGGAGGAAGGCCGGCAGGCGCTGGAGCGCGCGCTGGCGATCGCGCAGCAGCAGCTGGAGGTGGGGCATCCGCGGCGGGTGGCGATCGAGGAGGCTCTGCAGGGGTAGGGGTCAGGACTTGGGTGGGAGCGTTCTTTGGCGGGGAAGGGGCTGCATTGGGGAGACGGCTTGTCTTTGGGGCTTTCGGGGGCCGAGACATGGTGTGGCACCTCATCTTTTTTAGCAGGAACCCAGGAGCGTGACAAGAGCAGCAGCCTGTGAGGCTGCCGCGTAAGCTGATCTCAACCAGCGGGTGCAAGTCCCGTCCCGGTAGTAGTCAAGAGCCGGGTAGCTGGGTAGCTGGGGGGCGGGAGACCAAGCCTCAGGAGCCTACCGTCGAAAGGCACTTTTGGTGTCGAGCAAGTCTGCGGGCCGAAACATATGGGCCTCGATAGCCTCAAACTCCGGAGGCCGAGCCATCTCCTGGGCGGCGAAGGCAGCATCCACATCCGCGGTAAGACCCTGGTCCGCCGGGGCACATTTGGTAGGGGATCGTGGACTCTGGCGGGGTTTTCGGATCGGCACGTAGACAAAGCTGGGATCGGAACTTGTGAAACCCTCCCTGTCCCTGGGCGAAATCTCAGGAGGAAGGTAGGCCCTATAAGCGAAGCACTCGTGAAGTGGGTCGAAGGCAGGAGGGTGGCGGACGGGTCCGTGGTACCTGTGAAACGAGGCGAGGTGGTAAACGCTGAGCTGAGGGGAGGGAAGGGACCAGACTGTCGTACATTCTTTCTTCGGGCGGTGAGGCAGAAGTGGGCGAGACAACGAGTCCTTCTACTCTGCAAGCGTGACCTCACCCCGCATCACGAACCTTCAGGAGGAACCCGATGCCGAGCTTCCCCAGACTCTGGCTGCTGTTGCTGCTGACGGCCGGCCTGTTCGCCCAGGAGTCGGCCCCTCCGGGGGCGAAGGCTCTGTTTGCCGATCCCGTCGAGCTGACCGCCGGCGACGCGCCCTTCGAAGACCAGCTGTTCCCCACACCGGTCCTGTACGACCTCGATGGCGACCAGCAGGACGAACTGGTGGTCGGCGATCTGTTCGGCAACCTGTTCGCTTGCGAGCCCTTGGAGGCGGAGGGTCAGGCGCGGCAATGGTCGGCCAGGTCGGCGTGGTTGGCAGATGGCGAACCGCTGCGGCTGAACAATTGGTGATGCATCGGCATGTGTCCACAGTTTGTGGACTTCAACGCCGATGGTTTTGACGACATCATCACAGCTACCTTCGAAGGCACCGCATTCCTCGTCCCGGGCAGCGCCGAAGGCTGGCAGCAGCCCGAGTACGAAGGCCGGCTCTACCTGCAGAGGAATGAGGGCGAGGCCGGCGCGCCAGCGTTTACCGGTGTCAACGAGCTGCTCATGGCGGGCGACGAGCCCTTCAATGTTCCTGGTGGGCTGACTGCGCCCCGGCCAGTCGATGGGGACGGCGATGGCCTGGTCGACCTGATCTGCGGGGGTTTCACAGGGGGCGTGTTCCTCTACCGCAATGCCGGCGGGCTTGCAGCGCCCCGTTTCGAGGCCCCGGTCAGTCTGCTTGGCAGGCGGCGGGGGAGTCCGGTCCCCAGCGGTCCCAGCCGCGGCTGCTATGTCGATCCTGTCGACTATGACGGAGACGGCGACCTTGACCTGCTGGTCGGCGGCTATGCAGAGTGGAGTCCACAGGCGAGGGAGCTGACCGAGGCAGAGCAGCAGCGCCTGACCGAGATGGACAAGCAGCTGGAAGTCCTCGACAGCGAGCTGAATGCGATCTATCAGACCTTGCAGCAGGAGGCCGAAGGGTTGTCCGACGAAGAGTTGGAGGCCTTCTACGAGCAGAAATCAGAGCAGCTGGGGCTCGACGCCAAACAGGAGCAGAGCCAGGCGCTGTGGGAAGAGAAGGAAGGGTTGGTGCCCGGCCCCCAGGAAAAGGCCGGAATCTGGCTGTACACCCGAGAGTAGGTCTTCACTCGCGCTGCACGACCGGCTCCAGCCGGAACAATGAGCACCCGCAGCGCTACCTGTTGTCAGCCCCTTTCCTTCAACAGCGCCTCGTAGCGGGCCGAGAGTTCGGCCAGCTCTCGGTCGCGTTCCGTTGGCTCGGTGTCGTGGTCTTCGTCGTGCAACCCCAGGAACAACTCAACGTCGGGGCACAGCGCGGCTGTCAGCGCGTCGAGCACCGCCCCGCAGGCCGTCGGCGCCAGGCGCGGATGGGTAGGGAAACGGCTCCTGCCTCGGGCACTCGGGTAGTACGGATGCAGGTTCAGCGCCAAGGGCAGGCCGCGCTCCTGCGCCAGCTCCTGCATCCAGCGCGCCGAGGCGACCGCATCCGCCACCGGGTCAGCTACACCGGGCAGGCCCAAAACCAGGTTGACGGCCATCCCGAACGAGCCCTTGCAGCTGGCCAGTGCATCGAAGGCCCGGACGACGGAGCGCTCCGACATGCGCTTGCCGAGCAGCTCGATGCGCACGTGCGGATCCGCGGTCTCCAGACCCAGGATCGGCTGGATCCGCACATCAGGACGTCCGAGCTGGTCAGCCAATGGCTGCAGAGCCGCGCGGCGGATGAAACCTTCGCGGCTGTCCAGCGACAGCCTGCGCAGGCCGGTCAGACCCCTCGCGAAACGCAGGATGGCCGCCATGACCTCGGGCGACAGCTCCTTCTTGTTGAGCACCGAGCCCGAATTGTAGACCACCAGATGCGCCAGCTGCGGCAAGGTCCGCTGGTAGCGGGCCCGGAACCAGGTCAGTCGTGCGAGGTTGGCGCGGTTGTCCAGGGCCTGGCCTTCCCCCGCCCCGATGTCGCAATGCCAGCACTCGTCCTTGACGTAGTAGGGGCATACCCCCTGCGGGGACTGGTTCCCGAACACCAGGGCCAGACGCGTTCCGGAAGCGTCTCGCACCGGCGCGAAACGCTGGGCAACCGGTGGAATGGCGCCGGCGGGCGGTCGATCGACGCGCAGATTGCCCAGGTAGAGCACGTCCAGCTGGGTGGCGAAGAAGGTCTCCAGGGCATCTTCGGGCGTCTGGACGATCGGCTCGCTGTCGTTGAAAGAAGTATTGAGCACCAGGGGCACGCCAGTGCGTTCGGCGAAGCGCGTGATCAGCTTGTGCAGGGCGGGTTGCAGGGTCCTGGACACGACCTGTATCCGGCAGGTGCCGTCCAGGTGGACGACGGCAGGAACGCGCGCGCGTTGCTCGTGCCGCACCGGGAACACCAGCAACATCTGCTGGTAGGCTGAACTGGAACGTTGGACAGGGATCTCGAACCAGGCTTCCAGCGCCTCCTCGAGAATGCAGCAGGCGAAGGGGCGGAACGGCTCGCGGTGCTTGATCTTGTGGTTGAGAACGCTGCGTGTCTCGAGGGAGCGGGGATCGGCCAGAATGGAGCGTGCCCCGAGCGCGCGCGGGCCGAGCTCCATGCGTCCTCGAAACCAGCCGACCAGCTGGCCGGCGGCCAGCGCAGCGGCGGCATCTTCGGCCGCGTCCAGCTCCCGCACCGCAGGGTACGGCTCGAGCGCCGCGCGCAGCTCGGCGGGGCCGTAACTCGGCCCCAGCAGCGGCAGGCGCAGCGGCTGCCAATGCGTCAACTCGCCGCGTTGTGCGGCAAGCAACCAGGCGGCGCCCAGAGCGGTCCCCGCGTCGTTGGCTGCCGGCTGGATGGTCAAGCTCTCGAATGGCCCCTCGGCCAAAAGCCGACCGTTGGCGACGCAGTTGAGGGCCACTCCGCCCGCGTACGCCAAGTGCTTGCAGGCGGTCACGGAATGCAGATGCCTTGCCAGGTGCAACAGAACTTGTTCCGTGCGCTCCTGCAACGAGGCTGCGATGTCGAAGAAGCGCGGGGCGAGCTCGCCTCCGGGCTGGCGGGCCGGGCCCAGCCAGGTCTCGAGGTCAGCGAATCCCGGCCCGCGCAGCCAGATTTCGGGGGCGAGCAGGAAGATCCCGTCAGGAACCAGCGTGAGCAGCTCCGCAAACCCGGCGCGGAACACCCTCGCATCTCCAAAGGCGGCCATCCCCATGACCTTGGCCGCGTCGTACTCGCTCAGTCCGCAGAAACGCGCGATGCGTTCCCACAACAGCCCCAGGGAGTGCGGGTAGCGCGCGGTCCCCAGCCGCTGTAGCCGGCCGTCGTGGCCGTGCCCCCACCAGGTGGTGTCGATTTCGGCGATGCCGTCGATGACCAGGACCGCGGCCTCTCGTTCCGGGCAGGCGTAGTAGGCACTGGCTGCATGGCACAGGTGGTGCGGCAGGAAGCGCACGGGCAGGGCGCGACCGGCCTCCCGGGCCACCACTTCTGGAAAACTCTGCAGGGCTTCGACGAAGCGTCTCTCGCCCGCGGCGCTGCCCCAGCTATCCGAGGCCGCGTCGCGTGCGTCGAGGCCGATGTTCTGGAGCCGACGCGCTGGCACGAAGCTGTAGCCGACCTCGTCTACGTCGGCAAGGCGCAGTCCGGCGTGCCGCAGCACGACCTCTACCGCCGCGCCCGGCCACAGCGCACCTGCCTGCACCGTCGCCGGTTTGGCGTGCTTGACGCGCGAACAGCGCTCTTCCTCACAGGCTGCGACGCAATGTCCGTCGACGACAAGGGCGGCCGCAGATTCGTGATAGGCGGAGTTGATGCCGAGGATCACACTCATGACGGCCTCTCAGGAGAAGCTAAGCACTCGCGCCGCCCTACCGGAATTTGTCTGCCGAGGCACTAGCTTCGACTTTGCGTCGGGAAAGTCAAGCCGCAGTCGAACGGGCTTGGGCTCGCCTCGCTCTGCTGTGCTGGCGGCGGGGAGGGCGGAACGCTGGACTGCACAGGCATCGATGCGCCAGGCTACGGCTTGAAGCTGGGCCCTCTGGCCGACAATGCAACCCCACCGTTGCATCAGAATCGAGCTGCTCTTGCACTTCCTCACTCGCGCTGCACGACCGGCTCCAGCTCGTAAGGTCCTGGCCCGGGTTGGCTGGTGCAGCTTGGCGCGGGCACACGGATCAGCAGATCGTCGATCCTGCAACAGGCTTGGCTGTCGCAGGCCTGCGCGTTGATCAAGATCACGGTCTCGTCGTCGGAGACACGGCGCACCGGCACGGCGAAGTGGGCGGTGCCTTCGAATCCCCAGGTGTACCAGAAGATGTCGGGGTCGGAGAGATCCTTCGGCGGCGTCTGCAACCACACGCCGGCAGTCTCCAGGCCGCCGCAGAGCTCGATGCGGGTGGGGGCCTCGACCTCGGGGTGCTCGTCTCCGCTGGCGCGCCGTGCGCGTTCGATGTTGTCGATCGCGTAGCTGTGCCAGCCGGGCGCGTGGCGCACCTCGACCAGCAGCGTGGTCCCCACCAGCGCCGCGCGGTAGCTGAGCACGGTGCCTTCCCGCCGTTGTACGTCTTGAGGGGCACTCCAATTCTGCGCCTGTGCCCAGCCGAGAGCCAGGGTCAGGAGCAGGGCGGTTGTGAGCAGCCTCCTCACTGCGACTCCTTCCGGAAATTGAGCTTCTCTGAGTCGATCTGCATCGTGAGCTCTTTTCCCTCGCGCAGAAGTTTGACCTCGATCACCGAACCGGCGACCTTGGTCAGCTTGATAAACAAGTGGCAGCTCTGGGTCAGCTCGCTCCGTGTCTCCCCGTCGACCTCGAAGATGATGTCCCCCACCTCGAGCTCATGCACGTTGAGCGCGCGTGCGGTGACCTGCACCTCGGTGACCTCGCTGGCGAAGCCCTCGGGATCGAGACCGAGCGCTTCCTTCTCCGCGCCGGCCAGCGGGCGGTTCTTGAAGTAGACCAGCGGCTCAACGCTCCAATAGCGGTCGTACAGGTCCGTCCACCACCACTCCTGTCCCAGAGCGAGCTCGAGCACCACGGGCTGATCGGCCCGACGCACGGTCAGCTGCAGCTGTGTCGCCTTGCGGTCCACCTTGTTGAGGGCATGCTGCAGGTCCCCGAAAGTCAGCACGGGCGTGCCTTCCAGGGCGGTGATGCAGTCTTCGGCTTGCAGCCCGGCGGCCAGGGCGGCGTCGCTGGCTCTCTCCACGACCAGGCCGCGAGGGACGTCGAGATGGATGCCGAGCCGGCGGATGTCCGGATAGACGAACATGGTCTGGACGCGGTCCGAGGGCCCCGAACGCTCCTGCTCTTGCAGCCGATAGTCGGAGATGATGTGGCATTCCACACAGCGTCCCCATTGCACGATGTGTTCGTTCAAGAGCGGAATGTCCCGGGGAAAGCTGGGCTCGGGGCGGGGTTGGGGCTCCAACTCGCCGGCCTGGTACTTGCGATGTTGCTCGAGCCCCAGCTCCATGGCCAGGTCGAAGCTGTCCGTATTGAGGTACGCGTCGGGACCCGTTGCGTCCCGGCCGCCGTAGCGCAGATAGATCTGCTCATCGGCGTTCATGGCGAAGTAGTAGAGGGCGTTGTGTCCGTCGAAGGAGAACAGACCGATGTCGATGCCGGTCATGTCCTTGATCCGGGCACAGACAAACTGAGAGAGCAACTGACCGCGGGGCGAATCGACTTTGGAATGCACAACCTGCGCATCGAAGTGGCGGCAGGCCATTCACGGCACGCAGCGGAAGGAGATCAGCAGGGGCTTGCCGGTCTCGCGGGCCTCCTCAAGGGCTGACGAATAGTCGCTGTGCCAGTAGATCTTTTGGGCCTGCAGCGAGAAAAACGGAGCCAGCAACAGGGCCAGCAACAGGGATCGTGTCCGGTTATGCATAGCGCCTCCTCGGTTGAGTGCTGGCGATGATGGAGCAAGCCGCGTGCCGGCGCGTGCATCGCGGCCAGCGCCGCGGCTGCGCTGGGGAACGTCACCATCCGGTGCAGCCAGGCGGGCGAGGCCGCTACCTTGGGAGCATCAGCGTTCGAGCAACATCACAAACACGCGCAGGCTGTCGTTGGCGCGGTAGTATTGCAGCGCAGGTCGGGAGGGGCCCCCCTGGTCGGAGGTGAACATTACGCGCCCGAGGGTGGTCTCGGCGTCCCAATGCCAGACCGCGCTGTCGGCCTGCCACTCTCCGCTGCTGAGCTCGTGACGGGTCTCTGTGCCGTCTGGCATCTTCCGATCGATGCGGTAGAAGACCAGGCGCTCCCGATCGGGCATCCGTTCCAACTCTCGCTGGAACAACTCCATATTGTCGGGGAAGCCTGTGCTCAGGGCGGCGTCCAGGGCAGCACACTGGGCGACATCGGCGTCGTCGAACTGGTTGCGCGCCAGCAGGCGTTCGTGGGCTCCGGACCAGAAGATCCAAATGACCAGCAGAGCCAGTGCGGCGAGCAGCAAGAGGCTGATCGCCAGGGCCAGACGTCGACGTTTTTTGGCGGGCATCGGAGCTCCTTGGCGCGTGTATGACTAGCCCGAGATCAGCTGCTGTAGGCCTTGAGAACGCGGGCCCGGTGGGCCGGATCCCGTACCACGCCCAAGCGGTCGGCCAGGGCCAGAGAAAAATCCAGCCAGGCATCTGCGCGCGCCGTGATGCAATTGCCATCGAGGCTGATGCGTGCGTCGCACAAGCGCACGTCCCGCAGCCAGGGGGCGAGGAAATCACGGGCCTCGGGGCCGAACCCGTGGGAGCATCGGCGGCCCGCCAACAATCCCGCCCGGGCGAGCAGGAATGGGCCCGCGCAGATGGCACCGAACACCGCGCCATGGCTGGCGAGCGCTTTGAGCTGGGCATACAGAGGCTCGTGATCAAAAACCGACTTGAAGTCGCCTCCGGGGACGAGCACCACCGCATAGTGGCGGGGATCGATGTCCGCGATGGCCGCGTGGGAACGGAAGATCAGGCCTGAGTGTCCTCGGTGGTCTTTGCCGTCTGGCGTCACCGTTTCCACAGGCAGTTGCGGGTGGAGCAATTGGGCGGCCAGGAGAATCTCGAACTCGATGCAGCCCGGGTAGAGAACCACCAGGGTCTTCGGGCCGCGGGCCTCTCGGTTTTCCATACTTTTCTACATTCCCACCGGGTGCAGTCCGCAACATTCTTGCAGGGAAGGTACACGATCGCAGCCGGGGTTGCTGCGAGATCCTTCATGCGAGGCTGTCTCGGGTTGAGGAGCCGGCCCTGGTGAAGGCGTCGATAACTGCGGCTTGTCGGGGGGATGTAGTAGACTGGTCCAGCAACGTTCTTGCACTTACTGGCAAGGGGAGGCTGGGCATGGCTGCGAAGGACAAGAAGCTGGCTGCCAAGAAGAAGGTTGGTGGGGCTGCCAAAAAATCTGCAGCCAAAAAACCTGCCAAGAAGAAGGCTGTCTCCAAAGAGACGACCGAACAGAAGAAGGTTTCGGCGAGCACGAAGGGTGTAGCAACGAAATCCGTTGCAAAGAAACCTACCAAGAAAAAACCTGCCGCCCCGAAGGCGGCGACAAAGAAAACCTCCAGCAAGAAGAAAGCTCCCGCTAAGAAGAAAACCGCTGCCAAGCAGGCAGTCCCCACAAAGGCCGGGACCGCCAAGGCAGTCAAGAAGGCGGCGACCAAGAAAACTGTCGCCAAGAAGAGCGCGAAGACCAAAGCAGCGGGCGCGGCGCAAGCCGTGAAGAAGAAAGCCGCGAGCACGCCGAAGCCCGCCAGGAAAAAGAAGGCGCCTGCTGCCAAGAATGCCGCAAAGGCGCCCGCCGAACCAAAGGCAGCGGCAGCGCCAAAGAGTGCTGCCAGCAGCGAGCAAGCCGCAGAGCTGAAGAAGCTGCGTGCTGCCCTGGCAAGCGAGCAGCAGGCGTTGCTTGCCGAACGGGAGAAAGCTCGTGTGGCCGTCGAAACGGCAGAAGCCATGCGCCTCGAAGCAAAGAAGGCGAGCGAGGCCGCGCAGAAGGAAAGCAAGGCCGCGCAGAAGCTGAAAGAGGCCAGCGAGGGCAAGATCCGGCAGGCGCAAACGCGCGTGCAGGCGGTACGTGAAGACGCCGAGAAACGCATCCGGGCGACCAAAGAGACGGCAGAGACGCAGGTTCGCGAAGAGCGTGATCGCCTGCAGGCAGAGATCGCTGGTTGGCGTGCCGAACGTTCGAAGACGCGCGCAGATGAGCAGACACGCAGACTGACGACTCAGGCTGAGCTTGCCAAGACGCGCCAGCTTGCAGAGGACGCTCAGGCGGCCCTGGCTACAGCACAAGAGCAGCTGCTGGCCGCGCAGATGGAAGCGAGCGCGGCGGCCGATCGAGCCCAGAGCGCTGAGCAGGAAAGCGCAAACCAGATCCAGGCAGCCAACGCTCGGGCTCTGGCAGCCGAGCAGGAGAGCAAGAACCTGGTGGCGGCGGCCCAGCAGGCGGCGAGGGAGGAGGCGCAGAGCGCGCGTGCCACGCTGCAGGAAGTCCTCGCCGAGTCCGCCGGCTGGCGGGCTGAAGCCGAGAGCGCGCAGCGATTGGCTGAAGAAGAGCAGAAGAAGGCGGAGCAAGAGGCGCAACGGGTCGCGGGTCTGCGTGCGCAGATCGCTGCCTGGCAGGCAGAGCTGGCTGAGGCCCAGCGGGCGCTGGAGATTTCGCGTGCCACCGTCGAACAATACCAGCAGAAGATCGAAGAGCTCGAACAGGCCAACCAGAGTCTGCACCAGCATGTCCCAGCCGGCGGTGGACAGGCCTCCGAGTTGTACCCCGGCGACGTCGCCTGCCCGAAGTGCCAGGGGTCCATGCACGAGAAGCTTGACCGTGGCGTGACCGTTGACGTCTGTAAAGGCTGCGGCGGGGTCTACTTCGACGAGGGCGAAGTCGAGAAGATGGTCAGGTCGATGCAGCTCACCCGCGCACCCCAGGAACAGCAGAGTTGGCTCAGGCGGTTGTTCCGCAAGGCTTGAGCGCCCCCCATAGCACCAAGCGTCCCTCGCTGGACAGTGGCCCCGCAGCGTTGCCGCGGTTGCGGTCCACCAGCCGGCGGCTGCGCAGCCTGATGAGCGAATTCCTCGGCCGTTTGGTAGAATAGGTCCATCCTGATCTGCAGTGGGACGAGCGCCTCGCTTTGGTGGTGGCTGCCCGCGCACCGACCTTCGATTCCTTGACCTAGGGAGCCAGCATGAGCGAAGGACCGTTCCGCCTCGTCACCCGCAGCGACTTCGACGGACTCGTCTGCGCCGTGCTCCTTCGCGAGCGCGACCTGATCGACGACATCCTGTTCGTGCATCCCAAAGACATGCAGGATGGCAAGATCGAGATCAGCGGCCGCGACATCACGACCAATCTGCCCTACGTAGAGGGCGTTCATCTGGCATTCGACCACCACCTCTCCGAGACCCAACGACTCGGCAGCGAGCTGCCCGACAACCTGATCATCGATCCGAATGCCCCCTCCGCCGCCCGGGTGGTCTACAACCACTATGGAGGCAAAGAGGCCTTCCCAAAAGTCGGCGACGACATGCTCGAGGCGGTAGACAAGGCGGACTCGGCGCAGTTCAGCAAGGAAGAGATCCTCGAGCCTACCGGTTGGGTGTTGCTGAACTACCTGATGGATCCGCGCACCGGACTGGGCCGTTTCCGTGAGTTCCGCATCGCGAACTATGAGCTGATGATGGAGCTCATCCAGTACTGCCGTGACCACAGCGTGGCAGAGATCCTGGCTCTGCCCGATGTCAGGGAGCGGGTGAAGCTCTATTTCGAACACCAGGGCCAGGCCCACGAGCAGATCGAGCGCTGTGCGCGGCGGCAGAAGAACCTGGTCGTTCTCGACCTGCGCGAAGAAGAGACCATTTGGGCGACCAACCGCTTTTTCATCTATGCACTATTCCCGATGTGCAACATCTCGATGCATGTGATGTGGGGCAAAGCGAAGCAGAACATCGTCTTTGCTATCGGCAAGAGCATCCTCGACCGGAGCTCGAAGACAGACGTGGGGAACCTCTGCCTGGGCTACGGCGGGGGCGGACACAATGCCGCCGGCACCTGTCAGATCGACCTCGAACAGGCCGAGACCACCAAGCAGAAGCTGATCGAAGCCATGCTCGCCGACGGCTAGGCCATGTCGGCCGCAAGCCCGAAAAACCGCCGTTGGCTGCGCGGGCTTCTGGCCGCGGCAGGGTTGCTCTTGCTGACCTGCCTGGGCGTCTGGCTCATGCTGTACAGCTCCGTGCGCTATGAACCTCTACCCGACACCCTGCCTGCGGAGGCCTGGCCGCCGGGCTTTGCGGCCTTGACCGAGTTTCCGGCCCAGGGACCCAACCAGTGCGGTGCCTACAGCCTGGCGCTGGCGCTGCATGGCCTGACCGGTCAAGAGCCGGATCGCAGCGCGCTGGTGAACGAGCTGGTCGAGGTAGTCAGCTGGAGCGAGGCGTTGACCGGAGCACGGCCCTGGACGCTGGTCGACGCGGTGCGCACACGGCAACTCGGCGAGCAGGGCTGCTCTGCCTCGGACGTGCCCGAGGCGCGGCGCCTCGATCTGGTCCGCAAACACCTGGCGGCGGGGCGGCCGGTCATCCTGCTGCTCGAGAGTGCGCGCGGGATCCAACACTACGTGCTGGCTCTGGGCTACTATCCGGGGCATGTGGCGCTGTACGATCCCGCCGCCGACCGCACAGCTGCTCCGGACGGCCAAACCCTCGATCTCAATGGCACGCTGGCCGGCAACCGCAGCCTGACTGAAGGGCAACTGCTTGCGCTCTGGGCCCGTGGTGGAGCGCTCGGCTTGTTCCGCTGGTGGTATCTGCCCGTCGGGTTCTGAGGGGCGTTGGAGGAGGTTGCATCCTCAACGCCCGCTACGCCGCAGCAGCTTGAGACGCCTGCCACAGGCGCACCGTTCAGCGTCGGCGTCGCTTGAAGAGGTTGCTGACGATGTGGCCGGCGATGCTCGGGTTCTCTTGCAGCCGCCGGGTGGCGTAGGCGTACCAGTCCGGGCCATAGGGGATGTACACCCTGAGCCGGTGGCCTCGCTCGATCAGCGCGGCACGCAGAGGTTCGGCCACCCCGAGCAGCATCTGGAACTCATACGCGTCAGGAGCGAGTCCGCGGCGCGTGATCTCGGCCTCTGCCTGCTCGACCAGGTAGGGATCGTGGGTGGCGATACCCACGTACTGGCCATTGTCGAGCAGCTTCTGCAGGCAGAGCAGGAACTGCGCGCGCACCTTCTCATAGTCTTGAAAGGCCACCTCTGGCGGCTCAAGATAGATGCCCTTGCAGAGCCGGGTGACTGGCTTGAGGTCGGCGTAGGCGTCGATGTCGTCCGGAGTGCGCCGCAGGTAGGCCTGCAGCACGATTCCCACGTTGTCGAAGTCTGCCGCCAGGCTGCGGTAGGCCTGCAGCGTTGCCTCGGTGACGCTCGAGTCTTCCATGTCGATCTGGACGAAGGTTTCGCCAGCATGTTCGAGGATCTGGCGCATCAGCTTCAGGCAGTGCCCAGCATCGAGATGCAGCCCGAACTGGGTCAGCTTGACCGACAGGCTGGCGTCGAGCTTCCTGCTCGCGATCGCGTCGAGGGCGTCGAGGGCGTCTTTCAGGAAGGGGGCCGTATCCTCGAGCTTTTCGAGGTTCTCTCCGAGCACATCAAAGGTCGAGCAGGCCCCGATGGTCTGCAGCCGTTCGACCTCGTCGACGGCTTCGTCCAGAGTCCAGCCCGCTATGTAGCGTCGGGCAAAGCGCCAGACCAGAGCGCGGGGGACCAGCGGGAGGGTGGCGACAACAGCACGGTGGAAAAGTCCCATGGCAGCCTCGGACAACGTTTTCCAGAGTGGACCGCAAACCCTTTTGGGTTGTCAAGCCCTGCCCCAGGGCTTCTACTTTGGGCCGGTGCATTTGGAGAGATCACTGTGCCCGCAGTCGACATCGTCGGACTGGGTCTGAGCCCCCCCGAGCCGGATCTGTCCGAGCTCACTCTGCCCGCCGGGCTGCCTGGGCAGACGCAAGCCGCCTTCCTGTGCAGGGGAGACATCGGCCGTACAAGCATCCCCGCCCGGCGCATCCGTCGTCTGGGCAGGCTGCAACGCATGGGCCTGGCGGCGGCCCTGGCGGCCGCCGAGGGGCGGTCCGCAGGCGCGTCTTCCCAGGCGGCAGTATGCGTAGGGACGGGTATGGGGGCGACCTGGGAAGTGGTCGAGTTCCTCGAGAACATGGTGCAAGAGCGCGAGAAGCATCCTCGGCCCGCCCGTTTCATCAATTCGGTGCACAATTCACTCGCTTCGCAGATCGCGATCTTCCTGGGCATGCAAGGCGAGAACCACACCTTCACCCACAATGCGCAGTCTTTCGAGCTGGCACTGGGCCACGCCGCCTACCTGCTCGCAGCCGGCCGCGCGGACGAGGTCCTGTGTTGCGGGGCCGATGCGCTGGTTTCCTATGTGGCGGCGGCCGGCCAGAGATTTGGCTGGTGGCGGGCCCGGGCGCGCCCGCTGCAGCCCTTGGAAGAGGCGCCGGGAGAGCTCTGTCTACCCGGCGAAGGAGCCGCAGCCCTGCGGCTGCGGGCGCCGTCCGACGCACCCCGGCGGGCGCGGGTTGAGCTGCTGCTCGAGGGGACTCTAGGGGGCCGTTTCAAGGATTGCCCGGCCGGCGCGCGCCAGGCCCTGGCCGGCGCGGGGGTTCAGCTGGGGAAGGGCGACCTGCTGCTGCTGGGGGCCAGTGGCGACGCAGCTCTGGATGAGCGTTACCTGCGGGTAGCGCGTGAGCTCGAACGCGCCAGTGAGGGTCCGCTGGGCCGGGCGGTCTATAAGCAAGCCTGTGGGGAGTTCTGCAGCGCCGCCAGCCTCGGCCTGGCTTGGGCGATCCAGGCCGTGGAAGCGGGGCAGCCCGGGCCCGAGCTGCGCTGCCTGCGACCCGTCGAGGGGCGCCTGCGGCGGGTCGTGCTCTACCACCTCTCACGGACGCGCTTTGTCAGTCTGATGTTGGTGCAGCCATGAGCCGCTTCGGCGGGCTCAACCTGTTCAGCCTTGCAGCGGCAGCGCTGGTAGGGCTGTTCGTCGCCCAGCCCTGGTGCACGGCGTTGTTGGTCGGCGTGTTGTTGCTGTATCTACTGGTCCTGGGGCTGGGTGTGACTGTCCCGCGGCTGCAGCTGTTCGGACCGGTGCTCTGCCGGGCGCATCGGGCGGGAAAAAGGGTCTTTCTCAGCTTCGATGATGGTCCCGATCCCGATGTGACGCCTCGGGTCCTCGAGGTGCTTGCTGAGCTCGAGGTTCCAGCGACCTTCTTCTGTGTGGGAAACAAGCTGCAGGCCCATCCTGAGCTTGCGCGGAACATCGTTGCGGCGGGCCACGCGCCGGGGAACCACAGCCAGCGCCATGCCTGGTGGGGGAACTTCCGGCTGCGCAGCTTCTGGAGGCGTGAAATCCTCAGCGCCCAACGCTCCTGGCACCAGGCCTGTGGCCAGGTTCCGCGCGTCTTCCGCAGCCCGATGGGTCTGAGCCAGCCGCATCTGGCCGGGGCTCTGCGTGACACGGGGCTGGTCCACGTCGGCTGGGATTGTGGCGGACGAGACAGGGGCAAGACTCCCGAGCAGGTGATCGCCCGGATCGTCGCGCAGGCGCAGCCTGGAAGTGTGATCCTGCTGCATGATGGGATGCAGGATCCAGCCGCGGCGGCGCACATCCTGCGCGGGGTGGTCGAGGGGCTGCGCGCGCGGGGCCTGTCGTTTGGAGCGCTGGGTGAGCTGCTCGCTGAGCACAACCGGGCCCGTGAAGGCGCGGCGCGCGCGGCAGCTGCCTCTGCCCTGGCCCTGCTTTTGTACGGGCTGACGGGCTTGCCCTGGCTGCTGCTCTGGCCACTTGCGCGCCTGTGCCGGTGTACCTATGCATGGGGGGACCTGTGGCGGCGAGCCTGGGCGCGTCAGTGGCTGCGGCTGTTTCCGAGCGGTCGGTGGCGTGAGCAACGTCCGCGTCAGCTTCCGGCTCCGTGTCTGTTGCTGGCCGCGCATACCAGCCTGCCTGCGCAGCTGCTGAGCCTGGCGCGGCTGCCCCGGGCGCGTTGGTGGGGCCCCCGGGCACGCGGCGTGCCCGGCGCGGGCTGCCTGCCCGACCTGGAAGCCGTGCGCGCAGCGTTGGCTCGCGGCCGACGGGTGCTGGTCTGGCCTGATGCCAAGGGTCGACTCCCTGAAGGGCTCGAGGCGTTGTTGGCAGAGGGCACGCCCGGTTGGGGAGTGCGGCTGACGGGCACGCGCCCCAGCGAAAAGGGGCTGGCACGCCCCGACTGGCAGCTGCAGTTGATGCCTCTCACGGACTTGCAGTCGTTGGACGGGCGCGATTCCGGCCACGAGCCTCCGCCGGCGGCGGGCAGCATCGTGCGCAGCCGGCACCTCGGTCGACCGTTGCGCTGGGCGGCTTTTGCAGCCCTCGCCCTGCTGAGCCTGGGTCTGGGATTGCACATCTACGCCCAGCGGTTCTGTCTGGCTCGACCTCCGAAGTATTCTGGCGACCGCAGCCTGGCAAAACACGAGCCGCATTTGGATGGACACGTGCAGACGCTGGGCCGCCATTGGCGCCGTGAGCGGCGCGGCGTGCATGAGCTGGGTCTGGTGGGCAGCCCCTGGGAGCGGGGCTATGCCAACGCGCGGCTGTGCCGGGATCTGCTGCAAAAGCAGGAAGAGGTGTTGCTCGAGCTCGCAGAGCGCTTCGTGCCGAATCCGGTGGCCATGTGGTTGCTGGTGACGGCGCTGACCATCAACAACCAGAGCCTGCCCGATTTCCTCAGCGCGGCAGAACGGCTCGAGGTTTTGGGCCTGGTCGATGGCAGCGTAGACCATCACCCCGAGCTGGGACCGTTGTACCATCGGGTCCTGAACTACCACGCCGCGCACGACATCAGCCATCTATTGATCGACAATCCTTTGATCGCGCAGCGTGAGCTGATCGGCTGCTCGGCATTCGCGGCTTGGGGAGAGGCTACCGAAGCAGGGCGTCTGCTGGTCGGGCGGAATTTCGACTTCGAAGGCGGTGAGGTCTTCGACAGCGACAAGGTGATTCTCTATGTCTGGCCCGAGGGCGGGGTGCCCTATGTGCACGTAGCCTGGGCGGGCATGGCTGGAGCCGTCACCGGTCTCAATCAGGCGGGCATCGCGGTCAGCATCAATGCCGGCCGTACGGCCGACCTGCGCCGCGTGGGCACGCCGACCACGATGGTCGTGCGGCGGGTGCTCGAGAGCGCTCATAGCATCGCTGAGGCGGTCGCGATCATCGAGTCTGCCGAGATTTTCGTCAGCGACAGCTTCCTGATCGCCTCGCGCGACGAAGGGCGAGCTGTGGTGGTGGAGAAATCTCCGGCCCGCCAGGCGGTGCGCGAGGCTGTGGGGCCGCGCATCCTGCAGACCAACCACTACCTGAGCCCGGCCTTTGCTGACGATCCTGTCAATCAAGCGCAGCTCGAGGGCGCGACCACGGGTTTCCGCTACCGCCGGCTCGAGAGCCTGCTCGCCGCTTCCGACCCGCTGGTTCCTGCCCGTTGCCTGGCGATCCTGCGCGACACGAGCGTGGAGGGGGCGCGGGAGGGGCCGGGCCTGGGCAACCGCAACAGCCTGAACGCGTTGATCGCCTGCCACAGTGTGGTGATGGACCTCGACGCGGGCCGCATGTGGGTCTCCAGCGGTCCCCAGACCGTCGGCTCCTACCTGGCCGTCGACGTCTATGCCAGCCTCGAGAGAGGGCCCGAAAGAGCGCTGCAGCGCGCGCCGGTGCTCGACGACGACCTGCCGGCCGACCTGTCGGTGTTGCCCCGTTATCCGGCCTATCTGGCCTGGAAACAGACGCTACAGGCCGGTCATCGTGCCCTGCAGGCCGCTGACATCGAGGGCGCCCGAACGAATTTCGTGAAACTGGAACGGCTGAATCCCGGCGCCTTCCAGAATGCGTTGATGACGGCACGCTTGGCGGAGGCCGACGGCTTGTGGCTCAAGGCGCGGGTATTCTACCAGCACGCGCTGAACCGGCTTCCGCCCTTCGCCAGCCTGCGGGCCGAGATCAACGCCGATCGGCTGCGCTGTCGGGCGGTGTTGAAGGCGCAGAACGCGGAGTAGCAGTCTGCGGCCTCAGTGGTCCTGGACGGTGGAGACCTTCTTGCGGGCCCAGCTCAGGCAATCGTTGGAGAAGCCCGGCCAGCCTTCGCTCAAGCGGAACTCGAGGAACTGCTCGAACAAGGAGTCGATCAGCGCGAAGCCATCTTCCAGGTCGGTCAGGCGGGCAAGCACCAGATCATCCCCCGCTTCCACATCGGGATCGGGCAGCTTGGTGGCGCTGATGCTCAGACCATCGCCCTTGATCAGCGTCGACCAGCTGCGCTCGCCCTGTGCGAATTGGATACGCGCCTTGTTGAGCTTCTTGCCTGCGAGCAAGGCCATCCAGGCTTCCAGGCAGCGCGCCGGGTGGCCTTTGCGCAGGGCTGCTTCCTGGGCATCTTCTTCGTCGCTGACGAAGGCCAGATAGTCGTCGAGCACCACGCCGATCGGTCCGTCATCATGAGGAAAGGTCCCGCTGCCGTGCTCGGTCTGATACCACAGCCAGGTCAGGAATTCGCGGCCCAGAAAGGCCTTCTCGCCGCCGAGATAGTCCATGTTTCCGTCCTCACCCGCTCAGAGAAAAATCGGTGGGCTCGCAGGCGATCAGCTTTGCAAGCGCGTCTTCACTGGTCAGCAACGTGCAGCCCAGCGTGTACGGGTTGAGCGGCTCGAGCTCACGCTCGAAAGTCCGCTCGAACAGAGCGATGAACAGCTCGATCACGCCCTTGCTGAAAGAGCCCACGCCGATGGTGCGGGTCTGGATGTTCCAGTACCAGTCCACCATCGTGTAGTGGATGTTGGCCTCTGAGAGCAACTGCGCCTTGATCTGTTCACGGATCTCGCGGCGCTTCTTGGGCGGGACGCGCTCGACGTCCGCTTCTTGCCGCCAGGCGGCCTCTTCACGCTGGCACAGCGCGCGGTACAGAGGCCCCTGGATGCGTTTCTTGTCGATACGCAGGCCCAGGGTCAGATAGGGCTGGTGCAGGATGTTCTCCAACCCGAAGTCGTTGTCGAAGAAGTGCTGCGGCCCGGTCCAACCGGCGCGTCCCCCCTCTTCAACGGTGGCGATGGTGTTCTCGACGGAGTAGCGCTCCAGCTCGGCGACGAACTTTGGGTCGCGCAGGTCGGGCTTTTCGCCCAGCGATCGGAAACGACAGATAGACAGTGAGCTCTTGTTCAGCAAAAATCAGCTCCCAAGGATCGTCCAGCAAGCTGTTGGAGCGGCCCCGAAGGCAAAGGGCCCGAGTATATTGTCGCGTCCACAGGGGGTCAAGCCGGGGGAGGCCCCGGAAACGTGCGTCCGGCGCGCTCGTAGACAGCCCGCACGATGCTGTGATGGCTGCCGAATTCGAGCCCGTGGCGGTGCAACAGCCCGTCGTCACTCAGCACTTCGCAGGCCGGGCCGTCCGCGGCGATGCGTCCGGCGTCGATCACCACGACCCGCCCGCAGAGCACCGCGGCGTCGTAGAGGTCCTGGGTGGCAAAAAGCAGCGCCTTGGGCAGCTCAGCGAGGGTCGCGAGCAGGTGCTGGCGGGCATGTGGATCGAGGGCGGCAGTTGGTTCGTCGAGCAGCAAGACCTCTGGCTCCATCGCCAACACGCTCGCCAGGGCGACGCGCTGTCGCTGGCCGCGGCTGAGGCGGTGGGCAGGCCGGGCGAGCCAGGTCTGGTCGATGTGATGGAACCCGACCGCCGCCAGGCTGCGGTGGACCAGCTCGGGCAGAGCCTCCTCAGCCACACCGTAGTTGCGCGGCCCGAAGGCGACGTCATCGAAGATACTGGTGCAAAACAGCTGATCGTCCGGATCCTGGAACAAGATCCCCACCCGAGGACCTTGGGCGGCCGCGACTCCGTTCGGTGCCTGTCCCTCGAACCGCACCTCGCCTTTGGCAGGGCGGAGCAGGCCGGCAAGGACCAGCAGCAACGTCGATTTGCCGGCGCCGTTGGGTCCGACCAGAGCGATGCGCTCGGCGCGCCGCACCTGCAAAGCGACGCCTGCCAGGGCTTCGGTTCCATCGGGAAAGCTGTACGCCAGAGCCTCGGCCGCGAGCTCAACGGGTGCCTCGGGATCGACGGGATCCGGCAGTTGCCAGCCATGCTCCCAGGTCACGCGGCAGCCTGCTTGTCTGCAGCAGCCACGACGTCCGCTGCGTCGAGCTGTTTGTTGGCTTCAGGCGTCTCGGGCTTGGGCGCAGAGCGTCCCCGGGTGGCGAAGCGCCGCACCTTGCCGATCAGCCGGAACAACGGCGCCAGCCGCAGCTTACCGAGGCGCCACGACCAGAAGTGTGAGCCCAGCCCGATCCAGAACAGGCTACTGGCCGCGAGCAGGCTGAGCACCGCCAGGATGGGAACCTTTTTGTAGACCAGCGGATCATTGCCGAACAACACGGCGCTGGAGACGAAGAGCGCCGCACTGGTCAGCGCCAGGGAGAGCCGGGTCGATGCCCTGTTGAGGTCGCGGCCCAGGTCGTCGAGCCCCTGGTTGCCCATCTCCAGACGCAACGAGCCCCCTTCGAGATCCATCAAGATCTGGCTCATCTGCCCAGGGATCTCCTGCAGAAAACCGGACATCGCCAGTGTGCTGGCCGTCAGGTTCTCGACCAGCTTCTGTGGGTTGTAGCGGTCCTTGATCAGCCGCGCAGCATAGGGTTGTGCTGTCTTGAGGATGTCGAGCTCGGGCTCGAGCTTGCGGATGATGCCTTCCAGGGTGCCGGTGGCTTTACCCAGAATGGCGTACTCATGCGCAACCTTGATGCGGAACTGGGTGCCCGCGTTGAGCATGTCCTGCAGCAAAGCCGCGGAGTCGATGTCTTCGAGACTCTGCTCGATGTAGCGCGCTCGGATCTCGCTGATGGTGCGCTTGAACTGTGCCATCGGGATTCGTTGGGTCGGCGTCCCCATGCGCATCACGATCCGGGCGATGCTGTCGAGGTCTCCGTTGAGCACGCTGAGGCACAGCACCACGATGTCGTCGACTTGCGACTTGGACAGGCGTCCGACCAGGCCAAAGTCGAGAAACGCCAGCTTGTCGTCAGGAGTGACCAGGATGTTGCCCGGATGCGGGTCGCCGTGGTAGTAGCCGTGCTCGAAGATCATCAGATAGATCGCCTCGAGCAGCGTATCCATCACCTTCGGTGCGACGTCACTGTCCGGCTCGACCAGTGCCAGGCTGTAACCCTCAATGCGCTCCTGGGTCATCACGGTCGGACTGCTGAACTCTTCGTAGAGCTTGGGGACGATGATGTTCTCGACGCCCTCGAAGTTCTTGCGGAAGGTCTTCAGGTGTGTGGCTTCGGCGAGGAAGTTGAGCTCGAGACTGAGGGCCCTGTCGAAGATCTCGACGATCTCACGCGGCGAATAGAGCTCGACCTCCTGGACCGTGGCCTGCAGAAGGCGCGCCAGCACGTGCAGGATGTCGAGGTCGGCACGGATCACTCCTTCGATGCCCGGACGCTGCACCTTGATCACGACGTCTTCACCGCTGTGCAGACGGGCTCTGTGCACCTGGGCGATGCTGGCGGTGGCCAGGGGCTGCTCGTCCAACCATGCGTACAGCTCGTCGACCGGCTTCCCCAGGCCGCTCTCGATGGCCACCAGCACCTTCTCGTAGCTGATCGTGGGCGCGTTGTCTTGCAGCTTGGAGAGCTCACGGATGATGTGTGGGGGCAACAGGTCCATGCGGGTCGACAGGACCTGGCCCAGCTTGATGAACGTCGGCCCCAACTCTTCGAGCATCAGCCGAAAACGTCGCGCGATGCCTGCGGGGTCTTCTTCAGTGGCTTCGAGGCTCTCGACCTTCAAGCCCAAGGTGTCTGCGACACCGCCGAGGTACTGGGCAAAGCCGTGACGGCTGAGGGTCTTGATGATGGTGGTCAGCCGGTCGATGTCGGTGACGAGGTTGCCCAGCAATGAAGTGGTCTGCTTTGCCATCGCCTTCCATACCATGCGAGCAGCGGGGACGCGCATTGTACAAAGCTGTGGCAAAGACGGGGGGCGGAAAATGGATGCGGCTTGTCGGGAGGGCACAAGAGTGGCTCAGGACGATCCGCACTCTTCCTTGCTGCTGAGCAGTTCTTGCAGCAGCGCGGCCAGATAGCCCAGCCGGCGGCCGCCACGACCCTTTCCGAGGGGCAGCGACGCCAGCCGCAACCCCTCCACGGCGGTCTGCAGGCCACAGGCCTTGCGATGCTTGTATTGGGCCCACAGGGAGCGCAGGTCCCACAGGGGCTGCAGCTGCAACGTCTGTTGCAGCGACTTGACTCCGTGGTCGCCCCAGGCCAGGTAGAGGTCATCGCTGCAAGCAAAGGCCCTCCAGGCCGCCGCCAGGGAGTCTCTTGGCGGAGCCGCCTCCAGCAGGCCGCGCGGCAGCTCGAGGTGTTGGTCGGTGCGCGCTCCCAGTTTCTGCTCGGGTTGCAGAAACAGCTCGAGAACCTGGCCGCTCGCGGGTCGTAGCGCCATCCAATGCACGACATCATGGCGCCGGCGCGAGCCTTGGGAAGGATTGTTCTCAGCGTGCACCAGCACGAGCTGGTTCCAGCGATCGCGCAACAGGCTGGGAAGCTGTGGCTTCGGCGGCGGGCGTTCGCGGGTGCGGAAGCGCGCCTGGGCATGCTTCGCGATATGGTTCAGCTGGAAGTCGATGGCAAACTGGAAGGGCCGCAGCAGCTGGCTGCAGTCGCGGCCTTCGAGCAGTCCCAGCGCAATGGTCAGGGATTCGACCGTCGAGACGTAATCGGGCCGTGGTTCTTTGCGGATCTGGTACGCGCTGGGCGCCTCAGGCTCGAAGCTGAAGCGCGGGAGCGCCTCCCACGAGGGATTGAGCTTGAGCAGCTTGACCGACTGCGACCAGGTGCCGTCGATCACCAGCAGTGTCCAGGGTCCCGGCGGGGCAGGTTGCCGGCTGAGATTGTGTGCCTGCCGACCAGGATAGAGCAGCGCCACCTGTTCCGATTCAGCGAGCAGCTTCTGAAAGCGGGCATCTTCGCTGAAGTCCATGCCTTCGATCAGGGCCGAGGCTGGCAGGCCGAGATGCGCCATGCGGGCTGTGCCCACGGCGTGCCGTGCTTCTTTGGGATGTTGCACGATCAGCACGCGGGTGCGGGTCTGCAGGGGCTGGAGGGTGTGGCAGTAGCAGGCAACGCAGGGGCGGCGGCAGCGCAGACATTCTTCGCGGAAAGGTCGGGTCTCACGGGCGATGGAGGGTTCGGTCACGAACCAGGGGCCGCTGCGCCCGTGAAGAATTCGACCGAGCCTCGTTGACCGACGCGCGGGTCGACGCCCAGGCTCTCACAATACTCTCCATTGGGCCAGAGCACCTTGATGGCCTCTTTGTCGCTGCAGGCCTCTTCGCACAACTTGCAAGAGACGCAAGCTTTCGGGTCGACCATTTTGGCCACGGCGAAGAAGTCTCCGTCGTCCCGGGCTCCCAGCTCAAGGCAGTCGAAGGGACAGGCAGCGATGCACCAGTCACAACCCGTGCAGCGCTCGTCGATTACGACAGCGATGGGCCGATCTTTCGCCTTCTTGATGTGGAAGGTCTGGTTCATCGTTGTGTCGTAGATGCAGTCTACCGGACAGTACGAGCCACACACACCACAGTCGATGCACAGATCTTCGTCAATCCAGTGCAGCTTCTTGGTGTTCCCGAAGATCGCGTCCGTTGGGCACTTCTTGGCACAGATGGTGCAGCCGATGCATTCTTCAGCGATGTAGTAAGCCATCAGATCCCCTGCTTTGGTGCTGCTACGAGTCGACCAGACCCGGAAATCAGTGCTTCTCTTTCTTTCTTGCCGCCACGGCTTCCGACATCAACTGCCGGATCTGGTGGACGATGGGGCGCCTGGAGGGACAGACATAACTACAGACGCCACACTGGATACAGTCAAACAGATTGTAGCTGTTCTGGGCGAGCTCCCACTGGTTTCGCTCGCCGAGGATGCTGAGCTCACAGGGCAGAAGACCGGCCGGACAGCCGATCACGCACGCCGAGCAGCGGATGCAGTCCCGGTACTCTTCGATGCGTTCTTCCATCAGCGCGGTGAAACCCGCCGAGCCTTTGGTGACGATGCGATCCATGTCACCCACGGACAGGCCCATCATCGGTCCGCCCGAGACGATCTTGTTGGTGCCCGGCACGACACCGACGTGGTTGAGCAGCTCGCGGAAGGTCGTCCCGATGCGCACCCAGTAGTTGCGTTGGTCGACGATGCCTTGACCGGTGAAGGTCAGAATACGCTGGATCAACGGCCGGTTGAGCTTCAGAGCCTCATAGATGGCAAAGAAGGTCGCCACGTTGCTGCAGACTACGCCGACGTCCATGGGCAGTCCACGGCTCGGAACCTCGACACCCAGGGCGGCCAGGATCAGCTGCTTTTCGCCACCCTGGGGGTACAGCACATGTAGGGGCTGCACGTAGAAGCCTTCGTAGCGAGGGTCCGTGATGAGCTGGGCCATCACCTCGATGCAGTCGACCTTGTTCGCTTCGATGCCCAGACAGACCTGTTCGGCGTTGAGCAGTTTCTTGCAGTACAGCACGCCCTCGAGCATCTCGCGGGGATGTTCGAGCATCAGGCGGTGGTCGCAAGTCAGGTAGGGCTCGCATTCGACCCCGTTCACGACCAGGGTCTTGATGGGCTTGTTCGGGGGCGGGGACAGCTTGACATGGGTCGGGAAGGTCGCCCCTCCCATACCCGCGATGCCCGCACCGCGGATCAGTCCGAGCATCTCTTTCGGCGACAGCGAGAGTGGGTCTTCGCGCTCGACATCGCACCCGTCGGCCCACTCGTCCTTGCCGTCCGCCTTGATGATCACACAATCGCCGGTCGTGCCGAAGATCGACGTGCGCGGCTCGATCTTGACGACGGTGCCAGAGGTCGTGGCGTGCACCGGGCAGGAGACGAAGCCCTGCGCTTCCCCAACGACCTGGCCTTTCTTGACCTTGTCCTTCTTGTTGACGATGCACTTCGAGGGGGCGCCGATGTGCTGGGAGAGCGGCACGGCCAGCTCTTTGGGGATCGGCATCACGCCGGTCCGCTTGCCATCGGTGAAGCGCTTGCAATCGTCGGGGTGCACGCCGCCATAGGGGATCTTCTTGAGCTCCCGCACTTGCGGCATCGCGGCGATGTGGTCGGGCAGAGCAACACTGGACATCGGGTGGACTCCTGAATCGGCCTACAGCAGGGCCAGGGTTTCCGCGACCTTGAATTGAACGCGCTCTTCGCCCACGTGGTGGATCACCTCGGTCGGGCAAACCGGCACGCAGTCATGGCAGTTGATGCACTTGTCATAGTCGACTGCAGCAAGGAAATTCACGACATGGATCGCGTCGTAGTTGCAGGCCTTGACGCACTTGTTGCAGGCGATGCAACCGGTGCTGCAGTTCTTCTTGGTGACCGGCCCCTTGTCCTGCGACTTGCAGCGCACGTGCACCTGCTTGTCGATCGGAATCATGTCGTAGAGGTCTTTGGGGCAGACCTGAGCACAGATCGAACAGCCGGTGCACTTGTTCTCGACGATGACCGGCAGGCGCGTGATCGGCGACATGTAGATCGCATCGTACGGGCACTCTTTGGCGCACGTGCCCAACTCGAGACAGGCATACGAACAGGCCTTGCTACCGCTCTGCACCATCATGTGCGCAGCTGCACGGCAGTCGTGGGGACCGTCGTACACGTAGCGGTCTTCGCAGCAGGTGCCGCCCATGCACTTCAGCACGGCGACCTTGGGCGCGCTGCTCGCGGCCTCGAGTCCCAGGATCTCACAGATCAGCTTGGTGACCTTGCTGCCCCCCGGTGAACACAGGTTGGGCGCGGTGCGCTCGTCAGCCAGGGCTTCGGAGTAGCCGAGACAGCCGGGTTCGCCGCAAGCGCCGCAGTTGATACCGGGCATGATCTCGAGCAGCTCTTCGACGATGGGGTTGGTCTTGACGTAGAACTTCTTGGCCGCGACCGCGATAATCAGGCCAAAGCCGACACTGAGTAGGGTGATGACGACCAGAGCGGCGGGGATCAGAATGGCCCAATTCGGGTTCGCTGCCGCCAGAAAAAGCACTGTCATGACGCTTTCCTACCTGTTGCGATGTGTCGTTCCGGGTTTTCCAGCTCTAGAACCAGCCCAGGGGAGATTCCGGAGGTTGAAGAGTGTAGCGCTGCTTGGCGCCGCACTCAATGCCTTTCCCGGCGCTACGCCTGGCTTCTTGATGTTCTGCCCCCTTCCAATCAGCAAATACCGCGCCATGAACGGCAACCGCCGGCTCAGGCGGCTGGCACGGACCGAGCGACGCCACTCGTGTCGTCAGGACCCAGCTGGCTGTGACTGATCGAGACATCACGGCCGACGCTGACTAGTCGGGAGTTTTGGGGGTTTTTGGGGCAGGCCCCAAACCCCCAACCAGACCCCCGGGGGCCCGCGTACACCCCCCCCCCCAACCCAAAGTACAGGGCGC
>JAJDCP010000157.1 GCA_029260765.1 Planctomycetota bacterium
TCCGGGTTATGAGCCCGACGAGCTACCGGACTGCTCTATCCCGCGACGACGGGGGCATACTACCATGCCGGACTTTGGGCGCAAGAGCTTTCCGCATTTTTTGGAGCCCTTGGGCCGGGCCCGCGCTCATTCGCGCAAGTCCTCGACGAGCGCCTGGTCGTCGACCCTGATGTTTCGCAGCCGCGCGCTCTGCAGCAGACGGCCCCGGGCATCGTAGCTGTCGACACCCAGTGGAATGCGTCCATCACAAGCGGAAACGTCGAAAACCCACAACTGCGCACGGAGCTCGTTGGGCACTCCCGGCTGCTTCTGGAAGTCTCCCACTGCCTGGAATGCAGCAGCAAGCTCTTCGCCACCGGGCAGCTCTGCCGCCCGCACACACCAGAGTACGTGGCTGCGGACGCCAGCAGCGTCGAACACTTCGTAGGCGTGGGCTCGCGGCTCGTCGGTGAGCGAGAGCTCTGGATTCCGAACGATCGTCCGCACCACCTCAGGTTCCGCATCAGGGCTCGCCGTCCCGTCATAGCTCTGGACTGTCGCCTGATCGCGGATCGACAGCGTCCCCAGGCGCCCCCTGTCAGGCCGGAAGACCAGCGTCTGGAAGGTCCCGCCACGACCGGGAATCAGAGTCGGCGTGCGCAGCGCCTTGCCCTCTGTGGCCGCCGGAAGCGTCTCGGTCTTGGGCGGACTCTGCTCGTGATCCTTGACTTCGATCTCATACACCACGCCCGCGACCGCGGGTAGCACACAGCACATCAGCGCCGTGACGATGTTGCCGATGGACATCTGCAAATCCTCCCTCTGGTCTCCGGAGCGAAGGCGCGCCTCAAGGCACCCGCATACGCCTCCAACGCATGATCCAGCAAACAGAGTGTACCAGACCCGTCGAGGTTGCCGGGGCTGTGATCTCGAATCCGTCGCTCCACTCTTGGCACGCAGGACGGGGCATCAAGGAGTTCCGGCCCGATGCAAATCCATCCAGGCTTTTCAATTTATGGAGCTGTGGATCGGCATGGCGGAGTCCTCACGGCGGGGGCGACCCCAGGATGCGTGACGGCTGGCGTTCGGCGCCAGCAACTGGCGTACCCGGCCTCTCGGTTCCCCAGACCCCATGGAGTGCGGCCGCTCCACTGCTGGCATGCCCTGTGCTTGGAATCTCCTACCAACAACCTGGGAGGATCACCTTTGAGTCTCTGGAACCACCTGTTCGACAGTGAATGGCGTCAGCGGTCGGACATCGAATCGCTGAAATCGGTCTCAATGCGCCAGTCTTCGAAACTCCGCCGTCAGAGTCGGAAGTCCGAGGAGCGCTTGCGGGATCTCGAGCTGGAGGTCGGGGAGCTGAGCATGATCTGCCGCGGACTGCTCACCCTGCTCGAACGCCAGGGCACCGTCGAGCCGGCGGCGCTCAAAGCGGTGATGCACGAGATCGATGCGGAAGACGGCGTGATCGATGGCCGCGTCACGCCGGAGTCTGCCCAGCCGAAGGCCGCGCCCAAGCGCCGCAAGCGGCGGCTCTGAGAGCGCGCGCCGCAGGCGCCTCACAGAACGCGGAGCGCGTATCAGGGTTTCTGCAATTTTCTTGCGGGGGAATCGGAGCGCAAGGATGAGCGCCAGGAGGCTGGCGGGCTCAGGGCGACACGTCCAGGGAAGCGTGGCCGCTGGACCTGTCGTTGCCCAAGGCCTGGTCTGGCCGGCCATCAAGTGCCGTGCAACTTTGTCGGCTTGCGGAAGCGCCGCGCCCACTGGACGCACAGGCCGTCGCCTGAGAGCTTCAGACGACGGCCTGCTGGAACAACCGGACTCTGGCCAGGAGTGTCAGGGCTGAATGTCGATGGCGTCCATCCACTGCACCTGGCCCGTGGGCTTGAGGCCCGCTTCGATCAGCCCCGCGGCGATGCCGGGGTTGTGTGCGGCTCCGTAGAACACCGCGATCTTCGCGGGCGCTTCACCGGAACGCAGGTGCTCGAGCACACCCTCAATCACGATCTTGTTGCGGTCCTCGACGATGATGCTCTGGAACTCGGCCAGCGCGTCGGTCAGAATGCTGGTCAGCGGGTCGGCCCCACCGAGCTCGCCCAGGTCGTCGAGCTGGCCGATAGCTTGCTCGGGATCCTGCAAGCCCCCGTTCATATTGTGCTTGTACTTGTCTTCGAACGCCTTCTCGGTCTTGGCGCTCCGGTAGTAGGCCTTTTCGAGGCTGAGAGGCATGTAGATCAGCTGCATCAGCATCGCGATCGGGTCGGTCGGCGCGGCGGCCTTCATGTTGACACCGAGCAGCGTGCGGGCAAAAGCCACCCGGATCGCCGGGCTGGTATCGAGCAACGCCTGCCGGAAGCTGTCCAGCGGGTTTTCCAGCATTCCTGAGCCAAAGGCCTCACCCAGGCGGCCGACGGCCCGCATGATGATGCCCTGGATGCGCTGCGAGAATTCTTCCTGCGACATGTCCAACCAGGCGAAGTGCTCGCGGTTGTAGTCGACCTCATGCATCTGCTCGCTCAGCCCGAACAGCTCTGCCATGCCCGAATACATGCCATCCGCATCCTGCAAGCCGGCCGGCGGGTATTCCATGCCCTCAGGTTTGACGAGCTCATAGAAGACCAGGTCGGAAGCGTCGAGGATCTTCTGGATCTCTTGATAGTAGGCCTGATCCCCGATGTGCACGGCACCGACCAGCGTGACCGTGTGCTTGCCATCGGCGGTGGCATACTCGGCCGCGCTGACCTGCATCGTGCCGGCGACATTGTCGTAGCCGTTGTAGCGGGTGAATTCGTCCCCCGTCCAACCGGGCTGCTCGCCTTCGACCAGAGCGCGGTAGGTGACGTCGGGAACAAGGGTGCAGCCGGTGAATACCATCGCCAGCAACACCGAAGTGAACGCAAGTCGCATCGTCTCTCCTCTTGATCGTTGTCTGCTCATTCGTTGCACCCTGTGCTACGCACGGACCTTGCAGGTGTTGGGAACCCGTGGCTGCGGGCGGACGTTCCTTCTACAATGACGGACCCCACCCCGGAGGCGAGCATGGCTAGATCCTTTGTTTTGTTGGCATTTCTTGCCAGTCTTGCATGCGCACAGGACCGCGAAGGCTGCCCCCATGAGCTGCAGGCTGCGGCCGAAGATGCCGGCTCGCACGCGATCTTCGACGCGCTGCTGCGCTCTTTCGTCATCGATGGTGTGGTCGATTACCGGTGCTTCAAACAGCACGAGGCCGAGCTCGACCGCTACCTGGCTCAATTGGACGCCACCAATCCCGAGAATCTGCTGCGGGACGCGAAAGTGGCCTTCTGGATCAATGCCTACAACGCCTGCACCATCAAGCTGATCCTCGAGAGCTATCCGGACATCGAGAGCATCCGTGACCTGTCGCGGCCCTGGAAACGCGAGGCCTGGAGTATCGGCGGGAAGCTGTACTCGCTCGACCAGATGGAGAATGCCATCTTGCGGAAGTACGACCCGCGTATCCACTTCGCCATCGTCTGTGCCTCCTTTTCCTGCCCTGATCTGCAGGCTGAGGCCTTCGTCGGCTCACGCCTGGACGCACAGCTCGAGGCGGCGACCCGCGCCTTCGTGGCAGATGAGGCCAAGGGCTTCCGGGCAGCAAGCGAGCCGGGAGCCTTGTGGGGCACCAACCACAATGTGTATTTCTCCTCGATCTTCAATTGGTACGAAGCAGACTTCAGCGCCGGCCTGGTCGAATTCGTCAAACCGTACCTGCCCGAAGCCGCCCGCGCCTTCGTCGACGAACATGGCGAAGAGCTCAGCATCCGCTTCATGGACTACGACTGGAGTCTGAACGGGCAGTGATGGACTCCCCAGCAGCAGTGCAAACGGCAGGCGCGCCGAGGGTGAGCGTGCTGATTCCGGCTTTGAACGAAGAACAGGCACTGCCACGGGTGTTGGCAGACCTGCCCTGGCCGATGTTGCATGAGGTGGTGGTCGTCGACAATGGCTCCAGCGACCGGACCGTCGAACGAGCGCTGGCGGGTGGTGCACGCGTCGTGCACGCCTCGCGACGTGGCTATGGTGCCGCCTGTCTCGAAGGCATCCGGGCGATCGGGGATACCGATATTCTGGTGTTCCTCGATGGCGACTACAGCGACGCGCCCGACGAGCTTCCGCGCTTGCTCGAGCCGATCATCGAGGACCGTGCCGACCTGGTGATCGGCTCGCGTGAGCTGGGCCAGCGCGAACAGGGCGCCGTACCGCCCCACGCGCGCTTCGGGAACTGGCTGGCGACCGGCCTGATCGCACGCTTCTACGGGGCGCGCTACACAGATCTGGGCCCTTTTCGAGCCATCCGCTGGTCGTCATTGCTGGGCCTGGGGATGGCGGACGAAGATTTCGGTTGGACGGTCGAGATGCAGATCCGTGCGGCTCAGGCGGGGCTGCGCCACACGGAGGTGCCCGTCAGCTACCGCAAGCGGATCGGCGTCTCGAAGATCAGTGGGAACCTCAAAGGCTCGTTGCAGGCCGGCTGGAAGATCCTGTACACCCTCGCTCGCGAGGCTCTGCGGCGCGACCGGCCGCGATCGTCTCTGGGAGATCCTGTCGCTGTCAGCATCATCGTTCCCACTCTCGACGAGGAGAAACATCTCGGTGCGCTGCTCGAATGCCTGCAACAGAACACGCCTCCCTTTGAGATTCTGGTCGTAGACGGCGGCAGCGGCGATGGAACCGTCGCGCTCGCCGAAAGTTTTCCCGGGGTGCGGGTCTTGCGATCGCAAGCAGGGCGCGCACGCCAACTCAATGCCGGTGCGGCCAGGGCGAACGGTGAGATTCTCTGGTTTGTGCACGCCGATAGCCGCCCCCCCTATCAGGCTCTGCGCGAGCTACGTCGGGCGCTCATCGACGATGAGGTTCTGGGCGGCGCGTTCCGGTTTCGCCTGCCTGGAGAGCATCGAGGCTTCCGGATTGTGGAGACCGGCGTACGGGTCCGCTCGGAGTGGTTTGGCTATCCCTATGGGGATCAAGGTCTTTTCGTACGCAGAGAAACATTCCATTCACTCGGGGGCTTTCCTATGATTCCGTTCCTCGAAGATCTGCACTTCGTCCGCAGGTTAAGGGGAGCCGGGAAGCTGTCGGTGGTCCCGACAGCTCTGGAAACGTCCGCCAGACGGTGGGAACAGCAGGGAGCCTTGCGCACAAGCATCAAGAACAGCGCAACCTTTCTACTCGACCTGCTGGGGCTCGACCCGCAGCTGACGGCGCGTCTGTACCGGCCATCGAAGGTACGCTGAGCGAGCAGTCAGGTCTCAATGGTCGTCGATCTCGGATCGACCTGGCCGCAGAGATCCGCCAGAGATAAGCGCAGCCCACCAGAGTGGCGCAATGCGCTTGGGGGAACTGGAAGGTGATGGTCTTCGTTTTTATCTGTTACTGGGCCGCGGTGTTCGGCCTGCTCGTGTACGGCGTCAACTGCTATGTCTTGATGCGCAGCTTCTCGCGCAATTTCAAGCACCAGGTGGCCCGTCTGCAACGGATGCGCCAGGAATTCTGGCAACGCACGAACGAATCGGAGCTGCCGAGCGTGACGGTACAACTGCCGATCTACAACGAGCGCTTTGTGGTGGGGCGGCTGATCCACGCGGCGGCCGCGTTGGACTATCCGCACGAAAAACTGGAGATCCAGGTCCTCGATGATTCCACCGACGGCACCTGCGACGTGGTCGCCGAGCACGTCGATTACTACCGCAAACAAGGCCTGCAGATCGAGCACGTGCGGCGTGAGCATCGCGAAGGTTACAAAGCCGGTGCGCTTCGGGACGGCATGAAAGTCTGCCGGGGCGAATTGATCGCGATCTTTGACGCGGACTTCGTGCCCGAACCCGACTTCCTGCGTTTGACGATTCCCTTCTTCGACGACTCAAAGGTAGCGCTGGTGCAGGGTCGCTGGGGCCACATCAACCCGAAGTTCTCCGCTTTGACGCGGGCACAAGCGGTCGCCATCGACGGCCACTTCAGCGTCGAGCAGGCCGGCCGGCGTTGGGGTGGATACTACCTGAACTTCAACGGCACAGCGGGCGTCTGGCGGCGCACCGCGATCGATGACGCAGGCGGTTGGAAAGCCGACACCTTGACCGAAGACCTCGACCTGTCGTACCGCGCGCAGCTGAAGAAGTGGAAAGTCGAGTACGCCGTGGATGTGGTGGTTCCTGCCGAGATTCCCGTCGACATCTCGGCCTTCAAGTCGCAGCAGAGGCGCTGGGCCAAGGGTTCGATCCAGACGGCCATCAAGCTGATTCCCAGCATGCTGCGCTCCGATGAGAGTCTGGGGGTGAAGCTGCAGGCGATGATCCACCTGACCCACTACTTGGTGCATCCGCTGATGCTATCGGTCGCGCTGCTGGCGGTGCCTCTGCTTTCGTATTGGACCGGCGACTGGGGCCCGCTGCCTTTTGGCATCATGTTGGTCGGCCTGGTGGTCGGCTCGACAGGCCCCTCGGCACTCTATGTCACCGCGCAGCGTTCGCTCTACAAAGATTGGCTGCACCGCCTGCTGGCCATGCCCACGCTGATGCTCATCGGCACGGGCATCGCCGTCAGCAACACACGCGCCGTGCTCGAGGCCCTGCTCGGCATCAAGAGCGCTTTCATCCGCACGCCGAAACGCGCCCTTTCGGGCCAGGATACCCAGCGCAAGCGGGCGGGCTACCGCCTGCCGCTCGGCCTGGTATTCGTGCTCGAGGCAGCGCTCGCTGTCTATTGTGCCTGGGGCCTCTCGCTGTACCTGCAGCATGGCAAGTATCTGATCGGACCGTTTCTGGTGCTGTACGCCGCGGGCTTCGCCTTCGTGGCGCTGTGTACCCTCGCCGAAGCCGTGGGCCGCTTCGGTCCTTCGGCGCCTGCTGATAGTGTCGATGAGCAGACGAGCGTCGCCGCGAGTCTCGAAGCCTATCAGGAAGTGATGGCGACCTACTCTGACCGGCTCCCCAACCTCGAGCCCGTGGCGCCGGTCCACACTACCGGCAGCCTCTAGGAGAGTGCGATGGAGATCCACGCCGAGACCGTTCTGTACCGTTCGAGCTGGACGGCACACGCCGACAACGGGCACGTTCTGTTATTGGCCAAAGACGGTGAACGCTGGCTCGCTACGGACGAGCGCGGGGCGGGGATCCTCCAGACCATCGACGGGCAGCGTACGCTCGAACAGCTCGTGCACAGCTACGCGGGCTCTGCGCGCCAACCCTTTGCGCGGGCCTGGCTGCACGTCGACACGATCACCCGCGATGCGCTCCGGTCGGGCATGGTGGCTACCGAACCCGGGCCCGATGGCGAGGCGCTCGGCGAGGATGCCTTAGTGGCGCGCGCCGGCGCTCTGCTGCAGTCGGTCAACGGAGACGGCCGACCCAACCAGCGCTCAGGCTTCAACGCTCCGGTCGCGTTGGCGTCGCATGCGCTGCAGGCTGAGATCGAGGCGGAGCAGCCGGCCGAAGTCGACCACGGGGATGTCCAGGAATTCTACGGCAACGCCGCCGAGGAGCCTCAGGCAGAGCTGTGCTGTCCGGTGCAACCGGCTCCCGCTGACCTCAGCCACATCCCCAGCGAAGTGGTCGAGCGTTTCTACGGCTGCGGCTCACCGGTCGGACTGGCCGACATCCGTCCGGGCGAGGCGACTCTCGACCTCGGCAGCGGCGCCGGCATCGACGTGTTCATCGCGGCCCGCTACGTCGGGCCGCAAGGCCGCGCCGTCGGCGTCGACATGACCCCTGCCATGCTGGCTGTCGCGCAGGGGGCGCGTCCCAAGGTCGCGGAGCGGCTCGGCTACGATGTGGCCGAATTCCACAAGGGCTACCTCGAGAAGATCCCGTTGCCCGACAAGTGCATCGATCTGGTCACCTCGAACTGCGTCATCAACCTCGCGCCCGACAAGCGCCCGGTGTTTGCGGAGATGTGGCGTGTGCTGCGCGATTGCGGACGGGCGGTGGTCTCCGACATCGTGGCCGAGAAGCCCGTTCCTCTGGCCATGCGCCGCAACAAACGGCTCTGGGGCGAGTGCATCAGCGGCGCCTTGACCGAAGAGGCACTGGCGGCCTACATGGAGCGCGCTGGATTCTATGGATTGCAGGTGCTGCGGCGAACGTTCTGGCGAGAAGTCGAGGGACAGCGCTTCTTCTCTGTCACGGTGCGCGGCTACAAGTTCGAGAAGCAGGCAGGCTGCACCTACCTGGGGCAGACAGCCACCTACCAGGGCCCGTTCAAGGCCACCGTCGACGAAGAAGGCCACTTCTTCCCCCGCGGGGTAGCCGTCGAGGTCTGCACGGATACGGCTGCCAAGCTGCGCGCGGAACCGTTTGAGGGGAGCTTCGTGATCGCCGAGCCGGCTGTTGACACGCCGCCCGATTTCAGCTGTTGCGCGCCGAAGAACGAGACTCCTGGCGGGTGCTGTTAGGGTAGACTCGGGATTTCCCGGACATTTGCCTGGACCCGGGACCGGACGCCATCCCAGCAACTCCACTTGAAGATCTCCAGCTCTGGACATACCCTTAAGTCGCCTGACTAGTGTGCGGAAACGCCGTTCGTTGCCCACGGTTCCACGGGTGAGAGGAAGCGATGCCTCGGTCACCGATGCCAACATCACCAGGACAGCCCGCGCAGCCGCCGTCTGACGAACCCCAAGCCGTGGCGCTGTTCGATGGCATCACGCCCCTCCTGGATACGGTCCATGATGCCGATGGCCTGAAGCGCCTGACCCAGCGCTTGCTGAGCGTCTTCAGGAGTCGCTACGGGTTCATCGGCGTCCTCGATGCCCAGGGCGCCTTGGACTGTTCGGTTTCGGTCCGCTCGACGCATCCTTCTGAACCGTACATTTCCCACAAAGAACGTTTTTCTCGAGAATCGTGGACGGGCACCTGGGGAAAAGTACTGAGCTCCCGCAGCGCTATCATCGACAACGGAAGCGGCCAAAAAAGCCGTGCATTGCTCGGACAACAGACCGTGCGCAGCATGGGCGCCCCTCTCATCTGCGGAAAGCGATTGGTCGGCTCGATCCAGCTATCAGGCAAGCAGGAGCCGTACGCCGCAGAAGAGTTGGACGCGCTACGTCGGCTCGCCCGGGTCCTCTCTCCGATCCTGTTGGCACGCAGCCAGGCAGAGTCCGTAAAGAAGCAACAGCTCGCGGCCCAGGCAAATCTGGATCGGCGCAACCTGGAGATCGAAGAGTTCAATATCACCCTACGCAAAGAGCTCGCGCGTCGGCGCCAGGTTGAGAGCGAGCTCGCCGAGGCGTTGCATTTGGCCGAACGCCAGAATCAGCGCATGCTGGCCTTGGCCCGAGGATTCGTTGAACTGAAGAATCGCAACAGCATCAGCGAGATGCTCGCCGCGGTCGCCGAAAGAACGCGTGAAGTCTTGCAGGCTCACCAAGCTTCGATCAGCTTCCAATTTGGGGCTGACAATGTTGCCTTGCACAGCGTCTCGCTCTCCAACGACCATCCGCTCTCCCGAACCCTCGAGCAGGTCACTGAGGACGCGCAGAGGAACTTCGAGAATCTGCGCACGAAACGCTGGCAGGTCCATGACGAGGGCGCGTTCAGCGAGAGCGGCCGCTTTTCGGTTCAGCCACGCGAGTTTCTTGCTGTGCCTCTGTTTCCCAACAACGGGGACCAGTTTGGCCTGATACAGGCCTGGGACCGCTACGAAGGGAGCTTCGACGAGCAGGACCAGGCGGTGCTGCGCCAGTTGGCTGAGATCACGGCGGCGGACCTTCGCCTTCGGCTGGCAAACGAGGAGCTGAGCAAGACCCAGGACCAGTTGCTCAAAGCCAACAGCGAGCTTCGCCAGTTTGTCAACATCGCCTCGCACGACCTCAAAGCCCCCATCCGTGGGGCCTTGAATCTAGCGACCTGGATCCAAGAGGATCTGCAACAGAACAACCTGGATGAGGTCGCCTCCCAATGCCAGCTGATGCAGGTCAAGCTCACGCAGATGCGGTCTCTGATCGAAGACCTGCTGACGTACTCAAGAGCTGGGCGATTTGAAGGCAACACAACGCTGGTTGATACGGGGCAGCTGATCGCAGATTGCACATCACTGCTGAGCCCACCACAGGGATTCACAATCAAGTGTATCTCGGAGATGCCCGTATTCGAGACCGAGATCGCTCCGCTTCGGCAGGTGCTGCTCAACCTGCTCGGGAATGCGATCAAGCACCACGAAAGACAAGATGGGCGGATCGAGGTGGGTTGCGTCCGCAAAGAGGCCTTCTTCGAGTTCTCCGTGCGCGACGACGGACCGGGGATCCCGGAGAGCTTCCGCCAACGAGCGTTCGAGATGTTCCGGACGTTGAAGACGGGCCGCGACGGGAAGAGCAGCGGTCTCGGCTTGGCGCTGATCAAAAAAATCATCGAACGCTGCAGCGGGCGTATCGAGATCAGATCCGCTGAGCCAGGCTGCACAGAATTCTGCTTTCAGTGGCCCGTGGTCTGGGTGGGAAAAGGGTAGGCGATGCTACGTTTGACTGTCATCAATGGCCCCTTTCCGGGACAGAGCGAATCCTATCAAGGTTCCGAGATCAGCATCGGTCGTGGGGCAGACAACGACTGTGTGATCAGAGACCCGGCCGTATCCAAACATCACGGCAAGATCCTCCGCCTTGAACATGGCTATGTGTACCGTGATCTGGGTAGCCGACACGGGAGCACACTCGCCTACCTGGACCAGGTCGTTCGGCTCAGCGGGAGTGACGCGGGCGAGACCTCTTTTTTGTCCCATGGCTCGCGCCTGCAGATCGGCAAGACGATCATCCTCGTCGGCCTCGACTTCCGTGATGTCCCCTTGCTGCGCAATCGTCCCCGCGCCTCTGGAAAGCTGAACTTGCGTCAGCTGGTTTCTGGCCCGCGGGCGTCGGGCTTCGTCCGTTCGTTGCTCGGTGAGGACGAAGGCGGGTTCGGAGAGACAAATGAGGAAGCCTGGCGCGAGGAGACTGCCTTTGAAGAAACGGGGGACCTGGCCGCAGTCAACTTCGACCGCAGCCTGCTCGCCGAACTGTCCGAAGACGCTCAAGTCGACCGCCAGTCTGCCTTCTACAAGAAGGCGGAGACGCTGATAGACGCGGTGACGCCCAACCCGATTTCGCGCCAATATGACGACAGCGACAGCCGGTTGCGCCGGATCATCGAGCTTATTCAAAACACCGCGGGGTCGGGCAACGACACACAGAACCTCCAGCAGATCGTGCAGACCACATGCTCGTTGTACCCCTTGGCACACTGCTTGGCGATCCACCTGTTCAATGCTGAAGGTGAGCTTGCGGCCTTTATGACGCGGTTCAGCGGTGGGGAGCAAGCCGAGGACACGACGTCAGTGATCTGTCGCCCGCTACTCGAGCAAGCCGTCCAGACAGGCCAGACCATCCTCTACATCCGCGGAGGCGACCACGGCCCCCTGCCCGCGCCGTTTGTCGAGGGAGCCGTATGGTCCGGACTCTACGCCCCCCTGCACGGGAGGGATAGGATCCTGGGCGTATTCAGCATGACGAGCCAGAGCTCGCGCCAGATGTTCCTGCCCGAAGAGCTCAAACTCTTCGAGCAGCTGACCGCGGCCGTCGCGCTGATTATGGAACGCGCGATTCAGGCCAAGGCTCTCTCTTCGATGTTCTCTGCCTTCGTGCGCGCTTCGGTCTTCACAATCGAGACCCGCGACCCCCCTTCAGCCGGACATGCCGAACGCGTGAGCTCCTATTGTCTGGCGCTGGCAGCGGCCGTAGACGAGGCCAGCCACGGAACATTCGCCGCTTTCCACTTCACCAGTCCTGAGCTGCGGGCTCTACGTCTTGCCGCTCTGCTCCATGATTTTGGCAAGGTCACGGTGAGCGACTCGTTACTGCGGAAACGCGCCAGACTGAGCGAGAAAGAGATGCGCTGCATCGAAGAGCGTTTTGGGCGCATCAAAGAGCTTCATCGACGCGTTCTGCTCGAGGAGCTCTGCCTTGAATTCCACCGGGCGGGTCGATGCCCCAGTCCATTGGAAATGCAGGAGTTGGAGACCGATTGTGTGTACCTGAGATCGAGGCTGGATTCGATCTGCCACTTTGTCGAATCGGTGCGCCACCGCCACACGATAGACAGCGGCACTTGGGAGAAAATCGAGAGCCTTAGAGGGGCTCACGTGCAATTTGGAAACGATCGCATCTCACTTTTGGAGCCCGAAGAGCTTGAACACCTGGCGGCCCAGCGAGACTCCAACCTCACCCCGAACGAGCTCAGCGAGGTCAGATCGCATTTGGCCCGGACCGTCGACTTTTTGAATCTGATCCCGTGGACCGGAAGCCTGCGGCTGATTCCCAAGATCGTGGAGAGATACTACAAGCGCCAAGAAGGCGAGGATCGGCCAGCCGAGGATCTCGGCCAGGACAAGATTCAGCTGCTGGCCGAAATCGTGGCTCTGACGCATGTCTTTGATGCGTGGACCGCGCGCGATCGACCCTACCGCCAAGCAATCTCGATTCCGAAAGCCCTGCGAGAACTTTCAGTGGAGGCGGAAGCCGGACGCCTGTCGGCACCGCTTGTAGAGCTGTTCGTAGACCAGATCGTACCCCAGTTGACGCGGTCGAGGCTCTGGCACAGCAAGACGAGTGCACACCTGCCGGACCTCGGTGAAGGTTGATTCGGTTCCGACGGCGTCTGCCTCACAGCCACCGCGGCAGGTCTCTGAGGACCGCGCCGATGTGGACAGGACTCCGCAGAGAATGTTGCGGACAAATGTGTCTTGGTCTTGGAATTCTACGTCAGGCATGTCGAATCTCCCACGCGATGGATGCCCAGGGTCTGTTTGCTGACCTCAAGAAACGCTGTTTCCCATAAGGCAGGGGTTCACACCTCGCGGACTCGGACGCTTCACCTCGCGGACTCGGACGCTTCACTTTGGCGTCGGGCGGGGCTGAACCCCGCACCCCACGAGCAGAAACCCAACGACAACCGACTGGCGACCAGGTTTTCTAGCAGACCCTCACGAATGTGATGCTGGGTCTCAACCGCGGCAGGTGTGTGGGTCTCGGTGCTGATGGTTGTCCCTCCAAGCTTCTTCCAGCGGGCAGCGGGTGCCCGAGGTGCTCTGGAGACCTCGGCCTCAGTGGCTGTTCCGGCGAAGCCTGCAGGATGGTCAGAGTTTCCCCGAATTCTCAAAAAAAACGCCTCCCGTAGAGGCCGGAGAGCACAGTCCTTCCTGAACGGACGAGGTTTCGCCGTCCGTCGGAAAGAAAGCTCTCAGCTCCACGAAAGGAGGCTCCCATGCGGTTGTTCCTACCCATCGCTGTTTGTCTGTGCGCCAGCATGCTGGCCGGCCAGGAATTGAATTCGCGGATCGCGTACCGGCTGAGCAAGGTCGAAGCGACCCTGGCCATCGCCGAACGGCACCTCGAGCTCGGCAGGACCGACGCCGCACGCGACCATCTGCACTCGGCGGAAGGCCAGATGGCCGACGTGTTCACGATGCATGCGCGTGAGCTCGATCCCGAGCATCCAGCGATCGTCGCCACCCAGGAGCGTATCGCCCAGCTGCGTGCCAGCCTTGACCCGGCGGCTGCAGACCCGGCGCCGGACGCGCAGCCGGAACCGGACGCGAGTCCTCCAGCTGCTCCGGCGGACGAGCGCGCTCTGGACAGCCGCGCTGCGTACGCGCTGGAAAAGGTCGAGGCGAGCCTGACGATGGCTGCAGCCTCCCGCGACGGGCGGGAACGGGAGCGGATCCTGCAGGGAGTGCGCGAAGCGCTGCTGCCCCTGGTCGAGGCCGACCGCGCCTCCTACGCCCAGCTGCACCCCCGGCTGGCTGCCAGCGTTGCCCAACTCGAGCAGCTGGAAGCCGCCTCGACGCGCGCTGGAGTGGAACGCGCCGCGCTCGACGAGGTGCTGCCTGCCCTGGTTGCCTCTCTGCAAGAGCGTTTCGCCAGCCTGCAGAGCGCGATCGGCAGCGCGCAGGGCCAGATCACCTGGCTGCAGCGAGGACGTGGCGACCTCGACCGCCTAAGAGAGCAGGGCATCTGCCTGAACGCCCTGGTTCCTGAGCTCATGCAGCTCGCCGCAGACGTCCGCAGCCGCTTCCCCGACCCGTCCGCCCTCGCCCGGGCGCACGACCTCGGCCCCCAGGTGACGCAGCTGCTCGAGCTGATCGAGACCGAGACCGCCCGCTGGGGTCCGATCGAGCAACAGGCGCTGACCGGTTTTCTCGCCGAGGCGAACAGCTGCATCGACGCAGCCGATGGCTACCTGCGCGAGGCGCTGCAGGAGCCGGCCATGACAGGACCTGCCGAGCAGCAGCTCGCATACGCCTGGCAGTCCTGCGCTGCCGTACACGCCTTGCGGCCCGACACTGGCGAGGGGTCCAGCGACGAGGCGCAAGCCGCGACGGCGATCCGCGAGCGGATCTTCGCCGCCGAGAAGGAGATCGCCCGCATCGCGCAGAAGGTCATCGATGACGAGGTGCTGCGCGTGCAGCGGACACGATTCCCAACCACCGAGTACCCGGGTAGCGAGTGGGCGTCCATCGAAGAAGAGATGCGCCAGGCCTACCTCGACCTGGCTCCCGACCGCGAGGTCGTCCGTGCGGCGTTGATCGAGCCGTGGTTCGAGCGCACTCTGACGTACTTCGACGACGATGGCGACTGGGTGGTCGCCCACGTCCGGTTCTGCAATGGCTACCTCGGCGTGACGCTGCCGAACGGCAAAGCCTTTGTGTTCACGATCAACTTTATCCAGAACAAGGCCGGTGATGGCTGGAGCAAGGCGCGCGTCAACGTGGTCAACCGGGCCGACCAGATCCTGCCCGAACATCTGGCGACCGATTGAGATTCGCGGCTGGCGGGGCTACTTGCAGTGGCGGTCCTGCGCGTTGTAAGACGTAAAACCCGCACACAGCTCCAGGCCGGTCGTCGCACCGAAGAAGTCACTTTCGGCTACACCGAGGTCGAGTGGACCTACTCGAGGCTGCAGCCGACCCAAGCGAACCCTGCCTTCCGGCCCCGGCCCGAAGCAGGGTTCTGCCATCCATCTCTGCGCCGGCCGGGGCGTAATTTTGCGCCATGACCGCCCAACGGGTACGCTCGGGAAACCCGCGACGAGGAAACCCGATGCGTTTGCTTCTGTTCCAGCTCTGCCTTTCCCTGACCATCTGCTTCGCGCAAGACCTGCAGGATGTCACGCTCGACCGGCTCCGCCTCGAGTTGCCCGCAAGTTGGACGCGCGAGGCAGATCCTGAGAACCGCTTCGTGAAGCTGTATCCGACGGGGAAGCCCGCAGAAGCCGGGCTGGTGATCTTCGCCTCACAGCCGTTCGGGGATGCCCGGCCCGAAGAACGCTTCGATGCTTTCGTCGCCCGGCTCGAGCAGGGACGCACACCCGAGCGCGCACTGCCCCGCCAGCTGAGCCACACCCGCAGGGGCGTGCCGATCCTGGCCGCAGGCCAGATCTCTCTCGGCCCGGCCGGGGACCGGAGGGTCACCATGTACCTCGGCGTCTCCGCGGGTTCACACCTGCAAATGGTCGTGGCGATCGCCCGCAGCGACTCACTGTTCACCAGCGTGGCGAGCGCGCTGGTGCCCTGCCTGGAGGAGACCGCGCTGGTCTTTCCAGACGCAGCCCTCGAGGCGGGACGCTTTGCGGAGCCGACGGTCGAGGTGCCATTCGTCCAGCCCGGCTGGACCTGGCCGCAGAGCTGGCAGCTGGACACCAGCCAGGCGGCCAACGAGGCGCGTTACCTCCACCGGCTGGCGCTGACCGGAGGCGCCGGCCATGAGGTCGTGATCCAGACCGACGTGCAGGCCCGCATCCCCAGCGACACACGCGCGGCCTTGCAGGGCTGGCTGCTCGGCAAGGACTTCGGCGTGCCCCCGGCCGAGGGCGCTGAGCTGCAGACCACCTGGCAGGCGGACTGGCAGCTCCCCTCCGGACTGCTGCTCAGCGGGCTGACCCTGCAAGAGCTCAGCGAGCAAGGGGGCTGGGTCACGCAGCGCACAGGATTCCTGGTGTTGGGACCCGGGTGGTGCTTTCTGGTCGGCGCCGCGGTCGGCGCGAACGAGGCCTGGTGGCTGCTCGACGATGGCCAGCGTCTCGAGGTGGCTGAAGCGTGGAAGCAGACACTGGTGCCCCAGCTGTGGGCTGTTGCCTGTTCGGTGCGCTGGGGCGAGCCCCTGGGCGAGGAGCCCGCGGTCACCCGGATGCTGGTCGACAAGGGCCAGTACCGCTACAAGTACCGCGGTAACTTCGGAGGACCCAGCAGTTTCTGGGTGCTCGACAACGACAGCACGACCTGGGAGTTCTTCGCGGACGGCACCTGCCGCATCGACACCGACAGCTACTTCGGGTTCAGCGACCACGACTACGACAACCCGTACAACCCGAGCGAGTTGACCGGCTGGACCTACGGGACCATCGACGAGCCAGCCGAGAACATCGCCGCCCGTTTCTCAGTGCTCGGCCGCGACGGACAGCATTGGATCTTGGTGGAACACCCCAATGGCTGGACCAGCCTGCACAGCCTGGAGCTGGACAAGCAGGGCAGTTTCGGGGGGAGCGAGAGCTTCCGTGGCCTGGCCATCGATGGCCTGATCGAAGGCAGCTACTACGAAGGCGACGGCTACAAATACCGTACGCGTGACGAGTGAGCAGGAAGCCGCAGGAGGATGGGGAGACTCGCAGTAATGCGCCCACGCCTCCTCAGGCGGCGACCCGCCGCCGGGACTTAGAAGGCCTTCGTCGTCGCGCAACCCCGCGAGCCTGGTGGGAGGGAACCTTCGGTGCTCCAGGTAGACCAGCTATTGATCGTGGCGGGGCCCTCCTGCTCAGGAAAGACCGGTCTGATCGAGGGGATGTTGCTGGGTGCCTGCGGCAGCTTGTGTGCGCAGCTTGGCGTCACCCGGCCAGCTTCTTGGGTGTATTCCGATGCGTGGAGACTCAAAGAGATTCGTAGTCCAAGCCTGCCTCGGCTGATGGTCCACTACGACCTCTGCGTGCACTACTCGCAGAAAATCGGATTCAGGCATATCAAGCGGCTCATCAAGAACTGCAAGCAGGCGACCATCGTGACAATGTGCGCTTCAACAGAGACCCTGAGAAGACGGAACAACGCCAGAATTTTCAGTCTGGCACGCGTGGACAGCACGGTTGTCCAGCGCTTCTTCAGGATATTGAAGAGGCGCCAGATGTACAAAACGGGTTTCAGCACCTTCGTCTATGAGAAGTGGTTTGATTTCCTTGAGAGCTTTCATGAAGCAGACCATTGGCTGCTAGACGGTAACTTGTCGAGCCTCGGGTTGGCTCAACGATACGATGCGGACAACCGGCCGTCGCTGCTCTGACAGCCTGTCCGTGTGGGCCTCAGATCACCGCGAGCGGCCCCCCCGCTGCTCTTCAAAGCCTGGCACCCAGGCGGCCCATGACTCGGCCGCTCTCGCCCTGCCGCGCCGCGCGAGGCTTGGAGGATTCATGGTCGGAGATCGGGACTCTGCGAACAATCCGGGGGGGGCGTGCCTGGATGCGGAGGAGCTCTTCGCGAATGGTGACTGCCAGCCTCCGCAGGTCCGCTCCCCGTATCGGGCCGGGCTTGCCCCGCCGCCAGGTCTAGCCTGGTGATGATGGCGTCCTGCACACCGGTCATTGCGACCAGGCCGTCGCTGAGCAGCTGCCAGAAACTCGCGGCATTCCAGATCATGGTGCCGGCCAGGACGCTGCCTCCTACCAACGCCATCGCGAAAATCGCGATGGGGCCGACCTTCGGGGCTCTGCTCAACGGACTGAGCTGGCTGAACAGAGCGACGAAGAACCCCACGCCCGTCATGGCAGCCCCGACCGCGGCGACCTTGCCGAGCAGCCCGAAGGCCCGCCCGGCCAGAGCCAGCCTCTCCACATCGGGGCGAGGCGGAATGGGGCCGGCCTGGCCCCGCATGATGCGCAGCACAGTCGCTTCCCGCGCCTCCAGAGAGCCCAGGCAGCCTTCGATGCGGTAGACCAGCAGGGCGAAGAAGAACAGCCACGGTCCCAGACCGGCGCAGCCGCTGAAGAACAACAGCTCCAAGGTCTCCTGCGGGCTGCCAGGAATCAACGGAGGCAGCTGGCTGAAGTGGTGGACGGCCAACAAGACCCCCGCCAGGCCTGTCAATGCGATGCTGGCCGCAACCACGCGCGCGGCTGGCCCGGGTCCCGTCGAAGCCGAGGGCGGTGGGGCTCGGTCCGGGGCGTCTCTGAGCATCCTGTCAGCGTGGACCACGAGGCTATGCAGCCGCTGCCACCGCTGCAGGCTAGCGCTCAGCCGCGCGCAGAAGCTGGCCAGACTCGGGAACCAGAGCGCCGCCGCTGCTGCGAGCAACACGCCTACGGGGCTTCCCCCGCCCAGGAAGAGAAAGGCAGCGCAACACGCCAAGCCGCACACCAGCCAGCCCAGCTTGCGCAGGTAGGCGACCGCCCCGTCGAGATCGTAGCGTGCCACGAAGTGTGCCGTCGGCACCTGTTCCGAGTTCGCGGGGACGCCGAGCAGGCGCAGGTGGAACTCCATCTGGCGGTGCCAGATCTGGCTGAGGATCAGGGCCAGCGCTTTCAACCACTCTCCCAGCACCCCCAGGAACAACCCGATCGGCACGAGCGCCCCAACGCTGAGGGCCTCGGTCGGCGCGCCGCGTCGGCCCAGCGAGCTGCCGATCGCGATCAGCGCGGAGGTGCCGCCGACGCTGAAGAGCACGGCGAAGAAAAAGAGAAAGTGGTGCGCCCCCAGGACGGCCCGGGCGAGGCTGCGCGATGACGGGTAGCTGGTCTGCGTGGCGAGATCCTCCCTGTGGCCTGCCCGGTTCTATTGTAGCCAGCTCTGCAACGCTCCGGATCAGGCCCCCGCCTGCCGGCTTTGCAGCTGGTACAGCACCACGGCGGACGCCGCCGCCACATTCAGCGAGCCCCGCCCCTGCATCGGGATCGCATAGCAGGCATCGAGCTTTGCGACGGTCTCGGGACTGAGACCGCGTCCCTCGTCCCCGAAAAACAAAGCACAGCGAGCGTGCTCTGGAAGCTCCCAGAGCGGCCTTGCGCCGGGGGTGAGCTCGGCACCGATCAGGCTGAGCCCATGCTGGCTGCGTAGCCCATCGAGAGCCCGCGGCCAGGCGACGGCCCTTGCCCACGGCAGGCTGAGCACATGGCCGATGGAGACCCGCACACAATGCCGGTAGAACGGGTCCGCAGAGCTCGGGTCCAGAAGCAGTCCATCCACGCCAAGCAGAGCCGCGTTGCGGAAGAGCGAGCCCAGATTGCGCGGGTCGGTCACCCCCTCGGCGACCAGCAGCCGCACCCGTGGTCGGGCCAGGACCTCTGCCAGTGCCCGCTCCGGGAGCAACTCTTCGGCAGTGGGCCGGCGGCACAGAGCCAGCACTCCGCGGTGGAAGCGGAAGCCGACGATTGCCCGCAACAACTCGTTGCTCGCTGTGTAGACGGGAAGCTGCTCGGGCAGGGCCGCGATATCCTCACACAGGTTGGGCAGACAGCCCTCAGCCAGCAGCACCGCCTGGATCCAGGAGGAGCGAGGCCGCAGACTCCGCAGGAGCATCGCCGACTCGGCCACGAACATTCCCGCGCGTGCCGCGTGCTTGGGGTTCTGCAACGCGCGGAAGGGGGCCAGACGGGGGTCGTCGGGGGTCGCGATGGGCGTGGGCCGGGCCACGGCAGGCTTCCTTTGAGGCGGCGCACGACTGCGCGACTGCGCGCATGATACACGGCGGCTGGCTCGGATTCACAGCGGGGACCTCCATCGGTGGGAGGTCCATCGTGACGAGCGGGTTTTTCGTCGCTCCAGCGCAGAGTTTGGCAGTCTCCGGGGTGCGGCCAGCTGGCTATCCGGCGGGCAACAACCGGTGTGGGAGCTCGACGCCCAACACTTTTGAGGAATGCCTTTCGGCGAGGGATGCGGTGAAAGTGGAGAAGCGAAGAAGCGAGATCCGGTCATGCGGGAACGTCCCGGCCTACTCGACACCGCCGGCGAGACCGATCTCCGCGGATGAACCGAGTTTCCCTGAGAGACCCCTGCCAGGGCCCTGCTCTAGACCGACGCTACAGCGGCTGCAAGCCGCGTCCGCAGCGGTGCTCTGTGAGCGCCGGAAGCCGCGTCCGCAGCGGCTGCTCCGAAGATCGGGGGGACTCTATGCGGGTCGGTGTTCCCGTCGGTCATAGACCGACGCTACAGCGGCTGCAAGCCGCGTCCGCAGCGGTTCCTCCCCCTGTAGCGGCGCTCTGTGAGCGCCGGAAGCCGCGTCCGCAGCGGCTGCTCCGAAGATCGGGGGGACTCTATGCGGGTCGGTGTTCCCGTCGGTCATAGACCGACGCTACAGCGGCTGC